>CAZHAX010000013.1:0-15398 GCA_964530325.1 uncultured Anaerolineales bacterium | reverse complement strand
TGCCGGTTGAACCTGCGAGCTGATTCCCTGAGGAGGCTGCATTGGCTATGCCCTCACAGTCAACAAGGCGGAGCAGGATACTAGTCGTCAGTCTGGTCGCGATCGCCTTTGTGATCGCCGTTTCCCTCGTCAAGCTGCCGGGGGGCGTCGATTGGTATGAATCGATCAGGCCGGCAACGGAGACCCTTCTTTCGCTTGGCTCGCCGTACTCCAGCGAGCGGGGCATCAACATCAGCGCAACCGCTCCATGGGGATTGCTGCTCCTGAGTCCCTTGCTGGCCTTTTCGCCGGATGCCGGAAGGAGCCTGTTTCTTGTAGTCAGCCTGGTGGGATTCGTGATAGCCCTCCGCCGGATGAAGGCTTCTGCTGCTGCCCTGGTTTTCTTCCTGCTTTCTCCGCCTGTGCTGCACAGCCTGCTCAATGCGAACATCGACTGGCTGCCGATCCTGGGTTTCACACTGAGGCCCTGCTACGGGATCTTTCTGGTCTCGCTCAAACCTCAGATGGGGAGCTGCGTGATTGTGTTTTGGATCATCCAGGTCTGGTCTCGCGGCGGGCTAAAGGCGGTGCTTAGGGAATTCTCCCCCTTTGCGGCGGCCCTGCTCCTGTCGGCAGTGATCTACGGCCCCTGGTTCCTGGAGGCTGCCCGGATTGCCGACTACTCCCAGACCTGGAACGCAAGCCTCTGGCCAATGTCGATCCCGGTTGGGTTGCTCCTGCTGACGGACGCATTGAGACGATCGCGTGTCAAGAGCGCCTACGCAGCCGCGCCCTGCTTGTCTCCATATGTCCTGTTCCATGCCTGGTCCGGCGCTCTATCAGCGCTTGCCGACAACGCACTGTATATGTTCGTTACAGTGGTTGGGCTGTGGATTCTGGTCGTATCCCGCATGCTGTGAGGCGTTGTAGAGCTATCTCATCTCCAGAGCCCTGTGGCACAGTCACGCAAGGCGCCACGTTCCTCATACCCCGCCGGGGCCTCAGATCGGCTCAATACTTACGAAGACCACCCCTGCTGCCTCCAGCTGGCTCTGCACCCGACCGACGTCATGCAGCTCAATCCGCACGCACGCCCCGCAGTCGGAGCTGAGGTGGCGGGGCACGGGGATCATTTTGCTCGTCAGGCCGCCCTCGGTGAGGACATTCTCCACCCTCAGGGCGTGGCTCGTGGAATCGACAAGAACGACCGCGTACTGCGGTTCGCTCACGACGCCCCCTGTGCCAGGCTGCGTACCGCCGCCAGGGCCCTGTCCACTTCCTCCGCTGTGCTGAACGCGCCCAGACCGAAGCGGACTGTGCCCGCCGGGAACGTGCCGATCGTCTTGTGCGCAGCGGGCGAGCAGTGCAGCCCTACGCGGCACATGATCTCGAACTCATCGTCAAGCCGCAGGCCCACGTCGGAGGGCTCAAGGCCGGCCACGTTGAATGACACCGTCGCCGTCTGCAGCTCCGCATCGTGCGGGCCATAGACGGTGACGCCCTCGATCGCGGCCAGATCCTCGATAAGCCGTCTGGCCAGCCCGAGCTCGTGCGCCCGGATCGTATCCACTCCCCGCTCCAGCACCCAGCGCACGCTGGCCTCCAGACCGGCCAGGCCGACGACGTTCTGCGTTCCGCTCTCGCAGCAATCGGGCAGGAAGTCCGGCTGCAGCTCTTGCTCGGAGCGGCTTCCTGTGCCTCCTTGTTTGAGCGGCGCGAGTTGGGAAGCGTCCACCCGCTCGCCGACGATAAGCCCTCCGGTTCCCATTGGTCCAAGAAGAGACTTGTGGCCGCTGAAGGCCAGCAGATCGACGCACTCCGACTGTACGTCTATCGGGTAGCATCCGGCGGTCTGTGCGGCGTCGACCAGCATTATCAGTCCCCGCTCGCGCGCGGCGCGTCCCACCTGCCGCACCGGCAGCAGCGTGCCCACCACGTTCGAGGCATTGTTGAGCGCGATCATGCGCGTCTCCGGCCTGATCGCCGCGCCGACGTCGCCCGGATCGAGCAGCCCTGTTTCCGAGCAGCGCGCGACTGTCACTTCCACGCCCTGAGCCTCGAGCGCGCGCAGCGGGCGCATCACCGAGTTGTGCTCTACGCTGCTGGTGACCACGTGGTCGCCGGGCCGCAGGAGGCCGTGCAGGGCCAGGTTGAGCCCTTCTGTGGCGTTGGCGCCGAATACGACGCGCAGCGGGTCGGGAGCGTTGAACAGCTCAGCCACCGCCTCCCGGGCCCGGTAGACGATGCGGCCAGCCTCGATCGCCCTCCGGTGGGCGGCCCGGCCGGGGTTGGCGCCAACCTCGCCCAGGTAGCGTGTCATCGCCTCGGCCACCCCCGGCGGCTTGGGCCAAGACGTAGCGGCGTTATCGAGGTAGATCATATCAGCCTCGAAGGCGCCAGGCGCTTCACCGGCGCCTGGCACCTTTCTGCCGTGTCACCGCTCGACCGTCAGCTTGAACTCGTCCCCCATCTGCTCCACTGCGACGGTACAGCCAAGCTTCTCCGCGGCCCGAAGCACGTTCTCGCGCGAGGTCACGGTCTCCACCAGGACCTGGATCGGGAACTCGCCCGCCTTGATCGCCCTGCGAGCCAGGATGACCGGCTGGGGGCACGAGAGCCCGCGAGCATCTACCTGGACAGCCATTTCGCTATGCCTCCATCCCGTGGCGCATGGTCAGTCCGATGACCATACATACCACGAGCCCCAAGACGACCGCCGCCATCCCGTATGGTCCTATGCCACCAGTTGTGTTCACGCCCTCAACCACCTGGTCCGGCGCCCCGGCCAGAGCAAAGTTGTGGGCCAGCCCCGCCCCGACGATCATTCCCAGGACGAAGACGCCGGCGTCGCCGTCCCCTTCGCCCGCCAGGAAGAGTTGCCGACCGGGGCAGCCGCCGGCCAGGGCGAAGGCCAGCCCGGCCAGCGCCATCCCCAGGTAGTTCCAAAGGTGCTGCGAGTGGGCCACCGGCTGTCCGAAGAAGGCGGGAGGGTTGAGCTGCCCTAGGATCAGATTCGTAACCACGGCCGCCACTGCCAGCGCGCCCAGGCCGCTGATGAGATGGGCATCGCCCATCAGGAGCACATCGCGGATGCTGCCCATGGTGCAGAAGCGCGTGCGCTGAGCCAGGAAGCCGATGATCAAGCCCGTGCCGAGCGAGATCAGCAGCGGGGCATGCATCGAGCCCGGCCCACTCTCGCTGAAGAAGAGGGCTCCGCTATCGCTCACGGTGACTTCGAAGACAAGCAGTAGGAGAAGGCCGATCATCAGCACAGGCATGATCCAGCCGACGGCGGTGTACGTCTTCTGCGACCGGCCCAGGCTGTACCCCGCCCTGAGGAACTGCACACCGACGAAGATGCCAGTCGCCAGGCCGGCCAGGCCCACCACTGCGTTCAGGTCGCCTGCCGAGAGGCGCAGCAGGGCACGCCAGGGGCAGCCCATGAAAACCAGCGCGCCGATCATGGCGAAGACGCCCAGCACGAAGCGTACTATGGGCGCGGATCCCGAGCGAGCCTTGAACTCACGAAAGAGAAGCGCCGCGACCGTCGATCCCAGGACGAAGCCGGCGATCTCCGGGCGGACGTACTGGACCGCCGCCACCCGCTGCAATCCCAGGGCGCCGGCGATATCCCGCTCGAAGCAGGCCACGCAGATGCCCATGTTGGGCGGATTGCCGGCCTTCTGGAGCAGCGGAGCCAGCACCCCGATGACTGCCCCGGCCAGGACGATGCCCCAACGCGAGGCAAAGAAGCGGGTCAGCCCTTCGGACATACGTCTACCTCCTGAAGACATGATCTCCGAGCGCCCATCCGGCCGAGCCGGACATCGGACGCTGGGCAACGTAAGACCGCCGCTGCACACGCCAGCGGCGGCAAGTCGCCCGACGAAGGCGGACTGCGTCCGAACTCAGGGCGCGGTCACGTCGCCGCCCCCTGGCGTGTACAGGCTGGCCCGCGGGCGCCAACCGGCGCCCAAGGCCCCGCCTCAGGTGCGGCGGTGATAGAACATGACTACTGCCCCTTTGTCTTCCATGGCGACAGCGGGGAGTGTACTACCGAGGACCAGGATCCGCAAATCGAGATCGCGCGCTCCGGCCCGGCGGCGGGTGGACCCGGCCGCGGCGAGCGCCTGCGGCGCTGCCGAATCGGTTGACAATCGGTTCCGCAGGTGCTATACTGGACTGACAACCGAATACCGCCTGTGCGGAGGTGCCCCAAAGCACGGAAGCGAGGGGCCTGAAGGGGGAAGCCGGTCCAAGTCCGGCGCTGTCCCGCAACTGTAGCGGCGAACGGTGCGAGCCGTTCTCCGGAGCCAGGATACCCGCCTCCGACGGCGCACACAGCATCCTTCGCGGAAAGGGGGTGGCGCATGAGAGGGCAACAAGAAGTACCTGCCCTCCCCCAAGAAGAGTGAGGGGGAGGGCTTTCCGTTTGTGGCTGTGATCTGTGCACGCAAGACTGATCAATGCGAAAGGGACATACCGTGAAGAAGCAACATGCACCAATGACCGGCCTCTTTCTGGCCCTGGCTGTCGGGCTCGCTGCCTGCACCCCGGCCGACGTGGAGCCCACGCAAACGGCGACGCCAACAGAGGCCGTGCCGACGTCAACACCCGAGCCGGCCGTCGTAACGCTGACTGACGACCTGGGCGTCGAAGTCGAAGTGACTCAGCCCGTGGAGAGGATCATATCCCTGGCGCCCTCCAACACGGAGATCGCCTTCGCCCTCGGCCTGGGCGACCGGCTGGTGGGCATATCCGATTGGTCCGACTACCCGCCGGAGGCCCTGGATATCCAGAAAGTGGGCACCGGCACTGAGGGCAACCTGGAGCTGATCATCTCTCTCGATCCCGACCTCGTGCTAGCCATCGGCGGCGAGCCAGTGCCTGAGATAGACGCCCAGCTGCGGGATCTGGGCATCGCCGTGCTCGCCCTGGCGGCAGACGACCTGGAAGGAATCTACCGTGACATCGAGCTGGTGGGCCAGGCCGCCGGTGTCGAGGAGGCAGCCGCTGATCTAGTTGCGGACATGGAGACGCGCATCGCCGCCGTGACCGACGCGGTGGCAGCGGCAACAGAGCAGCCCCTCGTTTTCTACGAACTGGACGCCACAGACCCGACCAGGCCGTGGACTGCAGGTGCCGGCAGCTGGCACGACGACTTCATCGCACTGGCAGGCGGGACGAACCTGGCCGGCGACCAGCAGAACGCCTGGGTACAGATAAACGCCGAGGAGATTGTGGCCCGCGACCCGGACATGATCATCCTGGGCGACGCCAACTGGGGCATCACCCCCGAATCGGTGGCCCAGCGGCCAGGCTGGGACGCCATCGCCGCTGTGCAGGGGGGAAGCGTGTACGGCATAGATGACAACCTGATCAGCCGGCCTGGCCCTCGGGTAGCCGAAGGCATCGAAGGTCTGGCACGCCTGATACATCCGGAGTTGTTCGACTAGGGCGGATCAGGTACCCTGCTCTAATGGCGCGTGAGGCAGGCGGATGAGACAAGGGCGACGTCGCTGGCAGCGCCTGGGCATCCTCGGCATTCTTGCCCTGGCCCTCATAGCGGCGCTCGTCGCCGCCGTCTCGCTGGGCACGGTGGCCGTGCCCTTCGGCCAGGTGGCGCGGATGCTGGCTTCGAGAGTGCCGGGCTTCGAGCTGTCGACCACCTGGACGGAGCAGATGGAGGCGATCGTCCTAAGCATCCGCCTGCCTCGCGTAGTCACAGCAATGACCGTGGGCGGCGCACTCGCGCTGGCAGGCACGCTCTTCCAGGGTCTGCTGCGCAACCCGATGGCCGATCCCTACATCATCGGGACCTCCGGTGGAGCCGCGCTGGGCGCCACACTGGCCCTGCTGCTGCCTGTGCACGCGCTGACACTCGGCTTCACGCTCGTTCCGGCGGCCGCCTTCGTCGGCTCGCTGGTCGCTGTCCTCGTCGTCTACGGCATCGCCCGCGTGGGCCCGCGAACACCCATCACCACCCTCCTCCTCGCAGGGTTCGCCCTGAGCTCGCTGCTGGCAGCCGCCATGTCCTTCCTGATGCTCTTCAGCGGAGAGACAATGCGGCGGGTGGTCCTGTGGACGATGGGCGGAATGTCTTCTTCTGGCTGGAGCCAGCTGGCGGTCGTTATCCCTCTCGTAGCTCTTGGAGCCCTGGCCGCGTACACTATGGCTGGCGACCTGAACGCCTTTCTGCTGGGCGAGGACCAGGCGGCCCACCTGGGCGTGAACGTGGAGCGAAGGAAGCTGGCCCTGTTGATGATCGGCTCGCTTCTCACCGGTGCAGCCGTATCGGTCAGCGGATTGGTCGGTTTCGTCGGGCTCGTCGTGCCCCACGTCGCCCGCCTCTTCCTCGGCCCCGACCATCGCCTCCTCCTGCCTGCGGCGGGGCTTCTGGGCAGTGTATTCCTCGTGGTAGCGGACCTGGCGGCGCGGCTCGTCCTGGCCCCGGCAGAGATCCCTGTGGGGATCGTCACCGCAGTCATAGGCGCGCCGTTCTTCATCTACCTGCTGAGGCGGAGCAAGAAGGCCTATGACTTCTAAGGCGCAGGGTGGAGTGTCAGTTGTAGCGGCCGACAGCGTCGATTTCTCGTACACGGACGGGCGCGTGCTGAGTGACGTGAGCATCGTGCTTGAGCGAGGTGACCTCGTCGGGCTGGTGGGGCCAAACGGCTCGGGAAAGACCACGCTGATCAGGCTGTTGAGCGGACTGCTCCCTCCAGAGCGCGGGAGCGTCCTTCTCGGCTCAGAGGACATCGGGCGTCTGAAGCGGCGGCAGATCGGGCGCAGCATCGCCGTCGTCCCCCAGGGTCTCCAGACACCATTCGGCTTCTCCGTCTACGAGATGGTCATGCTCGGTCGCACACCCCACGTTCGGCCCCTCGCCGGCGCCAGCCGGCACGACCGGGCCGTGGTTGAGGAGACCATGCGCCTGATGGGCACGGATCACCTGGCGGGAAGGCCCTTCAGCGACCTCTCCGGAGGAGAGCAGCAGCGAGTGATCGTATCCATGGCCCTGGCCCAGGAACCGGAGGTCCTGCTCCTGGACGAGCCCGTCGTTCATCTCGATATCAACCACCAGGTGGAGATTCTGGAGCTGATCAAGAGCCTGAACCGGGAGCAAGGGCTGACCGTACTGGCCACTATGCACGACCTGAACCTGGCCGCTCTCTACTTCGACAGACTGGTCCTTCTCGATAGAGGCCGTGTCGCCGCTCAGGGAACGCCCGGGCAGGTGCTGGAGGAGGAACGCATAGAGCGCGTGTTCGGGGCCGCCGTTCAGGTGCGCAGCCATCCCACCCGCGATAGGCCCCACGTCGTCGTTCTCCCTCCCTCCGATTGAGCACAGCCCGCGCGGCCGCGACCCTTGCTAGGCCACTCCTTTTCGTGTATGATAGTAATGGACCGCACCGATGAAGCACGTCCGGTTGCGCGCGAGGGGGTAGGCAATGGATACCATCAAGGTTGCGGCCTCTTCTCGTTCGACCGCGGTGGCAGGCGCCATCGCGGGCGTCATGCGGGAGAAAGGAAGCGTACACGTTCAGGCCATAGGCGCAGGGGCGGTCAATCAGGCTGTGAAGGCAGTGACAATCGCGCGCGGCTACCTGGAACAGGATGGGATTGACATCATCTGCGTACCTGCGTTTACCGAGGTGCTCATAGACGGCCAGGAGAGAACCGCAGTCCGCCTGAGCGTAGAGAAGCGGTGCCCAGAGGCGGAGGAAGAGTAGATCTACATACGCACAGCGCAGCCTCCGACGGTGTGCTCACACCGTCGGAGGTTGTTCGTCTAGCGCTCGAGCGGGGCCTGGTGGCCCTGGCGCTCACCGACCACGACACCCTGGGAGGAGTCGCCGAAGCCCAGCAAGCCGCGGCCGGTACCCCGCTCGAGGTCATCGCCGGCGTCGAGGTCAGCTGCGAAGGTGAGTGGGGTGACATTCACATGCTCGGCTTCTACGTGGAGCGGACGGATGGTCTCCTGGCGGAGCGACTGGAGGCGATGCGAATCGGGCGCCGCAAGCGTGCTGAACGAATGGTCGGCCGTCTGCAGCGGATGGGCCTCGAACTGGAGTGGGACGAAGTGCAGGCCCTGGCGGGAGGCCAGAGTATCGGCCGACCGCACATCGCGCGGGCGCTGCTGGAGCGCGGCCACGTGCAGACCATCGAAGAGGCCTTCGCCAGCTACCTGGGCCGAGGCGGCCGGGCCTACGTCTCCAGACCACGGCTGACGCCGTGCGAGGCTATCGCCGCAATCACCGAGGCGGGGGGAGTGCCGGTGCTGGCCCACCCGGCCTGCACCGGCGAGCAGGCGATCGGCCGCGTGGCTGAGCTGGTCGACTGCGGAGTGCGCGGGCTTGAGGTCTACTACCCACAGCAAGGGCCCGACGATGTGGAGCTGCTGCTTGGCCTCTGCGAGAGGTACGGCCTCCTCACCACCGGCGGCTCCGACTTCCACAGCCCTGACGGTGCCGAAGGGGCGCCTCTCGGCTCCGTCGATGTCCCTTTCGAATGCTTGGAGCGGCTGCGCCAGGCTGCAGCGGCCGCTTGAGCACTGCACCCCATCGTGCCCTGTGCTCGACTCCGCGAGGCAGAGTCCGCTCTCTACAGGCGGGGGAGGTCAAGCATCAGGACCTCCAGCGTGAGACGTGGGTTCGCATTCCGCTTCAACAGGCTGAATGCACTTCGTAGCGCCTGCAGCACCTGGCCACTCTTCTCAACTCCTATCCGCTTAGCCAGCGTTTGCATCCTGCCCCGTCTGTCGACGTTCACCGTCTCTGTTGGTGCGCCGGCCGCCAGCAGCATTACGTCGCGCCAGGCGCCCGTCCACAGCTCGAGCGTGGCCGCAGTGGCGACTTTGTCGCCAGCCAGGTCCTCGGCGTAGCGGAACCGCTCTACCAGCGGAGCCTTAATCAGCTCCTCCATATCGTCCAGCCGCTGATTGCGGCTCGCCAGCGCCGATTCGTCCTCCAACATCTCGGCCGCCCACCCAAGCCGACCTCCAGAGAGGCGGGCCAGCAGCTCCGCCCTCTCCGGCTCCACGTCCCAGCGCTCAATCAGCGACCGCTTTACCAGGCCTACGGACAGCGGCCGCAGCGCGATGTGACGGCAGCGGGACACGACGGTGGGAAGCAGGCGGTCTGCATCCTCAGCCAGCAGGGCGAGCACGACATGGGCGGGCGGCTCCTCCAGCGTCTTCAGCAGGGCATTCGCGGCAGCGGTGGTGGCTGCACCGAACCTGCGCAGGATCGCCACGCGCTTCCTGCCTTCAAGCGGAGTGAGCGCAAGCTGGCGCTGCAGGTCGCGCACCTGCTCGATCTTGAGGTTAGCCGCTTCGTCCTCCGGCTCGACCACGTGCACATCAGGGTGGCAGGAGCTCTGGACGAGACGACACGAGCGACAGGAGTTGCAGGGGACCTCTTCCTCGCTCTCGCATACCAGTGCAGCGGCCAGCGCCTGGGCCAGCATCATCTTGCCGACGCCGTCCGGCCCCGTGATAAGATAGGCGTGGAAGACCCGGCCCGCTTCGACCGCCTGCCGGAGGGCCTGCACAGCCCACTCGTGACCAACTACGGGCCACTCGGCGGCCGGCCGTGTGCGGCCTACAACACAGGATTCCGACATGTCAGAAAGGCCTTGCAAATCGGTGTGCGGATGGTATAATCGAACGGCCTTGGGCGGTTAGCTCAGATGGCTAGAGCGCATGCTTGACATGCATGAGGTCACAAGTTCAAGTCTTGTACCGCCCACCAGATGACCGGCCGGCTCTCGCCGGCCGGTTTGCCGTTCCCCAGCGGACGATCCGCCCCTTCTAGCCCGCATCGAGCGGAATCGGGCTGAGCAGCGCCGCCACGCGGGCTTCGCGCTGCGAGCTTAGGCGGGGAGGCAGGGATTCGAACCCTGGGTGGAGCTATTCACCCCACAACCGCTTAGCAGGCGGCCCCGATCGTCCACTCCGGCACCTCCCCGGGTGCCCTACGTTCCCCTTTTTCTGGCGGAGGGAGAGGGATTCGAACCCCCGGTGACCTGACGGCCACAACGGTTTTCAAGACCGTCGCCTTAGTCCACTCGGCCATCCCTCCGTATCGGCCGGCCAGTCGGGCGGCAGATCCGATTCTACCACGCCGGTATAGAGCTGTCAATGATCCTGGCGGCCGATGACCTCCAGGCCACCCATCCACGGGCGGACGACCTCCGGCACGGCGATCGTGCCGTCCTTCTGCTGGTAGTTCTCCATCACCGCGATCATCACCCGCGGTAGGGCCAAGCCGGAGCCGTTGAGCGTATGGAGGAAGCGCGGCTTCGCCTTCGCTTCCGGCCGGTAGCGCAGGTTGGCCCGCCGGGCCTGGAAGGCCTCGCAGTTGCTGAGGCTGCTCACCTCAAGCCATTCGCCGCACCCGGGTGCCCAAAGCTCAATATCGTACGTCTTCGCCGCGTGGAAGCCCAGATCGCCGGTACAAAGCTCCAGCACCCGGTATGGGATCTCCAACCGCTCGCACAGCTCGGTGGCGTGCCCGACCATCTTCTCCAATTCCCCGTAGCTCACGTCGGGTGTGGTCAGCTTGTACATCTCCACCTTGTCGAATTGATGGCCCCGTTTGATCCCCCGCACGTCTCTTCCTGCGCTCATCTTCTCGCGGCGGAAGCACGCAGTATAGGAGACGTAGCTCACAGGCAGCTGGTCTGCATCGAGTATCTCATCGCGATGGAGGTTTGTCAGAGGGATCTCGGCGGTGCCGACGAGCCACAGGTCGTCCTCGACGTCGTGATAGATGTTGTCTTCGAAGCGGGGCAGCTGCCCCGCCCCCCACATACACTCTTCCTTCACCACATAGGGCGGGTAGATCTCTGTATAGCCGTGCTCCCGGATATGGACGTCCAGCATCCAGGCGATCAGCGCCCGCTGCAATCTCGCTCCTGCTCCCCGCAGCACGTAGAAGCGGCTCCCGGAGAGCTTGACGCCCCGCTCGAAATCGAGAATGCCTAACTCGAGGCCCAGATCCCAGTGCGGCACCGGCTCGAAACCTAGATCCCGCACCTCTCCCCACTGCCTTACGAGGACGTTGTGCATTTCGTCTGGGCCCAGGGGGACGCTTTCGTGGGGCGGGTTGGGCATATTCAGCATCGCCGCCTCAAGCTTCGAATCGATCTGCCGCAGCTCTTCCTCCAGTCCGTCGATGCGCTCCCCCACCGTGCGCATTGCGGCGATCTTCGGCTCCCGCTCCTCTTCCTCCTGGATCTGGCTGATCTCCTTGGAGACGCGGTTACGCTCCGCCCTGAGCGTCTCCACTTCCTGGAGCAGCCCGCGCCGCTGGCCGTCCAGATCCAGGATACCATCTACGAGCGCCGGGTCCTCGTTCCTCTTCCCGAGGGCGGCCCTGACGGCGTCCGGCCTATCCCGGATCAGAGCGATGTCAAGCATGTCAGCCCTCTCCTCCCTACAGCTTGCCTGCCTGCCACTCCACTACAGCTCTGGCCAGCGCTTCGCGTATCCGCTTGTCGGGAACTTGCGAGACCTCGGCGTAGCTCTCGCCGTCGACGATGATCTCCAGCGAGCCGTCATCTGCCGTAGCCAGATCGACATCGCGCTCGGCGAGCAGAGGATCCGCCTGCAGAGACGAGCGCAGGACATCTTCGATCTGTTCGGCGAAGGCGGAAGCGAGGCGCTCTCTCTGGCTGCGTGGGCTGGCCTTGGCCTTCCGTATGGGTCTGGGCTTAGGCATGCTGGGGCCAGGCTCGGCTGCGGCAGGGCTCTCGACTGGCTGCGCCGTCTCCGGCTGGCTCGCCTCGATGATCGGTTCAGGTGCGCTTTCGATCGGTCTGGCGCGGGCCGCGAAAGCGATCAGGACCACCACCAACGCGGCTATCGCCAGCGAGCCCAAGAGCAGTACTTCCGTGGGGAGATCCATGGGGTAGCTCCTCGTTCTGGCCCTCCCACCCGTCGCCGACTGACGAGGGGGCCGGGTGATGAGCGATTATAGCACGCCCAACATGAGTCCACAAATCGGCGCGATCAAGCTCGCGTCTGCCCGCCCCTTCGGCATCAGCAGCGGCCGTCGAACCCCAGCAGCAGGCAGCCCTGGGGACTGACCCGGTCAGACCGGCCCGCTTACCTCAGATCGCCGTCACTCGGCTCCCCGGGCTGCCCCCTACTGCAGAGCTGCGCCGTCGGCGCCGTGCCCAGACGGCGGTATCATCGCCGTGAAGCCGAACACTGTGGATACAGAGAGGCAAACTCAGCTTCGATACACCGGCCGCCTGCGCACAGACCTGCAGGCCATCGCTTTCGCCCTCGTCAGCTATCGCGGTTCTGATGGAAGACGCCTATAGTAGGACTACTTCAGTGACGGGATCCCGGGCGGGTAATCCCACATCGACCAGCAGCCCAATACTAGCACTGCGCCACGGCGGCGAAGCTGTGCCGCAGCCATCCCGCGGCAGCATCGTCGGCGATTACGGCGCCGCCGGACACGCAGCGACGACAGGGACCACAGATGTCTTCGAGGCTTCCTCACAGATGGTCCTACCCGCGAAGAGAGCGTGTATTGGCATAGCCGTCGATTGCCCAGGCGGGCGGGTTCGATGACGCGGTGACAGAGCAGCTGAGCCCTGGCCTGATGGGCAAGGCTGCACACGACGCGTCTGACCAGTGACCAGATGCCTTCAACCGGATTCGCGTGCAGGCAAGCGCCGGCGCCGGTGCGACCTCGCTCGCTGTGAGACGGGTCTTTCGCCAGAAATCGGATACCACTGTACATAAGGAGGGTCGAGATGAGAGTGACAAGAACGGGAAAGGCAGCCATCGTTGTGCTGCTAACGGTCATCCTGCTCGGCGGGATACGAGGGGCTGGCGTGTTCGCCAAGTGGGCGGAGGCCCCTGCGACCTGCGGCAGCCATCGGGCCTACGAATGGCGCAACGTCGAGCTGGTTGGAGGCGGCTTTGTGCCGGGGATCATCTTCAGCACGAGGCAGAGGGGCCTGGTATACGCGCGAACCGATATCGGCGGCGCCTATCGCTGGAGCCCTTTCTCCAAGCGATGGGTCCCGCTCCTCGACTGGGTTAGCTGGGATGACTGGAACCTCATGGGCGTCGAGAGCCTGGCCACCGACCCAGTGCAGCCGAACCGCCTGTACATCGCCGCCGGTACCTACACCAACGAGTGGGCGGATTCGAACGGTGCGATCCTGCGCTCCACTAACTACGGTAATACCTTCCAGCGCATTGATCTGCCCTTCAAGCTGGGTGGCAACATGCCCGGCCGTTCAATGGGCGAGCGTCTGGCCATCGACCCCAACGACAACAGCATCCTCTACCTGGGCACCCGCAGCGGCAACGGCCTGTGGCGCAGCACCGACTATGGCACGACCTGGCAGAAGGTCGAGAGCTTTACTGCAGTCGGCAACTACGCCCAGAACCCCGGCGGCAGCTCCTACGAGAGCGATCTCATCGGGGTCGTCTGGGTGGTGTTCGACCCCAGTACCGGCACGCGCCGCCACGCGACGCAGACGGTCTACGTCGGCGTCGCCGACACAGACACCGCCATCTACCGAAGCACGGACGCGGGCGAGACCTGGGAGCCCGTCCCGGGCCAGCCTTCAGACGGCTTCTTGCCCCATCACGGCGTTATGGCCTCCAATGGCGTGCTGTACATCACCTACAGCGACCACTGCGGTCCCTATCAGGGCAGCATCGGCGCTGTCTGGAAGTTCGATGCGGCAACCGGTGTGTGGACGAACATCAGCCCGCCCTACCACCCGGATGCCACCTGGTGGACGTACGGATACAGCGGCCTGGCTGTGGACGCCTCCGATCCAGACATCGTCATGGTCTCCAGCATGGAATCGTGGTGGCCAGACGATATGGTCTTCCGCAGCGTAGATGGCGGCGCGACATGGTCCAGAATCTGGGACATCGACTGGGCCGGAGGATGGCCTCCGCCTCGCACGGATCACTACGTGTTGGATATATCGGGCGCGCCCTGGTTGGACTGGGGCCGCGACGTCGATCCTCTGCCGGAAGAGGCACCCAAGCTGGGCTGGATGATCGGCGATCTGGAGATCGACCCCTTCAACTCCGACCGCATGATGTACGGTACCGGGGCCACTATCTATGGCAGCGACAACCTCACTGACTGGGATGCTGGTGCCACTGTCACCATCACGGTGAAGGCCCGAGGGCTGGAGGAAACCGCTGTGCAGGACCTGATCAGCCCGCCCGCCGGGGTGCACCTGATCAGCGCACTATCCGATCTGGGTGGCTTCATCCACGAAGAGCTGGACTCAGCGCCTGCCAGAATGCTTATGCCTCCCACTCTAGCCTCAGGCACTAGCCTCGACTACGCCGAGCTCAACCCGGACTTCGTCGTCCGGGTCGGCAACGGCGACGGCATGATCAACATCGGGTTCTCCAGTGATGGCGGCCTAAGCTGGACGGAAGCGGCTACCGAGCCAGCGGACGTCAGCGGGGGCGGTACGGTCGCAGCGGCGGCCGATGGCAGCGCAGTGGTGTGGAGCCCTGCAGGCGCCGCAGTAAGCTACTCGGCTGACGGTGGCGCCATCTGGATGCCCTCTGCGGGCATCCCGGCCGGAGCCGTCGTGGAATCTGACCGCGTGAACCCGCTCAAGTTCTACGGGTTCTCGGGCGGCAGCTTCCACGCGAGCGTCGACGGAGGCGCAAGTTTCGCGCCGACGGTGGCCACGGGACTCCCGGCCGAGTCCCCGATAAGGTTCAAGGCCATGCCTGGCCATGAAGGCGATATCTGGCTGGCCGGTGGCAGCGACGAGGAGGGCATATACGGACTGTGGCACTCGACCGATGGTGGTGCCTCCTTCGCGAAGCTGGCGAACGTCCAGGAGGCAGACGCGGTCGGCTTCGGCAAGGCGGCCCTCAGAAACAGCTGCATGGCACTATACGTCACAGCCAAGATCGGCGACGTCCGCGGCATCTATCGCTCAGACGATGGCGGGGCGACGTGGGTGCGAATCAACGATGACCGGCACCAGTACGCCTGGACCGGCGCTTCCATCACCGGCGACCCCCGTATCTACGGGCGAGTGTACGTTAGCACCAACGGGCGCGGCATCATCTACGGAGATCCGCAGCCAGGGTTCCACGGCTACACTCCGTTCTGCCGGTGACGGGCACGCGATGCGGACGGCAGGGGCGCCAAGGGGCCGCCCGCCATGGGCAATCGCATAGCGGGAGACTGTCCGGCTTTGCCAGGCTGATCAGCCTGGCAAAGCCGACCCCCGATGTTTGGTGGGAGCCCCGGCCAGCGCCGTGAACCGGGCGGCAGAAGGACGACTCACAAGGCCAGCCGTGCAGCCGTCCTGCTGGTCCGGCTCTGAAAAGGCGCGGGCTGGATCTGATACTGCGGTAGACCGCTGCACAGCCAGCCCTCCGCGGGCCTGCGGCCGGC
>CAZHAX010000012.1:0-101543 GCA_964530325.1 uncultured Anaerolineales bacterium | reverse complement strand
GCACGCTTTGTGTGCGGCGGCTGGTGTGCTATAATCGTACTCCAGGGGGAGTTCGATGGCCGAGGCCCAGGTGGAGCTCCGTAGCCGCATCGTCGGCCTGCTCCTGCGCGCAGCGCGCGAGCGAGCAGGTAAGTCGAAGCGGGAATGCGCAGAGGCGATAGGCGTTTCGTCCCGGACCATGACGGCCTACGAGGAGGGCAGCAAGCCAATCAGCCTCCCCGAGCTGGAGGTCCTGGGCTACCTTCTGGACATCCCAGCCTCGGAGATCTGGCAGGAGAACGCCACCCTGGAACCCACCGGGGAGAAGCCGGCGCTCGGAGAGGTGATGGCCCTCCGCCAGCGCATAGTGGGCGCTCTACTTCGCAAGGCCAGGCTGGAGGCCGGACTCTCGCTCAAGGAGCTGGCTGAAGTCATGCGCTGCTCCAGCGGCCGCATCTCTGCCTACGAGTACGGCCGGCGCCCCATACCGTTCGCAGAACTGGAGCTGGCCGCCGAGCGCCTGGGGGTGTCCGTCGAGTACTTCTTGGGCGACCGGTCGGGTCCCATCGGCGAGTGGCATCGCACCGAGGAGAATTGGCGCCGCTTCAGTGCGCTCCCCCGGGAGGTGCAGGACTTCGTCCTCCATCCCCTCAACATCAAGTACCTCGAAGTGGCGATGAAGCTCTCGGAGATGTCTGTGGGCGATCTGCGGCAGATAGCAGAAGGGCTACTAGATATCACATACTGACCTTTAGCCAGCTGGAGGTAGTGACATGGCAACCACTGCACGGGAACTCAAAGAGGAAGGACTGCGCCTTTACGAGGAGGGACTGTACGACGAGGCGGCCGAAGCGTTTCTCAGGGCGCGGGACATGTTCGCCGTGGAGCGGAACGAACTCGAGGCCGCCGAGATGGCGAACAACCTGGGCCTCATCCACCGCGGCGCCGGTGAGTTCGACGACGCAGCCAAGCTGCTTGAGGAGGCCAGGGCCGTGTTCGCCCGACTGGGCGATCGGAGCCGAGAAGCGCAGGCGCTGGGCAATCTGGGAGGTCTCTACGCCCGCATGGAAGAGCGGGAGAAGGCAAAGGAATGCCTGCGGCAGGCGGCGGACACCTTCGCCGAGTTGGGTGAGACACAGCGCCAGGGCGAGACGCTTATGGCGCTGGCGGAGCAGATGTGGAAGACCGGCGACCGCAAGGGCGGCCTCGCTGCATATGAGGCCGGCATACAAACGCTGCCCAAGCCCTCGGTCAGCCAGAAGGCGCTTCGCGGCCTGGTACGCCTGCGCAACAGACTCCTCGGATCGGGATCGAAGAAGGACGAAGACTAGCCGCAGCAGGCCGGCCTACGTGCGAGCGGCGGATAGATGTCCGCCGCTCGTTTGGTTAGTATTCCTCTCCGCTGCCCACGGCTACGCCCGCAGCACAGCTCCCAGCTCCCGCTCCAGGCGACCCACTATCTTCTCGCGCAGCTTGGCCACATCCCTGTCGGTGAGCGTGCGGCCTTCCGCCTGATAGGTCAGGTGGAAGGCCAGGCTCTTCCGCCCGGCGCCGATCTGATCGCCCCGGAAGAGGTCGAACAGGACAACTGCGCGCACAACGGGCGACCCCGTCTGCACGATAAGCTGGCGCACGCGCGCCGCCTCGACTGCCTCGTCCACGACGAGCGCCAGGTCCTCGTAGACCGGCGGGTGGACTGATATCGGCTCCATCTCCCGGGGCGCACCCCACGCCGACAGAAGCCCATCCAGGTCGAACTCAAGAGCGCAGATCGGCAGATCAGGCAGATCGAACGCCTCCCGCACCGAGGGGTGGAGCTCGCCTATCACGCCCACGTCGATCTCGTCGATGTGCACCTGCGCGCATCGCCCAGGATGAAACGTCGACGAGGCCACGAGCCTCCCACTCCCCTGCACGCACGGTCGGAACACACCTTCGAGACCCAAGCCGGCGAGCAGTGCCACCACGACGCCTTTGAGGTCGAAGAAGCCAACTGGCTGACGATCCTGCCCGCCGAGCCATGAAACGCCCTCCCTAGGTCCGGTCATGACGACGGCCAGGCGGAGCGGCTCGTCCGGCAATCTCTCCCCTTCGACCGGCAGGTAGACCGCGCCGACCTCGAAGACCTTCACTCCGTCCAGGAAGCGAAGATTGGAGCGGGCAGCGTCGAGCACGGAGGGCAGCAGCGTGTGCCGCAGATATGCCCGCTCCGGTGACAGCGGGTTGAGCAGCCGCAGGTGTGCCTCCGGGTCGGCCGCAGGCCCGCCCGGGATCAGGTCTGCCTCGTCTTCAATATCGACCAGCGAGTAGGTGATCACCTCGTCGAGCCCGCACCCGGCCAGCAGGTCTCGCACGCGTTCCGTGCCCTCCAGACGGACGTTCGCCCTCTGTGGCGGAAGCTCGTCCCTCATCAGCGTCGTGGGGAAGCGATCGTAACCCCAGATGCGGCCCACCTCTTCGACCAGATCGACGGGCCTGGTGACGTCCCTGCGGTGTGAGGGCACGGCAACCCTCAGCGTGCCAGGATCCGTCTTGCTCTGGGAGACCTCGAACTCCAGGGCGGAGAGGATACGTATGATCTCAGCGGCCGGCACATCTATCCCCAGGATCCGATCGGCCAGGCCGATATCGAACTCGATCACCCGCTGCGGCTGAGCCCCGGGGTAGAGATCGCCGATCACCGCGGCCACCTCGCCTCCGCCCAGCTCGCCCATCAGGTGCGCAGCCCGCGCCACGGCCTTCAGCGCCAGCTCCGGATCGACCCTCTTGCCGAACCGCTGGCCCGATTCCGTATTCATACCCAGCAGCCGCGACGTCCGCCGTACGTTGAGGAACTCAAAATTGGCCGACTCGAGGAGTATCTCCGTCGTGTCGTCCTTGACTTCACTGTCCAGGCCGCCCATCACGCCTGCCACGGCGACCGGCCCTCCCCCGTCGGTTATCAGCAGCATATCCTCGTCGAAGGTGCGCATCTCACCATCGAGCGTAGCCATCGTCTCGCCCTGCTTCGCCCGCCGGACGATGATGGCCGGCTTCTGCTCACCCTTCCTGGCGCGCAGATCCCGATAGTCGAAGGCGTGCAGCGGCTGCCCCAGCTCCAGCATCACGAAGTTGGTGATGTCGACGATGTTGTTGATGGGGCGCATTCCCGCCAGCCGCAGCCGCAGCTGCATCCAGAAGGGAGAGGGTTTGATCTCCACCCCCTCGATGAAGGCGGCGGTATAGCGGGGGCAGAGATCGGGATCATCGATCCGCAAATCCAGGAAGTCCGGCGACGCGGACAGATCGGCGGGATGGCGGTCCAGTACCTCCACGACCTCCCGCCGCAGCTGGACGCCCAGAAGCGCCGCTACCTCTCTGGCCACGCCAAAGACCGACTGCAAGTGGGCGAATGGCCCCTTGACGTCGATATCGAGCACAGCATCTCCCATGTAGTCCACCAGCGGCTCGCCCACGGGCGCGTCTTGCGGCAGGTAGAGGATATCCAGGTGCTCGTCGGACAGGCCCAGCTCCTTCTCCGAACAGACCATAGCCCGAGAAGGTACCCCCCGGATCTTGGTCTTCTTCAGCGTCACCGCCTTGAAGCCATCCGCGTGACCGTCGTACAGGCTCGCCCCCTCCATGGCAAAGGCGACCTTGAGCGCCAGGCCCTCCTCGCCCCGTCTCTCCAACAAGCTGGGAGCGCCAGTGACGACCACCTCCGTCTCCTTCGCGCCGTATTCCACCTCGGCCAGCACCAGACGGTCGGCGTCCGGGTGAGCGCGAACCGCCCCGATCTCGCCGACTACGATCCTCTGCTCATCCCAGGGTAGCTCCGAGCCGGGCAGCCCCACATACTCGACCGTCTCCACTTCCAGCCCGGCGAGAGTCATCCTCTCCGCCAGGTCGGCGACGGGAAGGTGGATATCCACGTAGTCCTTCAGCCAGGATAGTGGTATTCTCATCGTATTCTCCCCGTCCCTCTAGAACTGCCGCAGGAAGCGCAGGTCATTCCCATAGAAGAGGCGTATGTCACTGATGTTGTACTGCAGCATCGCCGGTCTCTCCACCCCCAGCCCGAAGGCGAAGCCGGTCCACTCCTCGGGATCGTAGCCGCCGTTCTCCAACACAATGGGGTGGACCATCCCGGCCCCGGCGATCTCCAGCCACCCGCTGTACTTGCAGACGCGGCAACCCTCGCCCTGGCAGATGATGCAGTCCATGTCAGCCTCTATCGAAGGCTCGGTGAAAGGGAAGTAGGAGCCCCGGATCCGGATGCGCCGCTGCGGCCCATACAGCCGGCGAGCGAACTCGGTCAGCGTGCCTACCAGGTCGGTCATCCGAATGGCGTGCCCGACGGCGAGCCCCTCCACCTGGTAGAACTGGTGCTCGGAGCGGGCGGTCACCTGCTCGTAACGGTAGCACTTGCCGGGCAGGATCACCCGGATCGGCTCCGGACAGCGCTCGCGCATAACCCGGATCTGCCCGGGCGACGTGTGCGTGCGCAGCAGCACCTCCTCATCTATCCAGAAGGTGTCCCACATATCACGCGCCGGATGGTGACGCGGGATGTTCAGCAGCTCGAAGTTGAGCTCGTCTGTCTCCACGTCTGGCGATTCGTAGACCTGGAATCCCATCTGAGCAAAGATGGCGTAGATGCGCCGCAGCGTCTGCGTGGTCACGTGGAGATGGCCGGGCCCGACCGGCCTGCCGGGCAGTGTCACATCCAGCCCTGCCCCGCCGAACTGCGCCTCCATCTCAGCGCTGCTGACCTGCGCCTCTCGCGCTTCATAGGCGGCCTCCAGCCGGCTCCTGGCCTGGTTCGCTGCCTGGCCAAAGGCCGGCCGCTCATCCTTGGGCAGTTCGCTTACCGAGCGCAGCATCGCGGTCAGAGAGCCCTTCTTGCCCAGGTACTGCCGCTGCCAGGCCTCAAGCGCACTCCGATCTGCAGCTGCCTCCAGCGCGCCGAGTGCCTGGCCTACCAGGTCATTCAATCGATCAATCATGGGCTGCCTCTCTTCCCTCTCCTCGGCACCGACAAAGCAATGCGCCCTCGTCCACATCTCTGGGGACGAGAGCGCCATTCTCCCGCGGTACCACCCCGCTTGGCTCCGGTCGGAGCCCACTCATTCGGCCGACGGCGCAGTGCGGCGCGATCGACTGCCCCTGTAACGCTGGGCCTGCGGAGAAGGCTACTTGCCGGCCGGCCGGTTTCACCCCTCGGCTCGGGAGCGAACTTCTGCGGGCTTCCTCCGAGCGGGGCTCCCAGTCTGGGCCCCGCCTCCCTGGCGGCCTCCCCCCGCATACTCCTCTCCGTCAATGCCGCTGCTCGGATTCGTTGTGCGCAACATTATCGCGCATTCGGACGCATTTGTCAACCAGCAGCCCCGTTCAACAGACCCTAAGGGTCTGCCAGCAATGAAGAACCGGCATCTCGACGATGCCGGTTGGCTCGAAATCCCGTCGCCGCCGCAGCCGCCGTTACGGCAGCGGGATGCGCAGCACCTGGCCCACGTAGATCTGGCCGGGGTCGCTCAGGCCGTTGTAGCTGGCGATTACCAGGTGGCTTACCCCGAACCTGAGGCCGATGCGGTACAGGTTGTCTCCCGCCTGCACCACGTACGTCGTCTCGCTTGGTGCGGGAGTCGGCACCGCGTCGCCGGAGACCGGTATGATCAGCCGCTGCCCCACGCTGATCTTCGTGGGATTGGCGATGCCGTTCGCCTCGGCGATCGCCGTGATCGTGGTCCCGTAGCGCAGCGCGATTCTGTACAGATTCTCCCCGGCTTGCACGACGTGGATGATCTGTGCCTGCGCCGTCGGGGTGACCGTCGGTGTCGTGACCGGCGTAGCCGTTGGGCTCGTCGGCTCGGTGGTCGGGGTGGGGCTGGTGGTGGGAGTCAGGGTTGCCTGCGCCGTCGCCGTGGGAGTGCCTTCGTCAGGCGTAGGGGTCGCCGTCTCCGCAGCTGAGGCGGTGGCATCGACCGTGGGAGTGGCGTCCGGGATAACCTCTCTGTAGCAGGCAGCCGTCAGCAGCAGCGAGACCAGGAACAGAACCGCTCCGGCCAGCAGCCTCTCTCTGGGCGCCCGCGCAGTCCGCTCTTCCGCTAGATCTGATTGAAGATCAGCGATCTCGCGCATCGTCTGCATACTACCACAGTCGCCGGGCGCCGTCAAATCGCGCCCAGCTGGCCCAGCCGATTGACAAACCGAACATTTGTTCGTATAATGTGGGAGAGGTGCAGAATGGAGGCAATGGAGAAGCTCGGCTTGCTCTCTCCGCCCACACGGCACGAGCCCTGTGAGGAGGTCATCGATTCTGGCCAGCCCGCGCCGCGCAATGGTGAGGACGCCTGTCGCTTCATCTACAACGCGGTGATGCCCGGGGGCAAGCGGATCGCCCTGCTCAAGACGCTGCTTACCTCCGCCTGCGAACGGGACTGTGCCTACTGCGGCGTGCGCCAAGGGCGCGACTTCCGCCGGGCCACGTTCTCTCCCGACGAGCTGGCGGGGCTCTTCGTCAGGCTCTATCGCACCGGGCTGGTCGAGGGCATCTTCCTCAGCTCCGGCGTGGCTGGAGGCGGGCCGCGCACGCAGGACCGGCTGATCGCAGCCGCTGAGATCCTCCGTCGTCGCTACTCCTTCCGCGGCTACATCCACCTCAAGATCATGCCTGGCGCGGAGAAGGACCAGATACTGGCGGCGATGAGACTGGCCAACCGCGTTTCGGTGAACCTGGAAGCGCCCAACCCCCAGCGTCTGGCGCATCTCTGTCCCCACAAGGACTTCGCCAGCGAGCTCCTTCAGCGGCTGCGCTGGATAGAGGAAATACGCCGCGGCGAGGTGGGGCCCTGGCCAAGCTCGACCACGCAGTTCGTCATCGGAGCGGCTGGGGAGAGCGATCTGGAGGTACTCAGTACGACGGAGTGGCTCCAGCACCAGGTCGGGCTGGCCAGGGCTTACTTCAGCCGCTTCGAGCCGGTGCCGGACACGCCGCTGCAGGATCTGCCGGCCGCTTCGCCCACCAGGGAACACCGTCTATACCAATCGTCGTTCCTGCTTCGCGACTACGGCTTCTCCGTTGAGGAGCTGCCCTTCGACAGCGGAGGCAACTTGCCATTGGGGACAGATCCTAAGCTGGCCTGGGCGCGCCAGAACCTCGTCGACTCGCCGGTTGAAGTCAACACGGCCGACAGGAGCGACCTGCTCCGCGTGCCCGGCATAGGCCCGAAGGGGGCGGACCGCATACTGGCCGCCCGCCGCCAGGGCCGCATCGGCCACCTGGCCGACCTGCGCCAACTGGGTATCTCCGCAGGGCGCGTCTCCCCGTATGTGTTGCTCGACGGTCACCATCCGGCTCGCCAGCTATCGCTCTGGCCGGCGGCGGTGCCCGGCCCCGCTTGACGCCTGCCCCGGGCCGTGGTATCGTACGCCGCGTCAATCGCCGCCCACAGAGGTCTCCGCTCTCATGGCCCACCGACCTTCAACCCGATTCATCGGCGCGCCAATAGAGGTAAGTCACGACCGGGCTCCATCGCTGGAGAAGAGGCCAGGCGCGCCGGACAGCCTCACCTGGGAGGGTAGGACGTATCGTGTGGCGGAAGTGCTCCGCGAGTGGCACGACTACCGCATGCGGGGCAAGACCGCATCGTTCTACGTGAAGGAAAGGGGCTCCTTCCGGGCCAAGGCTGCAGAGCGCAGTGGCTCGTGGGGCGTGGGCAGGGACTACTACCGGGTTCGCACAGGCAGCGGCGAGGTGTTCGACATCTACTACGACCGAGCGCCGCGGGAGCAAGGCGGGCGCAAGGGATCCTGGTTTCTCTTCCAGCAGTTGCTGCAAAGTGAGGACGCAGCGTGAAGCACGAGGACGTCCTCCGTGAGCGGGAGTCCAACTACCGCCGCACGCCGGAGCGCAGGGTCCGCACGGTCGATCAGGCCCGGGCCTTCGTCGAGGAGACGGGCTTCTGCTTCTTCTGGCCGATCAAGGGCATCGAAATGCCCAGCCTCTTCCACGCCATCGCCGGACGGGTTCGCCCGGTGCCGATGGAGCACGACGATCCGGACATCAGCAAGTGCTGGGGCTGGAAGGATGAGTCGCTCGGGCAGCGCTGGTGGTACTACGGGAAGCTCCTCAGAAGGAGGGCGACGATTGTCTCGCTCGAGCTGCTCCCCCGCTTCTACGCCTGCAGCGAGAGCTACGGCTCGCTCGACGACTACCTGCAGCTATACGAGGACGGCCTGCTGACAGCCGAGGCGAAGTCGATCTACGAGGCGCTTCTCGAGCACGGCCCGCTGGACACGATCCGCCTCCGACGCGAGGCCCGGATGGCGGCGCAGAGCGCCAAGGCCCGATTCGACCGCGCTCTCATCGAGCTCCAGGTGGGGCTGAGGGTGCTGCCCATCGGCGTGGCCCAGACTGGAGCCTGGAACTACGCCTTCACCTACGAGATCCTGGAGCGCCACTATCCAGACCTGCCGGAGCGGGCCAGGTCGATCAAGCGGAGCGAGGCGAGGCTCGTGCTCGTCTCCCGCTATCTCCACAACGTGGTGGCGGCGGATAGGAAGATGATCGCCAAGGTCTTCCACGTCCTGGGCTGGACCGCAGGAGAGCTGGAGAGGACGATCGCGGCGCTGTTGGAGGATGGAACCGCCATCGAGGCGCCGATCACTGGCATCGGCCATCCTCAGATCCTTTCCGCTGACGCTCTCAAGCGCCATTCCTGACTCCGTCCACTCCTTCCCCGTCAAGGCCATCCCTCTCCATGCGAGCCTTGACCATCTCGCTCAACGTCCGCACCAGCTGCATCTCGCGGGCGGAGCAGGCGGCAGCATCGAGGACGATCTTGCTTGGGGCGTCCCGGCATTCCGGCATGGGGTCGCCCACTGGCGTGTCCTTCTTCACTGCCCCTGACTACACTCCTCAGCTGCCGCAGGCACCGCCGACGGAGTCGGGACCTCCTCCCGCTCTGCCGAATGCTCCTCATCGTCAGCCTCCGACCGGAGCGGCGGGCGCTGCCCCCGGCAGGTACCCTTGCCGGGAGGAAGCGTCCACACGAGTGTAGTTTGCGTGTAGGTCCTGTTGACCGATAGGGCAAAGACCTGTAGAATGGCGCAGCTCTTGATTCGCCAACAACGTCATGCCGCCAGTGGGAGGAGAAGCTAATGAAACGCCGCCGTATCGTCACAATCGCCTTTGGTTCTCTATTGGTCGCGTGTGCCGGCTGTGCGATTGTCATCCTGCTGACAGCGCCTCGCTTCAAGCCGGGAGTCGACCTCGGCGGGCGCGATCTCTCGGACAGGGATATCAGCGGCGTCGATCTCTCCGATGCCAACTTAGCAGGAGCCGATCTGAGCGGCTCCGATCTCTCGGGCTCGAATCTCACTCGTGTAGATCTGAGCCGTGCGATCCTCACCAATGCGGCGATGACTGACACCATCCTGGAGGATGCCACCCTCGTCGACACGAGCGGCCTTGTGCCTGATCAGCTCGACCTTGCCGCCACTGCCAGAGGCATCACGTTGACCTCAGCCTCGCTTGCAGGGGGCGATCTCGCGGGCATTGACCTCAGCGGTGCCCATCTGTCCGGTGTCGACCTCACCGATGCCGACCTGACTGACGCCCAGTTGGTCTCTGTCGTGCTGATCGACACAACGCTGGCAGGCGCTGCGCTTGACGGCGCCAACCTGTGCGGCGCCGAAGGCCTCAGCGGCGAGATGCTTCAGTCGGCAGGCAGCCTGCAAGGGACTTCCCTGTGCGGGCTCGACCTGACCGGGGCAGATCTGAGCGGCCTGGAGCTTGTGGGGGCCGACCTGAGTGACACGGATCTGTCTGATGCAGACCTGTCTGATGCAGACCTGTCCGACTCTGACCTGGAAGGGGCAACGTTGGTCGGCGCCGACCTGTGCCGGACAGTCCTTGCATCGGCGTCAGGCTTGACGGCTCAGGTGCTCACATCCGCCAGTCAGCTCGAAGGCGTTGTCGTGCCTGGTATCGATCTGAGCGGGGCCGATCTGAGCGGCCTGGACCTAACCGATGCCGACCTTTCCTCGGCCGACCTGACCAATGCCAGTCTGAGTCACACCAATCTTGCTGGAGCCACTCTCAGCGGTGCACTGATGGTTGGCTGCGATCTGGAAGGCGCGATACTGGATGACGTGGATGGTCTGACCGCTGAAGTACTGATGACAGCCTCTTCGCTTGAGGGGGTCAGCCTCTGCGACGTGAACCTCGGACGCGCCCGGCTCAGCGGTATTGCGCTGCCTGGCTCACCCATGTGGGGAGCATCGTTCGCTCGAGCGGACCTCAGTAACGCAGACCTGCGCGAGGTCGACCTCAGTCAAGCGGATCTGTCGCAGGCCGATCTTTCGGGAGCGGACCTCTCTGGAGCCATTCTGAGGTCGGCTGATCTGTCTTTGGCAGTTGTCGAAGGCGCTACTATGGACGGAGCGACACTCGACCGAGCGACGATGATCGACATGGTGGGCCTCACGAATGCGCAGTTGGAGAGCCTTGGGAGTTGGGATGAAGACACACGGCTTGACAGCGAAGAACTGGTCATCGAGGCGATGTCGGCTGTGTGCGGAGATGGGGTGGGAGTAGAAGAGGCAGCATACTACACAGTGCACAGCGGGACTCACCCCGCCATTATCTTCGAGCAACCAGGCGGATGGAGGTTGCAGCGGAGCCCTTATGGTGTACCTCTAAGCATCCGCTCGACAGAGCTTGTGATCTGTGAGTGGGATGATGCGGAGGTGCTGATCGAGACTTGTGGGCCTTACGTGGACCAGTACGGCAACCCGGCTCCAGACATTCTGCGCTATCAATGGAGAAAGCGAGTAGACATCCGCTCTGCGCGGACCGGGGCAATCATCGATACCAGATGGTTCTACGGGTCGGTGCCGCGGACGTGTGAGGAAACGGAGAACTACTACACTGCCGAGCTCCACGGCGACTGGGTCCCCTACGACGCGTACTATGGCTGGGCAGCGCAGTATGTGGGCGAGTAGGACCAGACGTGGGCTCGCCGGGGGGGGGTGGCTTTGCGCAACCCGGGCTCATCTTCTACGTCTGGTGCCAAATGGCCCAGGCTGCGGCGCGGCGTGCCACTCCGGGATGTCCGCCTAGCCACACGCGCGCTTCACAATTGACGAGCCCGCTCGAAGTGTTATAATACCACGCCTGGAGGGCCCTGGGCGGGCGTGCTCCAGCAGCGAACCATCCTCAGGAGATCGAGCTATGATCGACGTTAGCGGCGTGAGCAAATCGTATGGCGCCATCGAGGCGCTGAAGGGTATCAGCTTCCGCGTTGCGGCCGGCGAGATCGTCGGTCTGCTCGGCCCCAACGGCGCTGGCAAGACTACGACGATGAAGATACTCACCGGCTATCTGCAGCCGGACGAAGGCACGGTCACCATCAACGGCCTCGACGTGCTCGAGAACACCCGCGAGGTCCAAGCCGATATCGGCTACCTTCCCGAGAGCGCCCCCCTCTACCCCGAGCTCTCGGTGCAGGGATACCTGCTGATGATGACCGATCTGCGCGGCATCCCCGAGGATGACCAGCAGGCGCGCCTCTCCGAGGCGGTCTACGCCACCGGCCTTGCCGAGGAGCTCACTCGCCCCATCGGCGAGCTGAGCAAAGGCTATCGCCAGCGCGTCGGGCTGGCGCAGGCAATCATCCACCGGCCCCGGCTTCTGATACTCGACGAGCCCACCTTGGGGCTCGATCCTACGCAGATGGTCGAGATCCGCCGTCTCATTCGCTCCCTGGCCAAGCACAGCACCATCCTCTTCTCCACCCACATCCTCTCCGAGGTAGAGGCGTTGTGCGACCGGGTACTGATCATCATCAGCGGCGAGGTGCGCGCGGACGCGCGGCTGTCCGAACTCGCCGCCACACCGGACGCGGTCCTTGTTCTGCAGAGCGCGCCCTCAGGGGCACGGAAAGCCCTGCGGGCCCTCGCGGGAGTCAAGGACGTCGAGCAGACCAAGACCTCGGAGGGATACGCCGCCTTCCGCATAGCAGGGCAAGAAGCAGATGGCGCGGACCTGTGTCCGGCAGTCTTCGAGTTGGCCAAGGACAAGGGTTGGCCGGTACGGGAGCTGCGCCCAGACGTGCGCACGCTCGAAGCGGTGTTCAACGAGCTGGCGACAGCCGCCTAGGCCGCCCAGCCTCAGCAGCGACGAGGTGAGTCGATGAAACAGGTTCTGGCAATCACTCGCAAGGAGCTGGAGGGCTACTTCGGCTCGCCGCTCGCTCTCATATTCATCGGCGTCTTCCTGGCTATCACGCTCATCGTTTTCTTCTGGGCCGAGACCTTCTTCGCCCGAGGTATCGCAGATGTCCGTCCGCTCTTCGAGTGGATGCCGGCGCTGATGATCCTCCTGGTCGCGGCGCTGACGATGCGGCAGTGGAGCGAGGAGCAGCGCTCGGGGACGCTGGAGGTGCTGCTCACGCTGCCCGTGCCCGAGATTCGTCTCGTGCTGGGCAAGTTCCTGGCAGTCATGATCCTCGTCGCCGTCTCCCTGGCCATGACGCTGTTCGTACCCTTCACCGTTGGCCTGCTCGGTAGCCTGGACTGGGGCCCGGTTGCCGGTGGCTATCTGGCCGCACTGCTCCTGGCCGGGGCGTATGCCGCGATCGGCCTGTTCGTCTCGTCCCGCACCGATAACCAGATAGTGGCCCTTATCCTGGCCACTCTCGTCTGCGGCCTGTTCTACATCGTCGGCTCCGGCGGCGTGACCGAGCTCTTCGGCGGGTCCGTGGCCGACGTGCTGCGCGCTATTGGTTCCGGCAGCCGGTTCGCATCCATACAACGGGGCGTTGTAGACCTGCGAGATCTTGTCTACTACCTATCACTATCCGCCATCTTTCTGGCTTTGAACGTCATCTCCCTCAGTGCCAAGAGGTGGAGCGAAGGAGAGCACACGCTTCCCTACAGGCGCAGCAGGACGCTCACCGTCGTTCTCCTCGTAGCCAACCTGGTGGTCTTCAACGTATGGCTCTACCCATTCGGCCGCCTGAGGCTCGACCTGACCGAGAATCGGGAGTACACTCTATCCGATACCACCCGCCAATTGCTTTCCAACCTGCAGGAGCCGCTGACAATCCGGGCCTACTTCAGCGAGCGGACCCACCCGCTGCTCGACCCTCTTGTCCCGGTTATTCGCGACATGCTCGAGGAGTACGAAGTTGCCTCCGGGGGGATGCTGGAGCTGGTGGTTCTCGACCCCACCACCGACCCTGAGGCGGAGACGGAGGCCAACCAGATCTACGGAGTGCAGTCCTACCCATTCCAGGTTCAGGACAAGTACGAAACCTCCATTGTCAATGCCTACTTCCATATCCTGATCCTCTACGGTGACCAGAGCAAGGTGCTCGACTTCCAGGACCTGGTGGAGGTTGACGCCACGGGAGATGAGCTTGAGGTCAGCCTCCGCAACCTGGAGTATGACCTGACCAGCGCGCTCAAGAAGGTGGTGTACGGCTTCCAGAGCATCGAAGCGGTGCTGGCCTCGCTGCCTGAGCCTGCGCAGCTGACGGCATACGTAACGCCGGATACGCTGCCCGAGGACCTGGCGGATGTGCCCGGTACGATCGAGCAGGTGGCGCAGGAAATCGCCGCCGTCTCGGGCGGCAAGTTCACCTTCTCCTTGGTCGATCCGGACGCGCCGGATAGCCCGGTGACGCGGCAGGAGTTGTACGACCGCTACGGCCTCCGCCCTATCGCCGTCTCTATTTTCTCGAGCCAGAGCTACTACTTCCACATGCTGCTGCAGGTCGGTGAAGAGGTGCAGATCATCTATTCCGGCCCCAGTGAAGCCGAAGTTGGCGCCGCGATAGAGTCCGCCCTCAAGCGAGCCTCCTCCGGCTTCCTGCAGGTGGTGGGCCTGTGGACGCCGCCCAGCGAGCCGACCTACGACATCTACGGCCAGGAGCAGGAGCCTCTATCCAGCTGGGATGGTCTGTACGAGGCGCTGTTCCAGGAGTACGAGGTCAGGTACGTAGATCTCAGCACTGGCCAGGTGGGCGCCGACGTCGACGTTCTGCTGCTCGTCGCTCCACAGAGCATGACAGATATCGAGCGCTTCGCCGTCGACCAGCACCTGATGCGCGGCGGCTCGGTCATTGCGGCGGCCGGCAACTACGCCGTCACTGCAGACCCATACTCCGGCGGCCTGGGCCTGAGGCTTCTCAGCGACGGAGTAGGCGACCTGCTGGACAGCTACGGAATCCACGTGGCGGAACAGCTGGTTCTCGACCAGCAGAACGATCTCTTCCTGCTGCCCGTTACCGACCCAGCCACCGGCCAGTTCGTGGGCTACGACATCATCCAATATCCCTTCTTTGTTGACATCCGCACGGATGGCATGGACGCGGATAGCCCCATAGTCGCCAGCCTCAATGCGGTTACGCTCCATTGGACCTCTCCGATTACGGTAAGCGAAGCGCTCGAACCAGAGCGGGAAGTGACATCTCTCCTGCAGTCCACCAGAGCAGCCTGGACGCAATCTACGCCGGCCGTCTGGGAGTGGTCCGTGCCTGCACCGGAGAGCATGGACACGCACACACTAGCCGTCTCAGTAGTAGGCCCCTTCCAGAGCGCATTCGCCGGTCAGGAGCCGCCTGTGGCCGAGGACGGCACGGAGGTGGCCACAGGCGGCCTAATCGAGGAGTCTCCAGAGTCGTCCCGCCTTGTCGTATTCGGCAGCACTGAGTTCGTCGACGACTTCGTCTTCGGTGTCACGTCCCAGCTTGTTGGCGACGCCTATCTCAACGGTCTGCAGCTCGTGCTCGACGCGGTCTCCTGGTGCACCGAGGACCAGGAGCTGCTGGAGATACGGGCGCGCGGGACTCGCGCGCGCCTGCTGCAGGATCTAACTGATAGCGAACAGAAGCTCTGGGAGCTCGCCAACTACGGTGTGGCGCTGCTTGGCCTTGCTGGCATTGGTATCCTCTGGCACGCCCGGCGGCAGAACGAGCTGCCCGTTGAGCTGCTGCCCCCGTCTTCCCGATCCAGGGCCAAGCGAGAGGTGAGAAGATGACAGAGAAGCACAACCGAATCCTGGCAGCCGCCCTCATCGTCCAGCTGATCATCAGCGTCGTCGTCTTCTGGCCTAGCCGGCCTGCGGCGGCCAGCGGCGAGCCCCTCTTCCCCGGCCTGGAGGTCGGTGACGTCACGTCTCTGACGATCACGGATGGCCCCGCCGGATACACAGTCTCGCTCTCCCAGGTGGACGGAGCCTGGGTGCTGCCTGAGGCGGACGACTACCCGGCGGACGAATCCAAGGTCGTCGCCGTGTTGGCCAAGATAGTCGCTCTCTCCTCAGACCGGCTGGTGGCGCGGACGGATACGAGCCACGGCCGGCTTCAGGTGGCCGAAGACGACTTCATTCGCCGGGTCGAATTCCAGACGCAGGACGGAACCGAGTACGCCTTCCTGCTTGGCTCTTCTCCTATCTACGGAGCAAGCCACGTGCGACTTGTAGGTCAGAGCGAGACGTACCTGTGCGAGGGGATCTACAGCTGGGAGGTGGGTGCCAACGCCTCGTCCTGGATCGACACTGCATACGTGGGCGTAGCGATCGACGAGATCACCGGATTGACCCTCGAGAATGGCAGCGGCACATATCAATTCGCCAGGAGTGAGGAGGGGGACTGGACCAGCGAGCAGGTGGCCGAGGGAGAGGCCGTGATCCAGACGGAGGTCACATCCATTGCGTCCCAGGCCAGCTCTCTCACCATCAAGGAGCCATTGGGCAAGACGGCGCTTTCGAGCTACGGCATGGAGGAGCCCGTGGCCCAGTTGACGCTCGTCACGCCGGACCAGACGATCACAATCATCATAGGATCGCTGGACGAGGACGACGGCACCTATGTGGTCAGATCTAGCCAGTCCGATTACTTCGCCAGAGCATACGACTACAGCGTGCGAACGCTGGTAGAGGCCACGCGCGACGGTCTTTTCGAGCCGCTAGCTACGCCGACGCCCGAGCAAACAGCCACTTCCCAAGCAGAGGAGCAGACGGTCACGCCTGAGAGCACGCCGGTCGAGGATACACCCGAGGGGACGCCTGACGACGACTAGATCAAGCGGCCGGTCTCCTGGAGGGGCTTCTTGACGCGTCGTTCCGGCGCCTCCAGGCGCCCAGCCGATGCCATCTCTGTCCGTAGCGGCTAGCCGGATTCCGTTTTCCTCTCCGCGTCCACAACTACCGTAACTTGCTCGGAGCCCACGGTCACCACTTCGCCGCCTGGGCCCAGCGCCAGCGCTCCGCCCTCCGGAACGCCGATCCCGAGGCAGTCAGGGTGGCGCCGAAGCAGGGTGCGCAAGCGCCCGGACGATTCGGTGCCCTCGAAGTGCGGCTCTACTATCGCCTGCTCCAGCCAGGCCCATCCACGCTCCACAGGCTCTCCCTTGCCTGTGCCAGCTACCCAGGCGCCGAACGCCGCGCCTCCCGCCCCGACACCCACGACCGCTGCCCCGGACACAAAAGCGTCCACTATTGCCTGGATTGCCGGTTGCCCGCTGAGCGCCCGCACCAGTCGCAGCGGATCGGGCCCATCAGCCACGACTATCAGTCCGGCCCCGGCGATGCTCTCGCAGTTGTCTTCCTTGCGTGCACCTGCTGGGCTCCGTATGGTCACCACGCTGCCGCTCGGCCCGCCCAGGTCGACGAAATGGTCAACCAGCTCCTCGCCTTCCGCTGTAGAGATACCGGCGGTCGGCAGCAACGCGATCGGCCTGGTCAGGTCGGCCCATCCCAGGACAGCCGCATCTACCTCGCCAGTCTCCCCCTTGCGCCAGTCTCCACCGCCGGCGAGGACAAGCCAGCCGGCCCCGGTACGCCAATTGAGCGGCCCCGCTCTGGTCATCCTGTCAGCGCCCTCACCCTAGAGCAGGTAGTGCGCCGCCGCCCGGGCCATCACTGCCACTCCCAGGGGCAGGGCGTCCTCGTCTATGTCGAATCGCGGGTTGTGGTGTGGAGCGTCGATGCCCCGTTCCGGGTTGCTTGAGCCAAGGAAGAAGTAGCAGCCCGGCACCTGGCGCAGGAAGTAGGCCGCGTCCTCGCTGCCCATGGTCCGCTCCCCCGAGCTGACGTTCTCCGGCCCCAGGACCTCCTCAGCGGCCTCGCGCACCACCGCGACGACTTGCGGATCGTTTATCAGCGCTGGTGTAAGCGGTGTGAACTCCAGCTCGGCCCGCGCCCCGCCGGCCTCTGCCACTCCCTCCGCTACCTGCCGCACGCGCTCGAGTACGCGCTCGCGCACTGCGGGGCTGTAGCTGCGGATTGTGCCCGTCATCTCCACCTCGGCCGGGATGACGTTGAAGGCCTCGCCGCCGGAGATCGTGCCCACGGTGACGACTGCCGTATCCAGCGGGCTGACATTCCGGCTAACGACGGTCTGCAGGCTCATCACTATCTGGGCAGCGGCGACGACGGGGTCGATTGCCTGGTGGGGCATCGCGCCGTGCCCACCGCGCCCCCGCACCGTGCAGGCCCACTTCTCGGCCGCCGCCATCACCGGTCCCGCCGTCACGTCCACTATTCCCACAGCCTTCTCGCTCCAGACGTGGGTTGCCAGGACGACATCCGGCCGGGGACCGTCCAGAACGCCCTCCTCCACCATTCGCCTGGCCCCTCCGCCGCGCTCCTCGTCCGGCTGAAAGACGAGCTTGAGCGTTCCCTTCAGCTTGGCCCGCCTGCCCGCCATCACCGTGGCCACGCCGAGCCCGATCGCCATGTGGGCATCGTGACCGCAGGCGTGCATCACGCCCGGGTTCTGCGAAGCATACTCGGCCTCGGACTCCTCGGTTATGGGCAGGGCATCCATGTCGAAGCGCACCATCACCACAGGACCGCTCTGACCTCCCTCCAGCAGACCCACGACGCCCGTCTTGGCCACACCGGTCTGCACGCTGTATCCGAGCTCCCGCAGCCGATCTGCGATGACCCCGGCAGACCGCTCCTCCTCGCATCCCAGTTCCGGGTGCATGTGAAAGTCGCGCCGCCAGGCGACTAGCTGCTCGCGCAACTTCTGAGCCTCGGCCAGGGAATCCCCTTCTTTGCCCATCTACCACCCCACCTCCCGGGTTCTCGTTTCCATTGTACTTCTGCGCCAGTCCCCGCGCAACTTCCGACGCCCGCCGCCCATACAATCGCGGGCGACGGCTGTCCCGTCGCCCGCTGCTCTGCTGCACGGTTCGACACACGATCCGCCGTGTGCCCGCCTGACCGCCGGGGCGCCGGCGGACAAGCATCCTTACTTGATCCGCTCGACCTCTTGCGCAGGCACCTCCACTCTCCGATCCTCGATCTGCACGACCACCACCCCCTTGAGGGGCAGCAGGCCGACCACCCTGCCCTCACCGTGCGGGGTGCGCACGCGCTTCTTGACCGGGGGCATCGACTTGCAGGCCTCGGCATACTGCTCATGCTCGTAGACCAGACAGCAGCGGAGCCTGCCGCACATGCCCGTGATCTCCGAGGGGTTCAGGGATACGCCCTGAGCCTTCGCCATCTTCATCGACACGGACTGGAACTCGCTCAGGAACCGGGAGCAGCACCTCACTTCCCCACAGGCACCGTACCCGGACAGGAACTTGGCATGGTCGCGGGGACCGACGCGCCGCAGCGTTACCGGCCCGCCGAACTGGCGGCGGAGCCGGTCCCGCAGCTTGTTCACGCCCTTCTCACCATCCTCGCTGACGTATAGGATGGTGAGCCTGCGGCCATCATAGGTGTAGTCTGCCGCGGCGATCTTGAGAGGGAGATCGAGCTCCTTGGCCAGGTCCCGGGCAAGCCTGAGAGCTTCCTCCGCCTTTTCCTGCCGGCGCTGGCGTAGTGCCAGGTCGCGGCCGGTCGCCCGCCGGCGGATTGGCTTGAGAGACCCGACCTTCTCCCCTCCGCGAGCAGGCCGCACGGTGAGCACCTCGCCCAGCTCAAGTCCGCGAGACGTTTCCACCAGCACGAAGTCACCATTCTCCAGATCGGCGTGACCCGAGGCGTCGAAGTGGTAGACCTTGCCGGTGGCGTGGAAGCGCACGCCAGCAACCAGATCCTTGGGGCTGGCGGAACCAGAGGGCGACTCCTGCTCAGGGACCTCAGCCATCCTTCGCCTGAGCGGCCTTCCTCCGCCGCTCGGCCTGTTCCGCACTGTGCGCCTTAGGGTGGATCTGTGCGTGATGGTCGAGCGGTCTGACGAGCCTATCCAGCCCCCAAAGGAAGGACCGCTGGTAGGCGGCGATCTCATAGTCGTGGTCCATCTTGATAGCGTCGGAGGGACAGAACTCCGCGCACAGGCCGCAGGACATGCACATGCTCACGTCGATGTAGAAAGCGCTCGGCTTGCGCAGCGGCTTCCCAGTCTGGGAATCCGTGGCTCGTTCGACCCAGATGCACTGCGGCGGGCAGACCTGGGCGCAGATGCCACAGGCGACACAGCGGATTCCGTCGGCGCCCGGCTCCTCCAAGAGGAACGGGAACTGGCGGTAGTTCTCGGGGAGTGTCATTCGTTCCTTCGGATACTGCACGGTCATTACGCCGCGCCCTTTTGCGCTCTGGCGGTAGGGGAGGTTCTCGGGGCGATAGCGCCGGCCCAGGAAGCGGATGTCCTCCCAGTAGGTTATCGCCAGCCGCCGAAGCGTAACCCAGAACGACTTGGCCAGTCCGAGCCCGTATGTCATCGATCGACCTCGCCCAGAGTGATGTCTATGCTACCCAGGATCGCCACTATGTCCGCTATCTTCTGCCCCCGGGCCAGGTAGCCTAAGACGCCCAGGTTGACGAAGCTCGGAGCGCGAACGTGGTAGCGGTAGGGGTTTCGGCCGCCGTCGCTCACCAGGAAGAACCCGAGTTCCCCCTTGGGATGCTCGATGCGGCCGTAGGCCTCGCCCTCGGGCACCTTCACGTTGTGCCGCTTCTTGCCGGAATCGATCGGACCTGCGGGCAGCCGTTCCAGGGCCTGCTTCAGAATACGCAGCGACTGGCGCAGCTCGCCGAAGCGGACCATGACCCGATCCATCACGTCACCCTCGTATCGTACCACGACGTCCCAATCGAACGTGTCGTAGATTGAATAGGGGTCGGCGCGTCGCACGTCGTAGGGCACACCGCTCGCCCGCAGCAGCGGCCCCGTGCAGCCGTAAGCAACCGCGACGTCTGCCGGCAGCACGCCAACGCCCATCGTCCTGGCTCGGAAGATGTCGTTGCCCACGGCAAATGTCTCCAGCTCGTCGATGCGCCGCGGCAGGCGCTCGTTCACCAGCTCCTTCGCCATCGGCACAAAGCCCTCCGGCACATCGCGCGCGACGCCACCGAAGCGGTAGTAATTGCACATCATGCGGGACCCAGCCGTCATCTCGAAGAGATCTAGGATCAGCTCACGTTCTTGCAGCGCGTATAGCATTCCCGTGAAGTAGTTGCCCAGGTCGTTGCAGACGAAGCCGATCGAGACCATGTGGTTGATCACCCGGGTCAGCTCGGCCATGATCACCCGGATATAATGCGCCCTCTCCGGCACGTCGATATCCAGCAGCTTCTCCACCGCCAGCGCGTAGCCGAAGTTGTTGGCCATGGAGGTGATATAGTCGAGACGGTCGGTGTACGGCATGTTGCCCAGCCAGGTGTTCCGCTCTCCGATCTTCTCGTGGCAGCGGTGCAGGTAGCCCAGCACCGGCCGCAACTCCTTGATCGTCTCACCATCCAGGAGGGCAACCAGCCTAAGCACGCCGTGCGTGCTCGGGTGCTGGGGCCCCATGTTGATCACCACCCGGTCCGTGCCTGCCACACGCCCGTTGCCGCCCTCCTCCTCGTCCAACGTGCCATAGACAGCCTCGTCCTCCGGCTGCCACCCCTTGACCGACCAGCCGGGCGGCAGGCGCAGGTTCCGCTTCCACGGAGTACCCTCTTCCGCCGCTGCCGGCTTCCCTTCGGGATAGCGGCTGGGGAAGGGCTTCTGGTCCGCCTCGTAGTAGGCCTCATGCCAGTCCTTGCGCAGCGGATGGCCGTCAAACCCCTCCCACAAGAGGATGCGCCGGAGATCCGGATGGCCGTCGAAGCGAACGCCCACCAGGTCCCAGACCTCCCGCTCCTGGAAACCGGCCGCTGGCCAAACGGGCACCAGAGAGGGGACTACAGGGTCCGCCCGGTCGGCGTGGACACGCAGCACGATTGGCTCCCCCTCGCTGCGGCAGGCGTGATATACGACCTCGAAGCGTGCCGGATGACCAGAGGCCGGCTCGGGGTAGTCGACGCCGGTCACGCAGGCCAGGTACGAATAGCCATGGTCATCTCGTAGGTAGTTGGCCACATCGACGAGGCGATCGGCTGCGACGACGAGCCCCTCGTGCTCGGCGGGCCGCACCGCGCCGGAGAAGCGCTCGCTCAGTAGAGAGTGTAGCTCGCTCGTCGACCGGGAGACCTTGACTTCGGGGGCCCCCTCGCTCACGACTCTCCCTCCTTGGCCGCTCTGCGACGGCCAGCCGCAGCTATCTGCTTCTCCAGGCGATAGTCAACGAGGTCGGGCCCCAGCGCCGGAACCGGAATCCCCTCTTCATCGCCCTTCTGGTACCAGCGAACGTCGCTTATGCGCTCGCGATCGATCCTGGCGTGAAGTTGAAAGACAGCGTGGAACAGCGCCTCCGGCCTGGGCGGGCACCCCGGCAGGTAGATATCTACCGGGATGAGCTTGTCCGCCCCGGAGACGACGTTGTATGCCTCCTTGAAGGGGCCGCCGGAGATGGCACACGCCCCTTGAGCGATCACGTACTTCGGCTCGGCCATCTGGTTATACAGGCGCACCAGCTGGGGAGCCATCTTCTTGGTGATTGTACCAGAGACTATCAAGAGGTCCGCCTGGCGCGGGCTGGCCCTCATGATCTCCATCCCAAAGCGGGCCAGGTCGAAGCGGGCATCGAACGTGGCTATCATCTCGAAAGCACAGCAAGCCAACCCGAAGAACATGGGCCACAAGGACCGCTTGCGGCTCCAGTTGTAGAGCTTGTCCCAGGGCATCAGGCGCACGTTGCCCTGCAGCTCGGGGGGAACCTCAGGTAGGCGGGGTTCGTGATCGCTCATCGACGAAAGACCTCCTTGCCGATCCCTTCGTCAGCGGCTCCATCGTCTAGACGGTGCTTGCCGGCTGTCCGCCCCGACTACGCGATAGCTGCGCCCTCATCCAGCACGGCCGCCACGGGGCGGTATTCTACACCGCTTTCCCAAATCAGGCAACCGCCATCGGCCCCGTCGAGGCGCCTGTAGGCCGCCGGCGTTTCTGCACCGGCGCCCCTGGGGCCAGTCAGCCCCTGAACAGCTGCTTGCCCAGATCGGCCTCCGACTACGATTTGACCCGTGGGCCGATTGCAGGTATCATGCCGCCGATACCAGCCCTCCAGGTAGGTTCTATGAAGAGGCAGTCTGTTCTGATAGCGGACGCAGACAGAAGCCGGCTGCTGGCGGAAGCTCTCGAAAGCGCCGCACGGGAAGTGACGATTGCAGCCGAAGGCCAGGACCCGGCCCGACTGGCCCTCGAATCCCGCGCGGACGCCCTCATCCTCGTGATAGGTGATCCACAACAGGCAGGCGTCAAGGCCATTCGGGCCCTCCGAGGGCAGGGATTCGACGCCCCGATAGTCTGCACCGCACCGTCAGGCAGTGAGGAGTCGGTGCTGGAGGCGTATCGGCTGGGAGCCAACCTCTGCCTGGTCGCACCGTTTGACCGCGGCCAGGTCCGGGCCGCACTCGATCTGGTACTGCCGCTGGCTGCCAGCGGTCCGGACCTGAACAGCCAGTTGCAGCAGCTATGCAGGGAGAACGATAGGTTGCGCCGCCGGCTGGGCGAGGCGGCCGCCCTGGTCGGACTCTCTAGAGCGGCCATCCTGCTGGGCCCCCCGGACGAGGCTGTTGATCGCCTGCTCAAACTGGCTGCGGGAGCACTCGGTGCCGAGGAGAGCCTCATCGTCCTGAAGGACGAGTCCGGGGCTCCCACCCTCAGAGCGGTGCGAGGACCTCAACGCCACAAAGCGCCACTCGGCAAGCCTATTGCTCACCGGGCCGTGCTCACGGCGCTGCGCGCTGGCCGTCCTGTCCTCAAGTCCGGCAAGAGGCTCAAAGCGCCAACCGGCCACTCCGTCAGATCCCTCCTGTACTCCCCTATCGTCCTTCCCGGAGGTGAGTGCGTCGGAGTTATCGGCGTCACGACCACGGAACCTGGGCGCCGCTTCACCGACCGCGACGCCGATCTGCTGTCCGCCCTCGCCATTCACGCCGGGGTCGCCCTGGTCAATGCCCAGCTATTCGACGCCGTCGACAGCGAGCGGGAAAAGCTCGAGGCCATCCTGCGTGGGGACTGGGGCGGAGTGGTCCTCGTCGACGAGCAGAAACGTGTGTCTTTCTGCAATGACGCGGCGTGCGCAGCCCTGGGGTTGGTAGCAGAGAGAGCGCTCGGGCTGCCGCTCGAGCAGGCAATCCCCCAGACCCACCTTCGTGACATAGCCAGCCTCTTCGATCAGAAGGCGGAGACCGCGCAGAGAGAGATATCCCTGGAGGACGGCAGAACGGTGGATGCACAGATTGCACAGATCGATGGCGTAGGGTGGGCGCTCGTCGTTCAGGACATCTCTCACCTCAAGGAGCTTGAGAGAATCAGGTCTGAGTTCGTATCTTCAGTCTCGCACGACCTGCGCACTCCCCTGGCCACCATCTTGGGCTACGTGGACCTGCTCTTGAGCTCGGGCGAGCTTTCCGAGCGAGGCCGCGAGTTTGCCGGCTTCATTCGCGAGAGCGCAGAGTCGGTGACTCGATTCATCGACGACCTCCTCGAGATCGGTCGCATCGAGGCCGGGCGGGACCTGGAGATGTGCAGTTGTGACCTGCTGGCGGTGATCGAACGCGCCGTGCACAGTTGCCAGCCATTGGCGCTTGAGAAAGGCCAGGAGCTGCGCTGGGACCCTCCCCAGGAGCTGCCGCCCATCAGCGGCAGTCCGCACCGTCTACGCCAGGTGATGGACAACCTGCTGGTAAACGCTGTGAAATACACGGGAGTCGGCGGGTGGGTCAGTGTGACCGCCCACGCCGAAGGGGACCACGTTGTCGTCCGGGTGGCCGACAACGGCATCGGCATACCCGTCTCCCAGCAGCCATACATCTTCGATAGGTTCTATCGAGTCGATACGGAGGAGACGGCAGGAATAGAGGGCACAGGGCTGGGCCTGTCGATCGTCAAGTCAGTGGTGGAGAAGCACAGCGGACGGGTGTGGGTGGAGAGTTCTCCCGGCAAGGGCAGCGCTTTCACCATCGTCATCCCAACCCTGCCGGCCTAGGCACCCTCCGGGTGCGCTTTCCGCAGGCACAGGGCCGGCCTGACCGCTTCACAAGGCCCCGCGGCGGACGGTCGTAGGGCAGCCGTAGGGTACGCGTAGGGCTAGCGTCAAGTGCCTAGCGCCACGCATGATACCATGAAGTCAGGTCCAGAGGCGGTTTCTCTTCTTCTCCTCCTTCTGGGGAGAGCCAGGGTGTGGCGGCCCTGGCTCTCCACGCGTTTATGCACATCGTCGCCGTCAGTTCCCCTCCTGTGTCACCTCCATTCCTGGAGAGAGGCACCGTGACTCATAGCCGGCGCCGAGTAGCTCGTGCCGCCTCCCTGGTGATGGCCGCTTTCGCCCTCAGCGGGGCGTTGGGGCTTGTCCGCCAGATCGTCATCGGCGACGAATTCGGTACCAGCGCAGATCTCGATTCCTACCAGGCGGCCGCCCGTATCTCCGAGCTGGTCTTCATGGTCCTCGTCGGCGGGGCGCTGGGGTCGGCCTTCATCCCCACCTACACCCGCCACCTCGTCAGGGGGGATCCCCACAGCGGGTGGAGGCTCGCCTCGGCAGTAGCCAATCTGGCAGTGCTGGCGCTCACCATCTTCAGCGTTCTCATCGCCATACTCGCACCCCTCCTAGTCCCCACGGTGATCGCTCCCGGCTTCTCGGCGGACCAGCAGCTGCTCACCGTCCGCCTGCTGCGGCTACTGTTGGTTGCCCCTGCCATCTTTGGCGCTAGCGCAGTCGCGATGGCCGTACTGAATGCCCATCAGCACTTCCTGCTGCCGTCGCTGGCCCCTTCTGTCTACAACCTGTCGCTGATCGGCAGTACGCTCCTTCTGCCCGAGGGTATGGGTGTCTGGCGCCTGGCCATTGGATCGGTCGCCGGAGCGCTGTTCCACCTCTTGATCCAGGTCCCGGCTCTGCTCAGGCTAGGCGCCAGGTACATACCCTCCCTCGGTCTGGGCTTGCCCGACGTTCGTGAAGTGGCCCGGCTGATGATACCCCGGATAATCGGTACCTCTATCACCCAGATCAACTTCGTCGTCAACAACAGCCTGGCCACTGGGATGGGAGAAGGAGCGGTTTCTGCCATCAACTACGCCTGGCCGCTCATGCTGCTGCCGCAGGGCGTCTTTGCCCAGGCGGCGGCGACGGCGGCCTTCCCCACATTCGCCGATCAAGAGGCCCGAGGCCAGCGCGCCGAGATGCGCAGCACGGTCGCTGCCGTCTTGCGCGCCGTATTCCTCTTCTCTCTGCCGGCCACCGTCGGCCTCGTCGTCCTCGCCCGGCCCCTGGTTGCCCTTCTATTCGAAAGGGGCGCCTTCGAGGCCTCCTCCACTGAAGCGGTCGCCTGGGCCTTGGCCCTCTACGCCGTAGGCCTCGTCGGCCACTCCGGTGTCGAGATAGCCGCGCGGGCCTTCTACGCCCTGCGGGACACCTTCACACCGGTGTGGGTGGGTGGAGTGGCAGTGGCGGCCAACATCGTCCTCAGCCTGACCCTGCCGCCGCTCTTCAGGACCGCTGGCTGGCCCGAGCACGCCGCCCTGGCACTGGCCAGCTCGCTTGCTGCCCTGGCCCAGCTAGCGGGCCTTCTCTGCCTGCTGCGCTCGCGCCTGGGCGGACTTGAGGGAAGGGCGATCACTGCTTCGCTGGCCAGGACAGCCCTGGCCGCCGCCGGTATGCTGCTTCTTCTATGTGCCTGGCAGGCCGCTCTGCCGGACCGCGACCCGCTGCTTGTGGGCGGCGGCGGGGTAGTGCTGGGCGCCGCGTTCTTCCTCCTGGCCACCTGGCTGCTCCAGAGGCAAGAGCTTCGCCGCTGGATCGACCGCTAGCACATGCTCCACCGCCGGATTCGATTCTCGCAGGAGCGGGCGGTCCGGCAGGCTAGAGTCGCCTCCGCAGTGCTTGCCAAATCCGCTCCTTTCGTGTACCATTCGGGCCGACCCGCCTGGGGAAGCCTTCGCTGCAGCAGAATAGCCTATGCTCACCACCTTCTTTCGCCCCCGTTCCATTGCCGTCATCGGCGCCTCGCGCGATCCCGAGAAGCTAGGCCACGCCGTGCTGGCCAACATCATCGAGGGCGGATTCACCGGCAAGGTCTACCCGATCAACCCCAAGGCGGATGATATCCTGGGGCTCAAGGCCTACCCGTCCGTGCTCGAGGTGCCGGAGGAGATTGATCTGGCGGTGATCGTCATTCCGTACCGGCTCGTCAACTCAGTGGTCGAGGAGTGCGGCCAGAAGGGCATCAGCGCTGTTGTGGTTATCAGTGCCGGCTTCCGCGAGGCCGGCCGCGAAGGGCTGGAGCGGGAGGTCGAGTTGATGGAGATCGCCCGCAAGCACTCGATCCGTCTCATCGGCCCCAACTGCCTCGGCGTCATCGATACGGCCGCGCCGCTCAACGCCACCTTCGCTGCCGGGATGCCGCCGCGGGGACCGATCTCCTTCATGTCCCAGTCCGGGGCGCTGGGCACCGCCGTGCTGGATATGGCAATGGCAGGCCAGCTCGGCCTAGCCAAGTTCGTCAGCCTGGGGAACAAAGCGGATGTGAGCGAGACCGATTTGCTGCGCGCCTGGGCTGATGACCCTGACTCCCGGGTAATCCTGATCTACGTGGAGGGCTTGCCGGACGGCCAGGAGTTCATGGAAGTTGCGCGCCGGGCGATCCACAGAAAGCCGGTCGTAGCCATCAAGTCGGGCGTGACCGCGGCGGGGTCGCGCGCGGTTTCCTCGCACACAGGCAGTCTGGCGGGCTCCGAGGCCGCCTACCAGGCCGCGTTCAAGCAGGCAGGCGTGCTGCGAGCCGAGTCGATGGAGGCGCTGTTCGACTACGCCCGGGCCTTCGCCTACCAGCCGCTGCTGAAGGGTGACCGGATATGCATCGTCACTAACGCGGGCGGCCCCGGCATCCTGGCCACGGACGCTCTCGAGCACGCTGGCCTGCAGTTGGCGCACCTCGCGGCAGATACCGCAGACGCCCTGACGAGTGGCCTTCCCGGCGAGGCGAGCGTGGCCAATCCTGTAGACCTGCTGGGAGACGCCCCGGCCGCCAGGTACGAGCAGGCGATAGCGTTGACCCTCAAAGACCCAAACGTAGATGGGCTACTGGTCATCATCACTCCGCAGGCGGTCACAGAGATCGAAGAGACGGCCCGTGCCATTGGGTGCGTGGCCAAGGGCGCAGACAAGCCGGTAGCAGCCTGCTTCATGGGCGAGGCCCGCGTCAGGCCCGGCATCGACCTGCTCCAGGAGCTCGGCGTTCCCAGCTATCCCTTCCCCGAGCGGGCTGCCGAGGCGCTGGCCGCTATGAACACATACCGCCTGGAGAAGCAGGCGCCTGAGCCCACCATCCAGCGCCGCAAGGTTCGCGCGGAAGCCGTGCGCGACCTCTTCAGGCGGGTCCGCGACGAGGGCCGGGTGTCGATCGGTGATTCAGAGGCCCGTGAGGTCTTGGAGGCCTACGGCCTCCCGATTCCTGAATCCCGAGTAGCTGAGACGGCGGACGAAGCGGTCAAGGTTGCGGACGAGATGGGCTACCCTGTTGTCTTGAAGGTGGCCTCGCCTGACATCCTTCACAAGACCGACGTGGGCGGTGTGAAACTGAACCTGGGCTCGGCCGACGACGTACGGGACGCCTTCGATCTGATTGTCTACCGCGCTCAGCGATACGTCCCCGGCTCCCGGATCTGGGGATGTCTGGTGCAGCAGATGGTTCCCAAGGGACGCGAGGTTCTCGTCGGAATGACCCGCGACCCGCAGTTCGGGCCACTCGTCGCCTTCGGCCTGGGAGGGATCTACGTCGAAGCACTCAAGGACGTGGCCTTCCGCGTCGCCCCCTTCAGCCCGGAGGAGGCGCGGGAGATGATCCACGAGATCAGGGCCTATCCTATCCTTGACGGCGTTCGAGGCCAGCCGAGGGCGGACCACGAAGCGATGGTGGAGGCGCTCGTCCGAGTCAGCCAGCTGGTGACCGACTTCCCTGAGATCGTTGAGCTGGACATCAACCCGCTGGTTGTGTTCGAAGAAGGGCGTGGAGCAATGGCGCTGGACATGCGCCTGATCCTGGCGCCCACAGGCGAGGAAGGTGGAGAGGAGTAGCGCGAGCGGCCAGACACAGCCGCGAGAGCTGCGAGACAGCGAAAGGCGACGCTGATGATAGCCCTGTACATCACATCTCTACACACTTTTAGCGGGAAGACGGCCCTTTGCCTCGGCATAGGCCGCAGGCTCCAGGCGGACGGCCTCAAAGTTGGCTACCTGAAGCCGCTCAGCACGCACCCCTGGCAGGCCAGGTGCGGCCCCTCGGACGAGGACGCTGACTTCGTCGGCCGAACACTGGGACTGCCCGAGAAGCCCTGCGACCTCGTTGGGGTGCTGGCGACGGAGGAACTGCTCACGCAGGCCATCGAGGCCAAGAAGCCGCCTGACCTGCTTGGTCAGGTCAAGGCCGCCTTCGAGCGCGTCAGCAAGGGCAGGGATGTAGTTCTTCTCGAGGGTGGCGCGTCGCTGCGGGAGGGGTTCGGCCTGGGATTGGGTACGCCTGTCGTCGCGGAGGCGCTCGACGTGCGCGTCCTGGCTGTTGTGCCCTACTGCGATCGCCTCTCGTTCCTGGATGATTCCATCGTAGCCAAGCTGCGCCTCGACGATCGGCTCCTGGGCATCGTAGCCAACCGCGTGCCTGATCAGGAACTCGATTTCGTGCGCAACACCGCGGGGCCCTATGTGGAGAAGCAGGGCATACCGCTGCTGGGAGCGCTGCCGTTGCGCGAGCAGCTGCAGGCAATCAGCGTGGCTGAGCTGGCAGAAGTGCTGGAGGGTGAATTCCTGGCCGTGCCGGACAGGGGAGACGCCCTCATCGAGAACATGGTCGTCGGGGCGATGAGCGTCGAGCAGGCCATGCCGCGCATCAGGAGAGTGTGCGGCACGAAAGCGGTGATCACCGGCGGCGATCGGGCCGATATCCAGCTGGTAGCCCTGGAGACCGCCTCCACCTGCCTGATCCTGACCGGCCACCTGCATCCGGTGCCTGACGTGCTGAGACGGGCCGAGGAGGCGCAGGTGCCTGTGCTGCTGGTCCGCCACAATACATTGGAGACGGTCGAGGCGATCGAGAAGGTGTTCGGCAAGACCAGGCTGGGCCAGGCGGCCAAGTTGAGCCAGTTCGAGGCGCTTCTGGCCGAGCATTTCGACTTTGATAGGCTGTTCAAGAGCCTGGGATTGTAGATGTCCAGGCCGGGCGATTGGGAGGAGGAGAGATGATAGAGACGGAGATCGAAACCATTGCAGCTCGCGAGATCCTGGACTCTCGGGGCAACCCGACGGTCGAGGTGGAGGTATCCCTGCTGGGGGGAGCGTGGGGCCGGGCGGCCGTTCCTTCCGGGGCGTCGACTGGCGTGCACGAAGCGCACGAGCTCCGTGATGGGGACAAGAACCGCTACGGCGGCAAGGGCGTGATGAAGGCCGTGGCCAACGTCAACGAGACGATAGCCGAGCAGCTTTTCGGCTGGGACGCCACGGACCAGGTGGCCATTGATACCCGGCTGCTGGAGCTGGACGGTACACCGAACAAGGGCAACCTGGGGGCTAACGCCATCCTGGGCGTATCCCTGGCCACAGCCCACGCAGCCGCGAATGCGCTCCAGATCCCGCTCTACCGCCACATCGGCGGGGTCAACGCCCGCACGCTGCCGGTGCCGATGATGAATATCCTCAACGGCGGCAAACACGCCCTGGACGGCCCGGACCTGCAGGAGTTCATGGTCATGCCGGTAGGGGCGCCTTCGTTCGCCGAGGCGCTCCGCTGGAGCGCAGAGGTCTATCACGCGCTGAAGGGCGTGCTCAAGGCGAAGGGATACTCCACCGGTGTTGGCGACGAAGGAGGATTCGCCCCCAGCCTGAGGGCGAATGAGGAGGCGATCGAGCTCATTCTGGAGGCGGTGGGCAAGGCCGGATACAAGACCGGAGACCAGATGCGCATAGCGCTGGACCCCGCAGCAAGCGAGTTCTACCAGGACGGCAAGTACGTGCTGCAGAAGGAAGGGCGAACGCTCAGCGGCGAGGAGATGGTCGACTTCTATGCCGATTGGGTGAAGAAGTACCCCATCATCAGTATCGAGGACGGCCTGGCCGAGGACGACTGGGAGAGCTGGCAGGTGATGGCCGAGCGCCTGGGCAGCCAGGTACAGATTGTCGGCGACGATCTTCTCGTCACCAATGTCGACCGGGTTCGCAAGGCTATCGAGCTGAATGCCTGCAACGCCCTGCTTTGCAAGGTCAACCAGATAGGCACGCTTACCGAGGCTATCGCCGCGGTCGACATCGCCCACCGGGCCGGCTGGGCGGTCGTCGTATCCCATCGCTCCGGGGAGACGGAAGACGCCACAATCGCCGACCTGGCCGTGGCTCTGAACACCGGTCAGATCAAGACGGGCGCTCCGTGCCGCTCCGACCGAGTTGCCAAGTACAACCAGCTTCTGCGCATCGAGCAGGAACTGGGCGATCAATCAGTGTACGCAGGCCTGGCAGCCTTCCCCCACCTTCGGGGATAGACGCCGGGTTTCTCTCGACGCCCAGAACCGTACCAGTAGTGGCTGGGCGGCCAGCAGCCCCCGGGGCATAAGGAGGAAGGCAATGAGCAACAGGACTAGAGTCTGGATAGCCGGGGCAGGAGTTATACTGCTCCTGTCGGGCCTGGGATGCAGCGTCTGCCCGCTCATACCGGACGGGGCCACCCCTACGCCGACGCGGCCCACGGCGCCCACTCGAACGCCCACCAGGGATGCGGGAGAGATGGAATTGCTCAGCGACCCGCGCTCCGGCATAAGCCTCCTGTACCCGGAGGGCTGGGTGTATGAGAGCGAAGGCGGGACGGTCTTTCTGGCCCAGAGTCATGACGCCCTCATGGACGGCGATCCAGCGGAGACGCCGGTCTTCGCAGCTGTGTCCCTTCTGCCGGAGGACCTGGCGGGCCCCGGCGGACTGGATGAGCCGCAGGATATGATCGATGCAGTGATCGCCCAGATGATGGCCGACGAAGGCGGTTGCGACCTGAGCGACGCCGAGGCGACCTATTTCGGCGACACTCCCGGGGCCCGCGCCGAAGGCCCCTGCACCGACCCGCCCATCTACCTGCTCGTGGGGGCGGCCTACAGCGACAATGTGGCCGGGATGGCCATCGCCGCGGCCCCTGTCGACGAGTGGGAAGAGCACCGCGCGATCCTGGAGGCGATCTTCGACAGCGTCGAGTTCTCACCCCCGCAGGCCCCGGAGTCGGTAGACATGGGCACTATCGCGCCGGGCCAGACGGTCGAGGCGACGCTCGAGCGAAATGGGATCCACTCCTGGTACTTCGATGCCGAGCGGGGCACCTACGCCACGATTGATCTCAGCGCTGCGGATAGAAACGAGCTGGACACCTACCTCGATCTCTACGACGAGGACGGCCAGCTGCTCGACTCCGACGACGACGGTGGTGACGGAACAGACTCACTGATCATGCTCTACCCCATACCCGCAGCCGGCACCTACCAGATCCAGGTCTCTGCGTTCTCCGGCGACGGCGACTACTCGCTGTCACTGACAATCGTGGCTGACATACCGGAGGGCGGAGGCCCGATCGCATACGGCGACGTGTTCACGGCCACCCTCGTCTCCGGCGCAGCACATGAGTGGACGTTCGACGGCCAGCAGGGTGACCAGGTCACGATCGCCATGCTGGACCTGGCAGGCGACATCGACCCCTATCTCGAGCTGTACGGTCCGGATGATCAGTACCTGGCCGACGACGACGATGGCGGCTGGTCGCTCGACTCGTTGATCGATTTCTACGAGCTTCCGGAAGCAGGGACGTACACGATCATCTGCTCCGGCCTCGGCGATTCGACCGGCCTCTACCAGCTGTCGCTCGGCCTTGGCGAGTACGACTTGCTGCAAATCGGCGACTCAGTTGCCGCTACACTCGATCCGGGCGAGCGGCACAGCTGGCTCTTCGAGGGCACCGAAGGCGACAGCGTGACCGTCTCGCTGGTCGCGCTGGACGAGGATCTCGATCCCTTCCTTCAGCTCTTCGGGCCAGGCGGCGACGAGCTCACCAGCGATGACGATGGCGGCGAAGGGTGGAACTCGCTGATCGACCGGTTCGAGCTGCCTGAAAGCGGCACGTACCGTATCGTCGCCCGCTGTCTCTACAGGGACGAGGGGGGTGACTACGAGCTGACGCTGTCCTCACCGTAGGACAGCGGGCAGCCGCCTGGCGTTGGAGCCACAGAATGCCGCGTACTAAGATCATCTGCACGATAGGGCCGGCGACTGAGTCGCCCGAAGCCCTGGCAGGCCTGGTCCGCGCCGGGATGGACGTCGCCCGTGTCAACTTCGGCCACGGCGACCACGCCACTCACGGCCGGTCTGTAGCCACGCTGAGAGAGGTGGCTAAGGCGGAAGGCCGGCTGGTAGCGGTGATGGGCGACCTGCAGGGCCCGAAGTTGCGGGTCGGCCAGCTCGCCGGCGGGAGCCTGGATCTAGCGGCTGGCGACGTGGTCATGCTCACCGAGGGTGGCGGCCCGGGAGCGGCGGATGAGGTACCAGTTCCCCATCCGGAGGTTCTGCGCATTCTGCGCCCTGGCCAGCGCATCCTGCTCGACGACGGCGCGCTGGAGCTGGTTGTGAGCAGCAGGAAGCGCAAGGGAGGGGTGGCCTGCCAGGTCGTCACGGGCGGCCAACTCAAGCCCCGTAAGGGTATCAATGTACCCGGCGCGGACTTGTGCTACGGGTCGATAACCGACAAGGACCGCCGGGACGTCGCGTTCGCAATCCAGAACGGATTCGACTTCCTGGCCCTGTCCTACGTCTGCTCGGCCGATGACGTTCGCGCTTTGCGCCAGCTGCTGAGAGACCACCAGTCCGGGATTCCCATCGTCGCCAAGATCGAGAAGCCAGAGGCGCTTGGCGTCTTCGACCAAATCCTGGCCGAAACGGACGGCGTGATGGTGGCCAGAGGAGATCTCGGCATCGAGACCCCCGCCGAGGAGGTGCCCTTCCACCAGAAGCGAATCGTTCGCGCCTGCAACCGGGCCGCCAAGCCGGTGATCACCGCCACCCAGATGCTGCAGTCGATGATCGAGAACCCTCGTCCGACAAGGGCTGAGGCCTCCGACGTAGTCAACGCCATACTGGACGGCACGGATGCCGTCATGCTCTCGGGAGAGACGGCCATCGGGGAGTACCCCGTCGTCGCTGCTGAGACCATGGCCAAGATCTGCGCCAACGCCGAGGCCCACCTGCCTCAGCGCAGCCCTGACCACGGTGAGGAGAGAGGCCGGGCTCAGGTCACGCGGGCGATCAGTTCGGCCGCGGTGGAGATCGCCAGCGACGTAGGCGCGAAGGCCATCATCACCGCAACGATGAGCGGCACCACCGCCCGCATGGTCTCTCGACACCGGCCCCGCGTCCCTATCGTCGCAGTCACTCCCAACCCCACGACGCTCTCGCGCCTGGCGCTCGTCTGGGGCGTCGAGCCGGTAAGAGTCGAACCTTTCGACAACACCGACGACATGGTCGAGCTGATGGTCAGGGCTGCACGCGAGCAGGGAGTGGTCAAGGCAGGGGACCAGGTCGTGCTAACGGCCGGCATCCCCTTCGGCCAGGGGCAGACGAATCTGCTCAAGGTTCACGCCGTCGAGTAGTGTGGCGCGCCGGCAACGGAGATGAAAAAGCCCCCGGCTCTCGCCGGGGGCTCTCCTCCGTCCAGATCACGCCGTCCCACTACTCGGCAGCGCCGCGAGGAAGTGGGTCAACCGCCTGCGCGGAAACAGCAGCGCTGCAGTAGGGGCACAGCGTCCACTGCAGATCGAGCGGCTTGCCACAGGAGGGACAGGCCTTCTTGACCCGGGTGTGGCAATGGGGGCAGTGCAGGTAGTCACCCCGAATGCGCAGCCCGCAGCCCGGGCAGATCTCCGGCTCCTCTATCGCTTGCAGGAGGGCCTCCTGCTCGAGCGACCGCTCATAGGCCTCGCCCAGCGTCTCCCGCGGGCGGAGCATGAAGTAGATGACCAGGCCGACGATCGGCAGCATCACCACCAGCATCGTCGCCAGGATCTGCGCCAGCACGTCGTGGGCCCGGGCCCGGATGTCTCGGAATGTCCACACCGCGGTCCCGGCAACAAGCGCGACCGTCACTCCGCCGCAGAAGGCGGACATCAGAGTCAGGAGCGCGGGGATCCATTCCAGGATTCCTTCCATGGACAACTCCTCGGTACAGGCTGCTGGTTAGCGAGCGACGCGTATTATACCACCCCGCCAACCCGCAGCAAATCCGCACTCAACCGTCGAGCCTAGGGCACCGCCTCACTGGTGCCCCCAGTCTCCACTACCAGGAAGATCACCTCTCCCCGCCGATCCCTGATCTCCTGCCGCAGGACAAGGCTCAGGCCCCGCTCGCCGGCCAGTTCCTGCAAGGCCTCCAACCGGCCCGCGAACACCGTGCCCGCGGGAGAATGGAAGACGTAGCACGTCTCAGGACGCCCCAGGTGGGGCTCTGCACAGGCCGCAAACGTCTCCGCCGGGCTCTCCAGGCTCTCGTAGCCAAAGCACTCCACTACCTGGAGCTTCCCGGCGGTGAGGAATTGCGTCTGCATCTTGATCCCCCAGTCCATCGCCACCACCGGCCGGCCCTCCGCCGCCAGGTAGTCGGCCAGGGCATAGTTCGCCTCCGAATGGGCGCCCAGCCCTCCCGTCCCCGCAAGCGCGACGTGGTACTCCATCGCCACGCCTACCTGCCACCAGACGAGGAAGCCTACGGCCAGCCCGGCCAGCACCGTGGCCGCTCTTCGCCCGCCGGCCACCCGGCGCAGGCGATCTACAGCCAGTGCCACGACGAGTTGCGGGAAGGGAAGGAGAAGCAGGTAATGCTCGGGCCACAGCCCGGATACGGTGACGCCGCTCTGCAGGAACATCAGCGCCATCATCGCCAGCGGAAGTAGCGGCAGCAGAGCTCCGGCGTAGGCCCGCCCAGGGGAAGGCGGTTGTCCGTCTCCGCTCCGGTTGGCCTGCTCCTTCCGGGCGATCGACACCGCCCCCCAAGCAGAGGCGACGACGAGCACTGCGGCCCCGATCCAGAAAGCCCTAAGGAATACGGGGTCTCCGGCCACCGCGCCCAGGTACCAGAAGCCGGTGCTGCCCAGCAGCATCTGGAGATGCTCCCAGCGCAGCGACAGATTGGCAAGCCAGGCTAGATTCTCCACTCCGTAATATGAGGTCTGCAAATGGTCGCGGATCAGGTTCACCGTGCCCTCTGTCTGCACGTTGTACATGAGCACCGGCGCCAGGCCCAACAGGAACGCCAGCAGCGCCGGCCCCCACAGCGCAGCCAGGGATCGCCAATCCCCCGACCTGGCCACCCGGTCGCCGGCCAGGCGCTCGCGCCAGCTGCGCCAGAGCCGGATGGCCGCAGCCGCCGCTCCTATCGCCCCCAGCGCGACCGGGAACCAGAAGAAGGCCAGCTTGGCGCTCAGGCCCAGACCCAGCAGGAAGGCGGCCGCCCACAGCCTCACCCGTCGCCTCTCCCGGGTATAGCTTCCCAGCGCGGCCAGAGCGCCCATCCCACAGGCGAGCATCGCGTTCGTCCACAGAACTCCCTGCCGACTCCAGAAGATGAATGAGGGGTTTGTTGCCGCCAGCAGCACAGTGGCGCCGGCCGCCCAGCCGCCGAAGGCCCGCCGGGCGAACCGATACGTTGCCGCTAGCGTCAGCAGGCTGAGGAAGAGGCAGGAGAGTCGAAGCGCGAAAGTGCTGATTCCCAGCGACCACAGGAAGGGCAGCGCCCAGTAGGTATGCACCACGCCTTTGTAGTCCATCACCATCACCGGCAGCGTGGTGCCGCCGATTCGCAAGCCAGAGCCGGCCAGCGTGTCGACCTGCTGGCCGAGCAGCAGCTGCATGGCGGGCACGACGTCAAAGGCCTCGTCGTAGTCAAGCCCCGGCAGCTCCAGCTGGCAGCTGGCCAATCCCAGGAATGCGAGCAGCGCCAGGAGCGGCACCGCTCTGCCCAGCAGCTTCGCCAGATCCAGCCGGACTGCGCTATCCAATCTCACCCTTCTCCACCGGCGCCGAGCCTGCCTACTGGACCAGCCCCTGGAGACTGTCCCACACGCTTCTGGCAGCCCCTGACCAGAAGACCGTCCACTCCTGGCCCTGCATGTTGGCTTCCGGGTAGATCCACAGCGTCCCCGCCAGGTTGATCAGCACAGCCGCGCCTATGAGCACCCATCCCCAGCCCCTGACCCGCCCCCGCATCCCGATCGCCACCAGCACCAGGCCGATCGGGAGCCAGTCCAGCGTATACCGGTAGCCGAACTGGTAGGCCCCCGTGTTGTGGTAGAGCGCCAGCGGGATCGTTACGCTCGACACTGTCAGCCAGCCCGCCGCAACGAGCGGGGTGAGCCGGAACAGGCGGGCAGCGACGCGGAATCGGACCGCCCCGGAGCAGCGGCGGAAGGCGTGGCGCACGAGCCGTGCCCACTGCTTCAGCGGCCTTCTCTGCACAGACTTGAACAGGTACAGGAGCGGCGGCGTAACGAGGAAGATGCTCATCCCCGCGGGATTCGCCTGCAGCTCGAATCCGGCCTCACAGCTGACGTCGGGCAGTCCCCACACCATGTGGCTCAGGTTACGCCCGGCGAAATGCAGGTTGAAGCTGCCGTACAGCCGCTGCAGCTCGACCAGCTGCTCTGACCCCGCCACGTAGGAGTAGCCGAAGTCGAGCGGGCTGCCGAAGCGGGCATAGTTGTAGAGCAAGGTGAGCCCTACGCAGGCGGCCATCACGCTGCCGAAAGCCAGCACCTTCCCCGCTGCACGTCTGCCCCCCTCCCGCCCCTTGCCCCCGGCCAGGGTCAGAACGACGAAGAACGGGAAGGCGAACCAGCAGGGAGGGCGGGATAGGCCGGCCAGGCCCAGCCACAGCCCCGCCAGCGCGGGGCGGTTCCGTCCCAGCACTTCGACGGCGTACAGGCACATGAAAGTGACCGCGCAGACGTGCGCCGTGCTCCACACGTTTCCCATCGAGGCCACGTACCAGTGGGAGGTTCCCGCCCCGAACACGACCGCCAGTGCCAGCCTCGCCGCCCGCGGAACCTCCACCTGCCTGGCCAGGCGGCGCAGGACGGTGTATACAAGAACGACGTTGAGCGCACCCCACGCCGAAGTCAGAACAGCATCTGGAAAGCCGACGGGTGCCCCGCGCAGCGCCACTATCGGAAGAAAGGCCAGCGTCGGCAGCGGGCCGCCGGGTATGTAGGCATGCCCTTCAAAGAACATCAGGTCGTACGTCGTCGGCGGGGGCGTGACCAGGTAGGCATGGCCTTGCAGGAAAGACTCTGCCAGGTAGGCATAGTAGGGGGCGACGGAGGGCTCGGTAAGGAGCACTCCTGCTGTCAGCCAGTATACGAGCACGAAGGCTGCAAACAGCCACAACTCGTCCCGGCGCAGGACCGCCCGTAGTCGTACACCAAGTCGGCTCACTCGTTCGCCCCTCACAGCTTCCTAAGGATGTCCGGGGGGCATTCTAGCACGCCGCACGCCCGGCGCAAGCTGGCCCCTCAGCCGGCCTTGACATCGTGCCGAGGCCAGCGTATAGTAGCCCCTGGCTGGATATCGCTGAGGAGGGCGTGGGTTGGGGAGCAGGCTGGAAGAGGCTATCCGGCTGGTCCGGGCTGGCGATGCCGCAGCTGCCCGGGCACTTCTGGTCGACGAACTGAAGCAGAACCCGGACGACGACCAGGCCTGGGTCTGGATGTCCGCGGCCGTGGACTCGGCCGACCTCCGGCGGGAGTGCCTGGAAAAGGCTCTGCAGGTCAATCCCCAGAACAGCGCGGCCAGGAGAGGGCTGGCAGCGCTCGAGCGGGCGGGCCAGGGCGCTGCCGCCGCGCCGTCTGCGGGCAGGCGAGCAGCGGATGCAGTGCAGCGGCCGACCATAGTGCGTAGAGGACGCTGCCCCCCGCGCCTGCTGACACCCGACTCCTCGATCTGGCTCCCGCAGGGTAGTCTCATTCACCTGTTCGGCGGCGGCCTCGCCGTCTACGCCAGGCCCGGAGAGTGGACTCTCGGGCTGACGACCGGCCCCGTCGAAGGCCTGCGCCTCAACGGCGAGCCGGTGGCCGGCGAGCGCCACCTTCGCGACGGTGATTTCATCGACCGCGGCCGGGCGCGTTTCCTCTTCCAGGCCGACCCGGCGGGCGACCGGGCGGCTCGGCTGGCCCAGGAGCGCTCTTCCGCCAGGCTGCCCCGGCGCGTGAAGCCTGATCCTCAGCTGCAGGTGGACGAGGAGACCGTATCGATCGATGGAGGCCGGACGCTTGCGGCTTGGGAGACGATCCGCTATCTCCAGATCCGTATGACGATCGGAGTGCCCCGGACCGCCTTGTGGCTCGAGATGCAGGCGGGCAGCGGCGCTCCAACCAAGAGCGCCGCCCTAACCCCCGCGCAGCTGAACAACTTCTTCCGCCGTGTGGAGCACTTCGCCCCTGCCGACCTGTGCATCCGCAATCCCTGGGACTACCATCCGCGCGCCGGCGGGTGGCACTCGCGAATGGTCGAGGCAGACGCGTACGTCTGGGCAGCCAGGAAGCTGCTCAAGGCGGTTGATTCCGGGGCAGTCGATCTTCCACTCGACCGGCGCTTCGTTCTCGGCGCGCCACCCCGCGGGCAGGGGCTTGGCCCGGGAGTGGTCATGCTGCTCTTGGGTGCCGCCGCCATTGCCACGCCGGTCTGGCTCCTGGCCCCTATGCTCCAGAACGCTCCTATGGCCTTCTTGGGTGGCGACCCGGTCCGCGCTGTCACCACAGGCTGCCTGGCGGGCGGGGTTGTCCTTCTGGGCCTCGTGTCGTTGATCCTGGGCGCTGGTCAGATCGCACGCAGCCTGTTGTCCCCGGCCGGCGGGTGAACCGGGGAAGCCGGTGGGTCCGGCAAGCACATGCAAGCGACTGCGACAACGACCGCCCGCCGGGTGAGGAGGAATGGTGACCAGCGACGGCTCGCCGGCTCAACCTAAGATGAAAGACCTCCCCGCCGACGACCGGCCGCGGGAGCGGCTGGCCAGCGCCGGCGAGGGGGCGCTGTCGACGGCTGAGCTCCTGGCCATCATCCTGCGCACCGGCGGGCGGGGCGAGAGCGCGCTGGGCATGGCCAGGCGCCTGCTTGCTGACTTCAAGGGCTTGGCCGGCCTGGCCAGGGCCAGCTTCGCCGAGCTTGTGGCAGAGCGGGGGCTGGGCCAGGCGAAGGCGGCCCAGCTCAAAGCTGCGCTGGAGATCGGCCGGCGTATGTTGCTCGCGGACCCCGAGGAACGCGCCTCACTCCGCTCACCGGCGGACGTGGCCCAGCTGCTCATGGCGGAGATGGGCCACCTGGAGCAGGAGCACTTCCGGGTCCTCTATCTCGATACACGCAACCGCGTTCTCGATTCGGAGACCGTCTACGTGGGCACGCTCAACGCCTCGCATGCGCGGATTGCCGAGATCTTCAGAGGGGCGGTGAAGCGGAACTGCGCGGCGATCATCGTAGCACACAATCATCCCAGTGGCGATCCTGCCCCATCGCCTGAGGATATCCTGGTGACTCGCAGGCTGGTCGAGGCCGGCGAGATGCTCGATATCGAGGTGCTCGATCACCTTGTCATCGGCCAGCAGCGCTACGTCAGCTTGAAGGAGAGAGGGCTTGGATTCGACTAGCGCGCATCAAGCACCCCCGCGAAGGTGGCTAGCCTGGCTGGTCCCGCTGGTGACTGCGCTCCTCACCCTTGCCTTCTACGTGGCCACGCTCACGCCGGAGGTCGACTGGAGCGACGCGGCCGAACTGGCGCTCCAGGCGCATCAGCTCGGAGTCACCCATCCGCCCGGCTACCCCGTGCACACCTTCTTGGGTATGCTCCTTACACTGGTATTCGACGAGCCAGCCCTGGCCACCAACCTGCTGTCCGCCCTGGGCGCTAGCGCGGCTGCAGGCCTCCTCAGCCTGATCACCCTCAGGCTCACAGGCGACTGGCGGGCCGGCCCGCTGGCCGGCCTCTTCTTCGCTTTCGTCCCTCAGGTCTGGGACCTGGCGGTTGTCACCGAGGTCTACACGCTCAGCGCGGCCTTCTTCGCCCTGTCGCTTACGCTTGTCCTGGCCTATGGCCGCTCAACCCGCAGACCTCTCCTGATCCTGGGCTCTCTCGCCCTGGCCTTCTCGCTGGGCAGCTACCTGGGCAACCTCCTGACTGTACCCGGGCTGCTGTGGCTGCTCTGGCGAGGGCGGCGGGATCGCCTCAAGCCCGTCCTCCTCTTCCTCGCCGTCGCCGCCGTCTCCACCGCACTGTTGCTCAGCTGGAGCTTCTTCCGCTCCTCCGCCCTGCCCCCCATCGGCACGCGCTACATACCCGACACCCCGCAGGGCTTCATCCAATATCTCACCGCCGAGCAGTACGGGGCCACGGAGGCGCCCCGGTTCGACTTCTACTACGATCGGCTGCTAGAGCACGCCCCACTCTTCTTCAGGTCCTTCACCTGGATTGGCATCGCCCTCGGCCTGCTCGGCCTCTTCCATCAGTGGCGCACCGACCGCCCCATCTGCGCCGGCTTCCTGCTCATCTTTGCCGCCAACTTCCTCTACTTCACCGGATACGCGGCCACAGACTACCAGACCATGTTCACCGCGTCCTACTTCGTCTTCGCTTTGTGGATAGCGTACGGGGCAGCCTTGCTGGCCCGACTGTCCTGCAGCCTGCCGCCCTGGCTCGTCCGCTCGGGCCAGCTGCTGATGCCCATCCTCGGAGTGGGCCTGGTCTTCGCCTCGATCTGCGCCGACTGGTTCGGATTCGGAGATCCAGGATTCGGCCCGGCCCAGGCTGTCGGCCTGGTCACGGGACTGCTGCTTGCGGCCATGGGGGCCGCTCTCCGCTATCCCCGCTTCGCCGGCTCGATCGGCAGCAACGCCGGGGCCATTGCAGGACTGGCCCTCTCGATCGTAGCCCTCGCCCTCGTCGTCCGCCCCCAGCTGGGCCCCCGCCTGGAGCGGACGAAGAGCGAGTACGTAACGACCTACGTCTACTACTCCTTCGAGGAGTTCCCCACCGGCTCCTTGGTCGTGGCCAGCTGGGAGAAGTTCACCCCGCTCTACTACTTCCAGCAGGTGCACGGCCTGCGCCCCGACCTCACGATCATCGAGCGCACGTGGGACCCGGAGCCGCGCCAGCGCACCTACCACTTCGGCACAGTGCCGGACTGGCGGGAGCTGGTCCTGGAGAGCGCGGCGTCGCGCCCTGTCTTCGTCGATTCCGAGGACTGGCTGCTCGTCGGTAGAGTCTCATTCAGCCCTGTGCCTCATGGGTGGTGTCAAGTGGCGTCCTACCAGACCCCTTCTCCCTAGCAGGCCCCACTCCCATTCCTGCGCGCCCACCGGCGCGCCGGCCAGAGGCCCCTGGAAACGAAAAAGGGCCCACGCAAGTGAGGCCCTACGCTGCTCGGGGTCAGGTGGCGCGCCGCTAGTCGCCCGGCAGAAGCTCCACGCCGGTCACCAGCGCGTCGAACTCGTGCCCTGAGGCGTAGATCGTTATCTCTCTGATCGTGATCGGGGGCTGTCCATCCTGCCCCAGCAGCAGTATCAGGTTGCCGGAGAGGAAGGAGTGCCACGTTGCCGTAGGTATGTGGATGTGCCTGAAGGGCTCGCTGCACGTCGTGCAGACCATCGGGTTCTCCATGCCAGGAGGATTGGCCAGGGAATAGAAGCCCTGCAGCCACTGCCGCTGCCCGCCCTGGCCGTCTATGTACTCAATACGGACCATGACCGGGCACTCGCTGCCGACACTGCCGCACACGGGCAAGCTGTGCGATTCGATCATCAGGTTGACCCGCAGCTCGAGGAACTGCTCGCCGCCGACGTACTCGTCGACCACCTGGGTGATGCCCGCCTCTGCCGCGTTCATCCCCGTGCGGCGAAAGCTGACCGCCTGCAGACCTTCGACTGACTCGATGGCTATCTCCGGCAATGGCTGCTGTGGATCCTCCCGGTCGGTGAAGGTGGTCCAGCCCTCGAGGCCCTGGCTGAAGTCGCCGTTGACCATCAGGTTCTCCACCGCAGGCAGTACCTCTGCTATCATCTGATCGTCGATGACTACGCGCTGCCCCTCGGCGACTAGCCTGTCGGACACCTCGGCCCAGCCTCTGCGGACCGTCATCTTCGTATCGACCTCGTCGACCACGATCTCGTAGGAGCCTTCGCCCATAGTAGCCGCGCCGTGCGGCGTATGCACCTCGGCTTCGCTGGCCCTGCCGTTCTCGCCGGCGACTGAAACGAGCACCCGGCCAGTCGACACCTCCAGCACGACCCGGTGTGGTAGATCGCTGATCTCGAAGATCGGAGATCGCGCCCGGGCCAGCACGACCTCCGTGGCCTCGTAGAGCTGGATCCAGGCGACGACGGCACCCGATTCGCCAGGCGCCCGCACGACGAGGCGGCCCTGGCCCTCGCCAGTGCCCACTACCGTCCGATCCAGGATGCCCTCTCTGGCCTGGTCGACAGCTATCCACTCGCCCAGCCCTTCCAGCCTCACCCGGAGCGTCCCCCTCTGCACCTCGAGCGTCACGTCCTGCTGCGTCGTCGCCGCCCGGACGGCCGCGCGGACTCCCAACGGCCCGCCTATCGCGAGTACGACACACAGCGAAGAGGATACGAGCAGGACGAGCCAGGCCAGTCTCTCAGGGTTCCTTCTCATCCGTACACCACCCTGAAATCATCGTACTCCCCGGTGGGTGCACCCCAATTGGTGACCACCCGCTGGACGCTCGCCCCGGGCGGCCCCTGATGCAGGTAGCTGTTGAACTCGTCCAACTCCTGGCGCCCTCCCTCGGCAACTGTCTCCACCGTGCCGCCGGCCCGGTTCGCGACCCATCCGGTCAGGCCAAGCCGCTCAGCGGTGCGCACCGTGTAGTAGCGAAAGCTGACGCCCTGGACTCGCCCGTGGAGAACGGCGTGCAGCCTGGCTCGCGATGCCTCCTCGCGCATTCTACACCCCCCCCAGAACACGCACCAGCGGCCGCTCTCGCTTGTCGAAGCGCCACAGACCTGCCTCCCGCGCCTCCTCCACTGCCTGCTCATGCTCAGCCGTCGTGATCGGCCTATCGAGCGGCGGCAGCCCGCTCGCTTTGTAGGACGGCCGGTACTGGTCCATCACGTTGATGTACGTATCGGCCGAGACCTCTTCCACCAGGAAGGCGGCAATCTCCGCCGTTCCCGCAAGGCCATCCGGCAGCACCAGGTGGCGAACGAGCAGGCCCCGCTGCGCGACGCCCCCTTCGTCTAGCACCAGGTCCCCCGCCTGGGAGTGCATCTCCTTGACTGCCGCCTGATTGACCGCAGGATAGCCGTTTACCTTCGAGTAGCGAAGAGCGATCTCGGCATCTGCATACTTCATGTCCGGCATGTAGATATCCACAATGCCGTCGAGCAACTCAAGCGCCGACAGGGAGTCGTAACCACCTGTGTTCCACACCAACGGAAGCCTCAGGCCTGCCTGTGCTGCGATCAGCAGGCCGGCCAGGATCTGGGGCAGGACGTGGGTGGGCGAGACCAGGTTGACGTTGTGGCAGCCCTGGCTCTGGAGAGCGAGCATCATTGATGCCAGGTCCTCCACCTCCACCTCATATCCGTGGCCCAGCTGGCTGATATCGTAGTTCTGGCAGAACTGGCAATTGAGGTTGCACCAGGCAAAGAAGATCGTCCCCGAGCCCCGGCGGCCTCTAAGCGGGTCCTCCTCTCCCAGATGCGGGCCGTGACTGGCCACCAAGGCCTGTAGCCCTGTGTTGCAGGCGCCGACCTCCTCGCTCCTATCCACGCCGCACCTCCTGCCACAGAGATCGCAGGCCTGCAGTCGTTCGTAGGCGGTCCGGACCCGTTCCTTCAGCTGCCCGGACTTGAGCAGGGACGCGTAGCCGGGCGCGAGCCCGTCCCCTACCACCGTACCGGCACCTGGCGCTCCCTCCAGCGCCGATCACGGCAGGAGACGTAGCCCTTCCGCCTCCCGAAGTCGTACAGCCGCCACGTCACTTCCACGTCCCTGCGGCAGTACTCGATCACTCTATCGACCTCGCCTCGGCGAAACCACTCCACCGCCTGGAGTCCGTCGCCACTCTTGCTCTCTCCCAAGGTGGTCGTCGCCACGTTATCCAGCCTGGGACGCCATCCCAGCGCCAGGTGCAGGTCGCGCAGCATGTCTACCGTCGGCAGGTCAGAGAGCTGCTCTTCAGTGTAGGCTGAGAGCACTTCGTAATCGAAGCGGTAGACATTGTAGCCCACCACCAGGTCCGCCTGCATCAGTGCTGCTACCAGCTGGTCCGCTTCGCGCTCGGTATAGCTGGAGTACGAATCACTCGCCGATGAGAAGGCTACTGCGACCGCAAGCCCCATGTCGCGGATGCGGTCCCACCCGCCGACCTCATCAGCTGTGCGCTGCGTTTCCACGTCGAAGACGACGGTGTTCTCCATATCGCCCGCCGCAGCTAGAAGAACGTGGCCAAGCCAGCCGCTGCGTGAGTCCTACAGGGCCGCATGGCCTGTCAGGGTGACGATCAGGTCGGCCAGATCACCGTGCAGGAAATCCAGCTCCTCGAGAGCCGCCGTGGCGGCCTCCCGAGTCGCTTCGTCCCCGGACCGGCAGAGCCTTTCCAGGATCGCCCTCGCCCGATCGCCGCCGATCTGGCCCAAGGCCCACAGGGCCGCCTCGTGGACCTCTGCATCCGCATCCTCGACCAGTTCCTCTAGCTCGGGCACGGCGTCCCGCAATTCGAGCTCGCCACAGGCCCTGGCCGCCTCGTAGCGCATTTCCGGATTGGGGCTGAACAGCTCCCGGCGAACCTCGCGCTCCCAACGGGCGTCGCCGCTGCGACCCATCGAGAAGACCGCGCTTACGCGCGTTTTCTCGTCGCCGGCCTTCGACGCTTCGAGGACCAGGTCGACCACCGCATCTTCACAAACGTACGAGAGCGACTCCAGCGCCCGCCGCCGCACCTCGACGCTCTCCTCTCCATCTACACAGCTGGCCAGCAGGGCCTCGTACGCCCGCGCCTTCGGTTCCGGTCTTATCTTCTCCAGTTCACCCAGAAGAACAAACCTGCCCAGCGACACTGCCGCGGCCTCGCGAACGCGGGCCACCTCGTCGCCCAGCAGCCGCTCGGCGAGGACCGGTATCAGGCGAATGTCCTCGTCTTCCCACAGCCCTTCCACTGCCGCGACGCGAACCTCGCAGTCCTGATCTTCAATACCCACCCGGAAGACGGCCCCGAAATCCAGCTCGAAATCTGCCTCCGCCATGTCCACCAGCGAGCGCATCAGCATCTGCCGCCGCTCGACCGGCACCGATGGCCACGCTTCCCGCACCAGTTCTGCGTCGCCGGCCTCCAGGCAGGAGAACTCACAAAGCGACGCCCGCTCCGGCATGGCGTCACCCTCCCGCAGTGACTGGACGAGTTCTTCCAGTGGATTCAGCATCTCAGTCCAGTATCGACCAGGGCAAGAAGGGATTGATCAGGTCCTGGAACACCACGAACAGCATCAGCGTGAGCAGGATCATCATGCCCACGAAATGGATCATGGCTTCCCGCTCGGGCAGCATGCGCCGCCCGCGGACCGCCTCGATGACCACGAAGAGGATGCGGCCTCCATCCAGCGCCGGAAGCGGAAGCAGATTCGCCAGTCCCAGCCCCAGGCTCACAAAGGCGGCGGTCTGCAGCACAGGGAACGGGAGACCCCACTCGATGCTCTGCTGCAGCGAGAAGGCCAGCACCTGGCTGATGCCAACTATGCTGGACGGCCGCGCTACATCAGGGCTAACCTCTCCGCTCACCACCTGGACCGGCAGACGCAGGGTTGCCACGATTATCTCCACGAAGTCGGACACCCCAGCGGAGATCGCCGCGCCGAAGTCATGGCGCCTGATCGCGTTCGGATCAGGCCAGGCGCTCATTGTGATGCCTAGCTTGGCCCCCAGGTCGTCGTCCCGCCGGGGCGAGGCCACCAACACCGTCTCGTCCCCATCGCGCAGGATGGTCAGCTCGATCTCCTGGTCAGGAGAGGCGACGATCGCTTCGTGGACGGCATCAAGGCCGGCGCCTGCCTCCTCGCCGGACGCGCTCCGTCCGTCGATGGCCAGTATCAGGTCATGCACCTGAAGCCCGGCCTCCTGCGCGGCGCTCGCGGGGTCCACGTCGACTATCCGCACCACCCATCCTTGAGGAGATCCCGAGCCATAGGCCGCTGCCAGCAACACCACGGCGACGGCCAGGTTGAGGGCGGCGCCCGAGGCCAGCACAGCCACTCGCCACCGCTTGGGCTGGGCCGCCAGACTGCGCGGGTCCGACGCGTCCTCTTCGCCGGTCATCCGCACGAACGCCCCTACGGGCAGCCAGTTGAGGCTATACAGCGTGCCCCGCTCCAGTTCGCGCACCTCGCCGCGGACCGAAACCTCATCCTGCCCTTCCGCCGTACCTCGGCCCTGCGGCGTTTCCAGGTCTGCCACCTTGAGCTGGCGCAGCACGAGGGAGCCGTCATCTTTCCGCCGAGCGACGGCGTCCACGTGTGTCCCGACGTCGACACCATTATCTATGCGAAACCCCCGCGGAATCACCAGTTTGGTCGACCCGATGACGACGCTTCCCTTGCCGCGCCACAGACCGGCCAGACGTGGCGGGAACCCGATCCCAAACTCCTCCACCCTCACCCCCGCCAGCTTCGCTGAGATGAAATGGCCCAGCTCGTGGATCAGGATCATCGGCCCCAGCACCGCGACAAGCGTGCCGGCCATCCAGAAGACTATGTTCGCCCAGTCCATTGTGTCACTCTCACTCAAAGGCGGGCGTTCAGAACGCCCGCCTCCTCCTGCTGCCAGCCCATCTCAAGCAGGCGGCCTTCGTTTGCGATATTATACTCCGCCGAACACAAACTCGCAACAATCCGCGCGCCTCGCGGCATAGCGAGCCCAAGCCGCAGGCGCCCGCTGAATAGGGCTCGTTTTCCGGCTTCAGCCGACAGGCCCAGACGGGGGGTTGACAATCGTCATTCATTTGTGGTATAGTAATCTTTGGTAGCGGCGGCCAGACAACGCTATCGTGTCGAGTGCGGGAGCACATGCCTGACGTCTAGTCGTCAAGCATCGTGCTCTTTCTGATGGCGAATCAACAAGATGGGCTTGGACCGCGAGAGCAAACTGGACGAGACTGAAGAAGGCCTCGAAGGTGAAGAACTCCTCCTCGCCAAAGGAAGCGAGCAGGGGTACGTCACCTATGAGGACATCCTTGCCGTCTTCCCCCAGGTGGAGGAGGACCTTGACGGGCTGGACCGGATCATGGCCCGCCTCATGGAGGCGGGCATCGAGATCAAGGGGCCAGACGAGGAGGAAGGCGAAGACGGGACAGGCCCCGGCGAAGGGGAGCCTGCCAGTACGGAGCAGGAGGCCTACTTCGACACGATCGAGATAGACGATACGATCGGGCTCTACCTCAAGGAAGTCGGCCGGGTGCCACTTCTGACGGCCGAGGAAGAGGTTATGCTGGCCGAGCGCATGGAGGCCGGAGAGATAGCCGAGGGCAAGCTCACCAGAGACGGCCTCAAACCCCGCACCCACGAGCGGCTGGGCAGGACGGCCAGGGACGGCAAGGCAGCTCGGGAGCACCTTATCAGAGCCAACTCCAGACTGGTGATCAGTGTCGCCAAGAAGTACATCGGCCGTGGCGTGCCCTTCCTCGACCTGATCCAAGAGGGCAACATCGGCCTGATCAGGGCGGCCAACAAGTTCGACTACCGGCGGGGGCACAAGTTCTCCACGTACGCGACGTGGTGGATCCGCCAGGCGGTCACCCGGGCGATCGCTGACCAGAGCCGGACGATTAGAGTGCCGGTGCACATGGGCGATCAGATCAACAAGCTCCTGCGTACGTCGCACAGGCTCACCCAGGAGTTGGGCAGGGAGCCAACCTCCGAGGAGCTGGCTAACTCGCTCGATATCCCCACTCGCAAGGCCGAGGAGATGCTCCGCGTGGCGCGCCGGCCCCTGTCGCTGGAGATGCCCACCGACGACGAGGGCGAGAGCGAGCTGGGCGACTTCATAGAGGACGAGGAATGCCCCGCTCCGGACGACGCTGTGAGCTCGGCTATGCTGCAGGAGATGCTCAAGGATATCCTGCAAGAGCTGCCGCCACGCGAGGTCCGTATTCTGCAGTTGCGCTATGGCCTCGTTGATGGCGAGACCTACACGCTGGAAGAGGTGGGGCGCAAGCTGGGTGTGACGCGCGAGCGCGTGCGGCAGATCGAAGCCCAGGCGCTCAGTCGGCTGCGCCACCCCACACACGCCCGCAGGCTGCGGGACTATCTAGAGCGCTAGCAACACACGTCGCTTCCTGGCACTGGCTTCTTCGCTGTCGAGGCGCCGCCGACGAGGCGGCGCCTCGCTCTGTCGATCGAGCCGGTCGCCCCCCTGGTTGCTATCTCCTACCTTGTATGCTAGAATAGCCCGGCGTGCTGGGGCCTGGCCAGCACGCGACTATCATGCCTGTTCTCCTCATTCTAGCTATTGTCCTGCCGATAGCAGGTGCCATTGGCGTGCTGGTTGTCTCTCGCATTCCGGCGGCCAAGCCCAGCGCAGGGTACTTGGCGCTGGGGTCCGCCGCGCTGACGACTCTCTGCACGCTGATCCTGGCATTCGCCCGGCCGGCGCTCTCAGTTCCCTTGGCCGGAGAGGAATCGTTCTTCCTCGGCAGCCCGCCCGATCTGCTGTACAACCCCGTAGCCGGCTTTCTTGCTCTTGCTGTGGCGCTGGCCACGTTGGCCGCCCTGCTCGTTCACCTGTCACGCTCAGAGCAGCTGCCACCGTCGCTCGCCGCGGCGATGCTATGCCTCCTTCCCGCCACCCTGGTCAGCCTGTGGGGCGGTGACCCGCTCGTGCTCGTGATGGGCTGGACGCTCTACGACGCGATCCTCTGTGCGGCACAGCTTGCGGCTGGTATCTCGCCCTCCAGCTCCCTTCGCACGCTGGTGTTGGGTGGTCTGGCCAGCGCTCTTCTGTGGGCTGGGGTGCTGCTTAGCCCTGGCGCCGCAGAAGGACAGCAGTGGGCTGCGCTGGCGGCCGGGGGCATCGGGCCACTGGCGGTCCTCGCATCGGGCCTACTTCGGCTGTACACGTACCCGGCACACTTGGCCGCGCCCGATCAGCTTGATGCCACGGCCGCGCTGGCCGCCCCGCTATTCCTGGGACCGGCTCTTGGGTGGGGCGTCTGGCTGCAGGCCGCGGCGGACAGCGGAGCCGTCCCCGGCGGTGGCTGGGCAGGGCTGCTCGGCGCCGCCGCGCTTGCCGTAGGGGGGTTCCTGGCCTGGGCCAGGAGCAGGGCCGCCAGCAATCTGAGCGAGCTGGCCATGGCGGCGGGCGGCGGCGTGCTGCTCGCCTCCGCGCTCGCTGGAGAAGGCGGACTGGCGGTTCTCGCAGCCGCCGCCCCGGCCTGGGTACTCGCCGTGGCCCTGTTGGCTCTCAGCCGGCGTCCCGCCCAGACGGCCGCCTGGTGGATCGCTCCCGGGGTGGTAGCCTCCCTGTCGCTGGTGGGGGGCCCTCTTACGCTCGGCTTCGTCGCCGGGGCCCAACTGATGCGTCAGGCTGCAGCAGAGGGGAGCTTGTTGGAGGCGTTGGCTCTGTTTGTGGGCACTGCTTTCCTCGTTGCCGCGCTTGTTCGCTGGTGGCGTGAACGCCCCATCTCGGAAACCCCGCGTCGCTGGACAGCCGTCGCGCGCTATCTCGGCCTGGGCCTCCCGGCCCTGCTCCTCGTAGTTGCCGGCCTATACCCGCCGCTACTCGCTCCTGCCGCGGCCGCGCCTGAGGGTCTGCTGGAGCTCCTGGGCCTGCCCGGGTGGCCCGGGTGGCTGCTATGGCTGGCCTCCCTTGCCGCAGGAGCTGCGATCGCCTGGCAGGATCCGGCGCTGCGGACGAGGATGGATCTTGTGATCGGGGCGGCTCGCGACCTGCTGCGCCTGGAGTGGCTGTACGAGGGCGCATTGGGAGCACTGGAGCGTGCACTGGAAGCGCTGCAGACGGTCGAGGAACTGGTGACCGGAGCAGGCGCGCTCCTTTGGTCGGTATTGCTGCTGTTGGTAGCTGCCCTCGTTTGGAGTAGCTGAGCGGAAGGTCGAAGACGGATCTGATGGGGCAAATCGGAGATCTGCTGGCAACCCTATCTCTAGGCAGTTTGGTCGCTACCGGCGCCATACTCGTCGTTGCCAGGAAGTGGCGGCTGAAGGTGCTGGCTCTTGCCATTCAGTACCTCCTGGTCGTTCTGCTCCTGACGCGTATCATCCGAGTGGAACTGGCCGCAGTGAAGGGCCTGACGGGCTGGCTAATCTGCGCCGTTTTCTATGTTACAGAGAGGCGTGTCGGTAGCCCTGGGCCGCCCGTGTCCTCATCCCGGTCCCGGGGCGATAGGCCATGGCGCGGCGAGGTCCTTTCGGCCAAGGGCTGGTTCTACCTCCTATCGGCGGTCCTCGTCTTCGTCCTGGCCTATGGAGCAGCGCTGCGCCTCCCGCTTCCTGAGGTGCCTGCGGAGATCACCCTCGCCTGCTACCTGCTCGCCGGATTGGGGCTGCTTATCGTCAGTCTAAACGAGAATCCGTTTGAAGTTGGGCTCGGCCTGCTGACCACGCTGGCGGGATTCGATCTCTTCTACGTGGGACTGGAACCAAGCCTGGCCGTGGCTGGGTTGGTTGGAGCAGTGGGCTTCATGATCGCACTGGCCACGGCCTATCTGAGGAGCGCCCAGGCGGCGGAGGGAATGGAGGGAGGGGCGGCATGATAACGGGGTCGCTTCTTCTGCTTTCCGCGCCTCTGCTGATGGCCGGCATCGTCTACCTCGTCCTCAGATGGATGCCCTCCGTGGCAGCTCTGCTCGCAGCAGGAACCTCGCTCCTGCTGGGTATCGCCGTGATCACACTGCCGCTGGACCAGCCCGTCTCGCTGTGGGGGGCAGGCGAGATCGCTATGGGCGAGGAGGTTACGCTCCTGGGCCGGGAGCTCGTCCTGGAGCCGGGAGACCGCGTCGCGGTGGCCCTGCTTTTCCTGACCGCCTCCGCGTTGTTCCTGCTGGGCTGGCGCTTCTCACCACGCTCACTGTTGTTCCCCGTGGGGCTGGGCCTGCTCAGCCTTCTGAGCGGTGCATTGCTGATCAATCCGTTCGTGTACGGGGTACTGTTCATAGGCATCGGCGCCGGCCTTGCTGTCTTCATGCTCCAGGAAGAGGGGGCAGGGCCCAGTCGCGGAGCGGTACGCTACCTCACCTTCACAATCCTCGCCCTGCCGGGCCTGTTGGTCACGCACTGGCTGCTCGAACGGTACGCCATGACGCCGGACGACACGGGGCTGCTGACAGCCGCATCCGTGCTGCTCTCGGTCTCGTTCGCTCTGCTGCTCGGCGTTGCACCGTTCCACAACTGGGTCCGCTCCGTCGGCAACGACGGTCTCCCATTGGCAGCAGCCTTCGTCCTCACGGTGGGCAACGGCGCCGTCTGGTTCCTGCTGCTTGACTTCCTGCAGTCCTACTCGTGGCTATCCGATCAGCCGCTGTTTGGCCCAGTCCTGCTCGCCGCCGGCACAGGGCTGGTCCTGGTGGGAGGGCTACTCGCGCCTGTCCAGCCCCGCCTCGGTCGATTGATGGCCTATGCTGCCATGGTCGATGCCGGCGCCACGCTGATCGCGCTGCAGTTGAACAGCAGCCTGGGGCTGGCGGTGGCTCTGTTTTCCCTCTTGGTCCGCCCCTTCGGCCTGGCCCTGATGGGAGCGGGGGTTAGCGGCCTCCAGGCTCGGACAGGAGGCGATCGGGAGCTAGAGAAGTTGAGCGGCCTTGCCTGGAGGGCTCCGTGGAGCTCGGCGGCGCTCGTGCTCGGCGCCGTATCTCTGGCCGGCACACCAGTCGGCGCGGGATTTGTAGCGCGCTGGACACTCTGCCAGGCGCTGGCCGGTTCCCGGCCCGGCGTTGCGGTTGCGCTGGTCTTGGGCGGGACAGGCGTTGTGTGGGGAGTGTGGAGAGTGCTGGCTATTCTCCTAAGACGGCCGGCCTCGCCCAAGGATCGCCCAGTATCGGCGATGGGAGGCTCCGAGGGTGTGTCAACTGCCGCCGTGCTCGGCGCGATGATCGTCGTAACGCTCGTCGTGAGCGCTTTTCCCGGCTTGATCGCCTCCGTCGCCACGTCGCTCGCGGAGACGTACACCCCGTTCGTCCCCTGAGCCATCTTGCCCGTGCGTCGCGACGCCCCTGGCCACTCGGAACCTGGCAGCCGTCTGCCCGGGGTCGCTGCCGTCCCAGCGTGACTAGATATGTCAGGCACGATGGATCTATTCGAGCAGGCCCGTCGCTCACAGCTCGAGGCTGAGGCCCCGCTGGCCGCACGCATGCGCCCTCGCTCGCTGGAGGAGTTCTCTGGCCAGGAGCACATCGTCGGCCCCGGACGACTGCTGCGCCGGGCAATTGAGGCCGATAGGCTCTTCTCGTCGCTCGTCTTCTGGGGCCCCCCAGGCACCGGCAAGACCACGCTGGCCAGAATCATAGCCAATACCACCTCCAGTCACTTCGAGACGATCAGCGCAGTGCTTGCCGGCGTGGCCGATCTGCGCCGCATCATCGAGCAGGCCCGCGAGAGACGGGCGCTGTACGGCCAGCGGACCATCTTGCTGGTCGATGAGATTCACCGCTGGAACAAGTCTCAGCAGGATGCCCTGCTCCCCCACGTCGAGGAGGGGACCGTTGTCCTGATCGGGGCCACCACCGAGAACCCCTACTTCGAGGTCATTCCGCCCCTCGTCTCACGCTCGCGCGTCTTCCAGTTCAAACCCCTCGCCGATCAGGACGTGGAGGCCATACTCCGCAGCGCGCTCGACGATGGCGAGCGGGGCTACGGAGGGCGCCAGGTGCGCCTGGGCAGCGAGGCCCTGGAACACCTGGTCCGCATCGCGGGCGGCGATGCCCGGGCGGCGCTGAACGCGCTCGAGCTAGCCGTCGAGAGCTCGCCGCCCGGCGAAGACGGCCACGTTGACATAACATTGGACATCGCAGAGGACTCGATCCAGCGGCGCGCCCTCCGCTACGACAGGGCGGGGGACGAGCACTACGACACCGTCTCCGCTTTCATCAAGTCCGTCAGAGGCAGCGACCCGGACGCAGCTCTCTATTGGCTAGCAAAGATGGTCGCGGCAGGCGAGGACCCGCGTTTCATCCTCCGCCGTCTCTACATTCTGGCAGCGGAGGACGTTGGACTGGCGGATCCTCAGGCCGTAGTCGTCGTCGACGCCTGCGCCCGCGCATTCGAATGGGTGGGAATGCCGGAAGGTCAGTATCACCTCAGCCTGGCCACGCTCTACCTGGCCACAGCGCCCAAGTCCGACTCCGCAGGCGCCTACTGGCGAGCGCTGAGCGCGGTCGAGGAGCAGGGCGCTGGCGACGTGCCGATCCACCTGCGGGACAAGAGCGAAGTCTTCAAAGGAGGGCTGCGCGATCACTACCGGCGCACTATGGGAGAGCATGAGGGGTACCGCAGCCCTCATGCAGAGGCAGAAGGCTGGGTAGACCAGCAGTACCTCCCGGACGGGGTGGAGGGGGGCTGGTTCAGCCCCGGCGGCCGCGGATACGAACGGGAGATAATCGAGCGGTTGAGAAAGCTGCGGCGGGCACGCAAGGGTTGATGCCACTGCCAAGCTGGCATCGCCATCTGCGGCCCTGCAGTTGACCCCAGGCGGCTATGCAGTGTAAGGTGGCCTAAGAAGGCCCGAGGACCCTCACGTCCCCCTCTCGTCTAGTGATCCCCTGTGAATCGAGGTGCTCCAGGAGGGCCTGAGCGTACTTCCGGCTGGTTCCCAGCATGTCCCGCACCTGAGCCAGGGTTGTGCTGCCTTCTCTCTCGATCACGTCTCGGACGCGGGCCACTATCTCTCCATACGTATCGGCCAGGAAGAGCACCTCGTCCGAGACCTGCACCAGGTCTCCTCTGCCAATGAGGATGTCCAGGACTTCCGGGCCGACGGCGGCGCGGCTCTCTTTCGCCGACGGCGTTAGATAGGGACTTGTCGCGAAAGCGGCGAGCAGCGCCCCGACCGCTTCCTCTTGGACCTCGCTCAGTCGCACTTCGTGCGAGGCCAGGCGTATGGTCGCCCCCTCGTCAACCACCATGCCCTCGGCGGCAGCCCGTCCCACCACGCCACCGAACACTTTGGGCTCGAGGCCGAGGCCGCTGCGCAACGCCTCCCGGCTGATCCCAGCGCGCAGCGGGTATTCATCATGATAGCTGGCCAGCTTGTCCCGCAGCTTGCCGGCCACAGTCGACCACCAGGCGCTCGTCGCCAGCAGCATGCCGTGCTCCATCTGACCAGCATAGCCATCACTCCCCAGGGCGACCAGGTCGCCCGAATCGACCAACCGTGAGACCAGTTCGTCGCCGGCCTCGACCTGAGGCACTGCAGAGAGGAGAGTGGCGGCTGTGCTTGGGCCCAGGCGCTCAAGCTGCCCTACCAGCATCTCGTCCGGCGTTCCCCGGGCCAGCGTTTCCAGTCGCGCAAGGACGTCCGGACGCGAACGGCGGTGAGTCCGCCCCGGCATGGGGTCAACGACGACCCCTCCGCCGACGGTTGCAGGCGGGGAGGGGATGCGGATAACGAAACGGTCGCCCCGCACCAGCGGCACCGGCTGGTCCAGCTTCAGCTGCGCCCAGCTCGAATCTCCTGGCACCAGCGCGTCCCGATCCAGCAGGCGCACACTGGCCATCTGTTCGGTTGCCCCCCAGAAGAACTTGACGCGGGCATTGTGGCGCAGCGGCCGGGCAGCGTCCGCCAGATGACGGAGCCGGACGTCGGCCAGGACCGTAGGCTGCAGCCAACCGGGCGAGGCGACGACATCCCCACGTTTGAGGTCGCTCTTCGCCACCCCCGACAGGTTCAGAGCGACGCGGCTGCCCGGAACCGCTCTGTCCACCGTTTCCTTGTGTGTCTGCACTCCCCGTATGCGCGCGCGGCGCCCTGGGGGCAGTATTTCTACCTCCTGGCCTTTGGTGAACGAGCCGCCCTCGAGGGTCCCTGTGACCACCGTCCCGAATCCGCTGATGGAGAAGACCCTGTCGACAGGAAGCCTCGGCCGTCCCTTGTCGGGGCGCTCGCCCACCTCGGCCAGCGCCAGTTCGAGCGCCGCGATCAGATCGTCCAGACCTTGACCCGTACGCGCCGAGACGGGGACTATGGGAGCACCCTGGAGCCCGGTGCCCTCCAAGACCTTCCCGACCTCCTCGGCGACGAGATCCGTCCACTCCTCGCTCTCGGACAGGTCCACCTTCGTAAGGGCTACGACACCCTTGTCCACGCCGAGCAGGTCGAGAATGGCCAGGTGCTCCCGAGTCTGTGGCTTGACCCCCTCGTCGGCAGCGACCACCAGCAGCGCCGCGTCGATGCCGCCGACGCCGGCCAGCATGTTCTCGATGAAGTCACGGTGCCCCGGTACGTCGACAACCCCGACCGACCCGCCGCCTGGCAGCGTGAGCCAGGCGAAGCCGAGATCGATCGTCATCTCACGCTCCTTTTCCTCGCGGAGCCGATCCGGGTCGATGCCGCTCAGAGCGTGGACGAGCGTGGACTTGCCGTGGTCTACGTGCCCAGCGGTGCCGACGACGTGCACGAAGCTGCTCCTACTCAGCCCTGCGCGGACCAGGAGCCCGAGCGGAACTCAAGAGGCGGTCTGCACGGCTGAGCGCATCGCCCGCCTCCCTGCTATGCTCCAGCTGCGCTCGCTGCAGATCGATCAGCGAACTGAGCAACTCCTGGTGCGCGTCAGCGCGCTCGACCAGGCGGTCAAGCACGTCCTTGAGCTCCTGAGCTCGCCGTTCGTGGTGGCGCCACTGTTCATCCACCGCCGACTGGTAGCCGCGAAGCGTCTCCTGGGCGGATGCCCGCCATTCATCCCACTCACCCTTCACACGCTCCGCGCCAATGCGCTGGATCTCGGCAATCTCGTTCTGCCTGCTCGCCAGCTGCGACTGCAGTGCCTCCAGTTTCTCCACGACCTGTCTGCTGCGCTGGTACTGCTGCTCGTAGAGCTGCTTGTGGGCCCGCCACTCGTCGAAGAACTGGTCGAACTCCTTCATCCGCTGGTGGGACTCGGTCATCCGCTGCTGACTCCTGGCTTCGGTTGTTCGTACGTCCTCCAGCGACCGTTTGACTTCGTCCAGCTGGCGGCTGGCCTCGTTTAGTTGCTTCTGCACAGCCTCCTTCACCAGCGCCGCCGCACTCTCCTGCGCTTCCAGATCCCTGGCCAGCTTGCGCGAGCTCTGCTCAAGCCCACCGAGGCGGTGGAGGGTTGCGGCATCGGCTGGCTCTGCTCCAGAGCCGGCTGTGCCACCGCCAGTCCTCGTCAGCTCGGCGACCTGCTTGGCCAGACGCTCCACGGTCTCGTCAAGCCGCTTGACGTCGGCCCGCCTGGCCTCCAGCTGCTCATCGTATCGGAGCGATTCCCGAAGCTGCTTCGCCAGCTTTTCCCCCTCTGTGCGGCGCGATTGCTCAAGCTCCGCTCGCTGGCTCTGCCACTCCGTTTCGCGCTGATCCAGAGCAGCAGCCAGCTCGGCCCGGAGCTCCTTGATCAGCTTGTCCTGTTCTGCGAACAACTCAACCTGCTCGGCCTCACGCTCCTGGAGCGAGGCGATCGCAGCAGCATCCTGCTGGCGCTGTTCCACCAGGTCGTCCACCAGTTTGGTCGTGGCTGCAGGGGTTCTGGACGATGCCTTCTTGGGTGCACTCGTCTTCTTCGCCATCTCGCCCTCCCACCGTCTGCTTCGGATAACTGCCCGTGATTATAGCATCGTTCAAGGGCCGGAGCAACGAGATCGGCGACTGATGAGCTGGCCAGCTTCAGTGTGGCAGTTGACAGAGGCTAGCCTGCCACTATAATGGCCGCAGGCCAGGCCATGCGGATCGCCATCGATGCCCGTATTGTCTACTACTCCAGCGGCGGAATGCGCCGCTACGTTGTGTTGCTGCTCGAGGCGCTTGCAGCTCTCGACGGCGACACTGAGTACCTTGTGCTGCACAGCCGAAAACAGCTCTCACCGCCAGTGCCGGGACCCAACTTCCGTCCCGTCCCCTGCTGGACCCCTTCCCACCACCGCTTCGAGCGGTGGGCCATGGGCCTGGAGGTGGCCCGGCTTCGGCCGGATCTGCTCCACAGCCCGGACTTCATACCGCCCGGCTTCGGATACCGGCGGAGCATTATCACCGTACAGGACTTGAGCTTTCTGCGTTACCCGCACTTCCTGACAGACGAGAGCCAGCGCTACTACAACAAGCAGATTGGATGGGCTGTCGAGCGGGCCGATCACGTCCTGGCTATTTCGCAGGCCACGGCAGGCGACCTCACGTCTCTGCTCGGGGTCGCTCCAGATAGAGTAACGGTAACGTCCCTGGCGGCCGACCCAGCCCTCCGGCGCCCAGATGGGGAAGCGGTAGAGCGGGTTGTCGGCAGCTATGGCCTGAGCCCCGGCTACGTCCTCTTCGTGGGCACTCTGGAACCCCGCAAGAACCTCGTCGGCCTGCTCCGCGCGTACCGACTGCTGGCCGAGCGAGGGCGCTGCGATGCACCCCTGGTCCTTGCCGGCGAGAAAGGATGGCTCTACGACGAGGTCTTCCAGGAGATAGACTCCCTCGATCTTGAGAGCCGGGTACGCCTGCTCCAGAGCGTGCCGGACTCGGACCTGCCAGGCCTCTACGGCGGGGCAGGCGTCCTCGCTATGCCGTCCTTCTACGAAGGCTTCGGCCTACCCGCGCTCGAGGCCATGGTATGCGGCACGCCGGTGGTCGTCGCCAGGCGGGGCGCCCTGCCGGAGGTGGTGGGCGACGCCGGCCTGTTCGTCGACCCCGAGGACATTGAAGGCATCGCAGCGGCGTTGGAGCAGGCTCTCCTCGACGAGAGGCTGCGATCTCGCCTTCGAGAGCGAGGTCTCGAGCAGGCTTCGCAGTTCACCTGGAGTTCCACGGCGGCAAGAACGCTCCAGGCATACCGCAGGCTGGTCGCGGAATGAAGATACTGTTTCTAACTCCCCAGCTGCCCTATCCTCCCCAGAAGGGAACGTCTCTGCGCAGCTGGGGGCTGATGTCAAATCTGGCTGCTCGCCACGAGATGGCGGTTCTCTCCTTCCTCGGTCCGGACCAGGAGGAGAGCGTCCCTTCCGCCCTGGCGCAGCTGGGTCGCGTGGAGGTAGTAAGGGCGCCTGAGAGGACGATGGGCGAGCGGCTACGGGGGTTGCTGGCCAGCCGGCGACCGGATATGGCACTCAGGTTAGCGTCGGAAGCCTACAGTCAACTACTGGGACGCTGGCTGGCGGAGGAAGCATTCGACGTCGCACAGATCGCTGGCATAGAGATGGCCCCGTACCTCAGCGTTCTGGAAGAGGCCGAACCGCGGCCTCTGATTGTATTCGACGACCTCAACTGCGAGCACCTGCTCCAGAGACGCGTCTTCCTGGCCGACCTGCGCACGCCTGCGCGGTGGACCGGCGCCATCTACTCTCTTGTACAATGGCTGCGCCTTAGGAAGTACGAGTCAGAGGTTTGCAGGCGGTCCGATCGGGTGTTGGCGGTGTCCGATGCCGACGCACGGGCACTCCGGTGCCTGGTAGGCGACCTGAGGGTGGCAGTTGTCCCCAATGGCGTCGACACGCAGTACTATCGGCCAGTTCCCGATGCTCAAGCAGGCCCCGGCGGGGCGGACCTCGTCTTCACGGGCACGATGGACTTCCGGCCAAACGTCGACGCCGTCCTCTGGTTTGCCCGTGAGATCCTACCCCTCGTGAGGGCGGAAGCGCCAAGGGCTCATTTCCTCGCGGTTGGCCAACGTCCCCATCGCCGCCTGCACGCGCTCGCGGGCCGCGAGGGTGTGACTCTCACTGGCCACGTTGACGACGTCCGTCCCTACATCGCCCGAGCTGCGGTCTACGTGGCCCCGCTCCGCTCCGGTGGCGGGACACGCCTTAAGCTACTCGAGGCGATGGCGATGGGAAAGGCGATCGTGTCGACCACGCTTGGCGCCGAGGGTTTCCCGGTTGCTGACGGCCGCCAGCTGCTGCTGGCGGACACGTCAGAGGCCTTCTCTGCAGCCATTCTCAAGCTGCTAAGCGATCCCCAGAGGCGTAAGGCACTGGGCCGGGCGGGGCGCCTTTTTGCAGAGAGAGGATACGACTGGAGTTCGATCGTGCCCCTTGTCGAAGCTGCCTACGAGGGCTAGCGCGAGCGCCGAGCGTCAGGAGGGCACCTGCTCTGCGGAGCGCTTCCTTCTCCTCCTCCCGGTGCGCAAGACGAAACTGTCGGGCGGCTCGGCGTCGACAACCAGGGTGTCGCCGGAGCTCGCATCTCCGGCCAGGATAGCATCCGAGACGCAATCCTCGACCCGGCGCTGGATCACCTGCCGAAGCGGGCGAGCTCCGTATTCCTCCGAGTAGCCCTCTTCAGCCAGCATGGCCCTCGCCTCATCGGACACCTGCAGCTCGATTCCCTGATCGCGCACGCGCTCCTTCAGCCGGGCCAACTCGAGATCGACGATCTGGGCGATGTGGTCACGACTGAGGGCGTGAAAGACGACGACCGTATCGACACGGTTGAGGAACTCGGGCCGGAAGGCCTTCTTGAGCTCACCCAACAGGTCATCGCGCATTCTCTCGTAGCCCCGGGAGCCGTCTGCATCGACTGGAAGCGAAAAGCCGAGCCCCGCCTGCCGCTTGATCAGATCCGCGCCGACGTTCGACGTCATCACGACGATCGCATTGCGGAAATCGACGCGCCGACCCCGCGCGTCCGAGAGCTGCCCCTCATCCATGATCTGCAACAGCACGTTCAGCGCCTCCGGATGCGCCTTCTCCAGCTCGTCAAAGACGACGATCGAGAAGGGCCGGCGGCGAATAGCCTCAGTCAGCTGTCCGGCATCATCGTAACCCACGTAGCCGGGCGGCGCTCCTACGAGGCGGGCTATGTTGTGTGACTCCATGAATTCGGACATGTCGAACTGCAGGAGGGCCTCCTCGCTGCCGAAGAGGAACTCCGCCAGCGCCTTCGCCACTTCCGTCTTCCCCACGCCAGTCGGTCCCAGGAAGACGAAGGAGCCAATCGGCCGGCGCGGGTCCTTGAGGCCGGCGCGGGCGCGCCGCACCGCTCTGGCTATCGCCGAGATGGCCTCGTCCTGGGCGACAATGCGCCTGTGCAGCGCCTCCTCCATGCCCAGCAGACGCTCGGTCTCGTCACTGCGCAGCTGAGCCAGGGGCACGCCGGTCCACATTGACACCACTTCCGCCACATCATGGGAAGTGACCACCGGCCCGCAGTCGTCGCCTGTGTCAGCCCGCAGCGTCTCCAGCTCGCCCTGCAGATCGAACTCGCGATCTCGAAGAGCGGCAGCATCGTCGTGGCGCTGCTCCTCGACAGCCGCCTCCCTGTCCCGCTGCACCCGCTTGAGGCTGGCGTACAGCCGCTGCAGGTCCCGGGCGTGAGGAGTCTTGTACATTCGGACGCGAGAAGCTCCCTCGTCTATCACGTCGATCGCCTTGTCCGGAAGACAGCGGTCCGTGATGTACCTGGCCGAGAGCCGTACAGCCGTCACCAGGGCCTCGTCGCTGATTCGGAGGCGGTGATGCCTCTCATATGCAGGCCGTATGCCGCGCAGGATGGCGACCGTCTCCTCTGCTGTAGGCTCCTCCACCACGATCGGTTGGAACCGGCGCTCCAGTGCTGCGTCCGCCTCGATGTTCTTCCGGTACTCCTCCATCGTCGTGGCGCCGATGCACTGCAGCTCGCCGCGGGCCAGCGCCGGCTTCATGATGTTCGCTGCGTCTACCGACGAACCGGCAGAGCCGGCGCCGACCAGCATGTGCACTTCGTCTATGAACACGATGCAGTGCGAGTCCTTCAGCTCGTCGATAACCTTCTTCAGGCGCTCTTCGAATTGGCCCCGGTACATCGTGCCGGCCACCAGCGACCCCACGTCCAGCTGGAGGACGCGCTTGTCCAGCAGGGGCTCGGGCGTCTCGCCGCTCGTGATCCGTTGAGCCAGCCCTTCGACAATGGCCGTCTTGCCGACGCCGGGATCGCCGATCAGCGCCGGGTTGTTCTTCGTACGGCGGGCAAGGATCTGTATCACACGCTCGATCTCCCGCTCGCGGCCCACCACGGGATCCAGCCTGCCCTTCTCGGCCAGAGCGGTCAGGTCAGTCGCCAGTTGGTCGACCAGCTTCGATCCGCCGGTCTTCTTCCTGCCCCTTGGCCGCGACAAAGGCTGGCGCGCAAGAAGCTGCTCGGTGTAGCCGATAATCTGATCAGGCGTCACTCCCAGCTGGCCTAGCACGTGGAACGCCGTTCCGTCGGTCTGGCGCGCGAGCGCCAGGAGCAGGTGGTGCGTATCAATGCGGGGGTCCTTCAGGCGCCTCGCCTCGTCACTGGCCAGCTCGAGAACGCTCTCGGTCCGCGGGCTCAGATCCAGCTCAGCGTCTGGAGATGACTCACGCCGGCCAGCGGTGCTCAGCCGCTCGACCCAGTGCTCAACGGAGCTTGTCTGGAGGCCAAGCTGGCGGAGCACCCAGGAGGCTACCCCGGAATCCTCCCTGAGAAGGCCGAGCAAGAGGTGTTCTGTGCCGATCCGGGCGTGACGCAACCGTTTCGCTTCCTGTTGCGCCGCCCGAAGGGCGCGTCTGGCCTCGTCCGTGAAGAACCGGAGCAGACGGTCCATCAGCTACGTGGAAGGGGGCGATTCGGGCCCTTCCGGTGCGGCCTCAGACTGGGGTAGCCCCTCGTCGCCAAGCGCCTCAGCCAGGGCCGCCGAGATCTGACTCTCGGCCCCGGGCTCTTCCTTAGGGAGGGACGGCTCCCAATCTGCATCCAGGAGCTCCCCCTGAACTGCCTGCTTCAGGCTGAGCCCAAGCCGACGACGTTCAGGATCGACGTCCACGACCCGCAGCGTAAGACGCTGCCCGGGCCGAACAATCTCCCTGGGATGCACCACCTGCACATCGTCCAGCTCCGATATGTGGATGAGCCCTTCGATCGCCTCGTCATTCACAAGCCTGGCGAACGCACCCCAGTCTGTGAGGCGAGTGACGATGCCCTCCAGAAGCTGCCCCTCCTCGTACCGTTCGCCGATCGTCTCCCAGGGATCGGGCTCAAGCTGCCTGATGCTCAAGGCGACGCGCTCCCGCTCCTTGTCCACCCGCAGGACGGAAACGTCGACTGTATCCCCAACCTGGACGACGTCCTTGGGGTGAGCCACCCTGTGCCAACTGAGCTCCGATACATGCACCAATCCGTCGATACCGCCCAGGTCAACGAAGGCGCCGAAATCTACGACGCTGGTCACCTGCCCCTTGAGCACGTCCCCTTCGGCCAGCTTCGCCAGCAGCTGTTCCCGTTCCTGCTGCTGCGCGCCGCCAGCCGCCGCCCGCTCGGAGAGAATCAGACGGTTGCGCTCGCGGTCGACCTCGATAACCTTCAGCTGCAGCCGCTCGCCAACCAGCGCTTCCCAGCGCCTGTTGCTGTCTGGCGAACTCGAGTCATCTCGGGGAGAGCGGCTGCCGGCGAGCTGAGACGCCGGAACAAAGCCCCGCAGCGTGCCCAGCCGCACTATCACGCCGCCCTTGTTGCAGTCCACGACGGCTTCCTCGACCGTGTCACCAGAGTCGAGAATCCGCCGCGCCGTCGCCCAGTCGCGAGCAGCCTGAGCACGGGAGAGGGACAGTATCACATCCTCCCCCGCCTCTCCGGGCTGCACGACGTATGCCAGCACCTCCGAGCCAACCGCAATGGCCTCACGCTCCTCAGGCGCCAGCCTTTCGAAGTCGTCCCGGGGAACGAAGCCCTCGCACTTGGCTCCAACGTCGATGACCAGGCCGCCCTGGGAGATGTCGACAACTACCCCCGGCACGACCTGCCGAGAGCGCAGAGGGCGACAGGAAAGCTGCTGGTCAAGCAGCGCCGCCATGGGGTGTACTTGCTCTTCGTGGCTGGCCATAGTCTAAGCGCGGCCCCTGGACGGAAGCTGACTGGCCTCGCCAGCCAATGCGTCGATGGGCCACGGCACCCGGATTATAGGGCCAATGCCTACAAACTGCAAGCCGGCCGAGCGGCGCCAGGCGGGGGTCCGCACCGCTCCGTACGGAAGCCGAGCCGGGCAATGTACATAACAGCAAGCGCTGTGCGTGGTCCAGTGGCCGATTCGTGCGTTCCACCCAGTCCCGCAGCCGACGTTTCACGTGAAGCACCCGTTGGAGGCGACGGCAAGTTGGCCCGTTTCACGTGAAACGTAGCCCTTCCCCATCGGCGGTGGCGCTGCGGGGCCACTGCCAGCAGCTTGGGGACGGTTGCGCATTCCAGCTCCCGGTGATAACATGCTGGCCTGGTTCGGGCGCCGCTGCCGCCCTGAGCGGCGGCGCCTCTCACTGGATCTCCGGCCTCGCAAGCCCAGGCAATGACAACCAAGACGAAACGCCCTGTCTGCGACTACGAGGGATACGCCTACCAGGAGTTCTGGGAGAGTGGGCGTGACTACGAGGATGCCGTCGAGCGCATTGCGCTGCGGCGTCTTCTGCCGCCGCGCGGCGGCCGGTTGGCCGAGATCGGGGCCGGCTACGGCCGGCTCCTCCCCCTCTATGCCGGGTATCGAGAGGTCGTGCTCGTCGACCACGCACTCTCGCAGCTTGAAGAGGCCCGTCGCCGTTGGGGCCCGGCCGGCCCCGGCGGCCACCCTCCATACACGTATGTCGCGGCCGACTTCTACAACTTGCCCTTTCTGCAGGGCTCCTTCGACACTGCAGTGATGGTCCGCGCTCTGCACCACGCCTCCGACGCGCCGGCGGTTCTCTCCGCTGTGGCGGGCATCCTCGCCTCTCGGGGTACGTTCGTCCTCGAGTTCGCCAACAAGCGGAATCTCAAGGCCATACTGCGCTACATCATCGGCAAGCAATCGTGGTCTCCGTTCGACCGCCAGCCGATCGAGTTCATGCCTCTCCACTTCAACTTCCATCCAGACTGGGTGCTTGAACATCTGGCCGCCGGGGGGATGGAGATCGAGGCTCAGCGGACCGTCTCCCACTTCCGCGTTGGGCTGCTGAAGCGGCTCGTCCCGACCAGATTGCTCGCCGGGCTGGACGGGCTGTTCCAGCCAACCGGCTCCCTGTGGCAGCTGACACCCAGTGTCTTAGTTCGATCGGTCGCCCCGCGGGGCCAGGCACCACTCCGCGAGGCGGGCATATTCCGCTGTGTCGCCTGCGGATCCGGCCCACTCACGCAGCAGCCGGCTGCTCTCACGTGCGCCGCCTGTGGCGCCCTTTATTCCGCCGACGACGGCATCTACGACCTGCGGGCCCCGGTCGGCGAGGGGGCAGCGTGAGCGAGACCAGACGACAGGCGCTCTTTGCCGACCTGGTCTTCAACCAGGACGGCCAGATCGCAGAAGTGGTCTACATCGGCGCGGTTCCCCACTACGCCGTTCTGGATGGGGATTTCCTGAGACACGTCGAGGCTTTGCAGGTGGATGGCGAGGTGGTTCGTGTGCTGCAAGAGCGTTTCTCACAGATGAGCGACGTTGTGGCCGACAGCGCTATCCAGATGCTGGGGCACGAAGGGCTTTTCACCCGGGCATCGATCAAGCACGCCATCGAGCACATGGATCGTCTACTGGAGCCAGGAATGGTCAACGTGGACGAGTTCCGCACCGCGCTGTGGATGAGCAAGTTCCGGGCGATAGTCGATCGCCACGGGGATGTGGTCAAGGTCGAGCTCCCCGGCCTCGAGCTTCCCGAGGATTAGAAGCACTTGTGCCGCCCGTGCGCATGATGTATACTGGTGCTGTGCGGCGGGCCTACCATTCAGGAGGAGTTGATCGATGAAAGTCTCCTGCCTGCAGGAAAACCTGGCGAGGGGCTTGAGCATCGTGGGCCGAGCGGTCTCACCACGCTCTACTCTCCCTGTCCTGAGCAACGTCCTCTTGGCCACAGACGGCGGACGCCTGAAGCTGTCAGCCACCAACCTGGAAGTTGGCATCAACTGCTGGATCGGCGCCAAGGTGGACGAGGACGGGGCGATCACCGTTCCGGCACGGACGCTCATCGACCTGGTCAACTCACTTCGGCCTGGGCAGGTGGAGATGGAGGCGATCGTCCGTACACAGACCCTCAACATCAGGGCGGTGCGGAGCGAGGCGAACATCAAGGGCATTGACGCCCAGGACTTCCCCGTCGTGCCAGTTCCGGAAGGGGACCAGGGTGTGCGCATCGACCCGGCCATGCTGCGGCAGGCGATCGACCAGGTCGCTTTCGTCGCCGCCACCGACGAGAGCCGTCCAATCCTGACTGGCGTCCTGGCCCGGTTCGAGGACGATCAGCTTACGATGGCTGCCGCCGATGGATACAGGCTTTCTGTGCGCACCATCGGACTGGCAGACAAGGTGGATGATCCATTCAGTGTGATCATCCCGGGCAGGGCAATGATCGAGCTGGCCCGTATCAGCGGCGAGCAGACGGATCCCGTCACCGTCACCGTCACACCCAGTCACAACCAGGTCCTGTTCCAGCTGACAGATGTCGTCCTCGTCTCCCAGTTGATCGACGGCAACTTCCCCGACTACCGCCAGATCATCCCACCGGAGAGGAAGACGGAGACGATCGTGGACACCGCGGCCTTTCTCGACGCCTGCAAGACGGCCCTCATCTTCGCCCGCGACGCGGCCCACATCACCCGCCTCCATGTCAAGCCTCCGGCCGACGGCGGGGCCGGCCGTATCATCGTCTCCGCGACCTCTGCCGAGACCGGTGACGACGTTACCGATCTTGACGCCGCTGTCGAGGGCGAGGAGGTAGAGATCGCCTTCAACGTCCGCTATCTCATCGACGTGCTTTCTGTCCTTGGTTCGCCACAGGTGTCGCTCGAAACGACGGAGGCCTCGCGCCCCGGGGTCTTGCGCCCGGCCTCCGACGTGGACTTCACACACGTTATCATGCCCATGCACCTGGGTCGATAGGTCAGTCGACGCAGCTCCCGCAGATAGGCTTAGCGCCCTCGGGGCCAGCAACCCGGGGGCGCATTCCCTTGCTCAGAGATGGATTGTGTTGGCTGGCTGGTTGCCCTCGCGATGGGCGCAGCGCTCCGATGTACTGCCCGACGGTTGGTTGACCTACGCGCTTTATGTCAAGTCGGCTGGCGTGACGGTAATACCAGCCCCGCTTTGCAGCGGCCACCTCCCGGCCAACCCAAGGAGGCAGCGATGCTCAGGGCGGTCACCTTCGACTTCTGGGGAACGCTCTACGAATCGGCCTTCGCGCGCGAAGAGCGCATCCAGCTACTCCAGGAGACACTGGCCCTACACGGGCAGCCCGGCGATCGTGCGGACCTGGAACAGGCAGTTGGCCAGGCCTGGCAGATGCTCGACCATGCCTGGCGCCGCGACCACCGGTCGCCGGGTGCCGCCGCCTACCTGGAGCACGTGCTGAGAGCGATGCGGGCTACGCTCCCGGCCACTGCCGTCGCCGCGCTTCGCCGATCGATTGAGGAAGTGTACCTGGCGAGCAATAAGCCGCGCATGCTGGCCGGAGTAGCAGAAGTGCTGCCCGTCCTGGCCTCTCGCTACAGGATCGGCCTGATCTCCGACGTCGGCCTTACGCCCGGCCGGCTGATGCGCCATGTCCTGGACCGCGACGGTCTGCTGCAGAACTTCGACGCGCTCTCCTTCTCCGACGAAGTTGGAGTCACCAAGCCCGAGGAGCAGATCTTCCGCCACTCGCTCGACGAGCTGGGGGTGCGCCCGCCGGAGGCTGCCCACGTGGGTGACCTTCCGGAGACAGACATCGCCGGAGCGCAGGCCGCCGGCATGAGGGCAGTCCTGTTTCTCGGCAAGAGCTGGCGCGAGGATGACCTGTCGCTGGCCGACGCCTCGTTTGAGAGATACGAGGAGCTGCCCGCGCTGTTGGCTAGCCTGGACTAGAAAGGCCCCGGAATCACAACGGTCTCGCCGATCCCCGGCACCTCGAACGGGATATACGAATAAGTCTCCCAGTCCCACTGCAGCCAGACAAGCGAGTCGTCCTCCAGAGGCGCGGCAAATCGCATACGGGCACTGCCGGGCCGGCCATCCTCGGTCAAGGAGATGACATCCACCCGCAGCCCGGTTAGCTCCACCTCATAGCCCGCCGGCACCGGGAACGCCGAGTCGCGGAAGAACAGGTCGCCGTGCTGAGTGGCGTATGAGGCGTGAAGCAGCGGCAGCAGGTCCCGCGAAGTCCCTACAGGTTCCCCGGGTGGCAGCAGGAATCCGTATTCCGGCCTTATCTCCAGGGTACGCGTGTCGACCCTGGTGACCTCGAGGTCGTGATGCGCGGGAGCCAGCGCCCGAGTATGGGCGGGCAGAGTCTGACCCGTGAACCCCCGATATGGATAGAGGTAGATGATGTGGCCCGGGCTGGACATGGTGACCAGCACCACGTCCTGCTGTTCAGCATCAGGCAAGAGGCCGATATCGACCACGTTGTCTAGCACCCGCTGGCCAACCATCCGCCCCGCGGAAACCGCGACCGGGTAGACCACTCCATGAAGCACGAGCAGCACGGCGGCTGCCACTCTCCACCCACGGCCATTCTCTTGGGCGGCGGGCTCACTCAGCCTCTCGTTGATGAACTCCGCCATGAGGGCAATGGCGCCCAGGCCAATGAAGAGCAGGTGCCGGCCGCTGGGCAGCGTAGTCGCGCACACGGGAACGATAGCCACTACCATTCCTATGCACCAGAATCTAGCAACGCGGCTGCGGCGCAGCATAGGGGCAAGCGCAGCGCCTAGAGCGCAGGCCAGGCCGATCCCGCCGCACCACAGCAGACGCCGGGCCCAGGTCGACAGGGTGGCGTAGAGACCAGGATCGGGCAGCAGCCACTGAGACAGCAGCAGCACGGGCGAACCCTCGGCCGCCGCCGCAATGAAACGGAGAGGCTCACTACCGGGGTCAATGTAGAAGCCCGACCCCCAGGCGCCATACCCCGCGGCGGCGGTGGCGAGTCGCCACACCGCCACGAGCACAACGTACGGCACCAGCGTCGCCAGCCGCCTGGTCCAGCTGGCCTGATCAATGGTCACTGCGTAGGCGGCAAGATAGGCGAGCACACCCACCCCCGCCTCACCGGAAAGCACGGATAGCGCCACGCACAGCGAGGCCAGCGGCGCTCCCCACCTCCAGCCGTCCCTCCGCCACCGATCGTGGAACAGAAGCGCGGCCAGACCAAAGAGGCCTGCCTGAAGGAGCCCGCGCCCCGCCACTGAGATCACACAGTTGATGTGGCCGATGCTCAGCGCAAACAGCACGGCTGCCAGGCCTGTTGACAGCGTGCGTCCCCCGATCCGCCGGTAGAAGATGGCGGCGACTGCGCACAGACCGCCATACCATAGGACGCTATGAGCATGCATGAGAGCCGCCGATTCCGCCCACAACTGGTAGTCGAGCCACACGAACAGGGCGGCCAGGGGCCTGAAGAACACGATCCGCACGGTGTCCAGCGACCACCACGGCATCGCTCCCAGATCCATCATCTGCTGGTTCGTGGCCGGGTCCAGGAATGTGTACAGCCGGGTGACCACTTCGTGAAGTGGCGCCGAGAGCAGCGTCGCTTTCTGCAATACATCATCCTCGAATCCCCACCCTCGCCATAGGGCTTGGACGGCGAGGGCCATGCCCACCGCCGCGGCGATAAGGGGCAGGCGCCTGTGCACCAACACGCCGCCCAGGGCATCGAATAGCCGCGATGAACGCGCGCGCCTCCCGCGAGCAGAGTCTCGTTCCATCATGACCAGCATGGCCTCCCTAAACCGCCCGCCGCGGCCTGTACTGAATAGCCTCCGCCAGATGCGGGGTCTTGATTCCCTCGGACCCGGCCAGGTCAGCGATCGTGCGCGCCAGCTTGAGAATCCTGTGGAAGGCGCGGGCACTCATGTACAGCTGCTGCATCGCCGCCCTGACCAAGGCGCTGCCCTCTTCCTCGAGCACGCATATCTCCCGAACGTCCGCGGGCCCCATCTGAGCGTTGCACATCCAGGGCCTGCCAGGGAAGCGCTCTCGTTGCCGAACCCGCGATTGCTCAACCCTTTCACGGATTGCCGATGACGGCTCCGCCAGGGTATCAGACGTCAGCTTGTCCACGTCGACTCTTGGCACCTCAATGTGGATGTCGATCCGGTCCATCAGGGGGCCTGATACCCGCCGCTGGTAGCGCGTGACCGTCGACTGTGCACACGTACACTCGCGGAGCGGATCGCCGGCGTATCCGCACGGGCAGGGGTTCATAGCAGCGACGAGCATGAATCGCGCGGGGAAGCTAAGGGTGCCTGTAGAGCGAGCGATCGACACGACTCCGTCCTCCACCGGCTGCCGCAGACCTTCCAGCGTACGACTGCCGAATTCGGGCAGCTCGTCCAGAAACAGCACCCCCCGGTGGGCAAGGCTGATCTCTCCAGGCCGCGGCCAGTGGCCGCCACCAACGAGGCCGGCATGGCTGATAGTATGGTGGGGAGCTCGAAAGGGACGGTGGCGGACCAGCGGAGTTTCCGACGGAAGGAGCCCGGCCACACTGTAGATCTTGGTCACCTCCAGGGCCTCGTCGATTCCCATCGCCGGCAGGATGGAGGGCATTGAGCGGGCCAGCAGCGTCTTGCCCGCCCCGGGAGCGCCCACCATGAGCACGTTGTGACCGCCCGCCGCGGCAACCTCCAGGGCACGCTTGACGTGCTCCTGGCCCCTTATCTCGCAGAAGTCGCTGGCATAGGGCGGCAGCCCAGCCGATGCTACTTCCGGCCGCGCCTGGCAGGCAAGAATGGGGCTGAGCCCCTGGAGATGAGCTGCCAGCTGGCTCAGGTGGTCGACGGGAAGGACCTCAAGCCCCTCAACCAGCGCGGCCTCGCCCGCGTCGACCGCCGGCACGAACAGCCGGCTGATCGAGCGCTCCCGCGCCGCCGCGGCTATCGGCAGTATGCCGTTAACATGGCAAACCGAGCCGTCCAGCGACAGCTCGCCAACGAACATCGCTCCATCCACGCGATCCGGCCAGCACTGCTCGCTAGCCAGAAGCAGGCCGACAGCGATAGGCAGGTCGTAGGCGGGGCCCTCCTTGCGAATGTCCGCCGGCGCAAGGTTGACGGTGATCCGTTTCATCGGGAAACGAAGGCTGGAGTTCTTGATCGCCGCCCGCACGCGCTCGCTCGACTCCTTGACCGCGGCATCAGGCAAGCCCACGATGATGAGCATGGGTTTGCCTCGCGATGTGTCGACCTCGACCTGGATGGGGACCCCTTGGAGGCCCAGTAGTGCACAACTGGTGACTTTGGCCAGCATTGGCGGCTCCAGAGCGCCTACAGGCCCAGCGGACAGGACAGCGTCCTGCAGCTGGGCCCGCGGCCGCTAGTGTAGCACAGACACGGAGGGGCGGCAAGTGGCGAAGATCGGCCCGGACCCGCACTGCGCCCGTAGTCCACTCAGCGACCATGGCCTCCGCCTGCCTGGCCCGCCCAGGCCACTTGGGGCACGGCCGCTTGCCCGTCTCCAGGCCTTCCACGACGACGCGCCTGCGAGCGCAACGCACAAGCGGTCTCGACCGGGGGCTAGTCTGGCATAGAAGAATGCTGGAACAAGAGAAAAGCCCTGGGGAATCCTTGACCGAGAGGCCCCAGGGCTTGTTGGCGGGCTTCAGGAAGCGCTACTCAGCCTTGCGCCGCCGCCGCCGCACCACGGCACGCGCGAGATAGATCACCCCCACAATCGGCAGGACCGCAGCCAGTAGCGCGGGGATGACCAGCACCGTCAACTTGATCAGCACATCAACCAGGAACTGAAGGAATCTGACGAGAGATTCGAACGCGTCACGCAGCGTTCCCTCGGGATGCCAGCCTCCGATCTCGATAGGTTGAGCAAGCTCGTCCGGCGTTATGTCTACCCCGACGGTGGCCATGGCGGCGGACTGCTCCAGGTACTGGATCCGCCCCTTGAGCTGTTCTATCTCTTCCTCTATGCGGCGCAGTTGCTCGTCAACCGCCAGAACCGCCTCCGTGTCCTCCGCGTCCTCAAGGTAGCCGAGCAGCCGCTCCTGCGTCGCCTCCCTGTTGCGCAGGCTCGACTGCAGGTCGACGTACTCCTCGGTCACGTCGCTGGCTGCCGTTGCCTCGTGGCGGATGTCGCTGGCCAGGTCGCGGATAGCCTGCATGGCACCGTCGAAGCTCTCGACCGGAACGCGGATCTGGATGTACGCTCGCAGGCCTTGCTGATACTCGCTGACCTCGGACCGGAGGACGAAGCCTTCCAGTTCGCCAGCTAGCTCGTTGATCGCGTCAACAGCCCCCTGCGTGTCCGGAACGACTATCTCGAGCGAGCCGTTGCGTATGACGAGGCGCATCACGTCGCCGTCGCCCGTCCATTGAGGGAGGTCCTCCCCCGCAGTAGTTGCGCGAGTTCCATCCCCACCTGCGTCACCCGACGTGCTGCGGCTGATCTCTGCGTCGTTGAATCCGAACAGGGGCACGCTCGCCGGCCCCTCCGCCCCGCCGTATGCGCAGCCAGCCGCAGCCAGCGCGAGCAACGCGGCGGCGAAGGCCCAGCACGCATTCCTGATCCCTACTCTCTTGCCGTTTCCCATGATACCTCCCCTCATGACGCAAGGTAGTGAGTCACTAACATGACGCGAGAGGACCCTCCTGGGTTCCCTGGTCAGCGACCCAGGGCCAGCCGCTCAACAAGGCGACGGGGCAAGCCGCGGGCGCGCATCAGCTCCTGCGTGATCTCCACCGGATAGCCCACCCGGCGGTACTCCCAGGTATGGGCGTCGGTATCGAGCAGGGCGTAGCTAGCACGTGCATCTCCATCCCTTGGCTGCCCAACGCTGCCCGGGTTGATAATCGCCCGCTCATCGCCAAGCTCCAGGGGGCCAGAGAACGGTCCCAGGAGCGTGTCGCAGCGCCGCCGATCGTCGTTCGCCCTGAAGACGACGGGGACGTGGCTATGCCCGACCAGGCAGAAGGTGGTCGAGAAGTGATCCAGATTCGCATACGCCTGCCGAGCGTCAAGGACATACTCCCACACCGGCTCGCGGGGGCTGGCGTGAGCGAGGGTGAAGCCATCAATCTCCGCCTGGATAGGCAGGGTCTCCAGGAAAGCGCGCGATACAGTCGTCAGCTCAGACTGTGTCCAGGCATTGGCGACCCGGGCGTCCAGGTTGAACGTGCTCAGATCGATCCTGCCCAGTGCGGCCCAGTCGTGGTTGCCGGCAAGGCTATGATGGGGAAGCTCGCGGAGTCGCTCCACGCACTCGTTCGGCTTTGGGCCGTAGCCCACGATGTCGCCCAGGCACCAGACCTCGTCGTATGAGGGAGTGTCAGCGAGCACGGCTTCGAGGGCTGCCAGATTCGCGTGGATATCGGAGATCACCAGGTAGCGCAAGGCTTCGTTCCTTCGCTCCGCTCGGCACCGGGGAGTGCCACGGTTGGCCGCGCCGGCATTATACATCCGCACCAGGCTTTGCGCTAGCAGCCCCAGGGGCTTCCGGCACTCTCCGGCGGAGAAATGCTTGTCGGCGCCCAGATACGGTTGTATAATCGCCAGCGGCGAGGGAAGGACTGATATCGGGGGGCGCCGCAGCGGATGGTCCCAATCCTGAACGAGCACTCTCTCGACTTCGTCAGTCGCAGCCCCGAGCAGACCCGGCGGCTTGGAGCGCGACTGGGCGACCTGCTCCGGGGCGGAGACGTGATCTGCCTGGAAGGAGTCCTGGGCGCAGGCAAGACCTGTCTGGCCCAGGGGATCGGCAGGGGATGGGGCGCAGGCCAGCCTCTCATAAGTCCCACCTTCGTGCTAGTTCGCGAGTACACTCGACCAGCCGACCAGGCGACGCTCCACCACATCGATCTCTACCGCATCTCCGGCGATGACGAGGCTCTTACGCTTGGTCTAGTCGAGGTATTGGGCGACCCGGCGGCTGTATGTGTGGTAGAGTGGGCCGAGCGCGCGCCGTCGCTGATGCCGGCCAATCGCCTGTGGATCCATCTGGAGTTCACAGACCAGACGTCCCGAACCATGCAGTTCAACGCGCAGGGAGAGCGCCACGGGGAGCTGCTCGACGCGTTCCGGCAAGATGCCTTCGGAGCATAGGACATTGCTTGTCGCAATAGATACGGCCACAGACTACGCCAGCTTGGCCCTACACGACGGAGTGCAGGTGCAAGCGGAACACACCTGGGAGTCGAGGCGCCGGCACAGCGTCGAGCTGCTTCCGCGCCTGGCGGAAGCGTTGGCGCGGCTGTGCGCCGGCCCAGGCGACATATCCGCGGTGGCCGTGGCCAGGGGGCCAGGCTCCTACACAGGACTGCGGGTGGGCATGGCGGCAGCAAAGGGACTGGCTATGGCGCAACGGCTGCCCATCATCGGCGTGCCCACGCTCGACGTGGTTGCCGCCGCCCAAGGACGCGCGGAAGAACGTATGTGCGCCGTGCTGCAGGCCGGACGGGATCGAATATGCGTGGCCACCTACCGCTGGTCCGGCAACAGCTGGGCTGCCGAAGAATCACCTCGGCTGACGACCTGGCTTGAGCTGGCTCGCGACGTCGAAGAGCGCACCATCTTCTGCGGGGAGATCGACCCGCGCGGAGCAGGGGTGCTATCGAGATTGCGTTCCAAGGCGATTCTTGCCTCACCGGCGGCCCGGCTCCGGCGAGCTGGCTTCCTGGCCGAGTTGGCCTGGGACAGGCTCCGGCGCGGCGAGACGGATGATCTGGCCACACTCAGCCCGGCCTATCTGAGCTACACAGCGTGAGATCGTCTGAGGCAGCTCGCTTCTACATGCGCAGGATGCGCCCCGGAGATGTGCCCCGGGTGGCGGCTATCGACCGGCTATCCTTTCCCACGCCGTGGCCTCCTTCGTCCTATGTACTCGAAATCGGCCGCGGTGACCGGGCCTACTACGTGCTGGTCGCGCCCTGCGCGCAGGACGTGGAGCCTCAGCCGCGATGGCTCCGCTGGCTGGGCGCTGGCGACGAGGCCGGAGACGCCCACCGCATCATCGGATACGTCGGCTTGCGAGTGGAAGGAACGGATGCCCACCTGAGCACGGTGGCTATTCACCCGGACTGGCGACAGATGGGGTTCGGGGAGACCCTCTTGCTCACTGCCGTTGAGCAGGCTGTGGCAATGGGCGGAGAGGTGCTGACCCTCGAAGTGCGCGCCTACAACTCCGTGGCCCATCGCCTCTACCAGAAGTACGGCTTCCGAGATAAGGGAGTGCACCCTGGGTACTACAGCGACGGCGAGGACGCCTGGATAATGGAAGCGGACCTTGCCAGCGGAGAACACCGCCAGCTCATAGCGACCATGCGCCGTAGTCTGGAGCTTCGTCTGCTCTCCCACAACATCGAGGTTGGACAAGAAGAAGGGATTGCCCTATAATCCCGTGCCATACCGGCCAGGGCTTCGGCTCCTTCTCTTGAGGTAGGAGGACGACGGTGTCTGGGCTTGACAAGCTCGCGGAAGAGATCAGCAAGTGCACCCGCTGCGGCCTCCACCGTGGGCGCACCAACGTCGTGCCGGGAGAAGGGCCAGAGCACGCAGATATCCTCCTCATCGGCGAGGCCCCGGGCTTCCACGAGGACCAGCAGGGGCGCCCCTTCGTCGGCTCGGCCGGCAAGTTCCTCGAGGAACTGCTGGAAAGCATTGGGCTGGCCCGCACGGACGTATTCATCGCCAACGTGATCAAGTGCCGCCCTCCCAAGAACCGCGACCCGCTCCCCGAGGAGATAGAGTCCTGCAGGCCTTTCCTTGACCGCCAGGTCGAGCTGCTCAAGCCGAAGGTGATTGTTACCCTCGGCCGCTTCTCCATGGCCCGGGCTTTCCCGAACGCCCGCATCTCGCGCACCCACGGCCAGCCACGGAAGATCGACGGTGTAGTCTACTATCCGATGTACCACCCTGCGGCGGCGCTCCATCAGCCCAGCTTGCGCCAGGTGATCGCCGAGGATATGAAGCGCATACCGGAGCTGCTCAGGCAAGCCGCCCAGATGGATGAGTCCACATTGCCTCTCGAGGCAGAACAGCTGAAGCTCTTCTAAGCTGGACCGCCCTGCGCCCGTCCGGGCGGTGGGCGCGCGGGCGGCCGGGGCCAAGTTAGCGGCGGGAGTCGCGTTAGGCCGGCGAGGAGGTGAGCAGGAATGACCGAGATCGAGTTCATAACCACGGTTGTGCTCACTTTCGCCGTGGGCATGATCGGGCTGGGCCTGGTCACGATCTGGCTGGAGAAAGACCGGCGGCGGCGGCAGGGAGTTGCCCTCCTCGCAGCCGGGCTCCTGGTTGGTTCCGGCTACGCCTTCCTCGGCAGCCGGTACTCGCTGGAACTGTTCGGCCGCCTCGTGGTCCCCGTCGATCTCCCCGCACTTGTGGGCACGGCTCTCACTGCCATCGCCGGCGTGGGGGTAGGAGCGGGAATGGCAGCCGGGGTGTTCCTCTGGGCCACAGGAAGGTTCAGGCAGAGGACAGGGCGGGCGATCGCCGCCGTCGTGGCTGTGGCTATCCTCCTGACGGTCGTGGCCGTCGCCATCGTAGTCGCGCTCAGCGAGGGCTAGAGCCGCTTTGGGGTGGCAGCCACCAGCGTTCTCTGCGCGGCCGCCCTAACCCAGCCGCGGCTTGGCCAGCACCTCCAGTACGCGCAGGTCGAAGAAGTCCTGCACGTTGGCCGGCAGCAGGACGACGGCGGTGTCGGCTCCCTGGCCTGTTCCGGCGACTGCCAGGCAGGGCTCGCCCGCCGTGACTAGTCCGGCGTCTGCGGCCATCAGCGCAATCTCCACGCAGACCTTCATGCCATCGCCGAAGATGCGAAGCGTCTGAGCCACAATGTCGTCGAGGACGTAGGTTCCCCACTTCTTTCTAACCGCCCTGCCGACGCCCCCAAGGGCATGCTGGCACGTCAGAACCTGAGCGCCACAGGCCTCGATCGCTGTCCGATTACCCTCCGTCAGTTCCTGGGTATTCGGCTCGCGGAAGCCTGCAGAGTGGGTCACGACGACGACTCGGGACCCAGCGAATTGGCTGGCGGCCAGGACCCCCGTCGCCCCCGTCGTGCTGGCGACCAGAATCGTATCGATCTCCAGCTCATCTGCCCGCTGCCTGGCAAGCGCCAGAACCAGCTCTGTGTTTTCCTTGCCCGGCTTGTCGAAACAGACAGCCCGAACCTCCGATTGAGACATCGAATCCTCCCTGAACGCGCTACCTTGCCGATCGAACACCCGAGACGTCTGCACCGATGACCCCGTCGACCACCCGAACGTCGAGCTCGTCCCCCGCTGCAACTTGTGAGACCGAGCCCACAACCGCTCCTGTGTCGCGCCGCCGCACGACGGCATACCCACGCTCAAGCGTCGCCGCCGGGCTCACGCCGCCAAGTTGGCCCACCAGCCCACCCAGGCGCTCCCTGCGCAGGACCAGAGAGTGGCGCATTGCGGCGGCCCCTCTATCCTGCATGTCGTCAACACGCTGGCGAGCCTGGGCCAGCCGGGCGGCAGGCGAGAGATGCCTGAGTGCCCGCACCTGCTCCGCCAGCCGCCAGCGGCGACTCTCTGTTGCCGATTCGAGGGCCTCGGTCAGGGCCAGAGATAGCGCCGCCAGCAGGCCCTTCAGTTCGAGCTGGTCGGGTGTGGCCAGCTCCGCGGCCGCTGACGGGGTCGGCGCACGCATGTCCGCGACAAGGTCCGCAAGCGAGTAGTCCGTCTCATGGCCCACCCCACAGACAATGGGGATCGGCGATGCAGCGATGGCCCGCGCGACACGCTCGTCGTTGAAGGCCCACAGATCCTCCAGGCTGCCGCCGCCGCGGGCGACGATAATGACGTCCACACCGCCGACTGCTTCCAGCGCGCCAATGGCGGCCACGATCTGCTCCGGGGCCTCCTCACCCTGGACGAGGGTAGGGGACAGAAGGACCTCCGCTGCTGGATAGCGCCGGGCTAGAACGTTGAGGATGTCCTGCAGGGCCGCCGCCTGCGGCGAGGTCACAATGCCTATGCTCCGGGGGAAGCGGGGCAAGGGCTGCTTGAGCTCAGGACGGAACAGCCCTTCCGCCTCCAGCTGTGCTCGCAGCTGCTCGAACTGGAGATAGAGGTCTCCTAGGCCTGCCGGCTCGATGGCATCGACGTACAGCTGGTATCTGCCTCCAGCCTCGTATACACCCACACGACCGCGAGCCAGGATCAGGTCGCCATCCGACGGAAAGCGGTCCTGCGCATCCGCCAGCGAGCGCCACAGGACACAGCCCAGTTGGGCGCCGGCATCCTTCAGCGTGAAGTAACAGTGGCCCGAGGCGGCCCGGCTGAAGTTGGATACTTCCCCTTCCACCCAGATCCCCTCGAGCGCCGGGTCCTCCTCCAAAAGACGCCGGATGTAGCCGGTAAGCTGGCTGACCGTATAGGGCCTGGAAGACGTCATCCGGCCGGCGAAGGGGGTGAAATCGAGCATGGCCAGGGTATGATAGTCCTGGGCGTGGCGATGTCAAGCCGCGGCCGGCTGACGCCGCGACTGCGGCCCGCCACAGGGCCGCGCGAGCACCGTCCGCACTAGCTCGCCCGGGCTTGCCAGACGAAGATGAGGATCATCAGAGCGGCGATCAACAGCTGCAGGACGCCGGAAAGCGTGCAGCCCACGAGCCAGCCGCCGCCCGCTTTGATTGCCTCGCGGAGGCTCTTCCGCCGGTACCACTCGGCCAGGACAATGCCCATTACGGCCCCGATCGCGGCAAGTGGACCTGCTGCCGCGCCCAGGTAGACAAGGCCTACTATCGCCCCGATCGTCCCCAGCAAGAGGCCGGCCAAGAGCGACCAGATGGACGCGCCGCCGATCTTGGCCCCCAGCTGGGTCATCCACAGATCGGCAGAGAAGCCGATGGCGCCAAGGACCGTTAGCACAGCGAACGTCAGGGGATCAATCGTTGCGAAGCCCTCGGCGAGGGCATAGACCAGCGAAACGATCCAGATCAGGCCGACTCCCGGCACGAGCGGCAGGACGACACCAAGCAGGCCCACGAACATGGCCGCCAGTGCGACCCAGTAAGCCCACAGCGGTAGCGTCACGGCATGCCCCCCAGAAACGAAAGAATCGGCCCGGCCCGGCCGACTATCCACAGGATGGGCCGTGCAGGATTCGAACCTGCGACCCTGGGCTTAAAAGGCCCCTGCTCTGCCAGGCTGAGCTAACGGCCCACCGGCGGCAGTATAGCACGCGCTCAGGGGCCTGTCAACCGCTGCCGCGCTTTCCGGCCTGAGGACCCAATGCAGCTGAACCTTGCCAGATCGCACAATCTGCTGTACACTTCGCCGGGTCGCGCCACACGCCACACCTCAGGAGATAGCATGCCTGTTCACTCTAGACCGCTGCTGAGTAGACCGCTGGTGGCCGGCGTGCTGATCGCTCTGCTGGCAGCCTGCTCCGATCCGCCGACTCCCTCCCCCACCCTCACTCCGACGCCCTCGCCGACGGATACTCCCACGCCGAGCCCTACCGCCACTCCCACTCCGACGCCGACCACCACGCCTACCTCCACGCCGACGGCAACACCGACGGAGACTCCTACGCCGTATTCTGGAACGCTGCTCGGCACGTTCGAGCCCAGGGATTGCTCGGTGCCAGCCCATCCCGCTTCGCACATACGCGGGCGCAGGTTCGTAGCCTACTACGGCAGCCCGCTGAGCAGCGGCATGGGCGTCCTGGGCGCCTACGACCTTCCGACAATGCTCACCTACCTGCGTGCCGAGGCCGCGGCCTACCAGGCGCTTGACCCCTGCGTCCAGGTAACCATCGTCTTCGAGACCGTAGCCACCGTCGCCGACGACTTCCCCGGGGAAGACGGCGACTACAATCACCGCCTGGCCCCGGAGACGCTGCGCTGGTGGCTGGACGTAGCGGCCCAGGAGGGGGCATGGGTCGTGCTCGATATCCAGCCAGGCCGCAGCCCGATCGAGACAGAACTGGCTATCATCGAGCCCTACCTGCGCGAGCCCAACGTCCATCTGGCCATAGACCCTGAATGGGTAGTGGGCCCGGACCAGGTTCCCGCCGTCGACCTCGGCCGCCTGGATGGCGAGACTATCAACTGGATACAGGCCTGGTTGAGCACAATCGCGGAGCAGGTCGGCGAGCAGAAGATACTCGTCGTCCATCAGTTCCGCGACGCCGTGCTCACGAACAAGCATCTTGTCCAGGACTACCCGCTTATCGACATGGTCTGGCACGCGGACGGCTTCGGCGGTCGCGGCGCCAAGCTTGACGACTACAACCAATACCGGGAAGAGGCTGGCTTCGAGTATGGCGGGTTCAAGCTGTTCTACCGGCTGGATATGCCGCTGATGACCCCCCAGGAGGTGCTCTCTCTCTATCCACCGCCAGCTTTCATCAGCTACCAGTAGTCCCCCTGCCCCGCGCTCAGCTCTGCCGCTGCCCGTACTGGAGTTGAGGTCACAGGATGATATCGTACGCAGCCGTCTTCGTCCTGTCTGCGGCGACGCTCGCCTTTGAGATCAACCTCAGCCGGGTCTTCTCCGTCTCCCAGTTCTATCACTTCGCCTTCATGACGATCAGCGTGGCCCTGCTCGGCTTTGCTGCCAGCGGATCCATTCTGGCACTCCTCGCCGGCCGCCGCCGCCAGCCTACTGTCGAATCTCTACCTCTTCTCTGCTGGGGATTCGCCGTCACAGCGGTCGGCTCCTACGCCCTGACACTGTACCTGCCGTTTGACTCCTTTCGAATCTCCTACGACTATCAGCAGGGCCTGATCCTGGCGCTGCACTACCTGGCCCTGGCAACCCCCTTCTTCTTCAGCGGCGCCGTTGTTGGCCTGCTCCTGGACCTGCGCCGCGATAAGACCCGCCAGACGTATGCGGCTAACCTGGTGGGGTCGGCCGGTGGATGCCTGTTAGCTATCTCTGCCCCCCGCCTGATAGGAGCCGAGGGGACGGTCCTCCTTGCCTCCGCGCTCGGCCTGCTTGCCGCGGCCCTCTTCCGGCTTGCCGGGACTCGCCCGTCATCCTGGATCTCACGGGCGATGCCCTTCGCTTTCGGAGCGCTCCTCCTGGCGGGGGCCGTCAGCCCGCCGCCGGCGCTGGAGATCAGACTATCTCCCTACAAGGATCTGAGCTACCTGCTTCTGAACCCGGACGCCAAGCTCCTGTTCAGGAAGTGGAACAGCTTCTCCAGGGTAGACGTCGTCAGTTCGGAGGCCATCCACAGCCTGCCGGGTCGCGGCTTCGTCTGCACCGATGAGCCACCCGGTCAGCGGGGCATGACGGTAGATGGCGACGACCTGAGCCCGATCAGCCATGTGCAGCCGGGGTTCACCGACCTTGACTTCACAGACTGCCTGCTGACCTCGCTACCATACCGGCTGCGGCCGGGCGCCCGCGCGCTCGTCCTCGAGCCTCGCGGCGGCCTCGATACCCTGGTCGCGCTTTCCAACGGGGCGAGCTCTGTGACCGCCGTCGAGGCGAACGCGCTAGTTGTCGAAGCTGTGCGCGAGCAGGGCCAATGGGCGGGGCTGCTGTATGACGACGCCCGCGTCGACGTGATCGTTGAAGGGGGACGGGCCTACAGCAGACGCACCGATGAGCGCTTCGATATCGTGGTGCTGTCCTTGACGGCTCCGTACCGCCCCGTGGCCTCCGGCGCATATAGCCTGGCAGAGGACTACAGCAACACGATAGAAGCGTTCAACGACTACCTGGCTGCGCTCGACGAACGGGGTCTGCTCGTGATCTCCCGCTGGCTCCAGGTACCGCCCTCGGAGTCCATTCGGGCTTTCGCCCTCGCGGCCGAGGCACTCGAGCACACCGGCGGCGATCCGCAGCAGAGCCTAGTGGCGTTGCGCAGCTATCGGCAGATGCTCATCCTGGCCCGGCGCGGCCCCTTCGAGGCACAGGAGCTGGAGGAAATACGCGCCTTCGCAGAGGCGCGCGCCTTCGACCTGGTGTACGCACCGGACATACGCCCGGACGAGCCAAATCGCTACAACAGGATGTCCCAGCCGGTCTACTACGAGACCTGCCTCCAGCTTCTCGACGCCGGCGGGAGAGAAGCTGTCTACAGCGCCTCATCCTTCAACATCCGTCCACCCCGTGACGATTGGCCCTTCTTCGGCCACTACTTCACGTGGCGACAGGCTCCGGATGTGCTGGCGCTGGCCGGCCACGTCTGGCTCCCCTTTGGCGGAGCCGGCTACTTCGTCCTGTTGGTGCTTCTCCTGCTGGCGCTGGCGGCGACCCTGGTCCTGGTGCTGCTGCCTCTGGCTGCGCGCCGCCCGCCCAGAGGGTCGCGCCGGGCACTGGCGTCCGCTCTCGGCTACTTCGCACTCCTGGGCCTGGGCTTTCTAGCTGTGGAGATGCCCCTGGTACAGCAGTTCATTCTCTTCCTGGGGCACCCATCATACGCCTTCACCGCCGTGCTGTTCGCTCTTCTGTTGTTCTCCGGTCTGGGCAGCCTGCTTTCTCCCCGGCTTCCCTTGAGCGCAGTGCTGCTTTCTCTTCCAGTGCTGGTCATTCTCTACTCCGCCGGCCTGCCGTTGCTGTTCGAGGCCGCGCTCGGGGCACCCCTGTGGGGCCGGGCAGCTATCACCATCACTACTCTCGCCCCGGCAGGGCTCTTGATGGGAATGCCGCTTCCCAAGGGGCTGGCTCGCTTGGAACGAAGAGAAGAGCCGCTGGTCACCTGGGCCTGGGGAGTGAATGGCGCGGTATCGGTTGTGGCGTCGATCGCGGCCGCGCTGCTCGCGCTGTCCTTCGGATTCCCCGCCGTATTGGCGCTCGGGGCTGCCTGCTACGCTGCGGCCTTCCTATTGTCCGGAGCCGTCAGCGCTCACCGCGCGTGAGGGGCACAAAGGCTACGCCACCGTGGCTGAACGACTCCACCTCGCCGTCCGATCTCTTCACGTACTTCCAGAGGGTCTGGAACCCTCCGGCTGTGCCCACCGGAACGACGAGCCGCCCTCCCGGGGCAAGCTGATCGAGCAGCGGCTTGGGGGGATGCACCGGCGCAGCGGTGACTATGATCGCGTCGAACGGAGCCTCGTCGGGCCATCCGTGGTAACCGTCGCCCTGCCTGCAGTGGACGTTGTCGTAGCCCATCTCTTCCAACTGCCGGCAAGCGGCTGCCGCCAGCTCCGGGATTATCTCGATGGTGTACACCTCGACGCCGGGAAGCTCAGCCAGTATGGCAGCCTGGTACCCGGACCCGGTTCCGACTTCCAGTACCTTGTCCCCTTCCTTCAGAGCAAGCAGCTCCGTCATCAACGCCACTATGTACGGCTGCGAGATCGTCTGTCCGTAGCCTATCGGCAGTGGGTAGTCGCCGTAGGCGTACCGCTGCTCCGCCTCCGGCACGAACAGGTGGCGAGGTACGCGGCGCATCGCGCCTAGCACCGCCTGGTCGCCAACGCCCCGGCGCTCGATCGTGTCGGACACCATGTGCTCGCCGCGCTCTTCAGGGGCTTCTCTCTCTGGGGCCATCGCTGATCCTTCTCGCCCTGCTCCAGCCCGGGTCAGTAGCCCTCGCCCGCTTCGCTGCCTGCCCCGGTGAACGGAACGAATACCACCCCACCCATGTTCTCAGCCACCAGCTCGCCAGTAACGCTCTTGACGTAGCACCACAGCGTCTGCCAGCCGCCTCTCGGCCCTATGGGGATCACCAGCCTTCCGCCGCGGGCGAGCTGCTCAACTAGTGGCGGCGGCAGGTGGTCGGGCGCCGCCGTTACGACGATGGCATCGAACGGAGCGTGCTCCGCCCATCCGTAGTAGCCGTCCCCTTGCCTGCAATGCACGTCGGCGTAGCCCATCTCCTCCAGCCGCTGGCAGGCACCCGCCGCCAGCTCGGCTACTATCTCGATCGTATATACTTCCACTCCAGGCAACTCCGCCAGAACCGCAGCCTGATAGCCCGAGCCTGTTCCTATCTCCAGCACCTCTTCGCCCGGCCGCAGTTCCAGTAGCTCGGTCATCCAAGCCACGATGTAGGGCTGGGAGATGGTTTGACCATAGCCGATGGACAGTGCGCGGTCGCTGTAGGCCCAGTATTGAAGGTCGTCTGGAACAAACAAGTGGCGCGGCACCACCCGCATCGCCCTCAGCACGTCCTCGTCGGTGACGCCCCGCCCCTCGATGGTCAATGCGACCATCGCCTCCCGCCTCTGAGCGTACACCGCGTCGCCGTTGGCCGTCGCCGCCACCTGGGTGGGCTCGGCGCGGGGGGTAGCCAGACAGCGAGATGCCGAGACCGTGATGCAGACCGCCACGATGGCCACCGGAATCAGGAGCGCTTGCTTCCTCTTCGGCATCCGTGGGCCTCTCGCCCTCTCGCCGCCGCGGTGCCCGTCTCGCGCCGGCGCCGGGCGGCGATAGAGCGGTTGCATTCTACAGCAGGTCGGTCGGCTTGCCAACTGCCCGGCCCGGCACTGAGGGTGGCCGCGCCCGCCCATCCATGGTAGAATTGCCCCTATTGTGACTACAAGGATGCAGGAATGAAGAAAGGTTTGTTCTTGGTGCCCCTCTTGCTGCTCGTCGTCTCCGCCGGCTGCGATTCGGGCGCGGCCATGTCTACACCAACGAGGACGTCGACGCTCACGCCTACACCCGCCGGCCCCGCCAGCTGCTATCTGGCACCCCTCCAATTCGCCGAGGTCCCGGTGCCGCCGGTGACCGAGGCCGACCAGGCCAGCGGCCCCGCGGATGCGGACATCGTCGTCATCGAGTACGCAGACTTCCAGTGCAGCGCCTGCGCAGGGAGGGCCTCGCTGCACGACCGTCTGGAAGACGCCCCGGGGGACAACGTCATCTTCATCTTTCGCCACTTCACGCTGGACTATCACCCGCTGGCCGTGACCACAGCCGAGGCGGCGGAGGCCGCCGGCGCCCAGGGCGCTTTCTGGGAGATGCACGATCTGCTCTACGCCCGCCAGGGCGAGTGGTCCGCGTCGGATCAGGATAGCGTGATTCCGCTGCTCGCCGCCTACGCCGAGGAGCTGGGACTGGATGTGGAACGGTTCTCAGACGACCTGCAGAACCACGTGTATCTGGACAAGGTCACTGCAGACAGCGAAGGCGCCCGGGACCTCGGCTTACCCTACACGCCCAGCTACATCGTTAACGGCGTCTTCTACCCGTCGAGCGATCTCGGAGTAGACGCCCTCCTGCTCGTCCGCTTCACCGCCCTGATGGAGACAGAGCAGTACAGCGCCCTGCCGCCAAGGGTGATCGGCGAAGGGAAGGAGTACGCGGCCACGATTGCCACCAGCAAGGGGGCCATCGTCGTTGAGCTCTTCTCCGAAGAGGCTCCGACCAACACCAACAGCTTCGCCTTCCTGGCCGGCGAGGGCTGGTACGATGGCCTGGAGTTCTTCGCCGTCGAGTACGACCTGGCGGCGCAGGCAGGCGATCCGGCGAGCGTCGGCTGGGGTCTGCCCTTCGCCGGCTACTACTGCGGCGATGAGACCAGGCCGGAGCTATCGTTCAACGAGGCCGGCATGCTGGCCCTGTACAGCCCCCAGCAAGGCGTGAACGTCAGCCAGTTCTTCATCACCTACGTTCCGCTCCCGGAACTCAATGGACGGTACACAATCATAGGCCGCGTGACCGAGGGGATGGACATCCTGCAGAGCCTCACTCAGACCGTTCCCGGTTTCGGCCAGCCTGAGCCGGACGTAATCGAGTCCATCACCGTGGACGAGCAGTAGGCTGAGCAAGCCACAGTTGGATGCATCCGCCCCCTGCCTTCTGGCAGGGGGCGTTCTTGTTTGCCAGCACGGCGAGCTCGATATACAATCCCCAACCGTGAGCCACAAGATCCTCGTTGTGGACGACGAGCCGGCCATCACCGAATTGCTGCGATATAACCTGCAGCGGAATGGCTACCAGGTCGTTGTGGCGCACGACGGTCGAGAGGCGCTGCGCCTGGCCCGAGGCGGGCATCCCGATCTGATAGTACTCGACCTGATGCTCCCCGAACTCGACGGCCTCGACGTCTGCCGGGAGCTGCGCCGCGAGAGCTCCGTGCCGATCATAATGCTCACCGCCCGCGACGGGGAGGTGGACCGGGTCGTGGGCCTCGAGCTTGGCGCTGACGACTACGTCACCAAGCCCTTCAGCGTCCGCGAGTTGGTCGCCCGGGTGAAAGCTGTCCTGCGCCGAGTCGCCGCCCGTGAGGGAGACGCCGTCTCCAGACTCCGGATCGGCCCACTGGCGATCGACACCCTGGCCCACGAAGCACACGTTGGCGATAGCCCACTCGCTCTGACCCGGCTCGAGTTCGATCTCCTGGAGATGTTGGTCCGCCACGCCGGGCAAGCATTGTCCAGAGAGCAACTGCTGGATCAGGTGTGGGGCTACGACTACTTCGGAGACGCCAGAGCGGTCGACAGCGCGATCAAGCGTCTGCGGGCCAGGCTGCGATCGGCCGGCGGCCCATCCGGCATGATATCCACCGTGCGCGGCGTTGGCTATCGCCTCGAGCGCGACTGAGTGCGGCCTCCTGACACGCTCCTGACACAAGTCCCTGCTACCATGTCCCCACGATGCTCAGGTCGCTTCGTTCTCGCCTGATAGTCTCCTACCTGCTGGTCGCCGGCCTGGCAATGGCCGTCGCGGCCGGATTGGCCTGGACAGTCCTCGACCGGGCCTTCCTTGACGTGCTGCGTCAGAATCTCCTGGCGCAGGCCCGCAGCGTGGCCCAGACGGTCGAGGTCGAGCTGCAGGCCTCGGCCGCCCAGCCGGGCGCGGGATCGGCCTCAGAGGGGGCTGCCGAACCCTACTCCCAGCTGGCGAACGTCCTGCCCGGCTACCACACCCACGTCATAGACGAGGAGGGGATCATCGTCATCGAGTCGACTGGTCTGGCCGTCCTTGAGACCCAGGAATCCTCGGCGGGCAACAGCCGGCTCTACGCCGATAGTTCCTCACAGCCGGCGCTCTCAGGTGGCCAGTGGGCAGAACTGGAGAAGAATCTGGGCTTCCCACCCAGAAGCCTGGAGGAATCTGCGAGCGCGGCTTACTCCATGCTGGCCAGGCCGGAGGTTCAGAGCGCCTTTGCCGGCACCCCGGCCACCGAAGTCCGCAGCTACGAATGGGCTCCCAGCCGCCGCATCCTCTACGCTGCCTATCCCGTCTACTCAGCGGCCGGCACGGTGACGAGCATCTCCTACGTCGCCAGTCCTCTGCCGCGCTTCAGTCTGGCTCTGATGCCCGACTACTTCGGGCCACAGTTGCTTGGCGGTGTCGCCGCGGCCATCTTGTTGGCTGGCGGCGCCGGGTTGCTGCTGGCCCGATCCCTGACCCGCCCCCTGCGGAGGTTGAAGGAGGCGGCGTCGGCGCTGGCCCGAGGTGAACGGACTCCACCGATTCCTCCATCCTCCACAGAAGAGCTGGGCTCGCTCGGCATAGCCTTCAACACGATGAGCACAAACCTGAGCGCGGCTCAGGGAGAGCTGGCCGCGCTTGCCCGGCAGCGCGAGGCTATCCTACACGGCCTCGCAGACGCGGTCCTGGCAGCCGACGCTGGTGGAGAAGTCATACTGGCCAATCCCGCCGCGGAGTCGCTTCTGGAATCCGCAGCGGAGCCAGTGCGCGAGGCGCTGGGGCAGACGCTCCGGCTCGGGGAGCCACTGGCCACAGAGATAGCGGCCCAAGACAGGGTGATCGAGCTGCTGACAACGTCGCTGCGGGACGGGGAGGGGGCAATCGCCGGCGTTGTAGCGGTGGGCCACGACGTCACCGCCTACCGCCAGCTTGATCGCCTGCGCACCAGCTTCGTCAGCGACGTCTCGCACGAACTCCGCACTCCTCTCACAGCCATCAAGGGCTTCGTGGAGACCCTGCAGGAGAGCTGCGTAGACGACCCGGAAACCCGGGGCCGGTTCCTGGACACCGTGGCCAGCGAAACCGATCGTCTTATCCGCCTGACCAACGACTTGCTGCTGCTCACCCGCGCGGACGCGGGCCGACTGGAGCTGCACCTATCTCCGACCGACCTGGCCGACAGCATGGAGCGCGCGGTGACCCAGCTTGAGAGCAGGGCCAGAGAGAAGAATATCGTCACCGTGGTCGAAGCGAGCGGCGCGCCCTTCTTCGTCGACGGCGACGCCGATCGCATACACCAGGTGCTGGTCAACCTACTGGACAACGCCATCAGGTTCACTCCGCCTGAGGGCCGCGTCTCGTTGTCCGTCCGCCACAAGGGCGAGATGATCTCCTGCTCTGTGGCCGATACCGGCCCGGGCATCCCGGCCGAGGAGATGCCCCACATTTTCGGCCGCTTCTACCGCGGGGACCCCTCCCGCGCGCGGCAGGGCGGCGACGGCTCCGGCCTGGGGCTCGCTATCGCCAAGGCCATCGTCGAGGCCCACGGCGGCCGCCTCTGGGCAGAGAGTGAACCCGGCGAAGGCGCCTCGTTCACGTTCACCCTGCCTGTCGCTCCTTAGCGCACCGCCCTGCCCTCAATCTGCCCCGTTCGTGTCACAGCCCCGCCATACCCTTGTGCCATGCTGGTAACATCTCGGATGCCAGGAGGTCGTCCTGTGGACACAATGCAATGGGCTGTGGGTCGCCGGTCTGTGCCGATCTCCGGCAACCCGCGGGGCGGACTGGAGGTGCGATCGTGATTTCTCGGAGTCTATCAAAGATAGCGCTGGTTTTCGGCCTGGCTCTGGTAGTGGTGGGCTACGCCGCGCTGGTCGGTGGTCTGGGGCTGGGCCAACCGGCTGCGGACGGAGGATACGCAACCGCCGCCAGCAGCAGCGAATTCCTCTTGGGTCTCTATGCCCCGGGCTACGGTCGCGCCATGGCCTTCAACTTCGAGAACCAGGTGGAGCAGGTTGCTCCGAGCGTAGTCTACCGCAGCTTGTACGACTCGGACCTTGGAGCGTATGTCTACCCAGAGTCCTCCTCCGCTTGGCCTCCGGGGGACGCCTACATGGCCCCCGTGCCCATCTCCTGCCGCGTCCGCGCAGGCCTCGATGCCTGGTACGAGGAGATCGGCGGGGCCACGGCTACACTCTACGAGCTCGACTTCGAAGCGCTGTACACACTGCGGCAAGAGACTACAGTGCCGACGAGCACGGTCGAGCTCGTCTTCAGCTTTCCGGCAGGACTGGACACGCTGAACGACGTCTACTTCTTCGTCGACGGTGAGGAGCCCTCTGGCGTGCAGTACAGCCTGACCGGTATCACCTGGCACACGGAGATTGCGCCGGGCGAGGAGCACGAGGTAGCGGTCACCTATCGTGCCCGCGGAGCGGGCAGCTTCCGCTACGCCATCGACCACAACCGCCGCCTCGAGGTCTTGGATGTGGAGATCGCGGTGCGCGGCCTGACGGGAGGTGTCGTCACTGAGAAGTCGCTCGCCCCAAGCGAGGTCACTGATACTGAAGCGGGTCAGCTATTCGCCTGGGGCTACGACGCTCTGATAGCCGATCGCGACCTCGAGGTCACACTGCCCACTCCTTACACCTTCGCCGAGCGCGTGCAGGAGCTGCAGGGACCTCTGCGCGATCTGTCGGCGGCTTCGCCCTTCCTCGTCGGTCTCTTCGTTCTTTGCCTCTACGGAGTCTCCCGACTGAGTGAGGCGCAGCTTTCTCCCCATCATTACGTGCTGGCTGGCCTGGGCTTCTTCCTCTTCTTCCCGGCTTTGACATTCCTCAGCGCAGTAACGGAGCTGCCAGTCGCTGCCGCAGCGGCCGGGGCGGCTGTCGCGGCCCTTCTGGTGATCTTCCTAGGTCTATCCGCCGGATGGCGGCGCACGCTGCCCCAGTCTGTCCTGCTGTGCGTGGTCTTCCTGGGCTTGTTCTCCGTCGGCTTCATCAGCGCTGCCAGAGGGCTGCTGTTCACCACGGGAGCGCTGCTGCTGGTGGCCGACTTGATGCTGCTCTCAGCGAAGCACCGGGCCACGGCCAGGCTGCAGCCCGATCTCGCTCAGAGGTCGGACCTGGCGGCCAGATCGAGCGCGGCTGAGCCTCAGTAGCCCGATGGGTGCTAGGCAAGACGACGGCTCCTCCAGACGACCGGAGGAGCCGTTTTCTCTGCCTACCTACGCGCGACTATCGAACTAGTCAGCTTCCGCCGCTGGCCCACGGCGCAGCCGCCTCTTCACCCATCCCAGGATCTTATCCTTGTTGTCGCGCCAGAGGTGGATCAGCGTCGGAATGCCAGGGATGAAGAAGAAGGCCAGCACCAACAGGGTGAAGTAGCGATCGATTCCCTCGACGCTGCCGAAGGCCCTCCCCAGGTAGTAGCCCAGCAGCGTCATCCCCATCGCCCAGGCGACGCCGCCCAGCAGGTTGAACACCAGGAAGCGGCTGTACCTCATCCTGGCGGCGCCGGCCACGATGGGGGCGAAGGTGCGGACGAACGGCATGAAGCGAGCCAGCGTGATTGTCTTGCCGCCGTGCCTATCGTAGAATGCCTTCGCCTTGAGCAGGTTCTGCGGCTTGAAGAAGAGCGATTCCTCCCTCTTGAAAATGAGCGGGCCGGTCTTTGCTCCGAACCAGTAACCAACCGTATCGCCGAGAACTGCGGCAACGAACAGCAGAGGAACCAGCACGCGCACGTCGAGCGCTCCTCGCGAGGCCAGAAGCCCGGCGGTCAGCAGTAGGCTGTCCCCGGGGAAGAAGAAGCCAAAGAATAGCCCTGATTCGGCGAAGATGATGGCGGCCAGGCCGACGTAGCCGACCGTCTCGATAAGTTCGACCAGATCGAAGTGCACAGGGCTACTCCTTTGCCTTCCGCCTGTCACGCGCTGCTGTTTCCCCAGTCAACAACAAACGCCCCCGGCCGCAGAGCCGCCCCGGCCGGCGGCGGAGCGCCTGGGTGGACCAGGCCGGCATTATACCATCTCGCCGCGTGGGCGGCAAGGCTGGTCCGCCCGGCCCCGGTTCCCTGTGGGCGGACTTGACAACCGGTGCCTGCAACTGTACTCTATCCGCCTGCCTGAAGAGGGGTAGTGCCTGGCCCGGGCAGGCCGCAGGAGGAGGCTGGATGGACAGGAGTCGCCGCTTCGCCGTCTCGATCTTCGCTTTGGCGGCTGTTCTGCGCCTGGTGCCCGTCCTTCTCACACGCGACCTGCCGATTGGGCTGGACGACATGTTCCAGTACGATATGCTCGCCCGCTCCTTGGCGGCCGGGCACGGCTACCGCTGGTACGGAGAGGAGGACCTGAACCTCATCCAGCGCTACCTGACGATGGACGTGCCCGACGAATACGATCCACGCGGAGTGCCCACCAGCTTCAGGCCGCCGGGCTACCCCGCCTTCCTGGCCCTGGTCTACGCTCTCGGCGGGATGGGAGAGGGCCGCTTCTTCGCCGCGCGCCTGGCGCAAGCCCTGCTGGGGGCGACGGTCGCCCCGCTCGTATGGGCACTGGCCCGAAGGATCCATTTCTCTGAGCGCACCGCTCGCTGGTCCGCCGGGATCATCGCCGTCTTCCCTCTACTCGTCGTCTATCCCCTGGCACTGGCCACGGAGAACTTGTACGTGCCTCTCCTGGCGCTGGCCCTGCTGTTGATCCTGCGGGCGGTGGACAAGGAGAGGCTGCGCGACTACGCCCTCGCCGGGGTGGTCTTGGGCGCAGCTGCACTAGCTCGCTCGATCGTCGCCGCGTTCGTGCCTCTAGTGGCCCTCTGGCTCTGGCGCTCGGCCGACGAGCGGAAACAAGGGCTGCTGCGTGCCGCCGTCGTTGCCATCTGCTGCCTGGCTGTAACGGTTCCCTGGGCTGTGCGCAACTCCCTGCTCCACGGGAAGCTGACCTGGGTGGAGTCAGCTCTGGGCTACGACCTGTATATGGGCTACCATCCTGAGTCGTCGGGCACCTTCCAGTTCGGCATCTCGCTCGACCTCCTGCCCATGCTCGACGACGGCGAGAGGAACGCCGTAGGGATGGAGTCTTTCTGGGAGTTCGTCCGCAGCGACCCCGCCCGGGTCCCATACCTGATGGCGCGCAAGGCCGGCTACCTCTGGGCGCTCGACCGGCGTGCCCTCACCTACTTCTACGCATCCGGGCTCCTGGGAAACATGCCCCCTCTAGTGCTTGGGATTGTGCACGTGCTGGCGTGCGGGCCGCTGATCGTACTGGCACCGGCCGCGGCATGGGGACTGGTCTGCGGCAGGATGGATCGGCGCAAGGGGCTGCTGGCGATCCTGATCGCCTACTACACAGTGGTCCACATGCTGATCCTGGCCGAGCCGCGTTTCCACGTTCCCTTGCTGCCGATCGTCGCCATTCTGGCGGCGCACGCCTTCGTCGAGAAGCCGTGGCGGGCGTCCCGTCCCTGGCAGCGCTGGCTGGCCGCCATCCTGGTCGCTCTGCTCCTGCTCAACTGGGGACTGGAGATAGCGCGCGACTGGGATACGCTCGTCGCGCTCTTTGGACCGCACGGCCACCAACTGCGGCTTAGCTACTGACGAGCGAGGCCGCACTCCTGCACAAGAGGCAGGCAGTGGAGCGCATGGGGCACGGGCAGCACGTCGAGGCCGGTCCCCAGCTGCTGCGCCACCAGGCCTGGAACCTCCTCGATCGTGTCCACCGGCACCAACTTGCAGGCGGTCACGACGCCCGGCTGCTCGCTGCCGACGACGATCCCCCCGGCCTCCCGCAGCAACCTGGCCATCACGAAGGCCCGCTGCTCGCCCGGCGCATGTCCCTGGCGGCGGGAGCGCTCGATGATCGTCTCCGCGCCTGGGGCATCACGCATGGCGGCGAAGAACCGCCGCTCTTGTGCTCAGTACCACCGGGCATGCTGGCGCGACTGTGCTCGAGAGGCCGCGCAGCGGCAAGGACATTCCATCCGGCAGCGGCTGTTTGCACGGCCCGGTGATGCGTGGTATAATCCGCGGGGTCCCCGCCAGGGTAGGCGGGGCCCTGTACCTAGATAGGCATACGCCGAGATGAGCTTGCTCGATTCACTCAACGGCCAGCTGGAGCCGAATCCGAATGTCGCCGACGTACACCCCGGCGACACGGTCAAGGTGCATGCACGGATCGTCGAAGGCGATCGCGAGCGCGTGCAGGTGTTTCAGGGTACCGTCACCAGGCTGCGCGGCGGTGGCGTGAACACTAACTTCACTGTACGTCGTATTGCCTCGCACGGCATCGGCGTCGAGCGGACGTTTCTGCTGCACTCGCCTCGCATCGACAAGGTCGAGGTTCTGCAGCAGGCCCACACACGCCGCGCGAAGCTCTACTACCTGCGCCAGAGGCGGGGGAAGGCCGCTCGCCTCAGGGAAAAGCGCAGCTAGCATCAGCCTGGCGTCAGCGGTCGTGATTCTGTTGGAGGGCGTAGGAGAGACCTATGCCTTTTTTTCTGTCGGGCCACGGCGCGGCGGCCGGAGTGCTTTGACTACCGGGCGTAAGTTGGCCCTCTCGCTCCTGCTGCTGTCGCTGGCCGGCTGCGGATCAGATTTGCCCGCCACCCCCGGCCCCCAGTCCAGCCCCACCTCCCCGGCCCGAACGCCCAGCACTCCGCCGGTGGATCACCCCTCGGTTGTCGCGGTTGAGGGTGCCGAGCTAGTCACCGATCCGCCCCCCAGACCATTTGATTACACTGTGGTAAACCCCGAACCCCCGCGACGGGTGCCCAATGCCACGCGCTCCTTCTGGGTACACGATCCGGCCACGGGAGAGCCGCGCCAGGTGACCGCTCGCCTGCGAGTCCAAACTCACCACGCCGCGATGTGGATCGAGGAATGGGTGTGGCACGACGTCCGCAAGATGGAGGAGGCTGCGCTGTTGTTCGACAGCCTCATCTATCCCACAGTCGTCTCGGCCTTCGGCAGCGAGTGGAATCCCGGCGTCGACAACGACCCCCGCGTTCAGATACTGCACGCCGACCTGGGTGAGGGAGTCCTGGGCTACACGTCGAGTGCCGATGAGCTGCCTGCCGACATCTACACGTATTCGAACGAAGCGGAGCTGATTGTGGTTCAGGCAGTCGGCCTCGACCCGGGCAGCCCGACCTACATGGCCCTGCTGGCCCGTGAGCTCCAGCGCCTGGTACACTGGAACCTGGACCGGAACGAAGATCGCTGGGTGAAGGATGGGTTGGCCGAGCTGGCCGTCGCGCTCTGCGGCCTGGACGGGGGCAGCGTGGATTACGCCTTTCTCCAGAACCCCGATGCTTCGCTCGCGGCCTGGGCTGGGGAGAGCGCCGGTCAACGAGGAGCGGGCTACCTGCTCGCCCTGTACTTCCACGATCTCTTCGGTGACGAGGGAATCTGGGCTCTCGTCTCCCAGCAGTCGAATGGTGTATGGGGTTTTGAGGACGCCCTGGCAGAGCTGGGGACGGGCCTCACGTTCGAGGATCTCTTTGCTGATTGGCTGGCGGCCACCTACTTGGATCACCTGTCAGAGGGGGAGATATCCCCCTATTCGTACCCCGACAGCAACGTCGCCCAGCCGGCCCTGGCGGCCGACCTGACCGATTACCCCGCTGCGTTCGAGGGCTCCGTTCATCAGCTGGGCGTCGACTACATCCGCCTGCAGAGCGACGACGATCTGCGCGTCCGGTTTGAAGGCACTGAGTCGACGCCTCTCCTCGGGCTCTCCGCTCACCAGGGGGACCGCTTCTGGTGGAGCGTCCCGGCGGACGAGTCGTTCAGTACGCTATCCCGGTCATTCGACCTTGCCGGCACGACGGAAGCGACACTGACCTACTGGACCTGGTTCGACACGGAGGCCGGCTGCGACTACGCCTACGTGGAAGCCAGTGGCGATGGAGGAGAGACCTGGCAGACGCTGCTCGCACCGTCGGCGAGCGGTGGCCAGGCCCGCAGCTACAGCGGGCAGAGCGGAGGCGGGCCGGCCTGGATCCACGAGGAGGCCAACCTCAGCCCCTTCGCCGGCGGCGAGGTTCTGGTCCGCTTTTCCTACCTGACAGACGGGGCGAGCCTTGGAACGGGCCTGGCCCTCGACGACATAGCCATACCGGAGATTGGATACTACGACGGGGCCGAGAGCGGCGATGGCCAGTGGGACGCGAGTGGCTTCGTCCGTGCCGCAGCGGCCGTGGAGCAGCGCTACGTCGTGCTCGTGATTGGGATTGGTGAGGAGATATCGGTCCAGCGAGTGGCGGTGGGAGGCGATCAGATGGCAGAGTGGGTGATCCCCTTGGCAAGTGATGGCTGGGACAGGGCGATCATCGCAGTCTCGGGCCTCGCGCCGATCACCCCCCTCCCCGCTTTCTATGCGCTATCCGTCCAGCAAGAAAGCCCTGGCTCGTAGAGAACCAGGGCTCGGATGCAGCAAGGCCTGCTCTCCGTTCAGCTCCGCTCTGTCGCGTCGATGGTGATCGGTGCGCCTCGCTTAAACGACTCCAGCTGGGCCTCCAGCTCCGCTCGCCGGGCATCGGCAGCTCTCTTGCCCTCTTCTATCAACTCGCCGAAACGCCCGCGAAGGCGCTCCTGCAGCTCCGACCCGGCCTCCGGGGCCAGCAGAACAGCCACCACTGCACCAACCACAGCTCCGGCCACGACGCCGGCTAGAAAACTGAATAGCTTTCTCATCCTCTGCCTCCTCCGCCTCCCGACCGCCGTGCCTACATTATACACCACGGCGGAGCGCGGGCCAAGCCGTTCCCGGCGCGGCTTCAGATTCTGTCCGCCACTGCCCGGGCCATCTCCAGTGTGGTGCTGCTGCCCCCCATGTCGTGTGTGCGCACCTTGCTCTCGCCGATAACGGCGTTGATGGCCTGGCCCAGAGCGCCAGCTGCCTCGTCTTCGCCGAGCCAGTCCAGCATCAGCCTCACCGCCAGCAGCATTGCGGTAGGATTAGCCATGTACTGCCCAGCATACTTGGGGGCAGATCCGTGCGTAGGCTCGAAGATGGCAAAGGCGTCGCCGATGTTGCCGCTGGGCGCGAAGCCCAGCCCTCCGACCAGTTGAGCCGCCAGATCGGAGATGATGTCGCCGAACATGTTGCTGGAGACGAGCACGCCGTACTCCTGGGGCTTCTTCACCAGCCACATGGCCATCGCGTCGACATTCGCTTCCCAGAGCTCGATCCCTTTGTACTCAGAGGCGATCTCCCGGGCCTCACGGACCATGAGCCCGGACGTCTCCCGGATCACGTTCGGCTTCTCCACGACGGTCACCGTGGGGTATCCCCCCGCTTCTGCATGATCGAAGGCGCGGCGCAGTATGCGCCGGCAACCCCGCCGGGTGAATACCCGGCAGGAGAGGGCGATATCGGCGCTGTCGTCCTCGGCGAAGGCAGCCATCCCGGGGCTGTGCTCAGCGAGAGCGGAGCGCACATCCTCCGGCAGCGGGTGGAACTCGACGCCGGCATACAGGCCTTCCGTGTTCTCGCGGAAGATCACCAGGTCGATGTCCTCCCGGTAGTTAAGGGGGTTGCCCGGTATCGACCTGCAGGGCCTCAGGTTGGCGTAGAGATCGAACTCCTGCCGCAGCCGGACAATCGGGCTGCGGTAGACCAGTCCTTTCCCCCGTAGCTCCGGCCGCAGCTGCGCCTGCGCCTCCTCCTTGGGAAGCGAGGTGATTGCTCCGAAAAGGGCGCACCGGCACGTCTGGAGGAGCTCGATCGTCCGCTCGGGCAGCGGGTTTCCCTCGCTGCGCCAGAGCTCCCAGCCGATCTCGCCGGCAGGGTATTCGGCGTCGAGCCCGATTCGATCGAGAACGAGCCGGGCGGCCTCCATTACCTCCTGGCCGATCCCGTCGCCGGGCATCATAGCTATGCGATACTTGGCCATCCTCGCTCCCACTCTCTAAAGCAGGCGGTCATTCTACCTGACGCGGTCAGAAAGGGCAAGGCCCTCGCAGTGTGCATGAGCTGCTACGCGTCTCTCACCAGGTCGCTGGCTGCCGGGTTGCGCGGCCCGGTCGCTGTGGTAGAATGCGGCCTGCCCCTCTTCGGGGCGCATGAGCAGCTGAGGAAACGATGAACGCTAACCCCTCCGTAGCGGCTGTGGTCACTGCCGGTTGGATGCCGACAGAGGACCATCCATTGGCGGAGGCCTGCGCGGGCAGGCCGAAGGCCCTGATCCCCATAGCCGGCAAGCCGATGATCGCGCACGTCGTCGACGCGCTCGTCGGGTCGAGATACACAGAGCATATCGTCATCGTCGCCCTCGACCCTCACGCTGATGTCCGCTTCCCGGCCGAGGTAGACTACCTACCCGGCCCCGGCGGGCCGATGGCGAACACGGAGGTCGGCCTGGCCTATGCGTTCGAGACCTTCACTGATCTGGATGCCGTTCTCGTGTGCAGCTCGGACGTCCCGACCATAACCTCCGCCATCGTCGACTCCTTCATCGAGGAGTGCTTCACGACAGATCACGAAGTCTACTACAGCCTGGTCGAGCAGGGCGTGATGGAAGCCCGCTTCCCGGCGGCCAAGCGAACCTACTTCCGGCTCCGAGATGGCTGCTTCGCCGGCGGAGACATCGGTCTGGTACGTGCAGGAGCTTCGTTCTCTCAGAAGCAACTCTGGGAGGAGCTCTCCCGCAGCAGGAAGAGTGTGCTCCGCCAGGTGCGCCTCTTCGGATTCGGCACACTCGTCCGTTTCCTCACTCGCCGCCTCTCCATAGCCGATGCCGAGCGCCGTGCGTGCGAGGCATTGGGCATCCGCGGCCGCGGGGTTCCCTGCCCCTACGCCGAGGTGGGGATGGACGTGGACAAGCCCACCCAGCTGGAGATAGTGCGCCGCGACCTCGAGGCTCGCGCTCGCCCCAGCCAGGCATAGCAGGTGAGCAGCTTGGAGCGGGGTGATCCTTCCCTCGACGAGCGCGTCTCCTCCCGCCTGGCTCTTCCGCCAACCTCGCCTGCGCTTCGCTCTCTTGCCCTCCTGCTCGCCCACAGCGGAGACAGTCTGCTCTGGCTGCTGGTGGCGGCGATAGTCTTCATAGTGGGCGGTCCTTCCGGGCGCGATTTCGCCCTCCGTGTTCTGGCCGCCACGACCGGCGCCGGCCTCGCGGCCACTGCGCTGAAGTGGCTATTCCGCCGCGATCGTCCTCCCGCAGAGGGGCGAGGTTTCTACACCCGGTTCGATCGTCCTTCCTTCCCTTCAGGCCACGCCGCGCGGACCAGCTGCCTGGCCGTACTGGCGGCGCCGCTGCTTCCGGCGTGGAGCTGGCCGCTCCCCGCCCTGTGGGTGGCGCTGGTCGGTCTGGCCCGGGTTTCACTCCAGGTGCACTTCGTCGCCGACATCGCCGCGGGATGGATGCTCGGCCTGCTGATTGGAGGCGCGCTGCTCCTTGCTTTCTGACGATGCCCGCCCGGTTTTGGCAGCCGGCGACAAACTCGATCGGCCGTGCGGACGGCTGATCAGCTGAGGATCCGTCGCTGGCGCAGGGGCAGTACGCCTTTGCCCCCACATGTGGTGCCCTCCGCAGCCCCGACCGCCAGTACTACGCCAGACGTGGATGAGGCCGCTTGGCGTCAACTACTCATAAGCTTTCTTAAAACTCTCTACTTATTAAGCTGCCTGCCGCCAGGCCGGTTGCGCCGCGGCCACCTTTCGGTACAATAGCCCTCGTCTTTCCATGCCATCCTTAGGGGGCGCGGCCGTGTCGGACTCAGTTGGGCCACCAATGGTCACTCCAGCGATCTCCATATCGCCTCTCGGCTGCCCCCAGGCCGATCCACAGCGCTGCCCTGCACCAGACGTTGTCGTCACGTCTTCTCCGACGCGTCCTCGCAGGTAGCTGGCGGCTGAGTACTCTCATCTGCAAGGCTGTGCAGTTGTCATTGGCGAGCAGATCGCTCGCAACCAACCGCCTTAATAGCCCATCATCCGCGACAATGGACTCTTCCGCCATCTGGTCCGCCGCCCTCGGCGAACTCCAGCTTCAGATGACCGGAGCCACGTTCGATACGTGGCTGCGCAACACTCGTCTGGTCACGTACGAGGACGGTGTTTTCGTCGTCGGCGTTGCCAATGGCTACGCCAAGGACTGGCTGGAGAACCGTCTCCTCGGCATCGTCAAACGTACGCTCGGCCGGCTCGCGGGCCGCACTGTTGGCGTCAAGTTCGTCGTTTGGGGAGAGAAACCCCGTGAGGCGCTTGACCTGCCTCTCATGGAATTCGCCCTCCCCTCGCCTGCGGTCCCCCCGCCGCTGCTCAATCCTCGCTATCGGTTCGACGACTTCGTCGTGGGATCTGCCAACCGCCTGGCCCATGCGGCTTCGCTCGCCGTGGCCGAAGACCCGGCCGGCGCCTACAACCCGCTGTTCATCTACGGCGGCGTAGGCTTGGGCAAGACCCATCTCCTAACCGCTATTGGCCACGCCGCCTACGCCAAGGGCCTGTACGTCCTCTATGTCTCCAGCGAGGAGTTCACGAACGATCTGATCGAGGCCATCCGTTCCCACAGCACCGAGGCATTCCGCGACAAGTACCGCACGGCGGAAGTCCTCCTCGTCGACGACGTCCAGTTCATCGCCGGGAAGGAGAGCACGCAGGAGGAGTTCTTCCACACCTTCAACGCTCTCCACAGCGCCGGCCGCCAGATAGTCCTCTCCTCGGACCGCCCTCCCAAGGCGATGAGCACACTGGAGGAGAGGCTCTGCAGCCGCTTTGAGTGGGGGTTGATTGCGGACATCCAGGCCCCTGACCTGGAGACCCGTCTGGCCATCCTCCGCTCCAAGTGTCCCGCCGGGGATAGAGGAGTACCGGATGACGTACTGCTGCTGATCGCCAGCCAGGTGCAGAGCAACATCCGTGAGCTGGAGGGGGCGCTGAATCGCGTCCTGGCCCTATCGAGCCTATCCGGCCAGCCGCTCGACGTCGACGTGGCGAAGGCGGCGCTCGACTCCCTGCTTCCTTCCCGCATCTCTGTCTCCACCGACGCGGTCATCGAGGCTGTCGCCCGGCGCTATCAGATAGAGCTGGCCGAGCTATTGGGCCCGAGCCGTCGGGTCGCCGTCGCCCGGCCCCGACAGATAGCTATGTACCTGCTGCGCTCCGAGACGGGGTCGTCTCTACCTCAGATCGGCTCACTCCTGGGCGGCCGCGACCACACGACGGTGCTCTACGGTTGCGACCGGATAGAGGACCTTCTAGGCGAGGACGACAGCCTGCGCCGCGACGTCATGGCCCTACGGCACGCTCTGCGCTGCCCACAGAGATAGTCCGGTCTCCCCGACTCTGCCTTAGCCGCACCCGAAGTGCAGATTGCTTCGCTGAGTGTACTCGTTCGAAGATCATGGCACTGGGAAGGCAACTCGCAGGCGCGACCAATCACTGATGATGGCACTGGCAGGAAACAGTTCCCGGCACTGGATGGCCTTCGGACAGAAAATAGTGGCACTGGGTTGATAGCTACGAAGAACAGTCGAAGGAGTTAATGGCACTGGAGTATCGAGGATCAGCACCCCGAATTCGGAAGTGCAGGAACTGCCTGCCTGTTCAGTCTGGCGATATCAGGTGTCCGAGAATGGTCCGTCGAATGGCCACGTCTTCGGATAGGTGTTTCTGGTGCGCTTCCCCCTCTTGCCCATCTGCCTGACCCGATCGGAGTACTTGCCCTGCGCCAGGTTCTTCGGCACCCTGCCGACCACCGATTCGACTGTCTTCCCCGATAGCCAGTCATCGACAGACGCGAAGCACAGCTCGCCACGTCTCTCAACCTTCTCCGCGTACTTCGGCCACAGCGCCAGATAGGGTTCGCCCATCACCACCGCTTGTCCCATTGGATGAGGGATACCGTTCCACCATCCGTTCCTGATGGGATGCGAATCGCTCTTCGCGTCACTGTAGAGACGCCCCTTCTTGACTATGTGGCCGCTCAACAACCGAGTCTCTCCGTAGAAGGGCCGAATCGTATCGCTCATCCCGTACCAGAACCTCTGTAGCGCCAGGGGCCAGCCTGGTTCAGACAGTGCCAAGGTGTGTACAACTGCATAGATGTGATTCGCCTTGTATCCATTCCTTCGCGGCCCGTGGCCATCGTGCCCCCCCCGACCCAAACGTGAAGGAAGGGATAGTGGGGATACCACACTGTAGCTAAGCGCTCTTCCGCGAGGAACTCACAGAAGCGCTCCTTGCCTTGTTCCTCATACTTGTATTGTGGGGGCTCATAGGCGCCATATCGTCTGGGCAGCGCCTCGGGCAGTAGGCGCTCCATCGTATTGACCAACTGGAGCAAACCGTCCGCTTGCAGAACAGGGCCGTCGTTGAACCACCAGGCCAGGTTCAGCACCTGCCCCCTCTCATCGCTTCTTCTGCGCGTGATCCGACCGACTCCTCGTGCAGTTTCGACAGTCCCCTTCTGCGGATCCTCCACAGCTGCATATGCGGCTTTCGACGCTCGCTTGACCAGCCGCCGGAGAGTATCATGAGCGAATCCCGGCGCGCTGATCGGCTCCAGGTTGACCTCAGTCAGATATCGGATTCCGGGTAGCTTAACCAGTACCTCATCGGGGATATCCTCGTCCTCAACGAGTAGAGTAGGCCCCACAACGGTCTGCCAGGTGGATTTCCCCAGAAGGCGCGACTCCCGTTGGGCTTGCCAGCCTTCGCTCTCTGGCAAGATATTGACCCATTCCGGCTCAATGACAGACCACACTCTGATGTCGTAGCTCATAGCGTCTCGATTCGTGCCCGACAGCGTGGCGGCCTAGCAGGTTTCCTCCATCCCTTCGCTTCGAGCCTCCCGTATTGTTTCCATGAACCGGCGAACAGCTGGCATCCAGTAGCTAAGGTCGTATGCAGCCTTCCCTAAGCCTCCGACGACGGCCGCCGTCTTGCACACTGCAGCCCCGGTGCTAGCAAGGGCTTGCAGCAAGCTGGCTCCTGCCACATGTGCTACATCCTCGGCGTGTACCAAGACAGCCACGAGAATGATGATCGCAGAGACTCTCGGCATCCAGCCAGGTGCCCGCCCAATCACTCGCGCCTGCCTACGAGCAGGTGAGAGCTACTCTAGCACATTGTGTGAGGCCTGGCAAGCGGATTGACTGCTTTCAAAGCGGTCTCCCGCACCCCCCGATTGTGGGCCGAAGGCTGAGCGACCCCCGCGCGCCAAGGTCCGCAAGATCTCCTACATCGCCCCCTTCTGTCCCCAGTGCCATTATCTCTGAGTTGCTACACTGAGACTGTTAATTCTTCGTACTCCCCGCTGACTTTCTCCTGTGGATAGCCGCGCCTGGGGCTGTGGATAAGTGCCTGTTCCTGTGGATAAGTGCGCTCGCTTTCTCTCGCTGTTGCCTTTCCGCC
>CAZHAX010000011.1:0-104683 GCA_964530325.1 uncultured Anaerolineales bacterium | reverse complement strand
AGCTATGGACCACCGATTCATCGAGGAGACATCTCTCGATACGATCGAGGACGCAGTATTGTCGGTCCAGTTCACCCGCTGGCCACGGCGCTCCTGCCCGGCTGCCCGCGCTCCGGCAGCCCGCGATCGACAGCAGAATGGAGTAGAATCGATGAGAAGACAACGCCTGTGGCTCTGTGTGCCCCCCATGCTGGCCGGGCTGTTTGATCTCAGCCTGACCCTCCTCGGGCAATCTGCCTCCTATTGGGCTGGAGAGCTCTGGACGGCGAGAGAGGGCGCGCCGCACGGCATGTGGCTGTTCAACCAGCACCAGCTTGCCTTTCCGCTCGCCTTTGCCGGTTGGATCGCTGTGTACTGCACGGCGATCCTCCTCCTGCCCCGAGGCCTGGCGCGCGTCGGGGCCGTTGCGGTCACAGTCGGGCACGTCGGGGCCGGGAACTCCTGGCTCTCCTACCTTGCCGGCTACTGGTTCACTATCGCTGCCGACATCGCTGCTGCTGCCATGATAGTGACCGCACTGGGAAAAGAGGAGAGCGGATGGAGAAACAGGACCGGGACGGACGCCTCGCTTGCCGGGCGCGGCGCGTCATAACCCGCCGCCTTCCCCCTTGACGTACCGGTCGAAGAACTCGACCGACCGCTGCAGGGCGGTGTAGAGGTTGTTCGAGATGTTGTGGTTGTCTCCCTCGTAGAGATACAGCTCTGCGGTAGCTCCGATCTCCCGCAGACGCTCGTAGAGATACTCCGAGTACTCGACCGGCACGGACTCGTCCGCCGTGCCGTGATGGATCTGCAGCGGGCTGGACAGCAGGCCAAGATGTGACGTCGGGTCGATCGACTCCCAGAAGACAGGGTCATCTTCGTAGGGAGCATAGGGAAGCAGCCACAAGTACCATCCAGGGCTCGTGCCGTCAGGGCCAGGGGTGGGTGTTGGCATCTCCAGGTATCTGCGGCGCCACCGCTCCATCAAGTCCGGATAGCGGGCCACCACGCCGGCCCAGATGACTCCAGCTCTGATCTCCTCGCTCACGACCATGGCCCGCAGGGTGATCGAACCGCCCATCGAGTGGCCCCACATTCCCACGCGGTCCGGGTCCGCGTCCGGATGGCGCTGGGCTGAGGCCATGGCGTTGAGCACGTCGACGGTGTAGTCGGTGGAGCCGTAGGCAGTCGCCGGCTCACCCTCCGAGTCCCCGTGGCCCCTGTAGTCGGGGCGGATGACTATGTACCCCGCCGAGGCGAAGGCGTCCACGTAGGCCACGTATCGCTCCGTCGTCCTGTACTCGTCCGGCGGAATGTAGCCGTGGTTGAAGACGATGATTGGCCAGCCACTCTCCGGCTTCTCCCCCTGCGGCACGGTGAGCAGGGCATAGATCTTCAGCCCTTCAGATTGGTAGGAGACGATATAGCGATTGTAGTTCGACCCGAGATCCAGCGCCTCTTCAATCACCAGCTCGCTGCCAGGGTAGCTCTGCTGGCGCATGACCTCGATCATCAGAGGATGCAGCGGCGTCGCCGTGGGCTCCGGACTGGGCGTCGGCGACGGCCTTGGTGTAGAGGTGGGGGCGGTAGGCGTAGGCGTCGCCGGTTCCGATCCACAGCTGCAAGAGGCGACCAGGCACAGCGCGGCGATCAACCAGATAGCCCCGGCCCGTACAGCCAGGCCTGTGGACCCGCGCCAAGTCGTCTCCTGCCTGCGAGCATGTCGATACATCCGTCTCTCCTTGGTGGCGTCGCCGATGGGCAATGCCGGTATGCAGATGTGAGGCAGCGGACGCTCCTAGTTCTGCCATGGAGAGGCGAATGTGTCAAGTCGCCTGCTGGGCGCTATCTCGGTAGTCGCCACGCCGAGCCGGCCGCGGGTGGCGGCTACAGGCGTGCCCGGCGGCCGCGCGGGAGCGCCAGCTGTCTCGCAGCCGCCAGATGGCAAAGGCGCTCGTAGCCCTCGGAGCCCAGCGCCCGTACGAACTCGTCCTTCATTGCCAGGTAGGGAGGCTCTTGACCCTGGCCTGAATTCTGACTGCAGGACTGCTGCTGATAGAGCTCGTTCTCCTCATCGAGCTGGAGCTCGCCTCCGTGCACCACAAGGGGGAAGATGGCGCAGAAGAAGGGCTTGAGCAGCCAGCGCGGCAAGCCGTTCTCCACCGCCGCCACCTGCAGCGCGCAGCGGGCGTCGGCCAGCTGGAAGACGCAAGCCTCGCCGCAGGGGGCGTGAGCACTCGGCAGTGTCACAGTACCATCGCACAGCCCGGTGGGGAAGTCAGCGTCTGGCCTGGCATAGCCCATGAACCAGGCCTGCTCGTCGCGCCGATCGGCGCGCAGGTATGGCTTAACCAGGTGGGCATGCCGGAGAATCGTGTCCCTGTCCTGTGCGTCCAGCCACACTCCGTGGGCACAGCAGGCTCCGTGACAGCGGACGATGTCGCAGCGCCGCAGAGGCTGAAGGTCGAGCAGCCTGTTGGCCACGCGCACGCCGTTGATTGCCGGTATCAGATCTTCCTCATCCATGTTTACCTCCATGGCTTGCAGTGCCAGGCCAGCGCTAGAGCGCGCCGCCGCGATCCGAAGCTGCGTCAACGCTGCAGGTGATAGGGCACGCTGATGACCACCCGATCGCGCCCCGCCCCTGCCGGCCCGTAGGTCAGGATGGTCTTGACCAGCAGTGCAGTCTGCCGGTGTAGGGCGTGGTGCCACCAGCGGGCGGGCACGAACTCGGGAACCACGACGACCGCGGGGCCCCGCTCGGGATCGCGGCGGTCGACAGCGTCCAGGTACTTCAGCAGGGGGCCGGTAGTGGAGCGATACGGGGAATCCAGGACCACCAGCGGCACCCCGTGGCCCCAGGCGGACCACTTCTCCTGTACCTTGGCCGTGACCTCCGGCTCCACGTCGACGATCACCGCCGCCACGTCCGCCGACACCGAGCGGGCAAGACGCAGCGCGGCAAGCGTGCCGCGGTGGATGCCGGAGATAGGAACCACCACCTTGTAGGCTCTCTGTGTCGCCAGCTTCGTCCATCTCTCGAGCTTCAACCCCTCCAGCGACAGCTGCTCCCCGACTGAGGTGTAGTGCTTGCGGATAGCCAGAAAGAGGAGGACGCAGGCAGGAATAGCCAGAGCCACGATCCAGGCCCCATGGGTGAACTTGGTGGCCAACATCACAAGGAGGACGATGCCCGTGGTCAGCATCCCTATGCCGTTGATCGCTGCCTTCCACGCCCAGTGAGGGCGCCGCTGCTTGTACCAGTGGCGGACCATCCCCGCTTGCGACAGCGTGAAGGACAGGAAGACTCCCACAGCGTAGAGCGGAATCAGTCGGTGGGTCTGGGCGCCGAAGACGACGACCAGAATCGACGCCAGACCGGCCAGAACGGCGATACCGTTGGCGAAGACAAGCCGATCACCCAGGCTGGTCATCTGACGAGGCAGGAACCGTGCCCGGGCCAGGATAGCCGACAGGCGCGGGAAGTCGGCAAAGGAGGTGTTCGCGGCCAGGATCAGGATCAGTGCAGTTGCCGCCTGTAGAGCGAAGTATAGTGGGCCTTCGCCGAACAGCTGCCTGCCGATCTGCGAGAGCACCGTCTCGTCCTCTGCAGGAAGCACTCCCAGGGCGTGGCTCAGCGAGCTAATACCCAGGAACATGGCACCCAGTATGGCTGCCATGGCGACGAGCGTCCTGCCGGCGTTGCGGGCTTCCGGCCTGCGGAAGGCAGGGATGCCGTTGCTAATCGCCTCCACACCGGTGAGAGCCGTGCAGCCGGAGGCGAAGGCCCGCAGAATCAGAAAGGGCGTCACCGCCTGTGCCACGCCGCTCACCGCCGGGAAGGCTCCCGCAGGGGCTGCGAGATCCCCCGATAGGAGGCGAAGAGCGCCGGAGGCGATCAGACCGAAGACGACCGCCACGAAACCATATGTCGGAAAGGCAAACAGAGTCGCCGACTCACGCACGCCGCGCATGTTCGCCCAGGCGACGAAGGCGATCGCCAGCAACGCCAGCTCCACCCGCCACGGCAGCAGAACAGGGAAGGCGGATGTGATCGCCGCCGTGCCCGCGGTGATGCTGACGGCCACGGTCAGCACATAGTCAATCAGCAAGGCTGCGCCCGCAGCCAGCCCAGGCCACAAGCCCAGGTTATCATGGGCCACGATGTAGGCGCCGCCCCCGGAGGGGTAGCCGTGGATCGTCTGGTGGTAGGACGTGGCAACGATCAGCAGCAGCGCCGCGACGGCTAGTGAGATGGGCAAGGACAGCGCGGCTGCCGCAGGACCTGCCGCGACTAGCACAAGCAGTATCTCCTCGGTGGCATAGGCCACCGAGGAGAGGGCATCGGACGAGAAGACGGCCAGCGCCTGAATCTTCGTCAGGCGCTGTTCCTTCTCCGCCTCTGTGGGCAGAGGACTACCCAGGACTACTCTGCGCAGGTTGTGCAGCATAGGAGGATGCGCAGGCTGCCAAGACGTAGAATGAGGACGGCTTCCCCGTCCTCCACCGTACTGCGTACCAACTGTCTTGCGCCAGGCAGCTCAGCCCGCCGGAACCGACTTCGCCCCTTTCCCCCGTCCCGCCCGAGCTGCACTTGTCACGCTGTTCGGGCAGCGCGGTGATAATCAACCCTAAGTATAGCACAGGTGCCCATTGCCGTAGGTTAGCAGTTGGTGAGCGGACGGTGAACGGCCGGGGAGTTCGCACTGCGGGCTGCTGGAACAGGCTGCGAATGCCCGGCCATGGCAAAGAGCGGGGCCATAGGTCCCCGCTCTCCAGGTCGAGTTGCCTTCGTCTACTTCGACTTGCTCTTGACCTTGATCAGCTTCGGCTTCGTCTCCTCCGCCTTGGGGAGAGTCAGTGTCAGCAAGCCATTCTCGAACACGGCCTCTGCCTTGTCTGCCTGCACCGGAACGTTCAACGTCAGGGTGCGCGAGAACGCGCCGGACGATCGCTCCTGCAGCAGGTAGTCTACGTTCTCCAGAGGGCCGCGCAGCTCGCCACGAATCGTCAGCGTGTCCCCCTCGATGTTGATCTCCACCTCTTCGGGGGTAAGCCCCGCCAAGGAGGCGACGATCACGATCTCCTCCGCGGTTGAGTAGGCATCGATTGGCAGACGCAAAGAACGCTCCGCCGTGCCTTCGGACCAGCGCCGCTCCGGCCGAACGAAGCTATCGGCCAGAAGCCGGTCCATCGCATCGCGCAACGTCAACGGCTCACGCCAGGAGTTCCATCCCGCTAGACTCATCTCAGCACCTCCACACATATCTTAGAAGCCTGCGGAGGGAGCCGCAGCCCCCTCCGCAGCCTATTCTACTTGCCCTTTGACTTCGACTTGACCTCGATCGACTTGGGCTTGACCTCCTCAGCCTTTGGGAGAGTCAGCCTCAGGACGCCGTTCTCGAACTCGGCCTCCGCCTTGTCCGCAACTACGGCAAGCGGCAGCCTGAGCGAGCGCGAGAACGACCCGTGGCGCCGCTCGCGGCAGATGTAGTTGTCCTCGTTGATCTCCTCTTCGGCGCTCGTCTCGCCCCTGATCGTCAACAGGTCGCCGGTCACGCTGATGTCGATGTCCTCAGGATCTACACCGGGGACTGCCGAGCTGACCACGATTGCGTCGTCAGTCTCGTACATATCGACAGCCAGCGCCCCGTCGCCCGCGGCGGATCCAGTCAGCCAGCCACGCGGTCGGACGAAGCTATCATCAAACAGCCGGCCCATGGCGTGTCTCAGGCTTACTAGGTCTCCAAAGGGCTCCCAACGTACCAAGCTAGCCATCTCACACCTCCCTGCTCTCAGAATGTCCAGAGGCCACATATCCCGATGCGGCCCCAGTCACTATCATTATTGCAGAGCAGGGTTAGACAGACGCAAGAGGGCCGTTAGAGGATCATATGATACGAGCGCCCGGCGCGGGGCTGCCGGCGGGGGCTATGCGTGGAAGATGCCCACGGCGATCGCGCCGGAGGGCAGCGCCAGCTCTCTGGCCAGCGCCTCGTCGCCCAGGCGGAGCTCCCAGTGCCCCGGGCGGCCGAGCTGTTCCGAGACCAGCGCGACGTGCGCCATGACAATCCCAGCGTCGAAGTAGCTGGCCCGGGCGAGAGCCAGCGACATCCGGCCGGGCGCCACCCCCAACCGCCAGGGCTGGCGGTTGGCCGCGGAAGGGGCCAGGCGCGCGCACTCGAGCACCTCGACCAGCCTGGGGTCGGCGCCTTCGGGTGACCACGGCCCCCCCCACCTCTGGGCAAACACAATCTCCGTCAGCGCCTTGCGGCGATCGCCTCGTGCCAGGCGGCGAACCGCCGTATCGTGGAGCCGATCAAACCCGCCCGATCCGGCGTGGCCCACCGCGCAGACCGCGCCAGCGACCTCGCCCGGCGCCAGCCGGACCGATTCCCCGGCCCGCCCGGCATCATACGTGCCCGTGATCCAGCACGTGCCTAGGCCGAGGAGCGTCGCTTCCAGCACAACCTGCTCCAGCACGTATCCAGCATCGACCTGGGCGCGAGGGCTCTCCTCAGGCAGCAGTGCTACCAGCAAGTGGGGCACGTTGCGCACCAGGCCGTAGGAGCCGACGATGTGGGTGAGGATGTGTCTCGTTTCATCGACGCCGGTGACAAGTATGATTCGCGGGCACACCGGCGTCAAATGGGTAGCGTCCTTGCCCAGCGCGAGCAGGCGCTCGAGCAAGTCCTGCTGAACCGGGCGGCTGGAGTAGCTGCGCACGCTGGTCCGCAGGCGGATCGCGGCGCGCATGTCCGTGTCCCGGGTCATGCGGTGGCTTCGGCCGGGGCGGGAGCTTCAGCCTTGAGCACAGCCTTCAGCGCGGCGATCGCTACCTCCACCATAGAGTCGTCCGGCTCCCTCGTCGTGAGGCGCTGCAGGGCCAGATTGGGTGCCGTCAGCACTCGCACCAGCCCCACGTCGGCGAAGCGTGCGGTGAAGCGAATGAATTCGTAGGAGATCCCGGCCAGGAAAGGCAGGAGGGCGATTCGGCTGACTATCCTCCAGACCGCTGGAAGACCGCTCAAGGGGGCGAAGACGACGATCGCCAGCACCGCCACCGTCAGCAGAAGGGCGGTGCCACAGCGCCGGTGAGCGGTTGAGAAGGGGCGAACCTGCTCCACGGTGAGCTCGGCCCCTGCCTCGAGCGCATTCACTGCCTTGTGCTCTGCCCCGTGATAGGCGTAGACACGCTTGATATCGGGCACCAGGCCCACCGCCCAGACATAGCCCACGACGAGCAACAGCCTCACGATGCCCTCGACCAGGCTCTTCATCCATTCATGTGGAACGTAGGCAGAGATGAGGTCTGTCAGTAAGGCCGGCAGCAGGACGAAGAGCCCGATGCCGCCGGCTATGCCTATGACCATGGTCACTGATATGGCGGCGTTGGATAGCTGTGCCTCTTCCCCTGCAGCCACCTCAGCCGAAGTACCCAGTGCCTTCATGCCCAGACGGAGTGTGTCCCAGAGCCGCAGCGCACCACGCACCAGCGGAATGCGGGAGATGGGTCCGGTGTAGAGTCTGCTATCGAGCGGCTCGGTTTCGATCACGACGTGCCCGTCTGGGTGGCGCACAGCGACGGCCATCGTCCGCGCTCCGCGCATCATCACGCCCTCGAGGACCGCCTGCCCGCCGTAGCTCGTGGTCTCGCTCAACCAATCCCTCCTCTGCTCGGATGTGGCGGAATTCTACCTCTGGCTCGATGCGTTGTCAACGAGGCGTGCCGGAGCGAGGCTTCGCCACTCGCCAGCCAGGCCGGCTGCCCGGTAGGTCCCTGTCGGACGCCGCGGAAGGTTGCTTGGCTGCCGCGCCAGTGTTAGAATGAACTGGGACTCCCGCCCAGTCACACCTCTGGGGGACCGCCGACAGGAGAGCACGATGGCTACTGCCTATGTATACGATCCGATCTACCTGGAGCACGACCTGCCGTCTCACCCGGAGAACGCCCAGAGGCTCAGCAGCGTGATAGACGCGCTTGAGGAATCCGACCTGGCTTCGAGACTGGAGCTGCTTGAGCCGCGGCCTGCTACGGTCGCTGAGCTTGAGCGGGTGCACACTCGTGAACATATCGAGCGCGTGCGGCAGGTGGCCGAGTCTGGTGGAGGCCAGCTCGACGCAGACACCTACGTTTGCCCACGCTCCTACGACGCGGCCGCGATGGCCGCCGGTGGAGTCGTCCGCGCAGTCGAAGCAGCGTTGGCCGGAGAAGTGAAGAACGCCTTCGCACTCGTTCGCCCACCGGGCCACCACGCCACAGCGGACCGGGGCATGGGCTTCTGTCTGTTCAACAACGTAGCCGTGGCGGCCCGTGCTGCGCTGTCAGGCGGGACGGTCGGCCGCGTCTTCATCGCTGACCTGGACGTGCACCACGGCAACGGAACAGGAGAGATCTTCGCTCAGGACCCGGCCGTCTTCTACTTCTCCACTCACCAATACCCGTACTACCCGGGGACTGGCCATTGGCAGGAGCGTGGCTGTGGCGATGGAGAGGGCACCACGTTGAACGTGCCCCTGCCCCCCGGCATCGGCGATTCCGGATACGCCAAGGTCTACGAGGAGCTCGTCTGGCCGCTGGCCAGGCGATTCGCGCCCGATCTCATTCTTGTCTCGGTCGGCTACGACGCCCACTGGAAGGATCCGCTGGCCCAGATGAACCTATCCCTCGCCGGCTACGCCGCTCTCCAGAGGGAGTTGGTCCGCCTGGCGGATACGCTCTGCGATGGCAGGATCGTATTCACGCTTGAAGGAGGCTATCGGCGGGACGTCCTCGCCGCAGGCGTGCTAAACGCCTTCTATGCCATGCTGGGCGAGGATACGGTGCTGGATCCACTTGGCGTTCCGCCGCAAACGGGAGGCGTGCCCGGCGATGTGATAGCCCACCTCAAGGAGCTACACGGCTTGGATTGACTTTTTGGCCCAGACGTTGCATAATCAGAATGGACGCATGCGCGACTCTACAGGGAGGGTCGCGCTGTCGTGGAGCGTAGCGAATCCGATCGTCGCTCGCATGGATAGCTGATGGCGACAGAGACAAGCCTCCGCGAGTACAGCGCGCGCATAGCGGACGCGATCGACAACGGCCGCTATGCGACTGCTGTGGCGAACGCAAAGCACGTGCTGTCCCAGTACCCCAAGTGCGTGTCTACATACCGCCTGATGGCGCGGGCGGCGCTTGAAGCCGGCCAGTACGACTTCGCCGTTGACCTGTTGCAGCGCGTGTTGAGCTGCAATCCCGAAGACGTGATCGCCTGGGCTGGCCTGAGCGGAGTACACGACCGTCGCGGCGAGATGGAGCAGGCGGTTGCCTACCTCCAGCGCGCCGTCGAGCTCACCGGGGGTACCGGGCCGGTAGAGGCAGAGCTCAGGAAACTCTACAGCAAGCGCGACGGGGCAGAGCCCAAGAAGGTGCCGCTGTCGCCGGCGGCTCTGGCTTGGATGTATATAAGAGGAGACCTCCTCTCGAAGGCGATCGAGCAGTTCCGGGAAGTGCTGGCTCAGGATCCCGATCGGGCTGAAGTCAGCCTGGGCCTGGCCGAGGCCCTCTGGCGCGACAACCAGCGTGTGGAGGCGGCGCAGGTCTGCCTGGAACTCCTGGAAAGGCTCCCATACTGCCTCAAGGCCAATCTGATCCTGGGCGAGATATGGACCAGCGGCGGCCGGGACGATGGGGCCGCGTACCTGCAGCGTGCGGAGGCGGTCGACCCGGAGAACAAGATGGCGCAGGAGCTCTTCGGGTCGGCATCCCCCTTGCCGCCGAAGGAGGTATACATCGCCGCGCCCGAGACGCCCGCAGCCGAGGGTGGCGAGCTGCCCGGCTGGCTGTCTGGAGTGGTCGGGCCGGGCGGGGCCCAGCCGGTGACAGACGGCGAAGCAGAGGTGTTGGACATAGCCGCGGCACTGGAGGCCCAGATCGAGATCCCGCCGTGGCTGGAGGAGGTGGGGTTGGGCAACGAGTCGCCGGCGGCGCTCCCGCAACCGGAAGCTGCCCCTGCGGCCCCGGCGCTGCCCGATTGGCTGGCCGAGTCCGGCGCAGTGCCGGCTGCGGAGCCACCCACCCCGACAGGTTTCGGCGACGTAGGCCTGCCCGCCCAAGCCGTGCCGCCTACAGCGGCACCCGGCGACGATAGTGACGTCGCCTGGCTGGGCGACATCGAAGAGGAGCCGGCATGGCTGGCCGGCCTTGGGCTTGAGGATATCGGCGACGAAGAGCTGACAGCAATCGACGAAGCGGATCAATCGCCAGAGTGGCTTGCCGGCCTCGGCATGAACGCCCTGGCGGGCGATGAAGAACCAAGCCTGCCCGGCGAGGGAGAGGCTCCGGAATGGCTGGAGGCGCTTCGACCCGAACCGGCGACCCCAGCGCCCGCCCCGGAGCCTCCCATACTCGACTACGCCGCGGACACTGTGGCGGGTGCACCACCAGAGGCCGGGGCAGAGGCCGAGCCGGCTGCGCACTTCCAGCCTGAGACCGAGGGAGAGCTGCCCGAGTGGCTGGCCGCAGCGGCCGCCCGGGCTGCCGTTGAGCCTGAGCCGGCAGCCCAACCAGCCGATGAAGGGTTGCCCGAGTGGCTCGTGCAGATGGGCGTCAAGCCCGTCGAGGAAGAGGAAGAGGCGCCTGGCGAGGATGCGGCTCTGTTCGACGAACAGGCCATGGCTTGGGTTGAAGGGCTGACTGCTCGCCAGGAGGAAGGCATACCCTCTGCAGCTGAGGCGGAGGCCGCCCTGGCCGAGCTTGCCGGCCTGACTGCCGCCCAGGATGCGGCCGATCTCGAGGCCGGCCTCGGGGAGCTGGCCACTCCTGACGAGGCGATCGCGGCCGAGGCATTTGGATGGACGCTGTTCGGAGAGCAGCCCTCCCAGGCTATCTCCGTCGAACAGGCGCCGGACGACACCACCGCTTCTCTGGAGCCGGTTGGTGAACCGACTGGCGACGCTGTGCTCGATTGGGCCGCTCTGCAGGAAGAGGCGCCGTTGATCACGGAGGACACAGCGGTGGAGCCGCCGCTCGAGGTTGTGGGAATAGTCGCACCAGACGAAAGCGATATCGCCAGCGAGGGAGAGGTGTTCGGCTGGAATCTGCTCGGAGTCGAGGAGGAGATGGCGGCCTCCGCGGAGCCGGCCGTGCCGGTGACGGCGCCTCCGCCGCCTGAGATGGCCGCGCCCGCTCCTGAGGAGGCTTTCGGCTGGACGACTTTCGGCGAGATGGGGCCCTCGGCCGGACCGCCTATCCCGCCGGAGCGAGTAGCCCCGGCCCCGGTTGCGCAAGCGCCGGTCGGCGACCAGGATTGGGAAGACCTGCTTGCTGCTATGCCAGAGGGCCCGGCGCCCGCTCTGGAAGAGGTGGCGGTAGAGGGGGCCCCTGGTCCTTCGATTCCGGTCGAGGATCAGCCCCGGGCTATCCGGGCGCCGGAGTCCGCGGCCGCGCCGGCCGAGCCCGCTCAGTTCGCGGCGAACCGGGCCTACCTGAAGCAGCACCCGCGTGACCACGAAGCCTGGCTATCGCTGGCACGCGACCTATGGAGGGCAGAGCTGCATGAGGAGGCCCTCGAGGCGTACGGACGCCTGATCAAGTCTGGGGAACTCCTGGACAAGGTCATTCCCGATCTGGAGAAGCGGGCGAAGAAGCCGGACGATGCCGCTGCTCGACGAGCGCTCGGCGACGCCTACATGAAGGCCGGCCGGCTCGACGAAGCGCTTGATATCTACCGCCAGGCCCTGGAAGGGCTGTAGGAGTCGCGCGAAGGGAGCAGTCTTGGAACGGACCCTGGTAATCATCAAGCCCGATGCCGTACAGCGCGGGCTGATCGGCGAGATCGTTGCCCGTCTGGAGCGGCGAGGCCTGAGAATCGCCGCTCTGAAGCTCGTGCACATGGATAAGGCCTTGGCTGAACGCCACTACGCAGTTCACCAGGGCAAGCCCTTCTACGAGAAGCTGATAGGGTACATCACCTCCAGCCCGGTCGTGGTGATGGTTCTGGAGGCGAACGACGTCATCGACATCGTGCGCCGGACGATGGGAGCGACAAAGCCGGCTGAGGCTGACCCGGGCACGATCCGGGCCGACCTCGCGCTCGAGGTCGGCCGGAACCTGGTCCACGGATCGGACAGCGCGCAATCCGCCGCCTACGAGATCCCCTTGTTCTTCACTGACGACGAAATCCTGTCCTACACACGCGACACGGATCGATGGGTGTTCGAATGAGCGATGGTCGCCTCGGGCGGCCTCATTCTTTGTGAGGAGGAATTGAGATGACAGTGCTTGCCTTCTTGGCTGCTGCTGCGCCGTCGATCATCATCTCGCTGGTGATCGGGGGCGTGGTGGGCGCCGTCGTAATGGGTTGGCTGAGCGCCAGGAGACGCCAGGTGGGAGGCTGGGGGCCAGGCATAGGGCTGGGCCTGCTGGCCGCTCTGCTGGTATTCGGAGTGATAGCCTACGGGCAGGCCTACACTCCCATCGAGCGAGGCACCGTTGGCCTGGTCAAGCGCTTCGGCGGGCTCACCGGCGACGTTATGCAGCCGGGGCTCAACTGGCGTACGCCGTTCATAGACAAGGTCGTGATCGTGCCCACCGTCAAGCAATCGTACGAGACGAGCGACAGCCCCGGCACGTCGAGCGCGGACTACACGGACGTCGCCGTCGCTGCGCAGACCGTGGACGGGCAGCAGATCTCGGTCAAGTACACGGTGTTGTTCGTGATTCCACCGGAGAACGCGGTGGGCATCGTGCAGGACATCGGGACGGTCGACAGGGTGGTGGAGAACGTGGTGAAGGCCAGCTCCCGCAGGTCGTCCCGCGTCCTGGCCCAGAACTACTCCGCTCAGGACCTCTACAGCGGCGAGGGCATCCTCGAATACGAGCTGGCTGTCAGAGCAGCTCTGTCCGAGGAATTCGAGCCCAATGGTATTCGACTGGACAGCTTCCTGATTCGCAAGATCGACTTCGACGCCGAGTACACCAACGCTATCGAGCAACAGCAGATAGCCCAGGAGGCGATCGAAACGGCCAGGTATCAGGCAGAAGCCGCTGAGTACGAGAAGGAAAGGCAGATCCGCCTGGCGGAGGCAGAGGCAGAGCGGACCAAGCTGCTGGCCGGGGCTGATGCAGAGCGGCAGCGTCTCCTGGCCGACTCCGAGGCCTACAGCATCGAGGCGCGCGGCGCGGCGCTGGAGCAGTACCCGCAGCTCGTCCAATGGGAGTTCGTGCGCAACCTGGAAGGGATAACCTGGGGCATCCTGCCAGGCGATGGTATCACGCCGCTGGTGCCTATACCTTCTTTCGAATAGGAGCGGGGCAGAAGCCCGCCGAACAGTCGGACCTAGCGCGTCGGGGCGAAAGCCCCGGGACGTCAACGAACGGAGGGGGGCGCGCGCACCGCGCCCTCCTCGCGCATTTCACATACCTGGCTGGACGGGCCGCGCTCGCAGCTCGGATGCGCCACGAGATCTGCTATGGCACGCAGTCTGCTTCTCACCGGCAGGCCGGGCGTCGGCAAGACTACCGTCGTCAAGGCGGTGGCTGCATTGCTCGGCGAGAGAGCCGGCGGCTTCTACACGGAGGAAATGCGCCGAGAAGGACGACGCGAGGGATTCCGCCTGGTGACGCTCGATGGTCGCAAGGCAGTGATGGCTCACGTCCAACTGCGCGGGCCAGGGCGGCCGTCCGTGGGTCGGTATGGAGTGGACGTGCAGGCCATCCAGAGCGTTGGGGTTGCTGCACTGGAGCGCGCCGCAGCAGCTGGCCAGATCGTTATTGTCGACGAGATCGGTAAGATGGAGCTGTTCTGCGAGGGCTTCAAGCAGGCGCTGCTGGACGCAGTCGGCGGTCCGCAGGAGGTTGTGGCGGCCGCAATGACGAAGCCCAATCCCTGGGTCGATCGACTGAAGGCGCTGCAGCACGTCGAGACGTGGCACGTATCGGCTGAGAATCGCGATCAGGCCCCGCAGCGAGTGTTGGCCTGGCTCGGCCGTTGACGCCGCGCCCAAACGGCGGTACAATAGAATCCGGCCTTTGGCCGCCGCTACTACGCGGTGCTGGGAGGTGGGTAGATGGATAAGCAGGTTGGTACGGACAAGGTGAAGCGCGGCCTGGCGCAGATGCTCAAGGGCGGCGTAATAATGGATGTGGTGAGCGCGGAGCACGCCCGCATCGCCGAGAAGGCAGGCGCCTGCGCCGTCATGGCCCTGGAGAGGGTCCCGGCCGATATCCGCGCCCAGGGCGGCGTAGCCAGGATGTCCGATCCGGAGAAGATCATCGAGATAATGGAAGCGGTGTCCATCCCGGTGATGGCCAAGTGCCGCATCGGCCACTTCGTCGAAGCGCAGGTACTCGAGGCCCTGGGCGTCGACTACATCGATGAGAGCGAAGTGCTGACGCCGGCCGACGAGGAGCATCACATCGACAAGTGGAAGTTCAAGGTCCCCTTCGTTTGCGGCTGCCGCAACCTTGGCGAGGCGCTGCGGCGCATCGGCGAAGGCGCGGCCATGATCCGCACCAAGGGTGAAGCCGGAACGGGGAACGTCGTCGAGGCCGTGCGTCATGCTCGATCAGTTCTTGGCGAGATCCGGCGGCTCACGTCGATGGCGCCGGAAGAGCTGATGGCCTATGCCAAGGAGATCCGCGCCCCGTACGATCTCGTCGTGGAGACGGCCCAGCTCGGCAGTCTGCCCGTCGTCAACTTCGCCGCCGGCGGTGTAGCGACACCAGCCGACGCCGCGCTGATGATGCAGCTGGGCGTCGACGGGGTGTTCGTTGGGAGCGGCATCTTCAAGTCGGGCGACCCCGCCAAGCGGGCTGAGGCGATAGTTCAGGCTGTCACGCACTACGACAATCCCGAGATTCTCGCCCAGGTCAGCCGGGCCCTCGGCGAGCCAATGGTGGGGATCGAGATCAGCCAGATCCCGGAGGCCGAGCGGCTGGCAGACCGCGGATGGTAGAAGGTATCTCCATCCGGCCGGCTACGCTCGACGACGTCGCCGACCTGATCCGGCTGCGTCGGGCGATGTTCGAGTCGATGGGGATCGAGGACCCGGCGCAGCTCGATGCCGGTGATGAGGCAGCCGCAGCCTACTTCTGCCGGGCCATACCTACCGGTGAGTTCCACGCCTGGCTAGCCGTGACCCCCAACGGCAAGGCTGTTGCCAGCAGTGGCGTGGTTATCGACCAGCACCCTCCAGGTCCGCGCAACCTCTCGGGCCAGACAGGCTACATAATGAGCGTCGTCACCGCGCCGGACTACCGGCGGATGGGCATTGGGCGCGAGGTAACGCAGGTGGCACTCGCCTGGCTCGATAAGCAGGGCGTCACCCGGGCCGAGCTGCATGCCACCGATATGGGCCGGCCGCTGTACGAGGACCTCGGCTTCGCGGACAGTCATGGCATGAGGCTGACGATCCGGGAATGACGGAACGGGTCAGCATCCGTCCGGCCACGTCGGCGGACGCCGAGACCATCGCCCGCCACCGTCGGGCGATGTTTGTCGATGTGCTGGGACCGTTCGATGAGGGAGATCTGGAGGCCATGGATGCGTCCTTCGTTCCGTACGTGCGACGCGGGCTGGAGAATGGCTCCTACAGGGGCTGGCTGGCCTGCTCTGGCGACGGACAAGTAGTGGCAGGCGGCGGGCTCATTCTGCACGAGTGGCTGTCCTACCCCTGGGACGCCGACACGCGCCGGGCCTACATCGCCAACGTATACACGGAGCCGGAGGCGCGGGGCCAGGGGATTGCCCGCCGAATCCTGACCAAGATCATAGACTGGTGTCGCGACGAAGGGCTGCGCGTGGTCTATCTTCACGCCAGCGAGCACGGGCGACCCCTCTACGAGTCGCTGGGGTTCGAGCCCACCAACGAGATGAGGCTTGGACTGCGGGGGGATAGGTGAGTTGAAGGTTGGTGTGCTGGCCCTCCAGGGGGCATTCGCCGAGCACGCACAGGCTCTCGCCCGAGTTGGAGCGGAGGCAGTTGAGGTGCGCCTGCCCCAGGAGCTTGACGGGATCGAGGGACTTATCATCCCGGGCGGCGAGTCTACGACGATGGGGCAGGTTGCGGAGCGCTGGGGTCTGCTGGAGCCCATCCGGGCTTTCTCCGAGCAGGGCGGCCCCGTCTGGGGTACCTGCGCGGGGATGATACTGATGGCCAGGAAGATCGTGGACAATTCGCGCAGTCAGCCACTACTGAGCCTGATCGACGTCGCCGTTCGGCGCAACGCCTTCGGCCGGCAAGTCGATAGCTTCGAAGCAGATCTGGATGTGCCCGTACTGGGAGAAGAACCGTTCCACGGCGTCTTCATCAGGGCGCCTGTCGTGGAAAACGTAGGCAAGGGCGTCGATGTGCTGTGCCGGTTCGAGGACGGCAGGGTCGCGGCGGTTCGCCAGGGCAGCCTGCTGGCCACCGCCTTCCACCCCGAGCTGGCAAATGACGATAGGTTCCATCGCTACTTCATAGAGCTGCTAAGGCCAAGGCAATGAAGGGCGCTGTGCACTCGGAGAGCCAGATAACCGACGATCTGGACGCCATACTCACCGTTCTGCCGGAGGACATTCGCAAGAGCCTCAGGAAGGTGGGCAGGAGGGATGAGCTCCTGGAGGTGATCCTCGATCTCGGGCGTGTCCCTACCGCGCGCTATACTGATAGCGAGGTGGTGCTGCGGGAGACGGAGGTTGAGCAGCAGGAGATCGCCCACGTCGTGGAGCGCATCGGCGAATTCGACGCAGACAACCGGGCAGGCATCGCCCGCACCCTGCACCGCATCGCGGCCATCCGCAACAGGAAAGGCGATATCGTCGGTCTCACCTGCCGTGTGGGCCGGGCAGTCCACGGAACGATCACCATCATCCAGGACCTGATCGAAAACGGCAAGAGCACTCTGCTCTTGGGGCGCCCGGGCGTAGGCAAGACGACGATGCTGCGCGAGGCGGCACGTGTCCTGGCCGATACGAGGCGGGTTATCGTGGTCGATACGTCGAACGAGATCGGCGGCGATGGAGATATCCCCCATCCTGCTGTTGGCCGCTCGCGGCGTATGCAGGTGGAGATGCCATCTCTACAGCACGAGGTGATGATCGAAGCAGTCGAGAACCATAACCCCGAGGTGATCATCATCGATGAGATCGGACGCGAGCTCGAGGCCCAGGCAGCGCGGACTATCGCCGAGCGGGGCGTCCAGCTGATCGCTACCGCCCACGGCAACACGCTGGACAATCTGCTCATGAACCCAACGCTCTCCGACCTGGTTGGGGGAGTGGAGAGCGTAACCCTGTCTGATGAGGAGGCCCGCCGGCGCGGCACACAGAAGACAATTCTGGAGCGCCGAGCGCCGCCGACTTTCGATAGACTGATCGAGATGCAGGAGCGGCAGAGGCTGCTGATTCATCACAGTGTGGCCGAATCGGTAGACGCCTTGCTGCGCGGTGAGCCTCTGCAGGCAGAGCTTCGTTTCCGCGACGCCGACGGCGATGTCCAGCACGAGCGTGTGGACAGCTCTTCCATCCAGGACAGGGAAGGCACCCGACCTGAGCGGGAGCCCCGCTACGTCCGTCCCTCGCGGGCACATGCTCCCGCGCCGGTCCGCGTGTTCGCCTATGGCGTGGCCCGCAATCGCTTGCAGCGGGCGGCCAAGCACATGCGCGTGCCGCTCCACCTGGTGGAGGACCTGGGCAAGGCCTCTGTGATGATCACAACCAAGGCGTTCTACCGTAAGCGGCCCCGCATCGTGACAGACGCCGAGCGTAGGGGCCTTCCTATCTACGTCCTGCGCGCCAACACGGTCGCCCAGATGGAGGCCTGTCTGACCGACGTCTTCAAGCTGGCCAGCAGGCCGACGGAGGAGATGGAAGAGGCTCTGATGGAGGTGCAGGACGCCATTCGCCAAGTGCAGGGAGGAGTCCTGGAGGTGGAGCTCTCTCCCCAGTCCGCCCACGTTCGCAGCCAGCAGCACGAGCTCGCTCGCGCCGCCAAGCTCGGCTCCTATTCCACGGGGAATGAGCCCAGACGCAGCGTAACAGTCTGCCGGCCGGAGTAGCAGTGCATGTTCATTACCCTGGAAGGGCCGGACGGCAGCGGCAAGACGACGCAGGCTCGCCTGCTGGCCGACTGGCTCATCGATCAGGGATACCAGGTCGTGCTGACGCGCGAGCCCGGCGGCACCGAGATCGGGAGGCAGATACGGTCCGTGCTGCACGACCCCAAGAACACGGCGATGGAGGCGCGGGCGGAGATTCTGCTCTACGCCGCCGATCGCGCGCAGCACGGCTGGCAGCTCATTCGGCCTCAGCTGGAAGACGGGAAAGTGGTAATCAGCGACCGCTACACAGACAGCACTCTGGCCTACCAGGGCTACGGCAGAGGGCTCGACCTCGACATGCTGCGCCGGGTGAACGACTTCGCTACCGGAGGGCTCCGGCCGGACCTGACGCTCTATCTGGACATCTCTGCCGAAGAAGGGTTGGAGAGGCGGCAGTCCAGCGGCGGGGAATGGAACCGGCTCGACGCGGAGGAACTTGAGTTCCACCGCCGGGTTCGGGAAGGCTATCTGGAGCTGGCTGCGCAGGAGCCGGAACGATGGGCCGTGATCGACGCCGGTCGCTCGCCTGAGCAGGTCCAGGCGGACGTGCGGGCGCACGTCGAGTCCAGGCTCGACCCACCGAGCCAGAACGGGGCCGGGCCACTGGCCACTGGCCCGACTCGATGAAGGCAGCGCCTATCGCCCTGTAGACCCCCTCGCCGCGGCCGCCTCTCCGGGGGGCAGCCCATGCGGTAGCACGCCATAACCCTGCAGCGCCGAATTGACAATGTACGGCAGCGGGCGTATAGTCTCCCGGAGCTACGTACCTGTCCGGACCCTACGCGTCCCCCCATCCGGAGAGTGCACCCAAACCACAGAAGCCTACACAGCACAGGAGCCCGACCGTGAACCCAAGAGTCGAGACCTTCCGTCGCGCTGCGCCATTTGCAGCCCTGGCAGCCGCCCTGGCTCTGGTCCTGGGCCTGCTGGCCGTGCTGGGCCACCGCCCGGCTGAGAACGCCATCGTGGACAGCCTCGTCCTGGCGACTCAACCGGATGCCGCGCAGGAGCCACCGTTCCTTGCGGCAGCCCGCGTACCAGCGCCGCCGCAGGCGGCTTCTGCTGCTTGGACGGCTCCCCCGCCCGGCAACTGGGAGGAGCTGCCTGCGGCCATTCGTGAGGCCTACCTGGCAGCGCCGGGTGCCAGCCCGCAGTGGGCAGCCAGCAGCAGTCCTCCCGCCGGTGCGGGCGCCCCGGGCTTGCCAGCGACAGCTCTGCGGCCCGGCTCGCTCTCCGCCGCCTCGCTCGTCCCTGCCAGCAGGGGGGTAACGGACAATGGCGGGCGAGTCCCCGTCCGCTGGCTGGCGGCAAGCGGCGGCGGGGACATGCTCGCGGCTATGCAGCAGGTCGTGGCGGATTTCAACGCCTCTCAGACCGCGATCAGCCTGACCCTGCAAGACGTTTCCGACCTGCCGCAGGCACTGCAGGCGCAGATCAACGCCGGCGACCCGCCGGACATCGTTGGGCCGGCCGGGGTGGCGCACTTCAGCCCGTTTGCCGGCCAGTGGCTTGATCTCGCCCCGCTGATCAGCAGCACCGGCTACACACTCACCGACTACTACACTCAGGCATTGGCGCCCTACCAGGAGGATGGGGGCCAGTTCGGGCTGCCCCTCCGCATCTACCCCTCTTACATCCACTACAACAAGGACCTGTTCGACGCGGCCGGCCTGGCCTATCCCCCGCACGAGTACGGCCAGCCCTACTCAGACACCACCTACGGCGGCGACTGGACGATGGACAAAGTAGCCGAGATCGCCCGGCTGCTGACGCTCGACGGCGACGGCTACAGCGCTACCGATCCCTCCTTCGACAGAGACACCGTCGCCCAGTTCGGCTACCTCGCCCAGTGGACCGACGCGCGCGGCGAAGCCACCCTCTTCGGCGCGGACAGCTTTGTCGCACCCTACGGAAACGCCCAAATCCCGGACAACTGGCGCACGGCCTTTCACTGGTACTATGACGGTCTGTGGGGCGACCAGCCCTTCATCCCCAGCGAGTCCTATCTGAGCGGCAGCTGGTTCGGCAACGGCAACGCCTTCGACTCCAACCACGTGGCCATGGCCCACTGCCACCTGTGGTACATTTGCTGCCTGGGCGACGTGCCCAACTGGGACATCGCCGCCTTGCCCGCCTACTCCGGCACGATCACCACCAAGATGCACGACGATGGATTGGGGATCATCAGGGCCACCGAGAATCCTACTGCCGCATTCGAGGCGCTGACCTACATCGTCGGCGACGGGGCGGCGACGCTGGCCGGACCCCAGCTGCTCAGCCTGCCGGCGCGCCCTAGCCTGCAGGGCGACAGCCTGGCAGCGCTCCAGGCAGAGTATCCGGACGTCGACTGGCAGGTAATGCTGGACAGCATCGCCTATGCGGACGACCCCAACCACGAGAGCAGCATGCCCGATCACACGGCGGCTGAGGCCCGCGTTGACGATTTCTACTACCTGTACCACAGCACCGGCGGGCTGGACATCGACGCCGAGCTGGAGACCTTGCGCCAGGACCTGCAGGAGATCTTCCACTACCGGATCAAATCGGTCACTCCGACGGGAGTCGTGTACAACGGCGACCTGCTCACCTACACAGTATCCCTGGCTCTCACTCCGACGGCTGAATTCGGTTTCTATGACCCCTTGACGGACACTGTTTTCGTGGGCTTCGTCGAGCAGCCAGGTGGCATCATCTACGACGACGGCGCGATCACCGGCACCTTCGTCGCCACTCCCACCCAGTACGCCACGATCAGCTTTGTAGTCGAGTTAACCGCTCCCGTCACAGCCACCCAGATCACCAACCAGGCGTGCGTGTATGCGCTCCCCGGCGCACTCGAAGACTGCCAATGGACAAACGTCGTAACGAACGTCGCCAACCGCGTGCCCGTCCGCTGGTTTGTGGGCCTGGGCGCGGGCACCGATCCCTCGCAGCTTGCCGCCCAGCAGCAGGTGGTGGCTGACTTCAACGCCTCGCAGACAGAGATCTACCTCACCCTCGAGATCGTCGAAAACGCAGTCGCGCTCGAGACGCTGCAGGCGGAGATCGAAGCCGGGGACCCGCCCGACGTGGTCGGGCCGGTCGGCGTGCGGGGGAGCAACGACCTGTCTGGGCAGTTCCTCGACCTGACCCCGATCATCTCCGCCACCGGCTACGACCTGAGCGATTTCGACCCCACCTGGTTCGAGATGTACTCGGATCCCGGGCAAGGCCTGACCGCCCTTCCCTTCGACACATATCCTTCCTTCATCTACTACAACAAGGACCTGTTCGACGCGGCCGGCCTGGCCTATCCCCCCCACGAGTACGGCCAGCCCTACACAGACACCACCTACGGCGGGGACTGGACGATGGACAAAGTAGCCGAGATCGCCCGGCTGCTGACGCTCGATGGTGACGGCTACGTCGCCACTGATCCCTCCTTCAACAAGAACAACGTCGTCCAGTTCGGCTACGTCGTCCAGTGGACCGACGCCCGCGGCGAGGCCACCCTGTTCGGGGCGGACAGCTTCGTGGGCGCCTACGGCGACGCCCAGATCCCGGACAACTGGCGCACTGCCTTCCACTGGTACTACGACGCGTTGTGGGGCAACCAGCCCTTCATCCCCAGCGACACCTATATCAACAGCGAGCAGTTCGGCTACAACAACCCCTTCAACTCCAACCACGTGGCCATGGCCCACTGCCACCTGTGGTACACCTGCTGCCTGGGCGACGTCTCCAACTGGGACATCGCCGCCATGCCCGCCTACTCCGGCACGATCACCGCCAAGATGCACGCCGATGCCTTCCGCATCCTCCAGGTCACCGAACACCCCACTGAGGCCTTCCAGGTCATGGCCTACCTTGTAGATACAGCCACGACGACGCTGCTCGACGCCTACGGCGGCTTCCCAGCGCGGATCAGCCTGCAGGGCGACGCCGTGGTCGAGCTGGAGGCCCAATACCCGGACGTGGACTGGCAGGTGATGTTGGACAGCATCCCCTATCTGGACGATCCCAACCACGAGAGCAACATGCCCAACTTCACCTTGGCCACCGACCGCATCCTCGAGTTCACATATCTGTACCACAGTACTGACGGGCTCGACATGGATGCCGAGCTGGACATCCTGCGAGAGGACCTGCAGGCAATCTTCCACCACCGCATCAAGTCGGTCGCTCCGGGGGGGCAGGTCAACTACGGCGACTTGCTCCGGTACACGGTCTCGCTGTCCGCGACGCCCGGGCTTGAATTCGGGTTCTACGACCCGCTAACGGACGTCACCTTCGTCGGCTTCGTCGAGCAGCCGGACGGCATCGTCTGCGAGGACGGGGCAATCACCGGAACCTTCGTCGCCGGGCCTACCCAGTACACCACGATCAGTTTCGACGCCCAGGTGAACCCCTCCGTTACCAGCAGTGTCCTGGTCAATCGGGCCTGCATGTACCCGCTGCCGGGCACAGTCGATGATTGCCTATGGACGAATCCGGCCTACAACGCGCTTCCCGCCCCGGACGTCGGCGTATGGAAGGGCATCCCCAGCGGCGGCTTCGCCCGTCCCGGAGGCAAGTTCGTCTACGTGATCGGCTACTGGAACGACGGCAACCGCGTCGCCGAAGACGTCGTCATCGTGGACACCCTGCCCCTATCCACCACCTACTTCGGCGATACCAGCGGCACCACTCCCGAGATTGGCGCCGGCGGAGTGGTGACTTGGCACCTGGACGGCCCGCTCTTCCCGCCAGGCTATGACAACCATTGGCGCCTCTTCGCGGTCACGCTGGACGTCTCCGACACAGTGCCTGCTGGATCTGGGTCTCTGGCCTCCAACTGCGCTTCCATTTCCACTGGCACACCCGGCGACACCAACTACGGAAACGACACCACTTGCACCAATCCGGTAGACGTGTGGGAGAGCGAAGCTGGCGTGAACCTGGACAAGTGGCCTGGCCCCAACGACCCCGCGCCGGGGCAGGAGTTCGGGTACACCATCCGCTGGTGCAGCGACAGCGGCGCCAACTTCGGCCCGGTCTGGCTCACCGACACACTGCCCTTCTCTACGACGGTCGTTGACTGGTGGGCAGACGAATGGCCGCAGGAGCTGTGGACCGAGGTCATCACCACCGGCGAGCAGTTCGTGCTCTACGCACCGGGCCTGCCGGGGAACTGGTGCCAACACATCCACCTGCGCCTGCTCCTGGATCCCTACGCGCCGCTGGGCACCGTGCTGCAGAACACCGCCGTCATCACCACGCCCGGCGACGACTGGCCGGATAACAACGTGCGGGTCAGCAGCGACGCCCACGTGAGCCTGCCCCGCTACGATATGGCAGTGGCCAAGAGCATGAACAGCGCCGTGCTCGTGCCCGGCGGCTGCGTGGACTACCACGTCGACTACTGGAACCAGGGCAACAGCCCCGTCCACGCCTGGCTCACGGACACTCTGCCGGCGGGCACTTCGTACATGGCGGATAGCGCATATGAGCAGAATGGCGGCCCGCCGTTCCCGCCTGCCGTTGTCACCGACGAGGTCGTGGTCTGGGACCTGGGCGAGATCGGGGTCAATGAGAGCCTTGGCCTCGACTACAGCATCCACGTAAGCGGCACCGTGGGGCCCGGCACCGTCATCACCAACTGCGCCGCGGTGGGCATAGCCCAGACCGACGATCTCCCCTCGAACGACACCGCCTGTGCATTTGAGACCATCAACGACCATGGCCCCAACCTGCGGGTGACCAAGCAGGGCTGGTGGAACGGCGATAGCCAGCTTGGCTACCGTATCCAGCTATACAACGTCGGCGACGAGGAGGTCGGCACGGTCTGGCTCACCGATACCTACCCGGTCTCGACGGCAGTGCAGGCGGGATCTCTTGGCTGGGACGGCGGGCTATCGAACGTAGACTGCAGCGACGACGGCGCCCAGCTGGTCTGCCAGATTCAGGATTGTGACCCAGGATTGAGCGCGGCGCTCTGGTTCAACTCCGATCTGGATGACCCCGACTCCCGTCCGGCCTGGTTCACCAACACGGTGGAGATCGGACCGCCCGACGGCTATCCAGCGGACAACACTGCCACCGTTGTCGACGTGAAGCGAGAGGTAGAGCAGGTCGACCTTGACATCTACCGTACGCGCATGTGGGGCTATGCCCCGCAAGGGCCGATCACCATCACAGATGAGTTGGAGCAGATGGTGCTGCCGTGGAGCGGTGGGTTCGATATCGAGTTCGGCGACGGCTTCGACCCAGGCGAGGTCGTCACGGTGGCCGCGGGGAACGGGGTGCTGCCCGTCGTCATCCACATCCCCGATCCCCTCAGCGCCTATGCCTCCTCGATCACCGACACGGTGTGGGGAGAGATTGCAGGCGCAGGCGGGCAGCAGGTGAACATCGACCTGTGGGACCATGCGGGGTGCGACGTGTGGGCCGACGGCGACGGCAGGTACAGCTTCACCTTCCCCGACGTGCCGCGCAGCGCTATGGGCGACGTGAACTACTATCAGATGATCGACTATGCCCAGGTCGGCTTCCACCGCCGCTTCCAGACACCCGACCTGGTTATGCGGGTCAACTACGGCCACGACTGGGTGGAGGGCCAATACCCCGAGGCCGGTCACACGCTGTGGATCACCGTCACAGATAGCGGAAGCGTGGTCAAGGGCACGGCGGTGCTCACGACGGGTGCCGTGCCCTGGTGGAACGGCGAGATCGGTTTCTGCAGCGGTTGGCAAGGCTGGACATCCGGCCATCCCGACATCGCGCCCGGCGACTGGGTCTACGCCGCCATGGACAACGGCTACACCTCGACCGCGCGCGTGGGCACGATCACGGGCACAGTCGACGCGGATGCCGACAGTGTCACCGGCAACATCTACGCCGGCTGGTTCACCCAGACCCTGGAAGTCTGGTGTGAGCCGTGGGGCGGCCCGGGCAATGCGCCGAGCAAGTACTCGACCGCCGGCCCCGACGGCACTGCGCCCTACTTCGGCCAATGGGACCCGGCGACCGAGTGGGATATCCAGCCAAGCTCGCAGATCGGCGTGTGCTACGTTGAACCCGACGGTGACCGCGTCTACAACGTCTTTGCCCCTGCCCACATTCAGGTGCGCGCCTTCTACGACTACCACGACGACATAGAGGGAAACACGACTTCCAGCTCCACCGTCTGGATCACCGTCACGGACAGCCTGGGCAACCTGAAGTATACCGACAGCACCGTAGCCCAGGCGGATGGCGAGTACTATGCCCCCGGTCCGATCGCCGATATCGTGCCCAGCGACTGGGTCTCGGCTACCTCGAGCGACGGCTCGTCGACGAGCATGCAGGTGATCCAAATCGATGGGGGCGTGGACGTGGGGTCCGACACAGTATCCGGCCTTATGTCCGGCCCGGGGGCGACGTTCCCTGCCCAGGGGCTGGTGCGCGTTCACACCACAGGGGATGACTCGTACTTCTGGGACATATCGATCGACGGCGACGGCGGCTATTTCCTGGACATGGGCTCGGAGCGGGACGTGGTGCCCGAGGATGAGGTGCAGGTCTTCTACAATTCGTGGGGAGAGAATCAGACCGCGCGCTCCTTCCTGGCTATGCCACACGTCAAGCTCCATAAGCAGGGCGGCGGCAGCCCTGGCCAGGGAGCGAGCTTCACCTTCCAGATCTCCTATCAGAACAACGGAGCCTCCGCCGCCGAGGACGTGGTGATCACCGACACGCTTCTGTACGGGATGACCTACCTCAGCGACACCTCCGGCTTCTCCCACACCGGCAGTGGTACGCCGGGCGACCCGCTCGTGTGGCAGCTAGGCACGCTGGGCACCGGCGCCGATGCTTCCTTTGACGTCTCCGTGCAGATCACGGCGACGGCGGGCGAGCAGATCACCAACACCGCGCAAATCGCTACCAGCAGCCCCTGCGACCAGTACCGCCCTTGGGAATACAGCGATGGTTGGGGCAAGGAAAGCTCCTGGTCGGGTGAGGTACAGGCCGACACCGCAACGACGATCGCCAGCGATACTCCCGACCCGTACGTCGTCGGCCAGACTGTGGCTGTCAGCGTGACGGTGGAGACAGTGCCCCCCGCTGCCGGCACGCCCACCGGCGCGATCAGCGTGACCGCTGTGGGCGGCGGCGCGCCTTCGTGCTCGATCACTCTCAGCGGCGGCGCTGGCGTCTGTGACCTGGCCTTCACTGTGCCCGGGGAAGTGACGATCACTGCCAGCTACGCTGGAGATGCCGGTTTCAATGCCAGTTCCGACGCCGTGAGCCACACCGTCGAGAAGGCGAACACAACTACGACCATCACATCCGACGGGCCCGACCCGTCTGTCGTCGGCCAGAGCGTCACCGTCAGCGTGACGGTCGAGGCGCTCGCTCCAGGCACCGGCACGCCTGCCGGCTCGGTCGACGTCACCACCGCAGGCGGAGGCCCCTCCTGCGCCATCATCCTCAACGGCGGCTCCGGCGCCTGCAACCTGACCTACACCTCCATCGGCTTCAAGACCATCATCGCCAGCTACCAAGGCAGCGCCACCTTGAACGAAAGCTCTGACACCGCCGGCCACACGGTCGACAAGGCGGACACGACCACGAGCATTACCGACGACACACCCGACCCATCCGTCGTCGGCCAGACCGTCACCGTCAGTGTCACGGTGGACGCGCTCGCCCCGGGCAGCGGCACGCCTACCGGCTCCGTCAGCGTGACCGTCGCCGGCCCCGCTGAGCCCGCCTGCTGGATCGCTCTCAGTGGCGGCTCCGGCACCTGCGACCTGACCTTCGCCTCCACCGGCTCCAAGACGATCATCGCCATGTACCAGGGCGATGCGCGCTTCAACGCCAGCTTCGACACCGGCGGGCACACCGTCGAAAAGGCGGACACAACCACGACAATCCCGTCCCACGGGCCCGACCCGTCGGTCGTCGGCCAGACCGTGGCCGTCAGCGTGACAGTGGAGACAGTTCCTCCGGCTGCCGGCACGCCCACGGGCTCGATCAGCGTGACCGCTGTGGGCGGCGGTGCACCTTCGTGCTCGATCACTTTCAGCGACGGCTGCGGCTCCTGCGACCTGGCGTTCGCGGCGGCCGGGGAAGTGACGATCACCGCGAGCTACGCTGGAGATACCGGTTTCAATGGCAGCTCCAACACCGAAAGCCACACCGTCGACAAGGCGGACACCACTACGACCATCACATCCCACGCGCCCGACCCGTCGGTCGTCGGCCAGAGCGTGACGGTCAGCGTGACCGTGGAAGCCGTCGCTCCGGGGGTCGGCATACCCACCGGCCCCATCAGCGTCACCACCGCCGGCGGCGGCGCGCCTTCCTGCTTCATCACCCTCAGCGCTGGCTCAGGCGCCTGCGACCTGGCCTTCACCTCCGCCGGCGAGGTGACCATCACCGCCGCCTACGCCGGCAACACCAGCTTCCTCGATAGCTCCGGCGAAGACGACCACAGCGTCAACAAGGTGGACACGACTACGACCATCACCTCAGACTCGCCCGACCCGTCGGTCGTCGGCCAGAGTGTCACCGTCAGCGTGACCGTCGAGGCCGTCGCTCCGGGCACCGGCGCGCCCACCGGCACCGTCGACGTCACCACCGCCGGCGGCGGTCCCTCCTGCGTCATCACCCTCAGCGATGGCTCCGGCGCCTGCGACCTTACCTACACCTCCATCGGCTTCAAGACCATCATGGCCAGCTATGCCACCAACGCCAGCTACGACGGAAGCGTCGGCACAGCCGGCCACACCGTCGACGAGGCGGACACCACCACTGTTATCACCAGCGATGCGCCCGACCCCTCCGTCATCGGCCAGAGCATGACCATCAGCGTGACAGTCGAGGCGCTCGCTCCAGGCAGCGGCACGCCCACCGGCTCAGTCAGCGTCACCACCGCTGGCGGCGGCGGACCGTCCTGTCCCATCACCCTCAGCGGCGGCTCAGGCGCCTGCGACTTGACCTTCACCTCCACCGGCGACGTGACCATCACCGCCGCCTATGCCGGCAACACCAGCTTCCTCGATAGCTCCGGCGAAGAAGGGCACACCGTCGACAAGGCCGACAGCTGCACCACCATCACCAGCGACTCGCCTGACCCCTCCGTCGTCGGCCAGAGCGTCATGGTCACGGCTACGGTGGAAGCGGTCGCTCCGGGCGTCGGTACGCCTTCCGGCTCGATCAGCGTGACCACCGCTGGCGGCGGTGAGCCTTCGTGCTTGATCACCCTCAGCGGTGGCTCCGGCGCCTGCGGCCTGGCCTTCAGCTCTGCCGGTGACGTTACCATCACCGCCAGCTACCTTGGCGATGATGGCTTCAACGCCGGTTCCGACGCTGCGACCCACACCGTCGACAGAGCGAACAGCGCCCTGACCATCGCCAGCGACTCGCCCGACCCGTCGGTTGTGGGTCAGAGCGTGACGGTCAGCGTGACTGTGGAAGCAGTCGCTCCGGGCATCGGCGTACCCACGGGCCTGGTGACGTTCACTACGACCGGGGGCGGCAGCCCTTCCTGCTCCGCCACTCTAAGTGATGGCTCCGGTGCCTGCGACCTGCCCTTCACCTCGCCTGGCGGCGTGACCGTCATCGCCGTCTACGGAGGCGATGCCGGTTTCGAGCCGCACTTCGACACCGAAGGGCACACGGTCAACAAAGCCGGCACTGCTACGAATATCAGCAGCGACTCGCCCGACCCATCCGTCGTCGGCCAGAGCGTTGCCGTCAGCATCACCGTCGAGGCAGTCACCCCAGGAAGCGGCACGCCTACCGGCTTGGTCACCGTGACCACCACCGGCGGGGGCAACCCCGTCTGCACCGCCGCTCTCAGCGGTGGCTCCGGCATCTGCGACCTCACCTTCACCTCGACCGGCGACGTCACCATCACCGCCAGCTACGGAGGCAGCACCAGCTTCAACTCCAGCCTGGCAACCGCCGGCCACACGGTGCAGGCGCATAGCCTTGTCGCTGACTTCGACTACTACCCCAAGCCGGCCTGCATTCCGGCCGGCGACACGGTAGTCTTCACCAATACCTCGACCACGGATGGGCCACCCATCTCAGAGTGGCAGTGGGACTTCGGCGACGGCACTGCATCCGTCTTCACGCAGGATGCTACGCATACCTACACCACCGTGGGCACCTACACGGTCAGCCTGGTGGTGACCGACACGCTGGGCTACGCGGCTACAAAGATCGTGACGGACGCCGTCGCGGTGGAGCTGGGCTGTAATCCGCTGATCAGCGTGACGTTCGGCCATGTGGGCGGAGTGCTGCTTGTCGACAGCCCGCTGACCTTTGAGGCTGTCTATGCCCCGCTGACCGCAACGGAGCCGATCACCTATACCTGGGACTTTGGCGATGGTACTACGACTACGGTAGCACTGGCATCTGTGCAACACGCCTATGCCACTAGCGGCACCTTCACAGTGCGCCTGACCGCCTACAATCCTTGTACACCGGCTGGGGTGAGCTACGAGGCGCCAATCATGATCGAACCATACCAGGTCTACCTGCCTCTGGTGATCAGGAACTACCGGTAGCGCACGCAGAGGACTACGACCAAAGCGAGCCTCGCCCAGCTTCGGGCGAGGCTCGCTGCTGCGCCGACTACTATCCAGTCGTGAGTGAGCAATCGGCACGCTGGCGGAAGCCGCCCGCCGCGCCCATTGCCCCGGCGATCACCCGCAGACGCTATTCCTCCACTTCTCCACTGATCGACTGATCCTGGTCAGCCGCAGGATTCTCCGCTGGCAACTTGTCAATCACGCCGTCCTGCGGTATTGTATATACTCGTTACTCCCTCGCTGGCGACCTGGTTGCCAGACTTGCCAGGAGCACTCCGTTGGGCAGAACCATGAGGTCCTATCGAGGATGTGGCAGCTCAGCAGTTGGCCTGGAGAGCTAGACTGTGTCCGCAGCGATGCCGAGATCGTCGCCTCCCTCACCCATCAGGTCCGGCATAGCCTCTTCGATCTTCTCCGGACTCTCGCCCGCTTCCAGGCGACCAACCACCTCGTCGAACTCGGGGCCCAGGTCCTCGCCCAGATCGCCGCCCATCTTGCGCATCCACTTCCCCAGGCTCGTGGGGTCATTCTCGTCAGGGAGATCGCCCAGGTCGGCCATGTCGTCGACGACGCTCTCCTCCGAGCGGATCACCCGGACCCGCGACATCAGTCGCTCCAGGTTCTTCCCATCGCACAGAGGACAGCGAGGGGTACCTTTCTCAGCTTCGGAGAACGTGCGCCAGAAGAGCGACACCCGGCGCGCGCAGTCGTGACAACGATACTCGTATACCGGCACGTCAACCTCCGTCCGCCCTCCGGCGGGACCTGACTGGATTATAGGCAACGGGGCGCTTTCTGTCAACGGACCGGCATCTATCATGGTGGAGCTGCTACTTGACTACGATGGCACGCTGACCGCCGAGGAGCTGCAAGTTCCCGAGGTGGCCCGGCGCTCCCTGGTTGAATTGGCGGAGAGCATCCTGGGGGCCGACTTCGGGGAGGTGCAGGCCGCATACAGTAGCGCGGCCCGGCGGGTTCGCGCTTCGGCCCACGAGTATGGATGGCGTGTCAACGGCTTGCTGACGTCGTATGCAGACGAGGGAGCCTTCATCTTCCATACGGTCGCCCTGCAGACGATGCTCGCCGAGGACGAGGGCTACCGCCAGGCGGTTGCCGCCCACTTCGCCGGCGCCGAATACGACCCGGTCGCCGCCTGCACCAATCACCTGTTCCACACCCACTCGGCTCCAGTACCGGTGCAGTTCAGACCAGGAGCTGGCGAGGTCCTCTCGCGGCTGCTGGAGGAGCCAGGGGTCGAGCCCGTGGTGGTGTCCAGTTCGCTGGGAGACAAGGTCGAGCGCAACCTGGCCTGCTTGGGCGTCGGGCCGGTGCGCGTGCTGGGCGATACGCGCCAGTACGAGATCGATCCGGACTGGCATCCGCCTGTCCCTGGCGGCAGGTGGCAGGTAGAGGCTGACGGAGACCACGTCATAGACCTGCGGAGACGCGTCTACTACGAGGCCCTGGCCCGCCAGATGGAGAACGGCAGCCGGGTCGCGGTTGTCGCCGACACACTCTCGCTGCCCGGAGCGCTGCCGATGGCCATGGGCATCCCGTTCGCGCTGCTGAGAACTGGCTACACGCCGGAATGGTGCGCAGCCTACGTCCGCGGACATCCGATGGGAGCGGTGCTGGGTAGTCTGGATGAAGTACCGGAGTGGGGTATGCGGGGCAGTTGATCGCCCGCAAGGAGGCTCGAAATGGGTCAGGAGTTGCTAGACGCGATACTGGCGAGGAGAAGCATCCGCAGCTATACGCCGCAGCCCGTCAGCGAGGACGAGCTGCGGGTACTGCTCGAGGCTGCGATGGCGGCTCCGTCCGCCCACAACAGCAAACCCTGGCACTTCGTCGTAGTCACCGAGCGCCAGAAGCTCGACGCGTTGGCAGATGGCCACCCGCATGCCAAGATGCTGCGCCGGGCACCGCTGTGCGTCGCCGTCTGCGGCCAGCCGGCCGCTTCCGAATTCTGGGAGCAGGATTGCGCCGCGGCCACAGAGAACCTGCTCCTGGCGGCCACCGCCATCGGCCTGGGCGCCGTCTGGGTGGGCGTTCATCCTCGCCAGCAGCTTGTGGCCTTCGTTCGGCGGGAGCTGGCCATACCGGGAGAGTCTGTGCCGCTCTGCCTGATCGCCGTCGGCCACCCGGCGGAGGAAAAGGCGCCGCGGACGCAGTACGACGAAGCTCGCATCCATCGCGAGAGCTGGTAGCAGCCGGGAGGAGGCACAGTGGACCTTCGCTCCTTCATAGCCTGGGCCAGGAAGAAGAGGCAGCTAGACGAGGTCTCGCAGCCGGTTGATCCGGACCAGGAGATGGCAGCTGTGATGCACGCGGCCAACGGCCGTCCGGTGCTCTTCAACTCGCTCAAGCACTACAGCGGATGGCGCGCAGTGGCCGGGATTTGCGGACAGCGGCAGTACTTCGCTGCAGCCCTGGGTTGCGCAGAGTCCGAGCTGGTCAGCCGTATGACCGAAGCTGCGGCCAGCCCTTCCCCTCCGCCGATCGTCGACTCAGGGCCGTGCCAGCAGGTGGCCAGGCGCAAGGTGGACCTGACCAAGCTGCCCATTCCTCGCCATCATCCTCAGGACGGAGGGCGATACATCACGTCCGGAGTGCTGGTCGTTCGTGACCCAGAGTATGGACGCAACATCGCCTTTCATCGGCTCATGGTGCTCGACGAGCGGCGGTTCACCGCCCGGGTTGTAGAAGGTAGAGGAACACACACGGCGTGGCAGAAGGCGCCGGGCGACCTGCCTGTGGCGATCGCAATCGGCTGCCCCATCCAGGTACTGCTGGCGGCGGCGATGAGCCCGCCAAAGGGGGTGGACGAGCTGGCCATCGCCAACGCCCTGGCGGAGACACCGCTCGTCCGCTGCAGAGACGCGGACCTCGAGGTGCCGGCGGAGGCCGAGCTCATTCTGGAGGGGAGGATGACCAGGACCCTGGCAGAGGAGGGTCCTTTCCCCGACCTGACCGGGACGATGGATGGTGTGCGCCGCCAGCCGGTGATCGAGATCGACCGGGTGTCACATCGTCGTGAGCCGATCTTCCACGCCCTGCTCCCCGGCGGGCTGGAGCACAAGAACCTCATGGGCATGCCCCGCGAACCGACCATCTTCGCAGCAGTAAGCGAGGTCTGCCGCTGTACCGGCGTCTACATCACCCCTGGCGGGGCATCCTGGCTCCACGCCGTCGTGCAGATCGAGAAGCAGAACCAGGAGGATGGGCGCAGGGCAATCTGGGCTGCCTTCAACGGTCACAGCTCGCTGAAGCACGTCGTGGTAGTCGATACCGACGTCGATCTTACGGATGCCGCGGAAGTGGAGTGGGCAATCGCCACGCGCTTCCAGGCAGACCGGAACCTCGTATCATTGCCGGATCAGCCCGGGAGCAGTCTTGACCCCTCGGCATCCCAGGTCCCGGGGGCCAAGGCGCGCACGGCGAAGATGGGACTGGACGCTACCGCTCCGCTGGGGAAGGCCCGTCGCTCGTTCGAGAGGGTGCCATATGATCAAGTCGACCCCAGACGGTATGGACTGAGGCGCAAGTAGCGCCCGCAGCGGTCGGCCCTCTCACGGCCCGGCGGCCTTGTTAGGCCCGTTCTTGGATGGTATAATCCCCTCCGCATTAGGCGCGGAGAGGTAGCGTAGTCCGGCCGAACGCGCGCGCCTGGAGAGCGCGTGAGCCGCAAGGCTCCGCGGGTTCAAATCCCGCCCTCTCCGCCATCGGGCGGCCCCAGACCGGGGCCGCCTTCGTGCTTGGAGGAGTCGATATGCAGGCCACCATACGCCGGGCCACCGTCGAGGATGCCGCTGCGATCTCATCGATCTGGGAGGCGGTCTGCTCAGAGAGGGTCTACACAGCCGTCAATCGTCCTTTCACTCCTGAGCAGGAGAGAAGCTACATAGCCTCGCTCTCCGATAGAGAGGGGCTCTTCGTTGCTGAGGAAGGCGGTCAGGTGCTGGGCTTCCAATCACTCGATCGCTGGGCCAACTACACGGATTCATTCGACCACGTCGGCGTAATGGGCACCTTCCTCCTGCCCGAGAGTAGAAGACGGGGAATCGGCCGCCGTCTGGCAGCGCTCACCCTGGGCTTCGCCCGTGAAAACGGCTACGAGAAGATCGTCGTCTACGTGCGGGCAGGGAACGCGGCTGCTCGGGCGTTCTACAGCAGGCTGGGCTTCGCTGCCAAGGGGAGGCTGGAACGCCAGGTGAAGATCGACGGGCAGTACGAGGACGAGATCTTCATGGAGCTCTTCCTCTGAGCACGCAGTACGGCCGCTGCGCCTCAGCCGGGGAGCAGCTCCGACCGTAGGTCCGGTGCGTACTCGTCGATAATCCGGGGAGTGATCGCCTGCTCGCGGACGATCGAAGCGTATAGCTCGGCGCTGCGCCGCGGCCTTCGCTTCTGAGTCTTGTGGTCGAGCGAGAACAGGCCGAAGTGCATAGTCCATCCCCTGGCCCACTCGAAGTTGTCGACGAGCGTCCAGTGGTAGTAGCCCATCACCGGGCAGCAGAGCTGAATGGCGTGCCATACTTGGTGCAAGTGCGCCAGGAGGTGGCGTGGCCGCTGATCGTCATCTTCGTCCGGAGTCCCGTTCTCGGTAATGTAGATAGGGACCCCAAGGCGGCGCAGCCTCCGGATGCAACGGAAGATGCCTCGTGGGTGGAACTCGCCGAATCCGCCGTCCAGGAGTTCCGCGTCAGGTGCCTGGCCCTGCCTGGCGAAGAACGCCCGCCGCTGCGTGCGATCGAAGCGGACGATGTGGCGGGTGTAGTAGTTGAGGCCGACCCAGTCTAGCGTCTTGCGCAGTCGCCAGGCCGGGCCGACGCCCAGGGGGAGAGCCCAACGCCCGCGCGCCAGGGAGCTGATGATAGCTTCGTTCATCAGAGCATCGGGCAGCCGCGACGCCCACCGGTCCAGACGCGAGCGGGGGCTGGCAGGGTCCATCGGGATCATCGTGTGAGCAAGGCCAACACGCGCGCTAGGTTGGACCTCGTGCACGGCGCCGTAGGCCGCTGCGTGCCCCAGCAGCAGGTTGCGCAGGACCGCCATAGCCGCCCGGAAGTCGTTCCGCCCCGGCGGGAAACTGCCGTGCATGTAGCCCAGGAGTGCGATGATGCTGGGCTCGTTGATCGTGCACCACAGGTCGCACTGCTTGCCCAAGGCTCGAACAACTCTGCCGGCAAAACGGGCGAATAGTGGCACGGTATCCCTATTCTCCCAGCCGCCCTGCTCCGCCAGCCACAGCGGGTTTGTGAAGTGGTGGAGCGTTACCATGGGCTCGATCCCGCGGGTGCGGAGCTCGGTCAACATCTCCCAGTAGCGCCCCAGCGCGGCGTCGTCAAACTCGCCGGGGCTCGGCTCCACCCGCGACCATTCGACGGAGAGCCGAAGCGCATTCAGCCCCATTGCCGCCGCCCGGTCGAAGTCCGCCTCGGCGTTCGTCCACCAGTCGCACGCCTTGCCGGAGGTGTGCCCTTCGGCGATTCGGCCAGGCTGCTGCTCCCAGTCCCACCAATCGTTGTTCGTGTTGCCACCCTCTACCTGATGGGCGGAAGTGGCCACGCCCCACCTCATGTCGGCGGGGAAGCTGAAGGTGGCTTCCGGCATGTGTCCCTGCTCCTTTCTACTGCCTGCCGAGCAGATTGCGGCGGCACTCGGCCAGCTTGTACGCACGGCTAATCGGTCACGTCCCTGACCAGTTCCACATAGGCTGAGACGGCCTGCCGCAGGAACGACTCATCGACCGGCCCGCGGGCGCTAGGAGTCTCCAGTATCCGCCTCGGTATGCGCAGGCTGGCGGGGTCGAAGCCCTCCCGGAACTTGAAGCCGTACTTGCCCCTGAGCGTTTCTGCCCCAAGTCTGGCCAGGTCGCCCTCGGATCTCTCGAAACCGGCTGTGGCCAGCGCTTCCAGAGTGGCTTCCGGCGTGTAGACGCCGCGGGCGAAGAAGCAGACGACGAGGCTGGCCAGCACCTGGCGCCAGCGCTCCTCGCTGAGGAGTTCGCCCGCCAGTCCTTCGGGCGTGGAGCTGCCTTCTGTCGGCTTCTGGTCCAGGGAGTAGCCGCCGCTATCCAGGTGGCTGTGGCGGGCTCCGGTCAGGTAGTTCACGTGGCAGGCCGGCCCGGTATGATACCCCGGCATCTCGTTGCCGCCGAAGGCCAGCGCAAACTCCTCGCCGCCGTAGACCGAGGAGGCATGCTCTACGCCGCGGGCGAGCGCCATGTAGAAGTCATTCGGCTGGCTCACAATGCGCAGGGTGGCCTCCTTGTAGGCTTCGTAGCCATCCCACGCCAGCTGGAGGCCACCGGTCTCCTTGGTCGTGATAAGGCCCCGCTCCAGAGCCTCGGTGGCCCAGGCCAGGACCACTCCCGTGCTCATGGCGTCGAGCCCCAGCATCTCGATGATGTCCATCAGCTGGAGCATGCCGGACGCATCGGAGCCTCCCAGCATGCTGCCCAGGGCGTAGACCGGTTCGTAGTCGTAGCCAAGCATAGACGTCTTGTAGAAGTAGGGCTCGTCCGGGTGAGGAGTGCGCAGCGCCGCCAGGTGAATGCAGGCAACCGGGCAATGCGCACAGGCGAGCCTGCGGCCGAGATACTGGTCCGCCAGGTGCTCCCCCGAAATGTCAGCGGCCGCCTCGTGGCGGGCCGCCTGGAGGTTGCGTGTTGGCAGGCCGCCAATCGCGTCTAGCGGCAGCACGTTGAACAGAGTGCCCAGCTCGTGATACTTGCGCATCAGGGGCGATTCGGTTGCAGTCTGGAAGATCGAGTCGTAGCAGTTGCGGTAGGCCTTGCGATCCGCAACTGCGAGCGAGCGCCGCCCGGAGATGGCGATCCCCTTCAGTTGCTTGCTGCCGAAGACGGCGCCCAGTCCGAGCCGGCCGAAATGGCGGTAGGTCTCCGTAACCACGCAGGAGTAGGTCACCCCGCGCTCGCCGGCCCGCCCGATGCGCATCAGCGTGCGCATCCCCACTCCACCCTCGCGCTCGCGGAGTACATCGCCCACCGTGTAGCTGGAACGCATCCCCCACAGGGCAGAGGCGTCACGGAATCCCACCTCATCTCCATGAATGGCCAGGTAGACAGGTGAAGGGCTTGCTCCCTGGATCACGATTGCGCCATATCCCGCCATACGGATCGCCACCGCGCTGCGCCCGCCGCAGTGGCTCTCACCCAGATTGCCGGTGTGGGGCGATTTGAACATGGCCACCGTCTTCGACGCCATCGGGAAGAGGCCCACGAGCGGCCCCACCGCCAGGATGATCGGATTGTCCGGCCCAAGCGGGTCCGCCTGCTCCGGGCACTCCTCATCAAGCAGCCTGATCCCGGCCCCGGCGCCTCCCAGCGTCTGTTCGAAGAGGTCGGTACGCTCCTCCACCCTGAATGAGCGGCGGGTAAGGTCGACGTACAGCACGCGCCGCAGGGGATCAGTCTGGAGCATTGGCGCTGACCTCCGTCTCCTCTAGAGCGATGACGTCGTATGGACAGAAAGGGGCGCAGTAGCCGCAGTAGACACATATCTGAGGTTTGTTCTCGCCTGGATCCCAGAAGACGGCCCCCAGCGGGCAGGCATCGACGCAGTTGCGGCAGCCGATGCACAGCTCGGGGTCAAGCCGTACGCCGCCGCCCTTGCGGACCGTCAGCGCGTCGGTGGGGCAGACGCGCGCGCACGGAGGGTCTGCGCAGGCACGGCATACGACCACAACGAATCCGCGTCGCATGCCCCCGGCGGAGTGAACGCCGATACACGCCTCTGCGAGCCCGCCCTGACCCATCCGGCGCGCACAGGCAAACATGCAACACTGGCAACCTACGCAGCGGTCGATATCGACAACCGATAGCCGCTTGGCCACAATACGTATCCTTGAGCGCGAGCCTGCGTCTCTTCGAAGCCGCCCACCCCGGACCGGGTCCGGCGCCGTGGCGACGAGAGTCAATGGCGAGGCTCGCCAGAGGGCGGAGACAAGGCCGCGGGGCAGGCAGGCCTGCACCCCAACCGCCAGCAACCCCGGCCAGGCCCGGGGCTTGCCCGGCGACAGCGAGCCCTGGCCGGCCACAGGCTGGTCACGTCACCTTGAACTGCCCGGGCCTTCATCATCAGCGAACGGCTTGAGCAGAACCGTGAAGCTGGTCCCCCGGTCCAGCTGGCTCTCCACCAGGACGCGGCCCCCGTAGGCCTCGGCGATCTCCTTCACCAGCGCCAGACCCAGACCAACTCCCCCATATCGCCTGCGGGCAGAGCCGTCCACCTGATAGAAGCGCTCGAAGATGCGGTCCATCTGGTTCTCGGGAATGCCAACGCCCGTGTCGCTCACTTCTAGTGCCAGCCAATCACCCTGGTCAGCCAGCTTGACAGTTATCTTCCCGCCCGCGGGCGTGAACTTGACGGCATTGCTGAGGAGATTATCCAGCAAGCGCCGCAGGTAGGTGGGTGAGCCCATAGCGGGCCGAAGGGAGCGCGGAACGTCGGCGCGCAGTGTCAGGTCCGCCCGCTGTGCCTCGACCTGGAAGTCCTCAATCGCATTGTGAGCCAGGTCGCCAAGCGAGACAGCCTCGGGCCGCGGCGGGCTGGCGCCCGCCTCGAGGACGAGAGCAATGTCATCGACAAGCTCGCCCAGCATCCGCGCGCGGCGCGAAATGACAGAAATCGACTTCTGCTGGTCGGGCTGCAACGGCCCCAGCCGGCCTGCTTCCAGCATCTCGGCGTATCCCCTGATGATTGCCAGGGGAGAGCGGAGCTCGTGCGAGGCGTTCTGGATGAATTCGTCCTTCAGTCGATCGAGCTCCTCAAGTCTGGTCAGCGCCGCCGCCAGATCGTTCGCCCGATCGCGCGCTTCATCGAATAGGCGGGCATTGTCCAGGACAAGCTCGAGCTCGTGCGCCACCCCCTCGAGCAAGCGTATCTCATCCGGCTCCCAGGCGTGCTTGCCTCGGCAGTACTCGAACCCCAACGCTCCGTGGAGGCGCTTGCCCACGTTGACAGGAACGAGCAGCGCGGACTGCACGCCTCGCGACGCGTATCCTTGCCGCGAAGGCCCGATACGGGGATCTGTGGCCGTATCGACCACGGCAAAGGGCTGGCCCGCCTGAAGCGAACGCAACTCAGCTGCCAGGTCATCCAGCGGTACGCCCAGGCCGACGCTTGGCCTGACGCCTTTCGCGATCCGCTCGTGTGTTACCTCGCATACCTGGTCATCCCAGCGAGCGGCGATGAAGTAGGTGCGGTCGGCCTGGGAGAGCTCGTGCAGTCCTTCCAGGCCAACGTCGATCAATGTGTCCATATCGATGGCCGTCCCGAAGGCGGCCGCGATACGGTTCAGGAGCGTCAGCTCCTTGACGCGTCGCAGCGTCTCCTCGTAGAGACGGGCGTTGCGGAGACCGATGGCCACCGTGTCCGCCAGTGCCTCCATCAGAGACTGGTCCTCCTCATCGAACCTGCCCCGGTCGTAGCACTCGGCGCCCAGGACGCCTACCACCCGGCCCTCGTCCAGGATGGGCACCCAGAGAGCAGACTGGACCGGGACGTCGTAGACGCTGAAGAAGTAAGGGTCGACGCTGACGTCCGGGACAAGCTGAGGCTTGCCGGTCCGCGCCACTCGGCCGATGACCCCGCGCCCGATAGGCAAGGTATACTTGCCCACCTCTATCTTCTTCTTGGACGCGGCGTCGTCCGTGCTGGCGCCACGCAGCACGAGAGCCTCCCGGTCCTCATCCAGCGTGAGCAGGCCCACTATCGGGAACGCAAATCGAGCGCGGATGCTCTCAGCAATCGCCTGGAGAAGCTCTTCCGCATCGAGGGTGGTTGCTGCGATTCGGGCAGCTTCTGCCAGTAGGCGAAGGCGCTGCATCTGGCGCTCCTCGGCCTGGAACAGCCTGGCATTCTCAATGGCAACCGCCACTTGATTGGCGAAGGCTGTCAGGATCGACAGCTGCCCGCTGAAGGCGCCGACGCGGGGACTGTGCAGGTAGAGCACGCCCAGCAAGCGCCCCTTGACGGCCAATGGTAGGCCAGCCAGCGACTTGATGCCGGCCTGAACGATCGGCGGATTGGCGAACCGGGGCGCCCCGTACCCGAGATCCGGCCGCACCGAGCCGTTGGCCTCAATCTCGTCAACTATGGCCGCACGGCCCGTCCTGATGATCCAGGCAGTGAGCCCCCTTTCGCGGATTCGGTAGTGGAGCGCAGGAATGCCCGGCAGATTCTCCGTGCTGCGCCCCACCGTTCCGTTGTCATCTACCAGAACGACGCCCGTATACTGGGAGGCAGACACTTCGCTGGCGAGCGAGACTATCTCCGCCAGCACCTCGTCCAGTTCGAGCGAGGCCGTCACGGCCTGGGAAGCCTGGGCTAGCGCCGAGAGCTGGTCAACTCTCAGCTTGAGCGACTCCTGCGCCTCCTTCCGCTCGGTAACGTCGCGGATCGTGATGATGAAGCCGCTCGGTTTGCCGTCAGTACCTCGGATTACTGAGGCATTGACATCACCGTGGAACATCGTCCCGTCCCGGCGCAGAAGCTCGAACTCCCGGCTCGTCACATCTTGGGCGTCCAGGATGCCTCGCATGCGCTCCGCCCCGAGCTGGCGCTGCTCGGGAACGAGCAGCTCCAGGCCGTCCATCCCTACCAGCTCCTCGGGCCGCTCGTATCCGTGCATCTGCGCAGCGCTCAGGGAAGCGAAAGTGATCCTGCCTTGCAGATCGGTGGATATCACTCCGTCCGGGGACGTTCTGACAAGCGTCCTGTACATCTCTTCCGACTCACGCAGCGCCCTGTCGGTACGCTTGCGGTGTGAGATGTCCACCAGCGCCGCCTGTACAGCTGGTATCCCCCGGTATACAATAGGGCTGGCGTACATCTCCAACCAGTGAATCGCTCCCTGTCTGTCCAGGACTCGGAACTCCTGGCGGGGTGGCGCAGGCTCCCGGGCAAGTATGCTCCTGATCCTGTCCTGTACCTGCTCCAGGTCGTCTGGCAGTATCATCGCCCGCCATTCGTCGACTGAGAGGCGGCTTAGATCCTCCACCGGGCGGTCCAGAATCTCGGCGGCGGCCGGATTGCAGAACAGGACTCCGTCTGACCCCATCACGATGATTCCCTGCAGCGAGTGTTCGATGACGGCCCGGTACGCCTCCCCTGTCTGCTCCTGCTCGGTCGTCTCCAGCCGGAACTCGACCGCGCCCTCAACCTCGCCTCTATCGTTCCGCAGCGGGTAGGCACGCACCAGCCACGTGCGCCGGTCCTCGGAGACCGTGCCCTCGTGCTGCTCACCCGTCCGAAGAGCCTGCCTGACTGGGCAGTCCTCGGAGGGCTCGCTTCGCCCTCGCGTGATCTCATAGCAGTACCGGCCGGTCATCGTTTCCCTGGTTAGACCGTGCTTCTCCAGCGCCGCCCGGTTCGCCCAGACTACCCGCAGATCGGTGTCTACTTGGAGAAGGCATCCGTCCAGGCCATCAATGATTGCGGACTTCTGTCGCTCGGAGACCGCGAGAGCACTCTGCCGTAGCCGGCGCGCCCGGCGCTCCTCAGCCTCACGGAACTCGCGGCGGACGACGAAGCCTATCCTAGGAAGATCCTCCCTGAGGATGAGGTCGCTCGCGCCGGCGTCGATCACAGCCTCGGCCAGGGCGCTGTCGGCCGATTCGGCGAGGACAACAAGGGGCACATCGATGTCACGCTCGCTGAGGATTGCCAGTGCGTCGAGCACGCCTAAGCGCCGCGCCGACGCTCGGCAGATCACTGCGTCCCAGGGGCCCCGGGTGACCGCGGAGGTGTATGACCTCTGCGTGGCGACACGCTTGACAGCCGGCTCGAAGCCGCTCCTCTCCAGCTCTTCGGCCACTTGAGAGGCATCTTTTACAGAGTCGCTGACCAGCAGCACACGCAGCGGCGTGCCCATCCTGAATCCTCCTACGCTCTGCCAATAGCCAGTGCTCGCAACTGCACCATCCACATCCCAGCGCCTGGCGGCAGTCCGGAGACGGGCCTGCGGGAAGCCCGCTATCAGGGCAACGCCCGGGGCGAGCTCGAATATGGCGGAGCCGGAGTCGACCTGGGCCCCAGGTACCGGCCCCTATTATAGCCCAACGGCGCAAAAAGGGTATTCGCTTGCCAAACCCACGGGATTAGCCTCCAGATGTAGAGACCCGATGCACGAGGCCAGCACCAGGGCGCTACCGGAGAAGGCTGCGGAGCCTCTGACGCCCTGTTTGTCAAAAGGCCCCGGCTGTGATAGAATACGCCCCGCTCTGTGGCGGGCGCAGGCGTGGGGAGCGGCTCTGCGGCCTGTCGGCCCTGAGCCGCCCTTTTTCGCGCTTGCTCCGGCCTCGTTCAGATACTTCCCGATCGAAGACCACGGCCCACTGTTCAACGTGGGCTGTGACAATACGACAGGCTCGGGAGAGCCACGCGTTCAAGGAGGTCTAATGTCGGATGTAGTCTCCGGACCCAAGGCAGAGAAGGGCCCAGAAGGGGTCAACCAACCATCCCTGAATGTGCCCATTACGGAGCTGGGACTGCGCGCCCGCGGGCGAAGCGTCCTGATTGGCGTCGGGATGAAGACCGTGGGCGATGTTATTGCGGCGCTGGAGCGGGAGGATAGGATCCTATCCGATCCGCAGGCATTCGCCCCAGAGCTACTCGTCGATCTGAAACGGCAGCTGCGCAGGCGCGGCTATGCTGTTCCCGGAGAGCCCTCTCCGCAGAGTTCGGCTGCACCCAAGAAGGGCCTGTTCAGCCGGCTGCTGGCGAGCTCGAAGTCGGGTGGCAAGGTGCGGGAAAAGGCGGCGAAGCCGCCTCGCGAGAAGAAGCCCCGCCGCGAGAAGAAGCCTCGCCCTGAGAGAAAGCCCCGAGGGGATAGCCTGCTGCGCCGCAAGGCAGCACAGCCGGCAAGCCCGGCGCAAACGCGCCTCGGCTTGGCCAAGTCACGCCTGGAAGCGGCGAGGCAGGTTCCGGAGGTCGGCGAGCCCAGCCCGGAGGTGGCGAAGCCCGAGAAGGTCGCGAAACCCCGCACCAAGAAGGCCGGGCCGCGAATAGACTCGGAGTGGGCAAAGAAAATGTACGCCCGCGCGTCGAAGGAGTTCAGGGCCGGCGGATGGTTCTACGGCGTCATCGGCGCGATCGCTGTCGTCGGCCTCCTTCTGCCGCCTTTCTCGTTGGGTGTGCGCCTGGGCGAGCTGAGCGGCAAGCCGCTCCGCCCCGGCGGCCCGCCGCTCGAGCATGCGGACGGCATCAAGCTCAGCGTCGGCGCCGACTACACAGGAAGCCTTCGCGTGGGCCTGGACTCGATCTCCGAGGAGGGCTTCGTCCAGGGCCGGGCGGGTGACGCGATGCTGGAGGCAAAGGCGGCGCTGCCAGACTACATCACGGTCGAGAGTCCCGTCTACCTGCTGGACGTTTCTGGCGAACCGGCCGAGCCAGTGTTGGTTGAGATAGACATGCCAGCCGGGGCCGAGCCCTGGGAGACGCTTGACCTGTACACTTGGACCGGTGAATCGTGGAAGTTCGTCCCCAGCGAGATCGCCGGCGAGTTCAACTTCGAGTACATAGCGACCGAGCTGGCGGAGCTTCCGTCTCTCCTGGTCCTGGGCCAGACAGGGCCTGCGGCACCCACCACCGCGTCACTGCTGGGCCCGGACGATACGGCGGCCGGGCCAGCGGCTGAGATGGTCGACCAGCTGAACCCCATCGGGCTGACGCTGGGTGTCCAGGGCAGCATCAGCGGAGGCGCCGCAGACCTGCCATCTCCCGAGGGAGAGGGAAGCTGGGCGGTCCTGCCGTCGCTGCGCAACTGGTCGCCCACAGGAACCGCGAACTGGGGGCTGGTTTCCGATCTGGCCAACATCAGCAGCGACGGGCAGGCCCATATCGACAGCATCCTGCAGCTATGCAGCGAGGGTGGCTTCGCCGGCATCGAACTCGACTACCGGGAGCTGCCCGCCGAGTATGCAGCTGCATACGCCAGCTTCATCGAAGCCCTGGCGGGCGCACTCCACGCAGAGGGGTTGCTCTTGAGCGTGGTCCTGGACCCACCGGCCGAAACCGACACCGGTTGGGGGTCGGGAGGCTACGACTGGGCGGCAATCGGTGAACACGCAGACTTCGTCAAGGTCCGCTTCCCGGAAGACCCGGAGTACTACCTCGATCAGAGGGCGGTTCAGGAGCTGTTGGACTGGGCCACTGCACAGGTACACCGGCACAAGCTGATGATGCTCGTGTCGTCGCTGAGCCGGGAGATCAACGCAGACGCGAGCACCACGCTTTCGCTCCAAGACGCGCTCGCCCCGTTCGGCGCGGCTGTGTCGCTCGATGGCACGGACAGCTACGAGCCTGGTGCCGAGGCGCAGCTGGGTCTTTCTGGCTCAGTGCTGGCCGTTACGCCCCAGGAGGCCGTCGGCACCTACTCCTTCGACTACCAGGTTGCAGAGGAAGAGTCGAGCACGATCTGGCTGGGCACGGGGGAGAACCTGGCAGCGAAGCTCGGCTGGGCAGCGGAGTACAACCTAGGCGGAGTGGCGCTGGTCGACCTGCTCTCGGCCGGGAACGCAGAGAGCGTCGCCACCGTTCTGGACGAGTATCGACGGCAGGTTCTTGCCGATACGGTGGCTTTCCCGCCTGAGGGGATGAACGTGGCCTGGGTAGCGGAGGGCGGCGCCGGCGCAGTCGACCAGCAGTCTGCCTCCCTAGCGCAGCCTGAATACAGCTGGACGACGCCGGACGAGGCTGGAGTATACACGGTCACGGCCTCCATCGCCGGCTTCGACCACGGCCGGCTGCCGCTGAGGATCGGCTCTCTATGGACAGAGGAAGATGCCGAGTGCCTGGACGCCACGTTCGTCTCTGACGTGACAGTCCCGGACGGCACCGCCTTCGACCCGGGGGAGTCTTTCGAGAAGACGTGGCGTATGCGGAACAGCGGCGACTGCGACTGGCCGTCGGACACAGAGCTCGTCTTCCTGAGCGGCACTCAAATGGGTGGCCCGGACAGCGTGCCCGTGGGCGCCGTGGCGCAGGGTGACACCGTAGACATCAGCGTTGAGCTGATCGCGCCTGAGGCGGACGGCAACTACACCGGAGTGTGGAAGCTCGTCATCGGCGATATCGATATCCCCGGAGGCGGCGCCAGCGTGGTGATCGTCTCCGGCGAGGCGTCCGCGCCGCCGCCGGTGGCCGCCATCGGCGGAGTGTTCGAGCTAGGCGGGCACGTGAAGGACATGGGCCATCCCTACTCGGATGCAATGCACTACTCAGGCATGAACTGGTCGAAGGTCCAGGTGCACTATTCCGGTGACGCCGGCCTGGTGGTTCAGACAGCCCACAACAAGGGCTTCAAGATCCAGCTAAGCGCCCTGGGCGGCCCGGGCATGGTGACTCAGCCGAACTTCGAACAGGACTTCGCCAACTGGACCGCCTCACTGGCAGCCGCAGGCGCCGACGCGATCGAGATCTGGAACGAGCCCAACATCGAGCGCGAGTGGGCAGCGGGCCACATCGATCCCGGCGCGTACACCCGGCTGCTCTGTGCCTGCTACAGCGCCATCAAGGCAGCCAATCCAAACACGATGGTCATCAGCGCGGCGCCAGCCCCCACGGGGTGGTTCGGCGGAGCGTGCGGTCCAGCTGGCTGCGACGACGTGCCCTGGATCCAGGGCATGTACAACGCGGGCGCCACCCAGTGTATGGACTACATCGGGGCGCACCACAACGCCGGCGCGACGCCGCCCTCTGCTCGAACGGGCCACCCGGCGGACGATGGGCGAGGACACTCGTCCTGGTACTTCCTCCCTCAGACCGAGGCCTACTTCTACGCCTTCGGCGGCACCCGCAAGCTCTTCTACACAGAGATGGGCTACGCATCGCAGGAGGGCTTGAATACATTCTCAGACGCATTCTGGTGGGCCAGGAACACGAACAACGCTCAGCAGGCTGCCTGGTTGGCCGAGGCCGTGTCTGTAAGCGTCAATACGGGCATGGTCCGCGTCATCATCGTCTGGAACATCGACTTCACGCGAGCGGGCGCCGACCCGCAGGACGGGTACGCTATCCTGCGGCCGGGCGGTGCCTGCCCTGCCTGCGACAGCCTGCACGCCGTGCTTGGGACACGGTAGAAGCATCAACCGACGACCGAGACCTGACAGTCTCGCGCTCGGGGCTCACGCCCCCAGGTAGCAGTCGAAGTCGAGCACAATAGTGGGGGGCGACTCCGTCCGCCCCCCGTTCTCTTGGAGGGAGCATGATTGATCGTATGCGCAACGCGAGCCGCAATCTGACCGGCAGGAAGCTCGGCCTGGCGATCGCCGGCTGGGCCGGCCTGGTAGCGGTCGGTGGCTACCTCACCGTGTCGGGTCTGCTGGGCGCGAACGGCGTAGGTCCACAGGACGGGGCCGGTACCGAGGTGGCGGAGGCCACTGTCACTGCAACCGCTGTTCCGACAGACTCCGCAGGGACCGCCACCTTGCCGGCCGAAAGCCCCACGCCGACGGATGGATCGGAGGATCCCACGCCAACCCTCCCCGATCCCACCGCCACTCCTCAGACCGAGGAGGCCTTCGGCTACGGCATCGCGATCAATGGCACCGGCGGCGACGTTGCGTACATGATGACTCAGGTCGACGAGCAGCTCGGCCTTGGCTGGGTCAAGCAGCAAGTGCAGTGGGACTTCTTCGAAGGGATCCAGGGACAGATGGACTGGAGCGGCTACGACTGGATAGTCTACGAGGCAAACCAGAGGGGCCTCAAGGTCCTTCTCAGCGTCGTCGGTGCGCCGGACTGGTCACACTCCTACAAAGACTCCGACCCGGACAACGCTCCCCCAGATGACTTCTCGCTCTACGCTGACTTCCTTGGCCGGCTCCTGGACCGCTACGAGGGCCAGGTGCACGCCATTGAGGTGTGGAACGAGCAGAACATACACCGCGAATGGGACACCGCGGAGGGAGTGAGCGCCACCCGTTACGTAGAACTCCTGCGCCTGGCCTACGAGACCATCAAGGCCCACGACCCCAGTATCATCGTGATCAGCGGTGCGCTCTCGCCCACCGGCAACAACGCAGCGGAGAGTTCGGGGCGCGTGCTGTCGATGGACGACTTCGACTACCTAGACCAGATGATCCAGGCCGGGGCACTCGAGTACTGCGATTGCGTCGGCGCCCACGCCAATGGCTACAATATGCCACCTGGAGTGGCCTGGAACGAGGGCTATAATGATCCGACCGCACTATTCCGCGGTCCCTTCGACAACCCTCACCACAGCTGGTCGTTCGATTCCACACTGTGGGGCTATCACAACCGGATTCAGAACGCCGGCTACGACACACCCCTGTGTGTCACGGAGTTCGGATGGGCTTCGTCGGAGGGCCTTGCGGGCTGCTGTCACGAGCAGTTCTACTTCGCCTACGACAACACAGCGCAGGAACAGGCCGAGTGGGATGTCCAGGCCTTCCAGCTGATGCACGACTGGGGCTTCGTCCGGTTGGCGATACTATGGAACCTGAACTACTCCCAGCTGAGTGATGGACCCAAGGATCCGAACGTCCCGTACGGCCTGATCGACTTCTCGGGTGCCGGCCGTCCCGCTTACGGTTTGATCGCGGATATGGAGAAGCCATAGCACTGCTCCTTCGAGCCGAGCAGCCCATGGAGAGCGGTGCTTCCTCGAATCTGCCGGCCCGCGGCGGGCGGCGTCTCCTTGCCATCGTGCTGGCTGCGACCGTGCTGCTATCAGCAGCCGCCGTGCTGCTGCTGAGTAACGCCGGCCTCTCCTGCCTGTCGCCGCGGCCGACGACCACGCCCTCGCCCACTTCCTGGCCTCGCACCCGGATGGAATCGCCGGAATACGGCATGCAGGCCTTCATGTGGTGGCGTGAAGAGGTAGCCATACGGGATCTGGAGTTGATCCGAGACGCCGGCTTCGGCTGGGTCAAGCAGCGCGTCGCCTGGCGTGACGTCGAAGGGGCCGGCAAGGGCCACTTCGAGTGGGATCGGACCGATCGAATCGTGCAGCGGGCCGAGGAGGCGGGGGTGGACATTCTCTTTCGGCTGGACGGCGAGCCGGCTTGGGCGGTGCCGGACGAGGGTGTACGCTCGAACAACGGTCCACCCGAAGACCCGCACGACTTCGGCGATTTCTGCCGTGCCCTCGCGGAAAGGTACAACGGGCGCGTTCGCGCCTACCAGGTGTGGAACGAGCCGAACCTGGCCCGCGAATGGGGCGGCTTCACGCCAAGCCCTGAAGGCTATGTGGAGCTGCTCCGGGCCTGCTATATCGGCATAAAGACGGGAGACCCAAACGCGATAGTCGTCTCGGCGGGCCTTGCTCCCACCGGCACGGGCCCGCCCGGCGCCATGCCAGACATCGACTTCCTGACCCAGATGTACGAGGCCGGCGGCGCCCCCTACTTCGACGCGCTCGGCGTAAACGCGCCAGGCTACGGAACCCCGCCCGAGGTCTCGCCGGAGGAGGCTGTCGCCACGCCTGAGTACGGCGGCCACCGCTTCTTCTGCTTCCGCCACGTGGAGGACGCGCGAGAGGTGATGGTCCGCTACGGCGACGCAGACAAACAGGTGGTGGTGCTGGAGATGGGATGGACCAGCGACCCGCGCAACACCGCCTACTCATGGTTCGCCGTGAGCGAAGAGGTCAAGGCGGACTATCTCGTCCGGGCATTCACCTACGCCCGGGAGCACTGGTCGCCGTGGATCGGCCTGATGACCGTGATCTCGCTGGCCGACTACGATTGGACGGAGGAGGACGAGCAGTACTGGTGGGCGCTCACGGAGCCTGGATGGCCGGAGACTACAGTCCGGCCGGCGTATGAGGCGCTAAAGGCAATGGATAAGTGAGCGCCGCCACATTACCAACAGAGGGCTTCGTCTCCTTTCGCACTCGTGCCACCCGGGTGGAAAGGGCGGCGCTCGTGCTACTGCTTGCCCTGGCGGCCTTCCTACGACTCTACAAGCTGGACCAGGTTCCGCCCGGCATCCACGATGACGAGATAATCAACGCCCAGATAGTGGACGACATACGGGCTGGTGCTCCGCCTGCAGTGTTCTATCAGGCCGGTGAGGGCAGAGAAGGCCTGTATCATCTTCTCCTGCTGGCAAGCCGCACACTGGTGGATCGCGTGCCCTATTGGTATCGGCTGCCCTCTGTGGCCTGCAGCCTGGCCACGATCCTGCTCGTCTACGTGCTTTCGCGCCGCCTCTTCGGTCCCTGGACGGCACTCGTGGCCGCTGGGGGATTGGCGGTCGCCTTCTGGCCTGTCTTGCTGGGCCGCGAGGCGCTCAGGGTTGTCCTAATGCCGCCAGTTGCTGCCGGGCTCGCGCTGGCGCTGTGGAGCGGGTTGGAGCAACCTCGCTGGGATAGACGAGCCGCGGGCTGGTTCGCTCTGGCCGGCCTTCTCATGGGCTTAGCCCAGTACACATACCTTGCGGCGCGGGCCCTGCCGCTGCTGGTCCTCTTGTACACCTTGTACGTCGGGCTCTTCCACCGGGCGACCTTGCGGCTGCACTGGCGCGGCATGCTGCTGCTATTGGCCGTCGCCGCACTCATCGCCGCACCCCTGCTGCTCTATCTGGGCGCGCACTGGGAAGAGCAGGAGCGCATAGGACGGTTGAGTGAGCCCCTGCAGGCGCTGGTCGCCGGCGATCCTCGCCCCGTGCTCTCTTCGGCAGCGGCCACAGTGGGGATGTTCGTCTGGGAGGGAGATCCCCAGGCTCACTACAATCTCCCGAACAGGCCGGTCTTCGAGCCGGTGGGCGCCGTGCTCTTCATTGCCGGCATTGCCCTCGCGGCGGCGAGAATGCGGCGCCCGAACACGGCGTTCTGCGTTCTGTGGACGCTGGCCGCCCTGGTGCCGGGTATGCTCACCGAGCCGGCTCCACACGCCGTGCGGACCGCCGGGGCCCTGGTCAGCGCTTTTGTTTTCCCCGGGCTGGCAGTGGGCTGGGTAGCGGACAGACTGGACCGTAGAGGGCGGCTGGCTCTGGCCATCGCCCTGGTGCTGCTCCTGGCAGCCAACGTCGGCCTGACCACACGCGATTACCTGTACCGTTGGGCGGAGCGGGCCGATGTGAGGAGCTTCCGACACGCAGAGCTGGCCGAGGCTGCCCGCTACCTGGACGGATTGGAGGATACGGTCCCTGTGGCCGTTTGCACGCCCTTCCTGAACGAGGAGCACTTCTTCTGGCGCACGGACAGGCAGGCAATGCCGTACCTGCTCAATCGTGATGATCTGACGATCGGCTGGTACGACTGCCAGCAGGCGCAGCTGTTCCCCCAGGAAGGCGAGCGCGCTCTCTACCTGGCGGGCGCGGACCAGGCTCTGGCCCCGTTCATGCCAGGTCACTGGGCCCGGGCCGGGGAAGAGATGGCTGTCTTCGGCGGCAGCCACCTGCTATCGCTAGACCTGGAACAGGAGCTACGTGTCTGGCTTGGCGGACTGCAAGCGGCCGACGCCGAGCCTTCTGCTTTCGGTGGCGTGATGACGCTTCTGGGCTATCAGATGGACTCACCGTCGGCGGCCCCCGGCGATGTGCTGGAAGTGCTGACGGCGTGGTGGGTGATGGAGACGCCGCCGGGCGATCTCGCCATCTTCTTGCACTTACTCGATGGTGACGGTATGCTAGTGGGGCAAGGAGATGCCCTGGCGGCGCTCTCGGACACCCTGCAGCCGCACGACGTGCTGGTGCAACGCCACGTAGTAGCGCTGGAGGAGGGCCTGAAGCCGGGGGAGTACCTGATGACAGCCGGCTTGTATGTCCGCGGCGGAGAGAGACTCAGACTGGACAATGGAGAGGGTGATTTCGTAGCGGTGGAAACGGTGGAGTTGGTCGACGCTGGTCATTGACGGCTCGCACGGAGAGGGCGGCGGGCAGATCATTCGCAGCGCCGTGACGCTGGCCGCCGTACTGAGCCTGCCTGTTCGCATCGAGAGCGTCCGAGCGGGGCGCTCCAAGCCTGGCCTCCAGCCGCAGCACCTTACCGCAGTGCGCGCTGCTGCGGCGGTCTGTGGCGCAGAACTGGAAGGGGACACGCTCGGCTCTCCGGCCTTTTCGCTGGCGCCTACAAAGCCTGCGAGCTCGGGCACGTACCAGTTCGACGTGGCCAAGGAGAGTGGCCGTGGAAGCGCGGGGTCTGTTTGCCTGGTCTTGCAGACGCTCCTGCTGCCGCTGGCGCTGGCCGACGGTGAATCGGTCGTTACACTGCGGGGGGGAACGCACGTGCCCTGGGCGCCGCCCGCCACCTACGTGGAGCACGTGCTCCTGCCTCTCCTGGGGCGGATCGGCATCGACGCGGAGCTGGAGATCATGCGCTGGGGATTCTACCCGGCCGGAGGAGGCGAAGTTCGGGTGCGGATAGCGGGCTCAGGAGGTCCTCTCAGGGCGCTCAGACTGATGGAGCCCGGCGCGCTGGTCAAGGTACAGGGCACAGCGGCGGCAATGAATCTGCCGGCTCACATCGCACAGCGAATGGCCAGCAGGGCACTGAACGTGCTCGCCGACGGCGGAATCGTCTCCCAAGTGCAGGCGAGGCGGCTGCGCGGCTCGGGGCCAGGTGCCGGCCTATTCCTCATCGCCGAATACGAGAGCGCGAGCGAAGGATTCAGCGCTCTCGGCCGAAAGGGCCTGCCGTCAGAGCAGGTGGCCGATTCGGCCTGCCGCGAACTGCTCGATCACCATCACTCAGGTCAGGCCGTTGGGCCGCACCTGGCAGACCAGCTGCTCCTCCCCCTTGCTCTGGCCGAGGGTGAGTCGTATGCCGCAACGTCGCAAGTCTCTCAGCACCTGCTCACTAACGCCTGGGTGGTAAACCAGTTCCTCGGACCGGTGGTGAGTGTAGAGGGGCAGCAGGGAAGGCCCGGCAGCGTGTCAGTGCAAGGAGTAGGTTGTGATTGAGATCGTCTTTCTCGGGACGTCGGCATCGGCGCCCTCGATTCATCGAGGGCTTTCCGCCCAGATGGTGCTATTCCGCGACTACCGTTTCCTCGTGGACTGCGGCGAGGGCACTCAGAGGCAGATCCTGCGCAGCGGTCTGGGCTTCAAGCGACTGAATCGGGTGCTCCTCACACACGGGCACCTGGATCACATGCTTGGCCTCGGAGGGCTTGTCTCCACCTTCGCCCGCTGGGAGGCTATCGATTCCCTGGAGATATGGGGAGGCACGTGGGCGCTGGAGCGGGTCCACGATCTGATCTACGGTGTCGTTCTGCGGGGCGCCGAGCCGCCGATCCAGATCGATCTCAAGGAGGTGCAGCCGGGCGTCATCCTGGAGGACGAGCACTTCGAGGTGGTCGCCTTTCCTGTTGTTCACCGGGGCCAGAGCTTCGGCTATCTGTTCCGCGAGAAGGCGCGGCGGCCTTTCCTTGCCGACCAGGCTGAGGCACTGGGAGTGCCGCGAGGACCGGAGAGGAAGCGGCTGGTGCAGGGCGAATCGATCACGCTGGATGATGGGCGGGTGATCGAGGCTGAGGACGTGCTTGGCCCACCTCGAGCCGGTGTGTGCCTGGCCCACGTGGGCGACGCCGCGAGGACAAAAGGGCTAAACGCCGCCGTCCGCGGTGCGGACACTCTGGTCATCGAGGCTACCTACCTCCGTCGCGAGGCGGATCTAGCCCGGCGGTTTGCGCACCTCACGGCCGCCCAGGCCGCGCGCCTGGCTCGCGACGCCGGCGTTCGGCGATTGATCCTCACGCACATCTCGCGACGATATCGGGACGAAGAGATCCTCGATGAGGCCAGGGCCATCTTCCCGGAGACGCTGGTAGCGCGTGACTTCGACCACGTTCGGGTTCTGCGCGGCGATGACGCAGCGGAGGAGTGAACGGCCAAGCCTTGGCGAGGCCGTCTGAAGCGAAGGGGAAGGATCATGACTGCAAACCGAAAGGCGATCGTGCGCGATCTGGCCTCAACAGCCCACGAGCTGGAATCGCGCGTGCTGGAGGGTATCGTTCGGCAGGGGCCCGAGGGCATATGGATGGTGGGGGAGACCCCCGTCGCAGAGTCGCTCCGAGAGCTCGAGGGGCAGGAGATCGTGCTGATCGCAGCCTCGCTCGAAGACGAGCGCCCTCTTCCGGTGCAGACGTGCCGGACTTGCGGGACCGAGTTCGAGGGAGTGGAATGCCCGCCCTGCCGCGACGCCCGCATCAGGCTGCGCGGTACGGGGTCGTAGCCCGCGATTGTCAGGCACCGTGGTTGCTCTGGCGACCGCTCACCACTTTCGGCATGGGTACGGGCCGCGCTGGCCCCGCACGCCGCGCCACCAGCGACTGCCTTAGCTGAAGGATAGACACAGTCCCGAAGGCCGCGGTGTACATCAGCAGGAGCGGGATCATCCCCCAGCTGCCCCGGTGGAGCGCGATGCCCGCTGCAGCCAGGGCGTACACCGCCAGGGCGAACTCGCCGAGCAGCCCCCCGTCGCTATCGAGCCGATAGTAACTGTCCGCCCAGGCCCCTTCTGTACCCTCAAGCCGGTATTTCGGCGTGCGAGCAAACGGCCCTCCCCACCGCGTCAAGCCGCGCCACACTGCCCGTGCGTTCTCCCAGGCGATACCGAGGCCTGACAGCGCCAGAACAGGGAACGCGCTCAGGCGGCGCAGCCAGTCGCGATGGAGGTGCTTCTGGGAGAGCGCGTAGACGAGCGGCGGCCCGGCACACACTAGCCCCAGGCCGTCGAGAACTACGCGGAACGGATTCGGCAGAAGCAGAATCGGGAGCGAGAGCAGGAGTAGGGGCACCATCAGAGCGTGCCCGATATAGCTGCTCAGATGCAGGAGCGCCATCACCTTCTGCCACCAAGTGAGCCGCCGACAGCGCACGATCTGAGGGGCTAGCTTGCGCAGTGTCTGGATCGACCCCTGCGCCCAGCGCGACTGCTGCCGCTTGAAGGCTGCTATCTGGGGAGGCAGCTCCGCTGGCGCCTCGACTTCAGGCAGGTAAATGCACTCCCAGCCCTTCAACTGTGCCCGGTAGCTCAGGTCAAGGTCCTCGGTGAGGGTGTCCGCTGTCCAGCCCCCGCTCTCCTCGATGCACCGCCTGCGCCACACCCCACCGGACCCGTTGAAATTGAACAGCAGCCCGGATCGGGAACGAGCTATCTGCTCGACGACGAAGTGACCGTCCAGCGCAATCGCCTGCGCTCGTGTGATCGCTGAGTATTCCCCATTCAGGTAGGTCCACCGCGACTGGACCATGCCCAGGCAAGGACGAGCCAGGAAGTGCGGCACCGTCCGCAGCAGGAAGTCGGCGTGAGGGTGGAAGTCGGCATCGAAGACGGCCACGAACTCGGCCGCTGTGTGGGCCAGGCCCCAGGAGAGCGCCCCGGCCTTGTAGTCGGCGCGGTTCGCCCGGCGGATGACGACGATGTCCACACCGCGGCTGCGGTGGAGGCGCGCCCTGCCTTGGGCCAGGGCGGTGGTCGCGTCGGTCGAGTCGTCCAGTATCTGGATCTGCAGCCGTTCTGCGGGGTAGTCCAGTGCCGCCAGGCTGTCTATCACCCGTTCCACGACGTGCAGCTCGTTGTAGACCGGCACCTGGACGACGACGGTAGGCAGATCGGAACGGGCCACGACCGGCGTGGGTATCCGTTCCCCCCTATGGCGGAGGTATAGCCATATGAGCACGAGTATGTTGACGCCGTAGAGCGCCAACCAGAGCGCGGTCAGTGAGTGCGCGAGCGCCGGCAGTATCAAGTATCTCCCCAGGTAACCAAGAGCGAGTGGGCTCGGCCGGCAGCGCAGCTGCCGGCCGGGCCAGGCGGACCGCCGCGGACGGGCGCATTGCCTATGGCGGGGGCTAGCTGCTGTGTCCCCGCAGGCCCAGGAGCTCGTGCACGGGTACAGGCTCGGTGAAGCCGTCAAGCTGCAGGACAGGGAGCTCGCGAGTCTTGATCAGCTCCCCTCCCTGATCGTACGCTGCCTGGGAGATCAGAATCTGCCCCGGAGCGGCGGACTCCTGCAAGCGACGCGCCAGATTGACGCTGGTCCCGATCGCCGTATAGTCCATCTGCTTGACGGTGCCGACGTTGCCCACCACCGCTTCGCCGACGTTGATGCCCACCCCAAAGGCAAGCCGGTATTCAGGTGGCAGGCTCCCGTGAAGGCGGGCGGTGCGAATCTGGATCTTCAGCGCCGCGCGCAGCGCACGGACAACGTGATCGCCCTGCGCTAGTGGGGCATTGAAAAAGGCAACCACGGCATCGCCCATGAACTTGTCCAGCGTGCCCTCTTCGTCCGAAATCGCCTCGGCTCCGATGGCCAGATATCGATTGAGCACGTCAACAAGCGTCTCGGGGTCATGTTGGCGGCTGAAGTTTGTGAAGCCGCGTAGATCGGCGAACAGGCTGGTGATCTGCTGCCTCTGGCCGCCGAGGTTGAGAGCACTCGGGTCATCGAGCAGCCGCTCGATCACCGCAGGCGGAACGTAGCGGTGGAACATGTGGGAGACCGTCTCCAGCCTCCTCTGCTCCGTCAGATCGTCCACCACTATGGCGATTCCCTGCGTCTTCTCGTCCGCATCCTTCAGCGGCGAGAGGCTGGCGCGCAGGTTGATGGGCCCCCGCCCAGGGAGTGACGCCTCTATCTCCATTCCCACCACCGGTTCACCTCGTGTCCGGACCCAGTCGAGCAGCGGCGCCATATCCGCCTCCAGCGCCGGAAGAGCCTGCCCGAACGAGGCACCGGTTGCGCTCGAAGCCTGGACCGCAAGTATGCGCTCGACAGCCCGGTTCAGCAATGTGATCCGCCCTTCGATGTCTGTGGTGATAACGCCGCTGGCCATCGAATCGAAGACGCCGTCCATAAGCTCCTTGGCGCTGGCCACGCCGGCGAATAGGCGGGCGTTCTCAATCGCGATGCCAGCCTGTCCGGCGAAGGCGGCCAGCAGGTCGCGGTCCCGATCGGTGAACAGGCCCGTGTGCGCCCGGTTGTCCGCGTATATGACCCCGGTCAGCTTTCCCAGCGCGCGCAGCGGCACGCAGAGGATAGAGCGTAGGTTGTACCCGATCACACTCTCCTGGGCCTTGAATCGAGGGTCCATCTGAGCATTCGTCGTAACCACCGGCTCGCCGGTCGCAGCAACCTGCTTGACGATGCTCCGGCTGATCTCGAACTCGGACGAGGAGATCGTTTCCCTATCTACGTTGCGAGCAGCGCGGACCTCCAGAGACCCATCATCTGGGTCAACTAGCATCAGGAAGGCGCGCTCCGCTCCGGTCAAGCCCGTAATACGGTCCATCACCTGGTTCAGGACCTCTGGCAGGTCGAGTGACGATCCGATCACCTTGGAGACGCTGTAGAGGGCATCCAGCTCGTCCCGCTCGTACTCCTGCGTCCTCAGCTTCTCCTCAAGCTTGTCGAGAACGTCCTCCAGGTCTGGGATACGCTTCACGAACTGCGGCGCTGACCCGGCGGCGATCTTGCCGTCTTCGCCGATCAGACCAGCGAGATCATTGAGACCTCGCCGCAGAGCGGCGATCTGCCGGCCGCCGGGCGGCTTCTTCTTCGAGGGGCTGCTCATTGGGTATACCTGCTCGCGTGGCCAATTATACCGCACCCACCGTGGGTCGTAAAGGGAATCCCACGTACCCTTGAAATCGGCCACCTACTGTGATATGATTGTGCCGCGCCGGCCGGGGCGCCGCGCCGAGTCCGCGCCAGCGGGCTCGCAGATGCCAGCGAGCCCCAGGAGTGTAAGAACCCATGTATCCCGACAGCGAAATCCTGTTCCCATCCCGATGCATTCCCCAGCTGCGCGCTCTGCGGGGGTCCAGGTGGGCGGACCTGGTCGATCACGTGTCCAGACTGCCGGACGGCCACGAGGACGTTCTGGCCTTCTCGCTGATGATGATCAGGCTGGGCAGCTGTCTGACCTGCGATCTCGACAGCTATCGAGCGTCGCTGGGCTGCTGCACCTGCGCCAGGCGCACAGTGGCCGGCTACAAGGGATCGGACAAGGATATGGTCAAGCTCTGGGAGGCTTCCCGGAAGGAGGTGCGTGCCTATCTGGCCTCGGGCGAGCTCCCCGAAGCGATCGCAGAGTTGGTAGCATAGCGGTTGACGGCCTCTCTCGTGCAAGCCCGGCGCAGGCCGGGCTTCTTGCGCTGAAGGACGCGGAGTGTATAATCGCCTAGCTATGCGGAAGAGAAGCTTCCTCGTGCTGGCTCTGACGTCTCTCATAGTCGCCGGCTGCCGGTCTTCTGCGTCCGACACCTTGTTCGACTACACCGGCGAGGAAGGGCTGGCGCGCCAGATCGTCGCCCTGGGCCAGCTCGCCGGCGGCCTATCGCGACCGCAGCCGCAACCAGAGCCCGACCTCCCGGTGGAACACGCCGGCGTCATCCCGTTCGGAATCAACGTCTTCCTCGACCAGGAGGTTGAGGAGGAGAAGCGGGAGCGCTCGGTGGAGATGATCGCCGCCGCCGGTTTCCATTGGATGAGGCAGGAATTCCGCTGGGAGGATATCGAGGTCCACGGCAAGCGCGACTACGAGGACCGGCGGCAGCAACCCTACCGCTCTGCCTGGGCCAAGTACGACAACATCGTCGACCTGGCGGAGGAATATGGGCTGGCGCTGCAGATTCGCCTGAGCAACCCCCCGGCCTGGACGCGGGCCCTCACCGATACGACGGGCACTACCGCGCCACCGGACGACCTCGCCGACTGGGGCGATTTCGTCGAGGCCGTCGTCTCCCGCTATCAGGGGCGAGTGCAGTACTACCAGTTGTGGAACGAGCCGAATATCTACCCGGAATGGGGTGAGTACCCTGTCAATGCAGCGCAGTACACGGAGCTTCTGTGCGAGGGCTACCGGCGAGCCAAAGAGGTGGACCCCGAGGTAGTGATCATCAGCGGGGCGCTCGCACAGACCGTGGAGCTCCATCCGGGACCTGGCCCGGGCGCGGGTGTGAACGACCTGGTATTCCTCCAGCGCATGTATGACGCCGGCGCGTCCGCCTGTTTCGACGTCATGTCGGTCAACGACTACATACTCCGATCGGGCCCGACCGACCGCCGTATGAGGCCCTTGACCATCAACTTCTCGCGCCCGGTCTTCGTGCGCGACTTGATGGTCGCCAACGGCGACGCCCACAAGCCGATCTGGATCAGCGAGATGAGCGCAAATGCCGTGCCGGCCGATCGCTCCATCGCCGGGCGAGGTGTCTACGGCGAGTGGACGCTGGAAGAGCAGGCGCGCTACACGCCGCTAGCCTATGACTACGTTGCCAGAGAATGGCCCTGGCTGGGTGTGGTCAACTACTGGTTCTTCAAGAGGGCTGACTGCAGCGAGAGCCAGCAATCCTGGTACTACTTCCGCATGGTGGAGCCGGACTTCACTCCTCTGCCGGTGTACGGCGCGATGCGGGACTACATCGCCGCGTACGAGCCGGCGCTCCGAGAGGGATATCACCAGGAGGATCACTGGGCCATCCAGTATGAGGGAGATTGGGAGACGGTCGAAGATGCCGAGGCCGTGTTGGGTGCGTACCGGAAGTCCGTGGAAGAGGGAGCGACTCTCAGCCTGGCCTTCGAGGGGAACTCGCTCACGCTCGTTCCCGGGCCCGGAGGTGGCGAGATCGAGGTTTGCACCGGCGGGGAAACGCGGGTCGTTCGCCTCGAGGCGCGACCCGTGCGGCTGGCGCGCGCCTCTCAAGGCGAGCTGCTCGACGTGACGCTGGCTGTGCTGTCGGGAACAGTCTCCGTGGACGGCCTCATCGTGAAGGCTGCCCCTACCTGGTGGCCCTGGCTTCTGGCTGGCCTGCTGCTCTCCGGCGGCCTGAGCCTGGCCCTCAGGAGGCAGATCTCCCGCCGGCCGTCTGCCTCACGCCGCGCCGACTCGCGCGGATAAGGGAGCGACAGCCGTGGCGGAGCGGTATGACGTCACCATCATTGGCGCGGGACCGGGTGGCTATGTGGCCGCCATCCGGACAGCGCAGCTTGGCCTGAAGGTGGCTCTCGTCGAGCGAGAGCGTCTTGGCGGCGTCTGCCTCAACTGGGGCTGCATTCCAAGCAAGGCTCTCCTGCGCAACGCCGAGATCGTCTCCCTACTCGGCCGGGGCAAGGAGTTCGGGTTCTCGATCTCCGGATTGGAGCTCGATTACGGTGCTGCGGTCGATAGGAGCCGCAAGGTGGCCGACCGGCTGGTGAAAGGCGTCACCGCGTTGATGAGATCGAACGGGGTAGAGGTTGTAGAGGGTGAAGCTGCGCTCCGCTCGGCAACCGACGTCGACGTGAGACTGAACGGCGGCGGGGAGCGAACAATCGAGACGAGCAACACGATAGTCGCCACCGGCGGGCGCGCCCGCAGCATCCCGGGTGTCTCCGTAGATGGCGAGCGCGTGCTGACCTATCGAGAGGCGATCGTGCTGCGAGAGCTGCCCGCGTCCGTGATCATCGTGGGCGCAGGGCCGATCGGGATGGAATTCGCCCACCTGTGGCGAGCCTACGGCGCCGAGGTGACCATGGTGGAGATGTTGCCCCGCGTGCTGCCCATGGAGGACGAGGAGATCAGCGCAGAGGTCGCCCGGGCCTTCAAGCGTCGCAAGGTGCGGCTGTTGACCGGCACGCGCGTGCAGGCGATCGAAGCGGGCGAGTCCGGCGTGCGGGTGGCAGTGCAGAGCGAGGACGGGGAACAGGAACTGAAGGCGGAGAGAGCGCTCATCGCCATCGGAGTGCGTCCCAACAGCGAGGGGCTGGGCCTGGAGGAGGCCGGCGTTGCCCTGGCGCGCGGGTACGTGGCCATTGACGAGAGGATGAGCACCAATGTCCCCGGCCTGTACGCCATCGGCGACGTGACCGGAAAGCTGCCGCTTGCCCACGTCGCCTCGGCCCAGGGGATCGCCGCGGCGGAGGCCATCGCCGGCCGGGAGACGCAGCCGCTCGACTACGACGGCATGCCGCGCTGCACGTACTGCGAGCCGCAGGTAGCCAGCGTAGGCCTCACCGAAGCGCAGGCGGCCCAGCGCGGGCACGAAGTGAGGGTCGGCCGTTTCGACTTCCGCCCCAACGGCAAGGCGCTCGGCGTGGGCGACTACGACGGATGGGTCAAGATCGTCGCCGACGGGCGTTCCAAAGCGGTACTGGGCGCTCACTTGGTGGGGCCGGAGGCAACCGAGTTGGTGGCTGAGCTTGTTCTGGCCCACTCGCAGAACCTAACCCCCAACGATCTAGCGAAGGCTGTGCACGCTCACCCCACGCTGAGCGAGGTAGTCCGCGAGGCGGCTGAAGCGGTGTTTGGGAAGGCGATTCACGCTTGAGCAGCCCGCCCGACTACCACGTTCACACCCGCTTCTCCTGCGATGGCGAGAGCGAAATGGCGGGTGCCTGCGAGGCCGCTCTGGTGGCGGGACTGGCGGAGATCGCCTTCGCTGACCACGCCGATTTCGAGCCTTCGGACGACTGCTACGGGTACCTCAAGCCACAAGCCTACCTGGAAGAGATCGCCCGTTGCCGGGCCATCTACGGCGAGAGCCTTACGATACGGGCCGGTATCGAGATCGGCGAGCCCCATGTCTACAATAGGGAGACAGCTGCTTTCCTCTCAGCCCATCGCTTCGATCTCGTGCTTGGCTCGCTTCACTGGGTCGAAGGGGAGCTGGCGCTCATGGGCGACTACTTCGCCAGTCGGACGCTCGAAGACGGGCTGCGCGCCTACTTCGCAGAACTGGCCCTGCTGGCTGAGAGCGCCGATTTCGACGTTCTGGCCCACTTCGACGTCGTTCGCCGGGCAGCGTACATGGCCTTCGGCCTGGAGGAAATCGACTACCGGCCCTTCGAGGAGATTATCAGGCGCGTCCTGGCGCACCTCGTGAGGCGGGGAAGAGGTCTGGAGGTGAACACGTCCAGCCTGCGGCGCCGCATGGGAGGCCTGCACCCTGGACTGCAGATCCTCCGCTGGTACCGGGAGGAGGGCGGCCAGATCGTGACGCTGGGCTCCGACGCCCACAGAGCGGACTCCGTAGGTGCCTCGCTGGATGAGGCCGCGGCGGCGGTACGTGCGGCAGGCTTCGGCAAGCTGGCCGTCTACGAGGACCGGAAGCCATCCTGGCTGCCGCTCACGCAGAGTACGCCAGTTAGAGCTGCCTAGGCGCCCTAGAAGGGCGGTGATTGCCAGGTCCCCGCTGTTGTGATAGAATTGCCCTCGTTGCACGCTAGGCTGTCGCCAGGCGGGAGGTTCGGCCGGAAGCGACAGTCTTACTTCATACGGATCGAGGCAGGATGGCCGACAAGGTTACCCCACGCAGCGAAGACTACTCGCGCTGGTACACCGACGTGGTCCAGAAGGCAGAGCTGGCCGACTATGCCCCTGTCAAGGGATGCATGGTGATTCGCCCCTACGGCTATTCGCTGTGGGAGAACCTCAAGGCGGGGCTCGATCGCCGCTTCAAGGAGACCGGACACGTCAACGCCTACTTCCCCTTGCTCATACCAATGAGCTACATCGAGAAGGAGGCAGAGCACGTCGAGGGCTTCTCGCCGGAACTGGCGGTGGTCACGATCGGCGGGGGCAAGAAGCTCGAAGAGCCTCTCGTCATCCGGCCCACCTCTGAGACGATCATCGGCCACATGTACGCCAAGTGGATTCAGTCATATCGCGACCTCCCCCTGCTGATCAACCAGTGGGCCAACGTCGTCCGCTGGGAGATGCGCACCCGGCTATTCTTGCGCACGACGGAGTTCCTGTGGCAGGAAGGGCACACGGCGCACGCGAACCAGAAGGAGGCGGAGGAGGAAACGATGCGGATGCTCGACGTCTATGCAGCCGCCGCGTCGGAAGACGCCGCCATTCCCGTCATCCGCGGACGTAAGAGCGAAAGCGAGAAGTTCGCCGGAGCGATAGCCAGCTACACGATAGAGGCGATGATGGGCGACCGCAGGGCTCTGCAGTCCGCCACCAGCCACTACTTTGGGCAGAACTTCGCCAAGGCCTTCGATATACGCTTCCTGGACGAGGCGAACGAGCTTCAGCATGTGTGGACCACCAGCTGGGGCCTGAGCACCCGCATGGTGGGCGCTATTGTGATGGTACATGGCGACGACACAGGCCTGGTTCTGCCGCCCCGTCTCGCTCCTATCCAGGCCGTGGTCGTCCCCATATGGAAGAGCGACGAAGAGCGAACGGCTGTATGCCGGGTGGCTGAGGCGCTGAAGACGCGCCTTGCCAGCCAGGTCCGAGTGTGTGTCGATGCCCGGGACGAGTATGCGCCCGGCTGGAAGTTCAACGACTGGGAGATGCGCGGCGTACCTCTCCGTATCGAAATAGGTCCCCGCGACGTGGAGCAGAAACACGCCGTTCTCGCCAGGCGCGACGCGCCCGGCAAACAGGGCAAGACGAGCGTGCCCCTCGACGCCATCGAGGACTCCGTGGTGGGCAAGCTGGACGAGATCCAGTCTTCACTCTACCAGCGGGCGCTCGAGTTCCGCGAGGATCACACCTATTGCCCGAAGGACTACTCCGAGTTCAAGGAGGCTGTGTCTGAGGGATTCGCCGAATCGTGGTGGTGCGGCGATGCCGATTGCGAAGCGCAGATCAAGGAGGATACGTCGGCGACGATCCGCTGCATCCCTCTAGACCAAGAGCGCGGCAGGGGTAAGTGCATCCGCTGCGGCGACGAGGCGGCGGAGCGAGCCATCTTTGCCCGCGCATACTGATCCCAACTTGGCGATGGACACTCCAGGTTCCCACGGCATCCGCTCTCCCAAACTCGGAAAGGATCGTCTTCCGATCATGCTGTTCTCCGCGCGCGTTGGCCTTGGCAGTTGGCCTTGAGGGACTGCACGGACTGAAGCGTATGGCTCACAGTATGAGTGGGGGTAAACGTATCCGGCGACGACCAGGCGAGAGGCCTGCGCTCACCCGCTGGGCGGCGGTGGCGGTTGTCTTCATGGCCTTCTGCGTAATGCTCTACGCCCTGCTGGCCGCACGGCCGGGTGACGGCGTGGTTGCCAACGGCTCTACTCCGCCTCATGCCACGCCCGCCGACGGGACAACGCCGGCGGCGACGCCGACTCTGGGCGAGCCCAAGGAGCTGGCGGTCTGCCAGGCACAGGAGCCGAACACGCTGTTCATTTACGGCGGCCCGTCGCGGGGTGCCCGCAACGTTCTCGAGGCCATCTACGACGGGCCGATCGACACGCTCTCCTACGAGTTCCAGCCAGGCATTCTGGAGAAGCTCCCCAGCCTGGACGACGGCGACGCGGTCGTGCAGAACGTAGCGGTGCGGGAGGGCGACAAGGTCGTCGACGCCCGGGGTGAGGTCGTTCAGCTACTGCGCGGCACGTGGGTCGTAGACGCGGAGGGGGAAGACGTGGTCTACAGCGGTGGAGATGTCACCATGGCCCAGATGGTGGTGACCTACACGCTGCAGGCCGGCATCGTCTGGGCCGACGGCCAGCCCCTCACTTCTGACGACTCCGTATTCTCCTTCGAGCTAGCGGGCGAATTCGAAAGCCCGTCCGTGCGGCTTCTCTGGGATCGGACGTCCAGCTATGAGGCCGCAGACGAACTGACAGTGGTCTGGACAGGCGCGCCCGGATACCTGGATGCCTTCTTCTACCTCAACTTCTACCAGCCCCTGCCGCGCCACGTCTGGGGACTCGCCGACGCGGAAACGCTCACCAGCGCGGAGGTGGCCCGCCGCAGGCCGCTGGGATGGGGCCCGTTTGCGGTGGAGGAGTGGGAAGAGGGAGACCACATAACGCTGGTCCGGAATCCGCACTACTTCCGCGCCGATGAAGGGTTGCCCTACCTGGACCGGGTGACATTCCGCTTCGTCGGTGACCTGGAGCTCGCGCTGCAGCTATACCGGTCCGGCGAGTGCGATGTGATTGCACAGGACGTTATCGAAGGCGAGGACATGACGCCGTTGCTGGAGCTGGCGCAAAGCGGCTCCATCCACCTCATACACTCGCGGAGCAGCGAGTGGGAGCATCTTGACTTCGGTATCCAGACGCGGAGCACGGATCGCCCCGCCGCTCTATTCGCGGATGTGCGTGTGCGCCAGGCGGTCGCGCTGTGCACCGACCGCGAGCGTATCGCCGCGGAGGCATTCCCGCAGGCGGCAACGTCCGTCGCCCACAGCTACGTGGCCGCCGAACACCCTCTGTATGCCGGGGGCGACCTTACCCGCTGGTCATTCAATCCCGCCGACGGCCGATCCCTGCTCGAAGAGGTCGGCTGGCACGACAGCAGCGGAGACGTCATCCGCCAGGCACAGGGCGTGCCCGGCGTGCCGGACGGCACCAAGTTCGAGGCGACGCTCTTGACAACTCACAGCGACCCTGCGCGCGAGCGCACTGCTGCCATTCTGACTGAGAATCTCGCTGATTGCGGCATCGGGCTGACAGTCGAGTACCTCACGGACGAGGATTTCTACGAGGACGGGCCCGAAGGTCCGATTCTAGGTCGCAAGTTCGACCTGGCCCTCTTCTCGTGGCTGAACGATCTGGGAGCCCTCTGCTGGCTCTATCTCTCCGATGAGATACCGCGATCGGCCAACTACTGGGACGGGAGCAACACTCCGGGGTATGCGAGCGACGGGTACGACGACGCCTGCTTGGCCGCGCTCGAGGCACTCCCGGGATCAGAGGAGTATGAAGCGTATCATCGTGCCGCTCAGGAGATCTTCTCGCAGGAGCTGCCCGTTTTGCCACTCTACTACGTCCCCAAATACGTTGCAGCCCGGCCTGGAGTGGCCGGCGTCATCCTCGACCCCAGTCAATACCTCGAGCTGTGGAACATCGAGTCGTTCGATTTCACTCCTATCCCTAGTGATCAGGGATAGCGCGGAGACGCGAATTGAGCAAACGCCCCGGGGCCTCGGTTGTTCGTATCGCGGGACGCGCTGTACGGCCAGGGCATGCGGTGGGTGTCGCTCTAGTTTCGACCGAGCCGATCGGCTTCCTGGGCGGAGTAGACGGAGACACAGGCATCGTTGTCGAACCAGGCCATCCACTCGAAGGAGAGTCTGTCGCCGGCCGCATACTCGTCTTCCCGACCGGCAAGGGCAGCACTGTCGGATCGTATACCCTCTACCGGCTGGCGCGAAACGGAGCAGCGCCGGCCGCGATTGTGAACCGTGAAGCGGACCCGGTCGTCGCCGTGGGCGCGATCATAGCAGACATACCGATGGTCGATCAGGTGGACATCGCTCAACTGCGCACGGGCGACGTTATGGAGGTAGACGGGGCAGAGATCACGCTCAACAGGGACCAGGAGGACGTAGCTCACCGCGGCAGCTCTTGAAGCACAGAAGGCGCGGCACCTCCGGAAACTACCACGATAGTCGAGGCGGAGTTGGCAGCGGAGGGCGGGTAAGGGGCGCCTGCTAGTCCCAGGCGCCGTTGGGGCAGGAGAAATGCCAAACAAACAGCTCAGAGTCGAACAGGTGCAGACGCCCGACGAGAAGATGGAGTTCATCCGTTTCCCTTGGCAGGTCTACCGGCACGATCCGAACTGGGTGCCCCCTCTCATCTCCGAGCGCGTGGAGTTCCTGGACAGGGAGCGCCATCCCTTCCATTGGCACTCAGACGTAGAGTACTTCGTGGCCCGTCGAGGCGGGCAGGTAGTGGGGACCATTGCCGCCATCCACAACAAGCGGCACGTCGAGTTCCAGGGCGAAAAGGTGGGCTTCTTCGGCCTGTTCGAAGTGCTGCAGGACCGAGAGGCGGCCCGGGCGCTTCTGGAGACAGCGGGGGAATGGGTGGCAGAGCGGGGTATGACGTCCCTGCGCGGCCCGGCCAGCTACTCTCAGAACGAAGAGGCCGGGCTCCTGGTCGACGGCTGGGACGGCACGCCGGTGGTGATGATGACCTACAACCCCCGGTACTACGTCGACCTCATCGAGGGTGCCGGCTTCGAGAAAGCCATGGACCTGCTGGCCTATGATCTCGACCTGCGGGCACTGGGCAGGCGGGCCGAGAACGTACCGCCTAAGCTGCGCAGGGTGGCAAACAAGATCCAGGAGCGCGGCGGCTTCACCGTCCGTCAAATGGAAATGAGGCACTTCGATGAGGAAGTCGCCCGCTTCAAGTCGATCTACAACTCTGCCTGGGCAAGGAACTGGGGCTTCGTTCCGCTTACTGAGGATGAGATCGATCACTTGGCCAAGGGCATGAAGCAGATCCTCGACCCCAGCCTACTGTGGGTGGCGGAGAAGGACGGCAAGCCAATTGGGGCGATGGTGCCGCTGCCGGACGTCAATCAGGCGCTGGTCCGAGCCTACCCCCGGCCGGGCGTGCCGGAGTGGTGGACGCTCCTCAAGTTCCTCTGGCACTGGAAGGTCCGGCGGCGAGTAACGACGATGCGGGGCTTCGCCGGCGGCGTCATACCGGAGTACCGGGCACGCGGCGTTGACGCGGTCCTGATGTTGAGGCTGGCCGAAGCAGCAGTGCGGCGGTATGATCGCTGCGAGATATCTTGGGTGCTCGAAAGCAACCTCAAGATGCGCCAGGTGTGTGACATGTTCGGCGCTAAGGTCTACCGGACGTATAGGATGTACGAAAAGAGCCTCTAGTTGATGTCCCGCCAAACGCCGGGCAAGTCAGACTCGCTGCGGCTGAGGCTCTCCACGGCCTGGGAGCTCAGGTTCGGCCGCAACGCCGATCGGTGTCCACCGAACGGGGCGCCGCTGCAGGCGGGCGACAGCGAACGGGACCGGCGCCAGGCGGTGCGTGACGTGCTCGGCAATCGCGACTTCCGCCTGTTGTGGCTGGGGCAGCTCCTCTCACAGGTGGGTGACCAGTGTCTGCTCATTGCCTCGGTCACCTTGATCTCCGGCTTTTCCACCTCCGCGCTGGCGCTGTCGATCCCCGCCGTGCTCATTGCCTTGCCCCAGCTTGTCTTCGGATTGGTCGGCGGAGTGATGGCCGATCGGTGGAACCGGAGGCGGACGATGGTCAGGTCCGATCTGCTCCGGGGGCTGATAGTGCTGGCGGTCCTGCTTGTTGGCTCGGCCGCGCACTTGTGGATCCTTTACCTGGCGGCGGCAGCACTTGCCCTGGTGGCCGCCTTCTTCTATCCCGCCCGCAACGCGGCAATCCCTAACCTGGTGCCGCCCGAGCAGCTGCTCGCTGCGAACGGGCTTATTCAGGGCAGCTACGTATTCGCCCTCATCGCCGGTTCCTTGATAGCCGGCATCGCCGTCGAGCTATGGATGCCGGCTGCAATCATACTGGACAGCGCGACCTTCTTCATCTCCGCGATCTTCATAGGCATGATGCGTGCGCCCATGGCGTCACAGCAGGCCCGCGTGGTGCGCGATAGCGGGGTCTGGGAGGATATGAAGGCTGGCCTGCGCTTCATCCGCGGCCACCCCGTCCTGGTCCGGGTACTGATGGTGACCGCCGCAGCCACACTGGGCATCGGAGCGATCGTCATCCTGGCCGTCCCGCACCTCAAGGAGCAGCTGGGGGCGGGCGGGCTGGTCTTTGGCGTGGCGATGGGCATGCTGGGAGTGGGTTCCGTAATGGGCGGCTTGCTGGCGAGCCGTCTCTCGCAATGGCTCTCGACGACGAGCATCGTTTCTGGCATGCTCATTCTGGCGGGCGTGGCCATCATAGCCTTCGCTTACGCATCCAGCTACGTGGTCGTTCTCATTAGCGTCGCCGTGGTAGGCGCCTGTATCGTCCTGGCGCGCGGCTCGCTGGACACGATCTCGCAGGCTCTCTCCCCGGACGAGATGTGCGGCCGCGTTCAGTCGGCAGTCAACATGCTGGTCGTCGGCGGAATGGCTTTGGCAGAGGGTATCTCGGGCGTACTAGGTGACCTGCTGGGAGTTCAGGTGGTCTTCGTAGCTGCGGGGCTGATCACAGGCCTCACAGGGGTAGTCGCCGGCTTCGTCCTCCGCGGAACCGGCCGGATGGTGGCCGAGGCCGGGCCCCGCTGAAGCAGCCGAGGCGGCAACAGTCCATGCAAGAGGCCGGGCCTTCAGGCCCGGCCTCTTCCTGATTCAGGCGTTCGTGAGCAAGCCGATGGCACAGCGCACTCTGGCGGGCTAGTCCAACAGCGCCGTCAGTTGGCGCAAGGCACCCTGGATCGAGCTCTTGTCGGTGATGGCACAACTGGCTACCGGGATATCGTCAGGCAGCCGGAGAGCCTCGCCTGTCGCCCCGGCGGATATCGAGCCCGGCTGGTCTTGCTTGCTGGCCACGACCAGCAGTGGCAAGCGCCCTTTGCGCTGGAGGAATCGAAGCAGCCGCCTCGCCTCACTGAAGCTCCTCCGATCAGCGCTGTCGACAAGCATTATCGCGGCGTCTACCCCCTGGCCCAGGATATCAAGCATGAAATCGAATCGAGGCTGACCGGGAGTGCCGTAAAGGTGAAGGAGCGTTTTCCCCACGCGGGCTTGCCCGTAGTCCATCGCCACCGTCGTCTCGTCCTTCACCGACCTGAGATGATTGCTGATTGGCTCCTCAGTAGTGACTATCGGTATGTCCGAGGCCGCTCGCACGAACTCCGTCTTGCCGGCGCTGAACGGACCAACGACTAGGATCTTGTACACCGCTCCCATCTAGTTCGCCTCTCCAGCCTCGCTTCCAGCGTCTTTGTCGAACTGCACGAATCGATAGCCCACGCCCCGCTCGGTGAGGATGTAGCGCGGGTGTGAAGGATCGGGCTCGATCTTCTGCCGCAGGTAAGTCACGTACAGACGTAGGTAGTGAACTTCCTCTCGGTACTCGTAGCCCCACACCTTGGCCAGCAGGGTCTCGTGTGGCACCACCCAGCCCGCGTTCTCAATCAGATGGTAGAGCAGGCGGAACTCTGTGGGCCGCAGTTTCACACGCTCGCCTTCGACTATCACCTCACGATTGTTGAAATCGACGCTTAGGCGGTCGTCGATCCGGAGCACAGCCGTCTCGGGTCCGTCCGGCCTGCTGGAACGGCGCAAGACTGCGACGACACGGCTGGAGAGCTCGCGCGCGCTGAAGGGCTTAGTCACATAGTCGTCCGCCCCCAGCCTCAGCCCTTTCACCTTGTCCTCCTCGTCGGCCCGCACGGTTAGCATGATGACGGGGACATCCGAGACCTCACGGAGCATCTCCAGCGTCTCAAAGCCGTCCAGATCAGGCATCATGACGTCAAGAATGACCAGGCTGGGGATACTGGTCCGGACCTTCTCCAGGGCCTCGGGCCCACTGTGAGCCTCGATGACCCTGTAGCCATCAAGCTCCAGGTTCATACGTATGAACCGGGTCATTCGCGGCTCGTCGTCGACGACGAGTATCAGCTGGCGGTTGCTGTCCATCGAACCGGATTCGGAGCAGGAGAATGGTGCCCGCGGCTGCCACACGGCGCCTGCCCACCCCCCCCTGCGCTGTGGTCGGGTGAGCGCGAGCGGCCGGCCCGCGCTTCACTCGCGGATGAACGTCACTATCTCCTTCTCAGCCTCAGTGGGCAGGATCTCGATGCAGTGGATGCGGACCCACGGGTAGATCACATGACTGGTCTCAGGGAGTACATATGATACGTCCCGCCCGTCTCTTCTGCGGACGTTGCTCAGAACGATAGCCGAATCCTGGCTTTCGGGAAGGTTCTCTATCTCTCCCACGACCGGGTCCTCGTTCAGCAGATGGACGATCACGGTCTGACTCATGTCGCGTTCTCCCCTCGTGGCCGGCTACTGGATTACGACCAGCAGCTTGACATGACCCAACTGCAGCTCGTCGCCGTTGTCGAGTGAATGGGGCAGATAGGGTGTGAGTCGACGCCCGTTCACAAACGTGCCATTGGCACTACCAATGTCCTCCACCAGATGCGCAGAACCCCTCTGGTGGATCTTGCAGTGGCGGCGGGACACGCCGGAATCTAGTCCTCCGTCCGGCGTAAGGTCGACGTCCGGGAAGATCCCATGCGCCGCGTCCAGACGACCCACGTAGACCTCAGGAGTGGGTGGCAACTGGATCTCCCGGCCTGTGGCCACAACTTGCAGACGCATCTGCACCGGTGGTGTGGTTTCACCCTCGCCACCGGGCGTGCTGGTGCCCCAGGGAGTAGCTCGGGCAGTGGGCAGCTCTTCCTCGGGTAGCGGCTCTGTTCGCAGGGGACCACCGGTGGGCAGATAGACGCCGCATTCGCTGCAGAACAGGGTTCCCGGACGGTGTTTCCGGCCGCACGACGGGCACTCAACCATCGAATCATCTCCGACGCGCTATCGTCAGCGCTCGTGTTCCGTACTTGATCTCCTTGCGGCCTTTCGATGTCGGCGTTCCGCCCTTGGCGATGCGGCCGGCCTCCAGCATGGCCGCTCGGGCCAGCTGCTGCTCTCCCAGATCAAAAAAGCGTGTGGCGACCATCTCCAGGTGGCGTGTGGCCTCCTCGGCATCGCCACTCTCGAGGGCGGCCCAGGCGCGAGCCTGGATACGGTACAGCGTGACCCTGCTAAGGGCACTGACAAGGGCGGGAGGAACGGACTCCGGCTGCGGCTCCGCTCCGGTGAACGTCACGTCGATCCGCCGGCGCAGCCGCTCCTGCCGGGCGCCTCGGGCCGGGATATCGGCCGTCAACTCCATATCGACCAGATGCTGCTCCCCAGGGGCCTTCTGGGCGACTCCGATCTCAAGCAGCAGCGTGAGCGGGACGTCGCCCCGCAAAGCGCCCAGGTTCGCCTCACCGTTCGTAACGGACAGACTGTCCAGATAGGGCGTGACGCGATACTGGCTCTCCAGCCAAGCGTCCTCCGAGCAGCGGACATCAAGGCGCATAGAGTGGGCAAAGATCTTGCTCAGGCCCCGTACTCTCTGCTGCAACAGAGAACGGACTTGGCTCGGGGAGGAGATGTAAAGTGCTCGGCCGCCGTTCTGGGCGGCCATCTCGTCCAGTAGGGCATCGTTCCAGTCATCGCCGATACCCATGGCGGTGATGCCGATGCGGCGCGCGCCGGCCCGCCTGGACTCAGACAGGCATTCCTCGTCGTCCCCGTAGGTCTGGCCATCCGTAAGCAGAATCAGGTGGCTGACTACGGAGTCACTGTCGTGGCGCTCCAGCTCCTCGAGGCCAGCCTTTAGTCCGCCCAGTATCTCCGTGCCCCCACCTGCATGGATTGTAGATATCTTCGCCTTGGCCAGGGCCGGATTCACGTCTGTTTGACTCGGAAGCACTACCTCAGCCCGGTCGTGGAAGGCAACTATGGCCAGAGAGTCTTTCTCCTGCAAATCATCGACTATGTTGTGAGCTGCCTGCTTCAGACTGTCAAGACGGGCCCCCTGCATAGACGTGCTACGGTCCACCACCAGGCACAGGTTGACAGGCAGCCGGTGAGAGCGCGCATCCGCCGTAGGCTTGATGGTGAGCAGCGCGTAAAGGACTTGCTCATCGTGGAGCGAGCAGAGCTGAGTCCGGCTCAGCAGGACCTCCCACGAGAGGAGCGGCTCGGCCGTCTCCTCAGCCGCCGAACGCGTCCGATCGTACGCGCGACGGCGCCGGGGATCGCTCAGAACGGCGTAGGCTACCTGGACCTCGTGGAAGAGTGCTGTCGCCGTCTCGCCAGATCGCGTGTCTGGGTGGAACTTGCGGGCAAGCACCCGATACGCCCGCCTTATCTCCTTATCTGACGCGGATGGAGTGAGGCCCAGGACTGCGTAGTAGTCCTTTTCCGTCTTGCTCTCTTCGGACATGCCTACTGTGAACTCCACCCCACCAGGACGACGGTCGAGTTGTCGTGACCGCCGGCCCGATTGGCAGCGGCTACCAGGTCGTCGCATGCCGCCTGAAGCGATGGCGCATTGGAGATGAGATTCAGCATCTCGCCATCGTTCAGCTCACTCCACAGGCCGTCGCTGCACAAGAGCAACTGACATCCCGGCGGTACCGTCCGTACGTGCGTGTCCACCTCCAGCGCAGCGCTCTGGCCGACGGCCCGATAGAGCACGTTGCGCTGCGGGTGATTGACCGCCTCCTCGCGGTCTAGCTCCCCCAGCTCGATCAGACGGTCAACGAGCGAGTGGTCGTGCGTCACCTGCTCGAACCCTTTGTTGCCCACGATGTAGGCCCTGCTATCTCCGACGTGTGCAATGTAGGCCCGCTCGCCGAGGACCAGGGCACACGTCAGCGTTGTACCACCACCAGGCGCCTCAGTTGAGACGGCTCTGTTGGCGGCCTTTACCGCCTCCACCAGGACGTCGCTCAACGTGGGCTCCGCCCCATCACGCTGGTGACTGATCAGGGCCGGCAGATAGAAACGGCTCACAACGTGATGGGCGACCGCGCTGACCGCGACCGAACTGGCCACCTCACCTGCCCTGTGGCCACCCATTCCGTCAGCTATGCCAAAGAACCCGAACATTGGTGTGGCATCGTCGCCGGCGCGGATGGAAGTCATCACGAAGGCCGCGTCCTCATTGTGGCCACGAACCGCACCGACGTCAGTAGCCCACCCCACCTCCAGGCCGCTCTCAGCAGTAGGAGATATCCCTCGGCCGCGTCTCCGCCTGCCGCTGCCTGCCGCACTCCCCAGCCTCAGTACGCGGCGCAGGAAATCGATCATGTAGAGCTCATCTCCTTGAGGCCAGACTCTAGGTCTTGCCTGCGTGGATCGTCATGTCTGCTGCGCGCCGACCCGGGGCCTGAATGGGGCATCGCCCGTCCCTGTGCAATCGGCGGTCCCTGCTAAGCCGTCAGTGCATATACGTACCTATCGGCCGAGCCGATATAGACTACCTCATCGACCACGAAGGGAGACGAGGCGACCGGGCCGTCCGACTGGAACCGCCATCTGAAGTCTCCCGTCTGCGCGTCCAGGCAGTAGACACCCCCGTCGATCGACCCGAAGTAGACTGCCCCTTGGGCCACCGCCGGAGAGGAAGTGATCTGGTTCCCCGCTTGGTACTTCCATACCAGGCGGCCACTTCCCGCGTCCACGGCATGCATGGAGCAGTCAGAAGAGCCGATGAACACGATCCCCTCGCTCAGCGCAGGGGAGGAAGTAACAGCCCCGTCCGTGCGGTAGCGCCACACCGCCCAGCCGGAGCGCGCGTCCAGCCCGTACAGGTACCAATCCTGGCTGCCAACGTAGACCATTTCTTCCGACGCCACGGGCGAGGATGTCACTCCCCGGCGAGCCCGGAATCGCCAGCGGAGCTTGCCGCTGATGTCGACCGCATATACCATGCCGCCCTCGCTACCCACGAACACCGTGTCCCCACCGACGGCTGGAGACGAGCGAACCTTGCCCTCGGTCTCGAAGGCCCAGGCCACGCGGCCACTGTGAATGTTGGCGGCGTAGAGGTGCCAGTCATCAGAGCCGAAGAACACGTGGTCGAAGGCAGCACGAGGCGACGACCATACGCTTTCCTTGGTCGGGCAGGTCCATACGATCCGGCCCGTATCGGCGTTGATTGCGTAGGCCACCCGGTCGGACGAGCCGATGAAGACTCTACCCTGTTCAATACAGGGTGAAGAGCCGATCCCTCCCTCCGTTGCGTACTTCCAGAGGAACTTGCCATCTTCGGCGCTGAGCGCATAGACGTTGCTGTCGTATGAGCCCACGTAGACGACGCCATCCCGGACAGCCGGTGTCGAACGCACCTCGTCCTCGCAGGCGAAGCGCCACAGGGGCACAACGTCACCGCCGAGCGCCACCCCACCCGAGAAGAGACCCGTGCGCGAGATCTCTCGCGCCGAGCTGAGGGTAAGAAGCGCGCGGCGCATCTCCTCAGCGGAGCCGAAGCGCTTGTGGATGTCGTACTCCAGCGCCCGGCCAACTATCTCCTCCAGCTCGCGCGATACGGTGGGGTTCTTGTCGTGGATCGGCCGCTCGTGAAAGGAGAAAGGGGGCTCGAGCCTCGGATCCTGCTTGCTCAGCAGATGGTGCATGGTCGCGCCAAGCGCGTAGACATCGACCCTGGGCTCGGCAATACCCCGGTACTGCTCAGGCGGGGAGTACCCCTCAGTGCCGATCATCGTACCCTTCTGGCCGCTGTGGAAGACCCTGGCGATGCCGAAATCGACGAGACGGATGCGATTGTGGCTATCGAGCATGATGTTGGAGGGCTTGATATCGCGGAAGATCACCGGCTGCGGCTCGCGGCTGTGAAGATAGGTCAGCACTTCGCACACCTGCACGGCCCAACTCACAACCTGGGCTTCGGGGACGAAGCCCTCCGTGGCCGCCAGGATGGCTTCCAGGTCCTTTCCGTCGATGTACTCCAAGACGAGGTAGTTGCGGTCGCCCTCGGTGAAGTAGTCGTATACCTGGACGATGCCGGGGCTGCTGAGCGTAGCCAGGATGTTGGCCTCCCGGTCGAAGTTGCGCTTGATCATGGCGCGCACTTCCGGGTCCGTGGCTGTGTTCAGCATCTCCTTGACCACACATACGCGGGTGGCCCTGCTGAAACGGGTGTCCTGGGCCTTGTATACGGCGCTCATGCCGCCGACCCCGATCAGCCCCATTATCCGGTACCGCTCCTGCAGGAGGTGTCCGTCCGGCAGCTGGCCTTCGGACGCGACGGGCTGGTGCTCTCCAGGCGCAGAGGCTATGTGGCGCGTCTCCATAGGCTGTCCGGGCTTGACAGCGTCTTGGGCGCTGCCAGGGGCCTCCCCGGAGCCCGTCTCTGCCCCCGGTGCGCTGGACGGATCGAGATGGCGTGTTTCTTGGGGTTCCATACTCGCACGAGCGCGCTTTCGCGGCCTGTACCGGCACTTCTGATGCCCAGGCGGCCTGGAGGCATCCTTGGGTCAATTATAGGCTAAAAGGGCAAACGCGCAACGCTGCGGGCGATTTCGGCGGCCACCGCCGTCGAATCCGCCCAACTCAGCGCGACCAATTGCCGGGAACAGCACGGGGGACACTGCCCACCGAAGCTACTCGGCCGGATTGAAGTAATTGTACGCGGCAAGCGATATGTCCGCTATCAGCGGCTGGCCCTCCGCCCATTCCAGGTATCGAGGTGCGTAGAGATAGACCACCAGCACGTAGTCGCCGCCGGGGGTGAAAACGATCCCGGCATCGGCATGCGGCCCGCCGTCGCCAAAGCCATGCTTGTGAGCCACGACCGTGCCCTCAGGAAGATTGGCCTCGATAAGCGTATCGAAGCTGTTGCGGGCCATCCACGCTATCATCTCCTCGCATTCTGAAGCGGTAAATGCGGTTGGATAGGCCACCATCAGCGCTCCGCCGCCCTGGCTACATTCGTATATCATCTCCAAGAGCAGGCCCATGTCCGCCGCCGTCGTCTGAACGCAGGGGTCGGGATCTGTCGTGATGTCCGTGCGTGAGTTGGCCGGAGTGGAGACCATATAGGAGCAGTCGCGGTCGTAGGGCGCGGACATGAACGAGTTGCGCAGCCCCAGCCAGCTCAGAGAGGCGGTGACGTTCTCCGCACCCTGGAACCCGTCTCCGTCATCGATCACGTCCCCCAGTAGCAGATTCGCCTTGAAGTTGCTGCTGATCAGCCCTAGCGCGTCGCTTATGTAGTCCTGCACGTAGAGATCCAGGGGCGCCTCCAGAGCTCTGTAGGTCTCCGCCAAGATGACTATCTTGAAGACGCTGAGCCCGGAGAAGGCTACGTCGCCGTTGATCGCCAGCTCATCTCCATTCTGCAGGTCCTTGACAAAGACGCCGGCGGTAACGTCTGGGTGGTCTTCGAGGAGCACGCCTACCAGCTCGCCTAGCGCGTCCAGATCCGGCTCGGGCGCGTCCGCGATCTCCACGACCAGCTCGGCCGTGCAGTTGGCGGCCGACTGCAGCGCGGCGGCTACGGCCGTATGAGAGGCCTCGATATCCAACACGTAGCCCGCCCGTCCAGGTCGGAAGGACAGCTCGGCGGGCAGCGGGACCGGGCCTTGCGGAGGATGGTCATACTCCCCAGCTATACGCATCAGGTAGCCGTCGAGGCGTTCGGAAGAGTACGTGGCACTGATCTCGACGTCGATCTCCTCCACCGGCCGCCGCAGGACGTAGGAGATGAACCCCTGAACCCCGCGGCACGGGCGCAGCGCCGCATCCAGGTTAGCGGTAGTGCCCTCTGGGTCATAGCGCAGCTCTACCGTATCGCGAGGAAGTAGGAGCGTCTCTTCCTGGTAGATCACCGCGACCGGTTCGGCTAGGGCTGCCTCGACAGCCGCCAGCGCCTCGGCGCGGGTCATTCCTCCTACACCCAGACCACCGATCTTCAATCCATCAGGCAGCACCTGGCTCGCCTGGCCGAAGTCGATGTACTGCCAGGCGAGGAACAGGGCCGCGGCTGCTATGATGACTATCAGCCAGACAAGCGCTCTGCTTCTGCGACGCAATCCCTTCCTCCTTATGTACGCGCCCGCCGATTATAGCATGCCTCCATGACCGGGCCAAGTCGCTTTGCGTCCTGCGTGTGGGAAAGGTATAATGGACCCGGGCCCGAGGGCGTAGCGTGTGCCGGCCGGGCAGTCCCACACCAGGAGCCACCGGCAGCCGACTCGACAGGGCCAACTCGCAACTATGACGCCGGGTTGCTCAGCGGCAGTCGTCTGAAGGCAACCGCGCATCGGACGCCTGCCACTGTGCTTACTAGCCCGGTATGAAGGGTGCCTGGTTCCGGCCTGGCTGCCCCGGAGTGATACGTCCAACAAGGGACAATGAGCATGCTGCGATACATGACGGGTGGCGAGTCCCACGGTCCCTGCCTCACGGCGATTGTGGAGGGTCTCCCCGCTGGCCTCAGTGTCGACCTCGAGGCAATCAACCGCGATCTAGCCCGCAGGCAGGGTGGCTATGGGCGCGGGGCAAGAATGGAGATTGAGAAGGATCAGGTGGAGATCCTCGGCGGCGTCATCGCGGGCTTGACGACCGGAGCCCCGCTGGTAATGCGCATCGACAATAGGGACTGGCCGAATTGGCGTGATCGCTGGGCGTCCGGCGAGCTGGAGCCGTTGACCGTGCCACGCCCCGGCCACGCCGACTACGCCGGCATGATCAAGTACGGATTAAGCGACGCCCGACCCGTGCTTGAGCGGGCCAGCGCCCGCGAGACTGCCGCGCGAGTGGCTGTGGGCTCAGTGGCGAAGCGGCTCCTGGCCCACCTCGAAGTGGCCGTTGGCAGCTGGGTGGAAGAGATAGGAGACGTGGACTCCGAGCCTCTCGACCGGCCGCCCCACGAGATCTGGGCACTGGCTGAGAACAGCGACGTGCGCTGCCCAGACGAGAAGGCAGCGGAGCGTATGCGAAAGGCAATCGATGCTGCGGCGGAGGCCGGCGACTCGCTCGGCGGCGTCTTCGTCGTAGCCGCCACCGGCGTGCCGGTCGGACTTGGCAGCTACGCCCAGTGGGATCGGCGGATCGATGGCCGCCTGGCAGCTGCGGTCATGTCCATCCCCGCTGTCAAGGGCGTGGCTATCGGCCCTGCTTTCCGCAACTCTCGACTTCCAGGCACGCAGGTCCACGACGCCATGCGCCCGGACGGCGAGGGCGGCGTCATCAGGGCAACGAACCGGGCGGGCGGCGTCGAGGGCGGAATGACGAACGGCGAGCCTGTTGTCGTGCGAGCGGCGATGAAGCCGATACCAACAACGACAACGCCCATCGATTCTGTCGATCTGGCGACCGGCAAGCAGGCTAAGACGGAGTATCAGCGCTCGGACGTCTGCGCGGTGCCTGCTGCCTCAGTCGTGGGCGAGGCGATGGTCGCCTGGGTCCTGGCTGATGCGTTGATCGAGAAGCGGGGCGGGGACAGCGTGGCAGAGATGGCCAGATGAGCAACGTCGTCGTCACCGGGTTCATGGGAACCGGGAAGACAGCTGTCGGTAGGCTGGTGGCCGATCGCCTCGGCAGGCCCTTCATCGACATGGACGCGGAGATCGAGAAGAGGGCCCAGAAGCCGATAGCACGCATCTTCGCCGATGACGGCGAGGAGGCCTTCCGGTCGATCGAGTCGGCTTTGTGCAGCGAGTTGAGCGCCCAAGACGGCCTGGTCATCGCCACCGGGGGTGGCGCTCTGGTGAACCCGGCCAGCAGGCAAGCAATGATGGCCGGAGGCAACGTCGTCTGCCTGAGCTGCGAGGCCGATGAGATAGTGCGACGCCTGACAGAGGAGGGTGCAGCAAGCGGCATAGCAGAGAGGCCACTCCTGCACGTGGAGGACCCTGCGGCCGAGATCGAGAGGCTCCTGGCGGCGCGAAGCGAAGCCTACGCCGCCATTCCGTGGCAAGTGGATACCACCGGGCTCTCCGCCGATGAGGTAGCGGATCAGATGGAGCGTATCGCCTCATTCGTGACACTGCCCGTCCGCTTCCCCGGCGGCGAATACCCAGTCCACATTGGCCACGGGGCACTTGACTACATCGGTGGGACGGTACGAGCGGCGGGCGCCCCCGGGGCCAGCCGCGTCGCCATCGTATCCAACCCAGTTGTCGCCCCTCTCTACAGCGATCGAGTGGAGCTCTCGCTGAAGTCCGCCGGCCTGGCCCCTTTCGCCTGCTCCATGCCAGACGGTGAGGAGCACAAGACGCTGGCCACTGTTGCCTCCCTGTACGAGCAGTTCCTGGACGGCGGCCTCGATCGGAGCGGAACGGTCCTCTCGCTCGGCGGGGGAGTGACGGGAGACGTAGCTGGCTTCGCAGCCGCCTCATTCATGCGAGGCGTCCGCCTCGTCCAGGTGCCGACCACAGTGGTAGCGATGGCGGATGCGAGCGTCGGCGGCAAGACCGGCGTGGACCTGCCGCAGGGCAAGAACCTGGTGGGAGCATTCAAGCAGCCGGCCTTGGTGCTGATCGACCCTGCAGTGCTGGAGACGCTGCCTCCTGTAGAAGTGCGCTGCGGCCTGGCGGAGGTGATCAAGCACGGCGTCATTGGCGCCCCGGACCTGTTCGCCGATCTCGAGAACCGCGCCGGCGACCTCTCTCTGCTCTGGGGAGGAGAGCTGTCCGGCAGCGAGGCCGCGGCCAGGCTGGCGCGGACCCTGCAGGTCAAGATCGACATCGTCGTGGACGACCCCTACGAGCGGGGTCGGCGGGCAGTGCTCAACCTGGGTCACACGGTGGCTCACGGCCTCGAGCGACTGAGCGGCTACTCCATGCGCCACGGCGAGGCCGTCAGCATCGGCATGGTCGCAGCAGCGATGCTCGCCACTGAGCTTGGCCGCGCGGAAACGTCGCTCGTCGATCGCATCCGCTCTGTGCTGGCTGCCTGGGGCCTGCCAGTCACCTGTCCGCCGCAAGACGTTGGCGAGATCTGGGCGGCGATGCAGCACGACAAGAAACGGCAGGGTCCAGGCCTCCGCTGGGTACTCCCGCGAGCAATGGGCGATGTGGAGATCACAGAGGACGTCCCACCCAAGGTGGTTCGATCCGTACTCGGAAGACTTGGTGCAAAGGGAGAGTAATGGCCGGCCAGAAAAAGAAGGTCCTGGTCCTGCACGGTCCCAACCTCAACCTGCTCGGGCGACGAGAGCCCGAGACGTACGGCAGCGTATCGCTGGATGAGATCAACGCTGCTTTGCAGGCGGCGGCGAAATCGCAGGGCGTGGAGCTGCGCGTCATGCAGTCGAACCAGGAGGGCGTGCTTGTAGACGCACTGCACGAGGCCGCCGACTGGGCGGACGGCGTGTTGATCAACCCGGGAGGCTACACCCATACCAGCGTCGCCCTGAGAGATGCTGTGGCCGCTGTCGACCTGCCGACCGTGGAGGTGCATCTGAGCAACATCTACGCCCGTGAGCGCTTCCGCCACAGGTCGCTGATCGCCCCCGTCTGCATCGGGCAGATCAGCGGGTTCGGGTGGCGCAGCTACGTCCTGGGTTTGACCGCTCTTCTCGATCACCTGTCAGGTCAACCGGCCTGTTGAGGATGAAGCGCGCCAGTCGCATCGTACAGCTTCCCCCATATCCCTTCGCCCGCTGGGCAAGCCACGTTGAATCGGCGCGCCAGAGCGGCGCCGACGTCATACGTCTCGATATCGGCAACCCGGACCTGGCCCCGCCCGAGGACGTGATTGAGGAGCTCTGCTCCGCGGCACGTCGACCAGACTCCCACGGCTACTGCGGATACCGGGGCATACCTGCGCTGAGAGAGGCCATGGCCGGCTACTACGAGCGCAGGTTCGGCGTGGCCTTGGACCCCAGGTCCGCCGTCATTCCCCTGATCGGCTCCAAGGAGGGCATCGTCAATCTGGCCCTCGCCTGCCTTGATACGGGCGACCTGGCATTGGTGCCCAACCCGGGCTACGCAGCATACGTCATGGGAGCGGCGTTGGCCGGAGCGCAGGTCTATCGATTCCCCCTGAACGCCGACAAGGGCTACCTGCCGGATCTGGAGGCCATCCCCGCGGACGTCGCGGCGCGCGCCTCCCTCGTGTGGCTCAATTACCCGAACAACCCGACCGGGGCGACGGCGGACCTGGCCTTTCTGGGGCAAGCGGTCAGCTACGCGCGGCGGCACGACCTCCTTCTGTGTCACGACGCGCCCTACTCCGACGTGACCTACGAGGGTTACGTGGCGCCGAGCATTCTTCAGGTGCCCGGCGCGGCGGACGTGGCGATCGAGTTCAACTCCCTGTCAAAGACGACCAACATGGCGGGATGGCGAATAGGGATGGCCGTGGGCAACAGCGCGGCCCTGGAAGCGCTTGCTCAAGTGAAGTCGAACGTGGACAGCGGCCTCTTCCGCCCGTTGCAGGAAGCGGCAGTGAAGGCCCTGGCCACGGGCGACGATTGGGTTGCCGCCCGCAACGAGGTGTTCCACGAGCGTCTGGAGATACTGGTGGAGGCGCTCAACGGCGCCGGCTTCGAGGCCCGCTGCCCGCTGGCGGCGCTGTACGTCTGGGCGGAGATACCTGAGCGCCTGCGCGAGATGAGACTCAAGACAGCAGAGCTGCCAAGTGCCACCGACTCGGAGAGGTTCGCCCTGAACCTGCTCCGCCAGACCGGCGTGGCTGTAGCTCCGGGATCATTCTTCGGGTCTGGCGGCGAGCACCATGTCCGGATCTCCATCACGGTGCCCACCGACCGGGTACGCCAAGCAGCCAGCAGACTGCTGTCCTTCGCCGCCAGCGCGTAGAGAGCGTTCTTCGACGCCGCCTGGTCCCAGCGAGATTGTCGACCGCTTGGCCGCGGGCCTGGGCTCCCCGGCGGCTCGATGAGAGCGAATGAGACGATGACAAAGGCAATCCCCGGGTTCATACGGCTGCCCGCGGTGGGCCTCCAATCGGCGCGCCGACTGGCCGCAGCGGTGGCGCTCCTGGTGGCGCTGGCCTTAGCTGCTGCCGGCCCAGCACCAGCAGCCGCCGCAGGGATAAGCGACTTCCGCTTCGGAGTGGTAGAAGCATACGCCGCCCCTGCCGCTGCCTGGGAGATGGGCGCTGGATGGGAGCGGATAACGTTCCGCTGGAACGAGATCCAGCCGAGCGGCCCCGACGAGTGGAAGGTCGCCCCCCTGTCCGACGATGCCCTGGGCCTGGAGCTCGCCTATGGTCGCCAGATTGTGGGCCTCTTGAGCAATACGCCTGACTGGGCGACGGACTGGGGCAGGGGAGCCGGGGTACCCCAAGGGCTCTACCTGCCGGTCGACCATCCCAGCAATCTCTGGGCGGGCTTCGTCCGCTCCATCGTCACTCGCTATGCAGGCCGTGTTGATCACTGGACAATCTGGAACGAGCCGGATATACCCAGTTCGCCGTTCGTGACCTGGGGTGGATCCGTCGGCGACTTCGCCCAGATGCTGCGAGTGGCCTACAGGGTGGCCAAGGATGCCAGCCCAAGCGCGGTGATCCATCTCCCCGGCGTGAGCCACTACTGGAACGAGAACTGGTTCGGGGACCTGCTCGATACGCTGCTGGCCGATCCTCAAGCAGAAGCGAATGGGTACTACTTCGACATCGCAACGCTGCACATCTACTTCCGTCCCGAGGCCGTATATGAGCTGACCGCCGCATACTACGCCTCTATGCATGAGCGGGGGATATCGAAGCCGATCTGGATTGCAGAGGCGAACGCCCCACCCTCTCAGGATCCCTCTTGGCCCGTGGCCAATCCCCGGTTCAATGTCACCCTGCAGGATCAGGCCAGCTACGTCATCCAGGCATTCAGCTTGGCCATCGCCGCCGGGGCGGGACGGATCGCCGTCTACAACATGATTGATGACGACAGCGACCTGACCGCCAACCCCGAGCCGTACGGACTGGTCCGTTTGGATGGGACTCGCCGGCCTGCCTTTGCCGCCTTCCAGGCGGCTGCGGCGCACCTCTCGGGCTTTCGCGGCGGGGCCTGGGAGCGGCGCGACGACATATCGTTGGTGACCATCGACCGGGGCTGGCGGACCACGACGGTGGTATGGGCCCGGACAACGGAGCCGCAGCAAGCAATCGTCCCGGCGCGAGCGCCGCGGGCACTTCGGGTGGACTCTCGAGGGGCAGCGACCTACATCCACCCCGAGCGGGGCTACTACTTCATCGACCTTGCCGGCGCCAACTGCTGGCCGGAGTGCCTAGTCGGCGGCCCTCCTGTGATGCTGGTCGAGGAGGCGCCGACTTCCGCAGCGACTGCACCCGCTCCCTCATCGCCTACGCCGGGGCCAACCGAAGCGCCGGCTACACCTACCGCGGAACCCACTCCGATGACTCCCGTTCTGCCCACGCCCACCCCCACCCAGACTCCGCCACTGACGCCCGAGGCAACGAGCGAGGCACCGGCCTCTCCGGAGCCGCGGCGTACGGCAGCCAGCCAGCTCTGGCTCCTCACCGGGGCCTTAGGGGCGGTCATCGCCCTTTCCGCCTGGCTCGGCGGCGGGCGAATGCCCACCGATGATGAAGGCAGGTAAGCCCTGTTGCCGGGCCTACGCTGCGCCCACGTCGTTCTACGGCCCCGAGCTTGGCTCGCCGAGCACGTTCGCCACAGACCTCCATTCGTCGAGGCTCAGTGACTGAGCCCGCCTCGTGGCGTCGACGCCCACATGATCCAGCCTGGCCACTACCTCGGCGCTCGGCAGGCGAAGCCCGGCGGCAAGAGCGTTGCGGAGCTGCTTTCTGCGCTGAGAGAAGCCGGCCTGAGCCACGCGGAAGAGCGATGCGCTGTCCACGGCATCCAACTCAGAGGCAGGCCGGACGTCTATCCGGACCACCGCCGATTCGACAGCGGGCGGCGGGTAGAAGGAGCCGGACTTGATGCGGAAGAGGACTCTCGGCCTGCCGTAGAATTGCACACTCAGAGACAGCAGGCTCATCTCTCCCGGCTTGGCGACGATTCGATCGGCCACTTCGCGCTGCACGGTGACGACGATCCTCTCGGGCCGCGGACTCGCTTCCAGCAGATGGCGCAGCACGGCCGACGTGATGTAGTAGGGCAGGTTGGCCACTACCACGTACGAGCCCCCATTCCCGGAGCCAGATTCAGCCAGAACCAGGGCGGGAGGGTCGATCTCGAGGATGTCGCCCTGGAGAAGCGTGACGTTGTCGGCGCCGCCGAGGTTCTCTCGCAGCACCGGCATCAGACGCTCATCCAGCTCCACTGCCACGACGCGTTTGGCCGTCCGGCAGAGCTTCTCCGTAAGCGCCCCCAGACCCGCCCCGATCTCCAGCACGACTGTCTGGCCGTCGATCTCTGCGCCGTCGACTATCCTCTGGAGTGCAGCTTGATCGACGAGGAAATTCTGGCCCAGCCGCTTGGCCGGCTGGATATCCCACTGCCGCAGCAGCGCCCGAGGATCCATGTTCACTTCCTACGGAGGCAGGATGTAGTTGATCTCGTCAGGGGGTGGGACGGGGGTCAGCACGTAGACGTCAACCCACTTGAGCCAGAGGACCAGATTGTCGTCGTCATACCCCAGGTCGATTCGACGGCCGTTGATCGCTCCTCCGGTGTCGGCGGCCAACCCGGGCCCGTAGCCCGGGACGTAGATGTTGCTCATCAGGGCGACCACGTCAGGATCGACGGCGACCAGGCCGTGTCTCATGCGCAGTCCTACTCGAGTCCAGCCATACCACGGGCTGTCGGTCGGTGTCCCCGCCGTCGAGGCCGAGTAGGAAGTGGCCAGCATCCGTATCTTTCTCCAGTACTGGATCGTGCCGTGCGGCGTGGCTAGAGTACGGGTGACGATGTTCGTCCCGTATGCCCGCATGCTTGGCACGGGCATCAGGGCTACGTACTCCTGCTCAACCTCGCGGGCTACGGGCCGGCCGTTCTCGTACAGGACCCGCACGCGACGCTCCAGGACGCCGCGTGCGCCTTCCTGATAGCGCACAGTTGTATCCAGCTCGAGGTTCGGGTCGGGCCGCCACAGGGTCTCGAAGGCGATCGACTCCTGCTCGATGACAGTCTGCTCGGTGACCCGCACTACCTCGACCGCCGGGATGTCTTCACCCAACGTGGTCTCCGGAGCAGGAACCGTGCGGTCCCGCCCGGCGAGGACAATCCCCAGCTCGGCCAGAAGCTCGTCCACGCGCTGGCGGAGGCTGCGGGTATCCAGCGTATGGCCGTCCACACGGACGGTGACCGGCACCGATCGATCCAGGTACACAGAGAGCCCCGGCGACATCGGCTCGCCCAGACCGGGGGAGACGCCGTCGGCCACATACAGGATGATGCCCGCCCGCCAAAGTGCTTCACCCACGGTCGAAGCGGTTGTGTAGTAGGTAGAGGCCTCTCCGTTCTCGTGTACGGTGAAAGGAGTGGCCCGGCGCAGCTTCAACTCAACCAGCTGCGGCGGCTCCCCCGTACTCTCGCCGGGCACGAATGCTCCATTCACCTGTAGATCATCGCCCGCCAACAGGGAGACCTCAGCTTCCTGCAGAACATCCTCGGGCGATGAGGCGTGCGTTCGCACCAGCGCAGTGTGCCCGTCAGCGATGATCGTCACCGGGCGGGCCCGCTCGACAACAATAGGGAGGTCTGGATCGAGAGGTACGCTGAGCGTGCTCTCCGTGATCAATCGGCCATGGAACACAAGGTCCTCCGGGAAGAGGTACAGTCCCGCGCTCAATAGGGCGCCGCCGACGGTCTCCTGGTGCGTGTAGAGCCGCCTCTCCGCGCCGTCGATCACAAGCGTGACAGGCCGCTGTGTATCCAGATACACAATGACGGTCAGGCCTACCAGCAGGGAGAGAACCGCCAGCGTCGACACCCCGCGTAGCAGCCTGATGGGCAAGGAAGTGGCCGTTCCGTTCATCTCAGCTTCATGTGAATGCAGCGGCGCAGTTTGACTTGAGCCAACCCCATCCGAGGCCGGTTCGTTGTCCGCCTGCGCCTCTTGGTTCAGCCCAGCCATGCTACCAAACGCCATAGGAGAAGTCAAGCTGCCAGCTCCAGGGCGGCGGCCCTTGTCCCAAAGGGTTTGTATGATACAATGATCGCCGGTATCCCCATGTCGATCCAGATTCTTCCCGAAGAAGTTGCCTCGCAGATCGCCGCCGGCGAGGTAGTGGAGCGTCCCTCCTCGGTGGTCAAGGAGCTGGTAGAGAATTCCATCGATGCCGGCGCCTCCGATATCCGGGTCGAGGTCAGGGAGGGGGGCAAGGGATCTATCCGGGTCGTCGATGATGGATCCGGCGTCCCAGCCGACCAGGTCGAGCTGGCCTTTGAACGCCATTCGACGAGCAAGCTGCGTTCGAGCGACGATCTGGAGCGCATCACGACGCTCGGCTTTCGGGGTGAGGCTCTGGCAGCGATTGCCGCAGTGAGCAGACTCACCTTCACTACCCGTTCCGCCGCCGAGCCCGCAGGCACGGTGCTCCGTCTGGAGGGCGGAAAGGTGATCCGCAGTGAGGAGACAGGCAGGCCGCCGGGTACGACAGTGGAAGTCGAGGACCTCTTCTTCAACCTGCCGGCTCGACGCAAGTTCCTTCGCACGGAACGAACTGAAAGACGGCACATCGATTCCTGGCTGACGTCGTACGCGATGGCCTACCCCGGTCTCCGCCTGACGCTTTATCACGACGGCGAGATGGCGTTCCAGTCGCCTGGCAGCGGCCATCTCCGCGACGTGCTCGTCGCCGTCTACGGGCTCGAAGTAGGCGGTGCGCTCCTGGAGATCGTGCCCGATGAAGCGCAGGCTATGGACGGCGCGCGCGTGGCGGGGTTCGTCAGCCCTCCCTCGCTCCACAGGGCCAACCGGAGCTACATCACGCTGTTCGTAAACGGCCGTTGGGTGCGCGATACCCGGCTTACATACGCGGTCATCCAGGCGTACCATACACTCCTGCCAGGCGGGCGTTACCCGCTCGCCGTGGTGCTCGTCTCGCTTCCCGCCGCAGGTGTCGACGTCAACGTCCACCCGGCCAAGGCGGAGATCCGCTTCAAGGACGGCGACGCGGTCTTCAGGGCGGTTCAGCGAGCGGCGCGCGCCACGCTGCTGGCCAGGTCTCCCGTCCCTATGGCCACCCACCTGCCGTCGGCCTGGCCAGGGCAGGCCACCACGTGGGCCGGCCAGCGGCGGGAGCAACTCGTCGCCGCGGGCGCCGCCTGGACAGATCGTCTGCCCGCGCTCGACCACGGCCAGCCGGACCTGCCTCCACCAGCCGACGCCCGTGCCCGCCCTCTCCCGCCGCTGCGCGTTGTGGGCCAGCTGGGGGCCACATACATCGTCGCCGAGGGGCCGGAGGGCATGTACCTGGTTGATCAACACGCTGCCCACGAGAGAGTGCTGTTCGAAAGAATGCTGGCCGATCGGGTGAAAGCGGAGGTCGCCTCACAGGCGCTGCTCGAGGCGAAGACGCTCGATCTACCACCCGAGTCCGCCGGCCTGTTGGAGGAGAACCTGCAGGCGCTTCTGGCGCTCGGATTCGACCTCGAGCCGTTCGGGAGGGGCACACTGCTGGTAAGGGCGCTGCCGGCGCTGGTGGCGGAAGAAGACCCGCGGCAGGTCCTCGAGGACGCCGCTGCTGCGCTGGCAGTCGACGATAGGCCGCTCGGCGAGCGGGTTGAGGAGACCGTAGCCCGCCAGGTGTGCAAGCGCGCCGCGGTCAAGGCCGGCAAGGTTCTCTCTCACGAGGAGATGAGGGAGTTGATTGCCCAGCTCGAGCGGTGTACGAGTCCTCGGACGTGCCCCCACGGCCGGCCGACGATGATCCATCTGAGCGTTGACCAGCTGGCCCGGCAGTTCGGACGAGAGGGCCCATGAGCGAGTGCTTCTATCAGAGGTCAGGGGCGGCGATATGAGAAGGACTCTCGCCCGCCTGGGAGACGCGCTCAGCCGAACTGCCGCTCCGCTCACCATCGCAGTCTTCTCTGCCTTCCTGGCGCTATACGTGGTCACGCTGCTGCCGGACGTTCTCCCGGCCGATGCAGGCGAATTCCAGCTGGTCGCTGCTGAGGCTGGCGTGGCTCATCCGCCGGGATACCCACTCCACACCATGCTGGGCTGGGTCTTCACCCGCCTCCCGTTGGGCCCGAACCCTGCCTGGCGGGCCAGCTTGCTGTCCGCGGTCACGGCCGCCGGCGCAGTCGCCCTGGTCTTCCGGGCCGGCCGTCGCCTTAGCGGTTCGCTTTGGGGCGGGCTGGCCGGCGCCCTCTCCCTGGGCTCCGCCACGACGGTCTGGGCCACGGCTACGAGCGCAAGCATCCGTCCGCTGATGCTCCTATTCACCGCCCTCTGCCTGTACTCGGTCTCCGAGTTCATCAGCGCGGCGCGAGAGGAGCCAAGCAGGCGCGACCGATGGCTGGTCGTCTTTGCCGCGGCGCTGTCATTGGGGCTCGGGCACCATCTGTCTCTGGTCTTCATCGCTGCGGCTTGCGTGTGCTGCCTTCTGCTGGCAGACCGCTCGCTCGCCCGCCAGCCGCGGCGCTGGGTAAGGCCAGGCCTCGTATTCCTGGCCAGCCTGCTCGTCCTGGTCTACTTGCCAGTCCGCTCGGCGGCCGGCGCGGCATTGGCGCCGGAGGACCTGATGACTGTGCAGGGCTTCCTCAACCACTTCCTGGCCCGGGGCTTCAGCGGAGACCTGTTCGCCTTTTCCGTCGGCGAACGGCTGATCGTGCTGCCCGCGTTGCTTGGCTTCCAGTTCAACTGGGCCATTCTGGTAGCCGCGGCCGTTGGAGCGGTGGCTCTGCTGAGGCGCAGCTGGCAGCAGGGCCTGCTGCTCTTGGGAAGCTTCGCCGCCCATACGGCAGTCAGCCTGACCTACCGGGCGCCGCAGACCGTCGAGTACCTGATGCCTTCCTACGTGCCCCTAGCCCTGCTGGTGGCGACCTCTCTCGGTTGGGCGGAGGGCCTGGCTTCGCGCGTCGCTGCCAGCCGCATAGGAAGCCATGCCCTGCGCTGGACACTCAGCGCTGCCGTGCTGGCCGCCGCCCTGGTGAACCTGGGCACCCGTCTTCCCAGCTATGTACTGCTTGCCGAGAGCCGCGACGCAAGGGAGTATGCCGAGGCGCTGCTGAACAATGCGCCCGCAGATTCAGCCATACTGGCCAACTGGCACTGGGCAACGCCGCTCTGGTACGTGCAGCAGGTTGAAGGGCTGAGGCCAGACGTGGAAGTCAGCTACGTTTACCCGCAGACCGATTCGGCTGCGGAGGACTGGATCGCGGCGATTGAAGAGAACGTGGAGACCAGGCCTGTTGTCGTCACCCGCTACTTCGAGCAGGAATACGCCCGACTTCCCTATCGCTTCGAGCCTCTTGGCCCGGCCTATCTAGTCCAGGACTCCCCCCGGCACACGCAGCCGCCTGGCTTGACGTCCCTCGGCGTCACGCTGGGCCATTGGGTGGACTTGCTGGGCTACTCGCTGGACACCACGGCAACCGAGCCTAGCCGTCCCCTGGTGCTCACTCTCGCCTGGTCGCCGACGAGTACACAGGAAGTGGACCTATCTGTCTTCGCCCAGCTGATCGGCGCCGACGGCCGGCTGTGGAGCGCGGCCCGCGACGTCCGTCGACCTGCGGGAAGTGTCGACGCCGGTGAGATCGTCGTCGAGCGGTTCGTCATCTACCCGTTCCTGCACGCGCCCCCGGGCGACTACACGTTGACGGTAGGTGCCTACCTGCCCGGGGAGCCGGGCGCACCGCGACTGGAAACAGAAGACAGGGCCGATGCCCTTGAGGTGGCGACGGTCCTGCTCCGGCCCGCTTCGATCCACCCCGTGAGCGGCCACTCGATGATCACCCTCTTCGCCGGCGGCCCCGCTTTGATCGGAGTGGACTACGACACAGGGGTGGCAGGCCAGGTGCGCACCTTTCTTCACTGGTCGGGCGCGGGCGCTGCAGCGACCTTCCAGCTCCTCGACGAAGAGGGGATGGCGCTGGGACGGGGGACAACACCAGAGCTGGCAGACGGGGAATACGCAACCGTGGCCGCTGACGTGGCCCGCGCTCCTTCCGGCCTGGCGCTGATCGACGGGGAGGTTGCCCGCCGCTGGAATGCGTTCCTCGCCGGGCCGGTCCCACTGCCGCGGCCGCGTGAGGGCGAGCGCTACGTTCCCTTCGGCGACGTTGCTGTTCTGCAGGCGTGCGGCCTGACGCCGGCTCAGCTGCGCACAGGCCGCACAGCCACGCTGGGGCTGGTCTTCCGGGCCGCGAGGCCGATCGAGAGGGACTACATCGTCTCGGCCGCACTCACAGGCAGCAACCCCGATGGAACGTGGGCCTGGCGGGAGGCCTACGACACGGTGCCCGCACTCATCACCATCCCCACCCTGAAGTGGATTCGCGGCTCTGTCATCTTCGATCCGCACCCGGTAACGGTCCCGGCAGACGCCACCCCGCTCGTCGCTTCCGGATCCATGGCAATCTACGATCACTTCACTCAGGCGCCGCTTCCGGCGCTCGACGAGAGACTGGCCCCCGAGGTGCCACTTGGAACCTGGCCTGTGGAGACTCGGTAGGCCGGCACCAGGTGCCTGGGCAGGTTCTTTCCCATCCTTCCCGCGTGCCGCCGAATGTGTTAGAATAACACGTCTGACCTTTGGCCGGGCTCCGAAAAGTCGGTCGCCTGGCTTCTGTGTTTGGAGGAGGTTCGTTTGGCCGTCCGAGAGATCGTCATCTACGATGATCCGCGCCTTCGAGAGACGTCACGCCGCGTCAAGCGAGTGACACCGGCGCTGGGCGATCTGGTAGACGATATGGTGGAGACGATGCACGAGGCGCGGGGAATAGGCCTGGCCGCCATTCAGGTCGGCGTTCCTGAGAGGATCATCATCGCCGAGTTGCCCGAGGCGGACGAGGGCGAGGAGCCCCTTCCCGGCGCGGGAACGCTCTTCGCGATCGTGAACCCGGAGCTGGCGCGCAGGTCCCAGGAGCAGGAGGAAGGCATCGAGGGGTGCCTCTCCATTCCAGGCCTAGTCGGCCAGGTCGAGCGCCACCTCAGGGTTACCGTCAAGGGGCTCGACATAACGGGTCGCAGGATCCGCGTCAAGGCTGAGGGCTTGCTCGCCCGCGTATTGCAGCACGAGATCGATCACTGCGGTGGAGTCCTCTTCATCGACCACATCGACGACCCGGAGAAACTGTGGCAGGTCGAAGAGGGAGAGGAAGAGGCGGCCGAAGCGGCTCAGCAGATCGCCATCTAGGCGAGGCCTCCCCCTGTCCGGCGGTACGAAGGACGTAGGCACCGAGTGCCCGCGCAGGCCCGGTCGGCCGGCGCGGGCTTCCGTCGGGAAGCGAACACCGGATTGATGGCTGACCTGGTTCTGCTGCACGCGCCCAGCCTGTACGACTACCGGAAGCGGGCCACGCTGTGGGGTCCGATCAGTGACCTGGTCCCTTCCACTCCCGTTTTCGACATGTACCCACTCGGCTTCTCCACGATGACCGCTTACCTGGAGAGGGCCGGCTATCGCACCCGCATCGTCAACCTGGCCGCGCGGATGGTGCGCTCAGAGCATTTCGACGCCGAGCGGAAGATCAGGAGCTTGAAGGCACGAGCCATCGGCATCGACCTGCACTGGCTTGCCCACGCTCAGGGGGCGCTGGCTATCGCCCGCCTGGCCAAGCTTCACCACCCCCACGTTCCGGTCATCTTCGGCGGGTTCAGCTCATCCTACTTCCACGAGGAGCTGGTGCGCTACCCCCAGGTCGACTACGTCCTGCGAGGCGACTCGACCGAAGAGCCGCTCAGGCAGCTCCTGGAGTGCCTGCTTGATGCGGACTCGCCCGCAGGAGCCGATCCGGAACGCCTGGCGGCCATCCCCAACCTCACCTGGCGAGATCGCTCCGGGGAGGTCCGCGTCAACCCGCTGACGGAGGTGCCGCCTTCGCTCGATCACCTCGAGATGGACTACCACCACCTGGTGCGGGCAGTCGTCAGGGACATCGATTTCCTGGGCTACGTGCCATTCAGCCACTGGATCGACTACCCAGCCATGGCCGTGCTCACCGTTCGCGGCTGCCGCTTCAACTGCGCTCACTGCGGTGGATCCGCGTTTTCCTCACGCCTCCTCTGTGGACGCTCCGCACCGGCCTACCGTTCTCCAGAGCGCCTGGCGGAGGACATGCATCGGATGTACGAGATCAGCCGAGGCCCGGCATTCCTGCTGGGCGACATCCGGCAGGCCGGCCCAGAGCACGCCCGCCGCTTCCTGCAAGCGATCCGGCCCTACCCTGGCCAGGGGATGCTGGAAGTCTTCGAGCCCGTCGATGCCGGCTTCGCCGCCGAGCTGGCCGAGGCGCTGCCCAACTTCGTGATCGAGTTCTCGCCGGAATCGCACGACCCGGCGGTGAGAAGGGCGCTCAACAAGCGGTTCACCAACGAGGAGATCGAGCGGTCGATAGAGGTCTGTCTGGACGCCGGCTGCCGGCGATTCGACCTTTTCTTCCTCGCCGGCTTGCCGCAGCAGACGCAGGAGTCTGTCCTGGCCACTGTCGACTACTGCAGCGCCCTGCTGGAGCGATTCGGCGACGGCCGCCTCATGCCCTTCATCGGCCCGCTGGCTCCCTTCGTCGACCCCGGGAGCCCCATATTCGAGGATCCAGAGCAGTACGGCTATCGCCTGCTCTGCCATACGTTGGAGGAGCACCGCCAGGCCTTGCAGCAGCCCACCTGGAAGCATATACTCAACTACGAGACGCGCTGGATGAGCCGCGACGAGCTCGCCCGGGTCACCTACGAGGCTGGCAGGCGGCTTAACGCTCTCAAGGCCCGCCACGGCCTGGTAAGCCAAAGGATGGCCGCTGAGACCGAGGAGCGGATCGACCGTGCGGTCGCCCTGATGGAGAAGATCGACGAGTTGATCGAGCGGAGCTCGCCAGCGGAGCTGGAGCGAGAACTGGCCGCCCTCCGGGCCCAGATAGACAGAGCGAACACGTCCACCGTATGCGAGAAGACAGAGCTCGATCTGCCGGTTGGGGTCACAGCCTTCAACCTTCCCTCACTGGCCAGGATGGGCTTCGCCGAGGTGGCAGCCGCGCTGAGGCGTAGGCTGAGCAGAGCTGGCAGCCGCAGAGCCACCCCTGGCCAGGAGAGCACAAGCAGCCTTGAGCGGTTGCGGAGGGCGTAGATTCTGGTAGAATCGCCCTGCGAGGGAGAGATGACAGGTGCGGGCGCCGGAGATCAGCTGGCTATCGTCACCGTGTCTGCCGCCCAGGCAGGCCCGCTCACAGATGCACTCACGGGCGAAGGCTACTGTGTAACACAGGTCGATAGCCACGGGAGCGTCCTCAGCGAGCCGAAGGTCTCGCTCTTCATCGGACTGAGCCGAGAGAGATTGCCCCGTCTGCTGGAGATGCTCCGGAAATGCTGCCCCTCGCGGCGGCGCCTGATGCCCGCGCACGCGGACACCCCTTTGGTTGAGGTCCAGCCGATGATGATCGAGATTGAGGTCGGCGGCGCCACAGTGTACGTCCTCGACGTCGAGCGGTTCGAGCAATTGTGAGGCTCAACTGGCAATGAAACTGATCATCGCTATCATCAGAGACACAGACGCGGGACCGGTTATCGAGAGGCTTGTTGCTGACGGCCATGGCGTGACCCGCGTTGCCAGTACCGGCGGTTTCCTCCGCCGCGGCAATGTCACCCTGCTTATCGGCGTAGACGACGGCAAAGTCGAGCCTGCGATCGACGCGCTGCGCCAGTGCTGCAGCACCCCGGAGCCGGGGCAGCACCGGGCGACCGTCTTCGTCGTCGACGCACCACACTTCGAGCAGTTCTAGCTTCCACTGGGCCGCTGCGCCAAAGCGCAGACATAGAGCCCTGGGCCGCCGCCACGTGAGGCCTCACGCCGCGCGTGGCGGCCTGTACCAAGCGCCCTTTCGATTCCAGCGATACATCCTTCGCCGCGCGGCACCGGCTGGACAACGCCGGACGTTGTGGCATAATCAGCCCCGCTGGCTCCGGCAGACCAAGTAGCGGCAGAGTGATGAGCAAGAAGAAGTACGACGTAGTCATAGTAGGAGCCGGCCCCGCCGGCATATTCGCCGCGCTTCAGCTGAGCCGGAAGCAGGCCCTGCGCGTAGCGATCCTGGATAAGGGGCCGGCGATAGAGAAGCGGCACTGCCCAGCGCGAGAGGGCCAGGGGTGCATCCAGTGTAAGCCCTGCTCGATAATGACTGGCTGGGGCGGCGCCGGAGCCTTCAGCGATGGCAAGCTGACGCTCTCGCCCGCCGCCGGCGGCCACCTGAGCGAGCTGCTGGGGGAAGCGGAGACCCAGGCGTTGATCGATGAGGTCGACGCCACCTACGTTGATTATGGTGCCAACCGCTCCGTCTACGGCGGGCGCAGCGACGAGATCGAGTCACTGGCCAAGAAGTCAGCCCTGTCCGGGCTGCGCCTGGTCTCTGTGCCCATCCGCCACATAGGAACCGAGCACTGCAGCGCCATCATGTCTCGCATGTACGACGATCTGGTAGAGCGCGGCGTGGAGGTGCGGATGCGTACGCCGGTGGCGACCGTGCTCGTCAACGGCGGCCAGGTTGTCGGAGTGGAGACTGTCAAGGGGGATCGGGTCGAGGCTCCCCACGTCATAATCGCCCCGGGCCGTGAGGGCGCGGAGTGGCTTAAGGACCTGGCCGGCAAGCTGGGACTGAGAACGGCCTGCAACCCGGTCGATCTCGGAGTCCGGGTGGAGCTGCCGGCAACGGTGGTCGAGCCGGTCACTCAGTTGCTGTACGAGTTCAAGCTCCTGTACTACTCCACCGCCTTCGACGACCTGGTGCGCACCTTCTGCGTCTGCCCCTACGGTGAGGTAACACTCGAACACGCAGGTGGGGTGACAACCGTCAACGGACACTCCTATGCCGACCGCAAGACGGCAAACACCAACTTCGGCCTGCTGGTCAGCAAGAACTTCACCGAGCCATTCGATGACCCGGTCGCTTACGGGCAGTCGATCGCCCGACTGGCGAACCTTCTCAGCGGTGGGGTGCTCGTGCAGCGGCTGGGCGATCTCGAGGCGGGCAGACGCACCAACGCCCAGCGCCTGGGCCGCTCGATCGTCATACCCACGCAGAGGTGCGCAACACCTGGCGACCTGGGCCTGGTGCTGCCATACCGGTACATCGTCAACGTCCTGGAGATGCTGCATGCGCTGGACCGGGTGATGCCCGGCATCTGCTCGCGCCACACGCTCCTCTACGGGGTCGAGGTGAAGTTCTACTCGAACAGGCTGCAGCTCACGGACCGCCTGGAGACCGAGGTGCGAGGTCTCTACGCCTGCGGGGATGGCGCCGGGATCACGCGCGGCCTGGTCCAGGCCTCGGCCTCCGGCCTAGTCGCAGCCCGGGCTATCCTGGGCGACTAGGAGATGAATATCCCGGCCACAGCTCCACGGTCAGGGGCTGTAATCCCGCAGTATCGAACCGCCCACGAACTCGCGCAGGATCGAGTTGTCCGGGATCAGCTCGGTGCCGCACGGCTCGAACCACTGCAGCAGCGTCAGCAGACGCTTCGCCTCGACGTGCCTGGGGCTGGAGTGCTCGACCTGCAGCAGGAGCGGAACGGCCAGCGGCTTGAGCACGGCCAGCTCGTAGACGAGCGCCGAGTTGAACATGATGTCGGCGTGCTCTTGATAGGGGAAGATGTATCTCTTCTCGCCCCGACGCACACCCTCCCAGCGGTTGAGCGTATCCTCGGCGGAGTAGCCGCGGTATACGGCGTCCCGCACGAGCCGCCGGATCAGCCTGGTATCGGTGGTGGGCACCCGGTTGTGGCGGTCTATGTTGAGCTGCGTCAGCGCCGAGGCGTAGATGCGGTAAGTCTGCTCCCGGGCCATAGAGGGGACCAGCTGCGGATTCAGACCGTGGATGCCCTCGACGATGAGGATCTGGTGGGCCTCCAGACGCACCTCGTCCCCCTTCTCCCGCTTCCCGCTCACGAAGTTGAAGCGCGGCAGCTGGACCCGCTTCCCCTCCACCAGGCGCAGGAGGTCCTTGTTCAGAAGCCCGAGGTCGAGTGCTTCGAGAGCCTCGAAGTCGTAGGCGCCGTCCGGATCGCGCGGCGTCTTCTCCCGATCGACGAAGTAATCGTCCAGCCCAAGCGGGAAGGGACGGATGCCGTGGGCCAGCAGCTGAATGGAAAGCCTCTTCGAGAACGTCGTCTTTCCTGACGCGGACGGGCCGGCCACCAGAACGAGGCGCACCTCGTCGCGCCGGAGGGCTATCTGATCAGCTATGAAGGCTATGCGCTGCTCGTGCAACGCCTCCGAGACCAGGATGACCTCACGCAGACGGCTGTTCTCGTTCGCCTCGTTCAGCGAGCTCACGGACTCGATGCCCAGCAGCCGCAGCCAGTTCCCATACTCGCGGTAGACCGCCGTCAGATTGGGGTAGTCGGACACGGGCAGCAGCTCGCTGGGGCGCGAGCGGCGAGGGTACTGTAGGACGAACCCCGGCGGCCAGGCGTGGAGCGCGAAGTGCTGCAGGTAGCCCGTCGAAGGCACCATGAAGCCGTGGAAGTAGTCCCGGAAGCCATGCAGGTTGTAGAGCGTCACGTGAGGCCGCTGGCGACGCTGCTGCAGCCGCAGCTTCTCCAGCTCCCCACGTGATCGAAACAGCTCCAGCGCGTCCTCCAACGAGGCAGGCTCGCGGGTAATCGGGGCATCCTCGGCCACCATCTGCTGCATGCGCTGCTCGATCATGGCCAGATCACCCTGGGTGAATGGCTCTCGTCCGTCGACTGTGCAGTAGAACCCGCCAAATGGCATGGTGTGATCGATGAACACCTGGGCGTCTGGGAACAGCTCCCGCACCGCCGTGACGAGCAGAAAGGCCAGAGACCGGCGGTAGATGCGCACTCCATCCGAGTCGGATAAGAAGACCGGCTCAAGCCGGGCGTCCGACCGTGGAACGTAGGTCAGCTCGTGCAACTCGCCATTGACCAGCGCCGCGATAACGGGCACCGGGCTATCGCCCAGCGCCGCCTGTACGTAGGCCTCGACCGGCGTTCCCAGAGGCGCATCGAACACGCGGCCGTCCGGGAACCTGGCCTGTACTGTCTTTCTGGGCTCTCCCTCGCGCACGCCGGAGGCCTGGTCCTTGGTCTTGTCGTTCATGCCGTCAATGATCAACCGCAGCAGATCGCGCTGAGTGTCGAGCGGGGGCCCGGGCGGGGTGTTCTATCGAGCAAGCCGCTGACCTGCGCCGCGCCTCCAGGGCGGCACATCCAGCATCAGGGCCTGCCGCGGCTAGAAAGGCAGCCTCACGCGGCCTGTAGCCACAAGAGCCATGCAGCCGCAGAGCGCGACGTCGAGGAACAGCATGAGGGAAAGCACGAGCCGCTGCCACGGCTCGAGCGCGGCCAGGAAGTTCGTCGCGGCAGGCCGCTCGACCTCCCCGAACTCATCGTCCGCCTGCAAGATCTGGTCCCGCAAGTCCTGCAGCACAGGACCACTCTCCTCGGGCTGCTCTCCAGAGAGTGTAGCCAGCCAATCGGACTGGGATTGGTCCTCCGCCATAGGGCCTCCTGCGCGCCGTCCGCGCTCGGCTGCAGCTAGCATAACGCCAAAACGCGTAGAAGTCAAACCGGGTAGCGCTGCCACCCCGGCGCCGGCCAGGGCGGGGCTGTGGGCCGCCCGCGATAGCTCACCGCTCCCCTCTGAACGTCAATCCTGGCTGCCAGGCTCGGGCGCCTTTCGCCTGGCCGCGATATCCTTCTCCTCCCGCCCCACCCAAAGGTGATTCGTCAGCACCGTATCCAGCCCCGCGATGCGCAGCCCGCCTGACGGCTCCTTCCCCTCCTTGGCGTCAAGCGCCGAGGGGTGCACGTAGCACACCTGCGCAGGAGCGCCGAACTTGCACTCGTAGTGCCGCGCAGCCTGATGGACCTTTTCCAAGAGCGACCGCTCGGGGTCGTCGTCATACCACAGCAAGCCAGCCTCCAATCTTCACCTCCGAGCTCCCACTGGTGCACCCCGGTGACCGGCACCGGCGCCAGGCCAGCCTTATAGGAGAACATGTGTTCTGTACCAGCATATTGTACCAGAACATCTGTGCTAGGTCAAGCAGAGACTGGCAACGTACACCCCTGAGAGAAGCGCGCCTGGGGCGCATGGAAAGAGCCCGGCCCTAGGGCCGGGCTCTGCGACTCACAGGCTCAACACCCACAGGAGACCAGGCAAGCTCTACTGCAGCTGGCGAATCACCATCACTACCTTGCCCTGCACCTCGACCTTGCGCGGGTCTTCCACGTAGATCGGCCTCATCGTGGGGTTGGCCGGCTGGAGGCGGACGGCCCCGCTATCGTCCTGGTAGAAGCGCTTGAGCGTGACCTCCTCGCGGTCCGTCAGCCAGACAGCGGCCATCTCGCCGTTCTCGACGCGCCGCTGGTGCCTCATGACGACGATGTCGCCGTCGTTGACCAGGGCGTCGATCATCGAGTTGCCCTTGACCCGCAGGGCATAGAGTTCCTCTGGATCCCCCAGAATGCCCCGGGTCAGTTCGATCGTCTCGTCCCCCATCAGCAAGAAATCGCTCGACGGAACGGGAAGCGGCTCGCCGGCGGCGATTTGACCCAGAACGGGGATCTGGACGATGGAGTCGGGGACGAACTGGGCCGAACTCTCGCTGGTCAGCTTCAGCCCGCGGGAGACCTCGCGATCGCGGCTGATGTAGCCGTGCTCTTCCAGCCGGCGCAGGTTGTAGCTGACCACCGACGTGGAGCTGATGCCGGCCGCCGCCCCGATCTCGCGGATCGAAGGCGGATAGCCGTTATCCTCTATGTAGTCGCCCAGGAATGCCAGAATGCGCTGCTGACGTTCCGAAAGCTGCTCGACCATAGTTCGTTCCCCCGCATCCCTCTGCGGTCCACCATCTGAATGGCCGTCACACCCCAATTATACGCGAACATACGTTCTATGTCAAGGACGCTTTGTTGCTGCTGAAGTGGGTGCGATCCTACACGGCGATCCTACCCTCGCCCGCATAGACGCGGAACGAGCCGCGCCTGGCGTAGCCCACGAGCGTGATGCCCCACTCGCGGGCCAGTTGCACGGAGAGGGAAGTGGGCGAGGAGCGGGAGATCACCACCGGGACCTGCATTCGGGCAGCCTTGGCCACCACCTCCGAGCTGGCCCGGCCGGTGCTGACGATGATCCTGTCCTGCGTCGGCCAACTCTGACGCAGACATATGCCGGCCACCTTGTCCACTGCGTTGTGACGACCGATATCTTCCGCGGCGCACAACACGCGCTCGCCGTCTGCCAGCATCGCCCCGTGCAGTCCGCCGGCTGCCCGGTGGAGAGGAGTGACCGCCGACAGCTGCTCTCCCACCAAATCACGCACGAGCGAGGGCCGGATCCGCAGATCGGATTCCACCCTCCGCCGCCCCGAGGCCAGGTCGCCAGAGCTCGTTCCTCCCGAGCAGCCCGCAGTCAGGAAGCGGAGTGCGGGCACTTCCACCTCGCCCTCCAGCCAGACGTCGATGCTGCCTCCGTCGGCACGTACGTCCAGCACAGCGATGTCCCGCATGGTCTCGATCAGGCCCTCGTTGAACAGGAAGCCCAGCGCCAACTCCTCCAGCAGCGACGGCGAGCAGTTGATGCCGACAAGAGGACCGCCATTGACGAACAGCGTGACCGCCCGCTCGCTGGGGACCAGACCCCGCACGCTCTCCGAAGCCCCATCATGCCAGCGCGTGTACTCGGCAGGCTCGGTTGCGGGGTCCACAAGCTTTCGCTCTGGCATCAGATCGCTCCTCTCGCTCCGGCACAGACTGTGGGTGAGCGCCGTGCACTGTTGACCTATTGTACCTGTATCGAACTCGCCAGCAAGGATCTGGGGATTCCCGCTCCATTTCACCCCGTGCGCTCGTGTGGCGTTGACACGCATCTCACGATAGGGTATACTCACAGCCGATGGCACGCGACTACCTCGTCGAAGCACTGGACGCATACTGGTTCGCTCCTCCTGTGGCCTTGTGGCGGGCTGTCGAGCTGCGTATCGCCGCTCAGGAGTCGTACGAAGGTCCCCTGCTTGACCTGGGGTGTGGCGACGGCCTGGTGGCCAGGGTGCTCTTCGGCTCTGAAGCGCAGATAGACGCAGGGGTGGACCTGTCCGAGGTGCAGCTTCGCCGCGCCGAGCAGACAGGCGCATACCGGCTTGTGGCCCTTGCTGCGGGCGCAGGGCTGCCCTTCGTCGACCAATCATACGCCACCGTTCTCTCCAACTCCGTCCTGGAGCACATACCGGACCTGACGCCGGTAGTGCGTGAGGTGGGCCGCCTGTTGATGCCGGACGGCCACTTCATCTTCACCGTCCCCTCCGAGGTGTTCCGCTCCTATCTGCAGGGGTACGCCAAACGCAAGGAGGCGGGCGACTTGCGGGGCGCGGAGAAATACGCTGCCGCCGTGGACGCCCTGCTTGAGCACCATCACTACTACAACCCCAGCGACTGGCGCCACCTCCTGGCGACGGTCCGCCTGAACGTCGTCAAGACCCTCTATTACATTCCCCAGGAAGTGGAGCATCTGTGGGACCGCATGAACCGCCTGTTCGGCGTGGGCAAGCGCCTCTCTCCCTGGGGCGTGCTCGTCTCGCCGCGGCTGCGGTCGCTTCGTTACCAGGACTTCCTGCGCCGCCTCGTCGTCCGCACTCTCTCCACCCGCTGGCGGCCGTACTATGAGATGGACGTACCACCGGGCGGCACGGGCGGCGGGCTTCTGGTCGTTGCCCGGCGGGAGCAGCGGTGGTACTAGAGCCCCTCGGCCCTCTCCCCGCGGAGGCCTGGAACGAATTCGTAGTCACCCACCCCGACCGGCACCTACTCCAGACAAGCCCCTGGGGAGCCCTGAAGGCGCGCTTTGGCTGGGCAGCCGAGCGCGTGGGCCTGGCCAGCGACGGCCAGCTCGTGGCCGGGGCACAAGTGCTCTACCGCCGTCTACCGGCCGGCCTCGGCCTTCTCGCCTACATCGCCAAGGGACCGCTCGCCGAATGGTCTGACCCCGCCCAGCTGGAGACTCTCCTCAGCTTGCTGGCTCAGGCTGCTCAGCGCCGCGGTGCCATAGCTCTGATGGTCGAGCCCGATCTGCCCGACGGCGAGGCCAGCCGGCGGAGCCTTCGCGACCTTGGCTTCCAACCGGCCGCCATGGGCAGCATCCAGCCACCGCGGACAATCGTCGTTGATATCTCGCCGGACGAAGAGACGGTCCTGGCCCGGATGAAGTCGAAGACCAGGTACAACATCCGCCTGGCGGGGCGACGCGGCGTGACGGTGCGCGCGGCTGGCGAACAGGACCTGCCCGCCTTCCACTCGCTGACGGCAGAGACGGCGGATAGGGACCAGTTCGGCGTCCATCCTCCCGCTTACTACGAGGCCGCCTACGAACTCTTCTCGCAGCGCGGCTGGACCCGGCTGCTGCTGGCGGAGGTCGACGGCGAGCAGGTGGCGGCGGTGATGGCCTTCGCCATCCCGCCCCGGGCCTGGTACCTCTACGGCGCTTCCAGCGACTCGCACCGGGAGAAGATGCCGACGTATCTCCTTCAATGGGAGGCCATGCGCTGGGCCAAGTCCCTCGGCTGCACGACGTACGACCTGTGGGGCGTGCCGGACGAGGACGAGGCCACGCTGGAAGAGCAGTTCGCCCAGCGGAGTGACGGCCTGTGGGGGGTCTACCGCTTCAAGCGCGGCTTCGGCGGGGAGCTCGTGCGCAGCGTTGGCGCCTGGGATAGGCCCTACTCGAAGGTGCGCTACCTTCTCTACCGCTGGCTTGTCGCCCTTCGCGCCAAGGCGCTCGGCGCCCAGGGTTAGGCCGAAGCCCAGACTCAGCTGATCTCCGCCGCTTCCGCCAGCGCCCTGTCGTAGACCGGCCCCATCTCCCCCCAGTCGAATCGGGCCACCGCCGGCCGCAGGTCCGCCGCCAGGACTGCGGCCTCCTCCGTATGACTAAGGGCCCAGCGCAGGCGCTCCAGCAGACCGGCGAACCCTTCGTACAGGCAGTGGTGGTGGTGCTCGGGCGGGATCAGCTCCGGGTAGCTGAGACGGTTGGGCAGCACCGGGAAGCACCCGGCGTAGATCGCCTCGACGATGGAGACGCCGAAGAACTCGTGGCGAGCAGTGCTCACCACAACGTCCGAGCGGCGCAGGAGCCGGACGTGGCGCTCCTCCTCCGCGTAGCCGAACTGGATCACCCGATCGCCCAGCCCCTCCCGCGCCTTGTCGAATTGCGGCGTCTCCTGCCTGCGGCTGGGCCCGGCCAGGGCCACTCTGAATTCGAGCCCTTCGCCGGCAAGAGCGACGAGTGCTTTGAGGAAGGTCCCGGGCGCCTTGTCGTACTCCCAGCGCTGGTTCCACAGGACGAGCGGCGCAGTGCCGGCCTCGGGGAGAACGTCTTCGCCATCGCCGTCCAGCCGGCGCAGGTCGCAGCCAACGCCCAACACAGCCGCCTTCTCCCTGACTCGATCGACGAGGGCCAGGTGATCGCAGTCCGGGAAGTGCTTGAGCATACGTGGCAGCTCGTCGAACCAGGCCCGGAGATGGTAGCTGGAGTTGAAGAAGATGCGCCGGGCGGCAAGCATGGAGAGCCAATTGATCATGCCGTAGGTCAGATCGCGCTTCTCGCCGGGCGGAGGAGGATAGGTGAGCTGGTTCTCGTGGAGGTAGACCGCGGCCGGGCCGCCGCCAAGCGAGGCGCCGGCGAGGGCCAGGAAGACGGGTAGGTTGAGCATACCGGAGGCGAATACGAGATCAGGGACGCATCCCAGATCGTGGGCACGCTCCGCCAGCGTCACTGCGCCGCCCTGCATGCGCCACTTCCAGAAGCGGCCGGGAAGCGTGAGAAGCTCCACCTGGTGGCCGCTGTGTGAGGCGAAGCCCTCGGCCCAGGCCCGATGGCTGCCGGCGCAGTATGGTTCGACCAGCAGTATGCGCATGCGAACGCCCGCGTTGATTATACCACGGACGGCTGCCCGCACGTTGCCTGCGCCGAACGGGCTATGGTATAATGGCTCCTAGCTTCACCAGGGCGGGAGAACCCCAGGATGCCGGAAGACGGTGTCGATAGGCGAGGGGACAGACCGGGCCGGCTGCGTTCCGGCGAGGCCCGGCCGGCAGCCCCGCTGGGGCGGCAGGCGACGCTGGGCACGATCGTCGCCGCGCTGGCGTTGGCCGGCCTGGGCGAAGCTCAGCTCGCCCGCCACAGTATCGTGCCCGGCCTGACCCTGTTCGGGGTAGCCATACCCCTCTTTGCCGCAGCCATCCTGCGCGGCCGCGGCTGCCGAGAGGAAGAGCTCTCGGGCGACAGGATGGCGCTTCGGCTCCCCCCAGCCACCCTGCTGCCGGGCCGACGGGGCCAGCTGGGCCTGGGCCTGTGCGCCACAGCCCTGCTCGCCTCCGTGGCTTCGCTGCTCTTGTTTGCCCGCGACCCCGCTCGGTCCGCCGCCGCCTGGCCACCATACCTGGCCAGCCTGCTGCTCTTCGTCCTGGGAATCCTGGCCTCGACTGAGGGGAACGGCGGGGCCCGGCGCGTCCCCGCTTCCGAGCTCTATGCCCTGGGAGGAATCGTGCTCCTGGCGCTGCTGCTCAGGGCGGCTCACTTGGGCACGCTCCCGGCCGGGATATGGTACGACGAGGCCTACATCGGCATTGAGGCCCGCCAAATCCTCCGAGACCCGTCCACACTGCCGGTCTATGCCATCTCATTGCACCAGATCGCCCACCATCTGTTCATCTTCGCCTGCTCTCTTCATCTGTTCGGAGATACGATCTTCGGGCTGCGCATGGCCAGCGTGCTGTTCGGCGTTGGTGGCGTGCTCGCCGCCTACCTCTGCGGCCGCGAGTGGCGCGGCGGCCGATTGGGGCTCATCCTCGCCTTCGTCGTGGCCACGATGAGGTGGCACGTCAACTTCACCCGCATCGCCATGAACGGAGTCGACGCGCCCTTCTTCGAGTTCCTGGCCCTCTACTTCGCCCTGCGCTTGCTGCGCGGGCGAGCGTCAGTGCTGCGCTCGGCCGCCGGGCTGGGGCTCTCGCTCGGCTTGGGGCTGTGCTTCTACAGCCCCACCCGCCTGTTCGTCGCCGCGCTGGGCCTCTTCGTCGCCGGCTGGTGGCTGATCGGCAGGCTGCGCCGCTTCGTGCTGGAGCGGCGGGGGTCTGCGCCGAGGCGCTCTGCTCGTCAGACGGGTGCCTGGCTCTGCCTGGCCGCCGTAGTCGTCGCGGCATGGCTGGCCGTGATGCCCACGGTTCAATATGCGATAGGAGAGCCGAGCGCATTCTGGGCCCGGACCAGCCAGACCTCGCTCTTCGCCAAGGCTGGCGACGCAGACCCAGTCAAGCTGCTCGCTGCGAACGTCGAGAAGCATCTGCTGATGTTCAACTGCTGCGGCGACCGGAACGGCCGCCACAACCTGCCGGGAGCGCCGACGCTTGACCACGTGTCCGGAGCCCTGCTCCTGCTGGGGATTGGACTGGCGATGGCGCAGCGGGATCCAGCCGGACGCTTCTTCCTGCTTCTTCTCCCCGTCGGCCTATTGGGAGGGATCCTGTCCCTCCACTTCGAAGCGCCGCAGTCTCTCAGGTCGATCGGCGCATTGCCGGCGGTGGCCGCCTTCGTCGCTCTCAGCCTGGACGCGCTGTGGTGCGAGCTACGCTCCGGCCCCGCGGGCGACCGGGCGCACTGGAAAGCGAGTCCCGTTGTTGCCGTATTGGCCGCAATAGCCGCGATCAACACCTACGTCTACTTCGGCCAGCAGATGAGCGACGCCCAGGTGCAAGCGGAGTTCCTCGCCGACGAGACGGCCGTCGCCCGCAGGATGGTCGAGCTGGGCAGCGAACTGACCTACTACTTCGACTACGAGTACGCCGGAAGTCGCGCGATCGCGTTCGAGGCGGCCGGGGTGACGGGCCGGCAGGAGACGATCTACCTGCTCGATCCCCTGCCGGTGCGGGAGCCGGCCGACGGGCCGGTGGCCTACTTCGTCTCGGCGGAGCATCAGTGGATCGTGGAGGAGCTGAGGAGGCTGTACCCCCAGGCGGCCGTCGAGCAGCTGCCGGCCGACCCAGACTGCCCCCCCGACACCTATCTCGCCCTCCTGCGGCCGGACGACCTGGCCAGCCTGCAGGGGCTCGACCTGGAGTACCGGCCGGGTGACTCGTGGCCTCCCGCGGGCGAACCCACGCCAGTCGTTCGCGTAGCCACTGTCGATGCCCTCTGGCCGGGCGACGCCGCTGTCGAGCCTCCATTCGTGGCAGTGTGGAGCGGCGTGCTGTACGCGCCGGTATACGGCGTATACGAGCTGCGGGCCAAGGCCCCGGGCCGGGTCGCTCTTACGGTCGACGGGGAGACGTGCCAGGGAGAGGCGATCGTCACCGCCTCTTCACTGCTTGCCGAAGGGAACCATCTGCTCCGGCTGGCCGCCCAATCGGGCCAGGGGGGCGTGAGACTCTCCTGGCAGGGGCCGGGTGACGCGTCAGGAACGATCCCCCAGTGGGCGCTCTACGCCGAGCCGGTGACAGTCAACGGCCTGCTCGGCCGGTACTACGCCGACGACAACTGGGAGGGGACGCCTGCCCTGGAGAGAGTGGACGCGGTTCTGGACGCCTACTTCCACATCACGCCCATGCCCCGGCCCTACAGCGTGGAATGGACCGGCGTGCTCGTCGCGCCGGAGAGCGGGCGGTACGGGCTGGGCCTGTCGTCGAAGGACGATTCCTCTCTGTACGTCGACGGCGCGCTGATGGTGAGCTCACCGTCCGCCGGCGACTACGTCGGCGGCTGGGTGGACCTGGAGGCCGGCCCGCACAGCCTGCGGCTTGCCTATCGCGACCTGACCGGCTATTCGCGCATCCACCTCTACTGGACGCCGCCGGGCGGCGCCAGGGAGATCCTGCCCTCCGAGTACCTGTGGCCGGGCGAGTGGGCC
>CAZHAX010000010.1:27693-119193 GCA_964530325.1 uncultured Anaerolineales bacterium | reverse complement strand
TATGTTCACCGTGCGCCCTTGCCTGTCCCCGCCTGGCAATGGCGCGAGCCTGATCCGGATGCGCCAGGTAATAGGCCACCTTGTCGCGCAGATCATCGATTTCGGAGAAGGTCACCACCTCCTCCCCCGGCCTGAAGTAAGCAGGCAAGTCGCGCACGTCCTCGGTGATCAGCAGCGGACCGCAGGCCGGGACCTCGAAGTTGCGGAAGATCAGGTAGCTTTCGTAGCTGACGTTGAGGACAATCTCGCTGCCGCTGTAGACCTTGATCATTGAGCGTCCATAGGCCGGACCGCGCAATGCGACTGACGGCGACTGGGCGAGCGGAGTCCGCTCCCAGCTATTGCCCCAGACAGTGAGCGGCTGATCACCGAGCGCCACGAGCATCGAGTCGCGCCGTGAACCGGCGCCGTGAGGATTGCCCACGAAGGTGAGACGGCTGCCGTAGTGTGCTGCCTCCTCCGGAGGCAGCGGCACCCGGCTGTGGTACTCAGGGTCGCACCCGAATGTCAGGAACTCTGCACGCTTGATCGTCGGCTTCAACACCTCGGGGATGTGAGCCGGGTCACAGAGCAGGGTCACGTCGTAGTAGGCCATCGAGCGGGCGATGCGCCGATAGGAGCGTTTGCTCAAGTAGCCTCCGGCGTCCGGATACCAGAGCGCCGTGGCGGCCCCGCCCTCCTCCCCGATTGCTCTGACTGTGCTCGGCTCAACGAGCTCGCCCTTAACCACCAGCACCAGGTCCACTCCGTAGCGCGACACGGTGCGGCGCAACCTCCGATTCATCAGCGCCATACCCAGTCTGTTCAAGGCAACGTGAGCCCAGCCAGCAGACACGGTCCCGCCGTAGGAAGCACCCAGAGCATGCCGCCTATAGTCGAACTCCGTCACCGTGTGGCCCATCCTGCGGAAGGCGCGCTGGCAGAAGAAGCCCAGTGAGCCCTCCCATGTCGGCGTCACCAGCAGGATATTCAGTCCCGTACCCATCGTGCCGTATCTCAGCCTCCCCGCGCCGCGACCAGGAACTGAAACGTGAACAGGTTCTTCAAGGGACCTCGGGCGATGATCCTGGCAAGCCGGGCGCCCCTCTTGTCACACTCGCGCAGCCGGTAATTGCGCTCCCACCGCTTCACTACCAGGCCTGCCTGTTCAAACAGCCCGCTAACCGAGCGCTCGGTGAAGAACCGCAGATGCGCGCGATCAAGAAGCCCTCGTTCTTCATACTCCCACCGACCTCGCAACAGACCCCAGGCAACGCTCCAAAAGCCCACATTGGGAATGCTAGCGACGATGGTTCCATCACGATCGAGCAGGGTCGCGAAGCGCCTTAGTGCCGCCCAGGGATCGATCAGGTGCTCCAGGATATCTGCGAAGATGATGCAGTCGTAGGGAGGGTCAAGCTTGTCCAGCGAGACCGTTTCGGCCGCCGCGCAGATGACCTGGTCCAGGACCGTGGCGGCGACACGAGAGGCCTTGCGGTTGAGCTCGATGCCCACAACCTCCCTGCTTCCCCTCCTCTTCAGAGCTTCGCCGAGCTGCCCTGCACCACAGCCCACATCCAGCACACGCCAGGCCTCTGTGGGCACCAGAGGCAACAGGTCGGCGCGAGCACTTCTGTAGTAGATCGGTACAGCGCCTGGATCAGTCACTTCCATTACCCTCTGTGCTCCCGCCGGTCTTCTCAGCGCAAGCATAGCTGAAGCAGCGTCTGGGAAACCAGCGAGCCAAGTGAAGGGATACCGCTACACCAATCGATTCCATACCGAGCCGTCGGAGTACCCTGTACAGAATGTGTGCTCGTGAGGGGTAGGCGATATCTCCTGCAGCCAAGGTCAGAAAGCCGTTGTCATCCAGCAAGTGACGCAGCGCATAGGCAGAGTAGGGACGTACGTGCGAGTAGTCTTCCCAGAAGTGAGGATAGGTCGGATTTGGGGTCTCGACATACAGGACGCCACCTACAGTCAGTACCCTTCGCACAAGCCTGATCACCATCGAGGGATCCCGGAAATGCTCAAGAGCGTGGGATAGCACGGCCACGTCGAATACGTCTCTCTTGAAGGGAAGCTCCAGGACATCACCTTGAACAAACTCCTGCCGATCGCGAATGAACTTCCTTCCCAACTCACATAGATCGTAGGCAACGTAGTGGGCAGAGTCTGGCGCGAAGAGAGCGTGCTTGCCTGAGCCACTGCCCAGGTCGAGTATCCACGGCTCGCTATTGTCCAGACAGCTGAGGATCAGAGACCATGCCTGGGACGCGAGCACTCTTGTCCTTTCATGCGCCAGGCGATCAGCTGGCATCTTGGCGAACTTGGCCATGTGTTCTACCTCCAGCAGGTCACACGTGCGTTGACCCCCGCACCATTCAGCCTCCGCGTCCGGCAATGCTGCGGCCAGACGGCGAGACCCCGGATTTCAAGCTAACACCGTCTATCACCTCTCGCAATGTGATCTGCATCCTGTCCCAGCTGAACTCACGCACACACTTCTCGCGGGCAGCAAGCCCCAGCTCCCGAGCAAGTGCCTCATTGTCAAGCAGGCGGGCGATGGCGCCCGATAGAGCTTCCACATCGCCCGGCGGCACCACTACGCCGCACCCAGCTAGAACCTGTGGTATGTCGGACACCTCTGTTGAGATGATTGGGCGCGCCATCGCCATAGCATCATAGAGCTTAGCGGGCATCTGTGCGTCGGAGAACGGCGTCTGCCGCTGAGGGATAACCACCACGTCCGCGGCAGCCAGGAACGCCGGTACGCGGTCGAACGGCTGCATGGGCAGAACCCGTACATGACCCGCAGCCAGGTCACTCTCGGTGGCCCCGGCCGCCTCGGTGTCGCCAGCGCCAACGATCACGCAGGTCACTTCAGGCCGCTTCAGCTTGGCCACGGCTGCCACGAGATCCTCGATGCCCTTGTGGACTCGCGGTGTCCCCAGGAACATCACGACCCGTCCGGAGAGACGCCACTCCTTGCGGACGCCCTCTCCGCTTACACATGCGGGGTCCATCGCCGCCGTATCCCTTCCGTGCGGAACTAGAACCCCGCCGAAGCGGCGCTGCAGGTAGCTCGAAGACACTGTCTTTGCTGCGGCGCGTTGAACCTGCGCATAGAGGATACGCAGCCAGACGTAGTTGTTGGGGCTCGTGATCGCCGCCACCACAGCGCGCAGCAACTGCTTGCGACGCATAGCCTGGAACGCCCCTACTTCCCAGTCATCGATGTCCAGAATCAACGGGGTCTTGTTCCGCTGGCTGTAGAGAAGCCCGAGGCCATAGCTGGTTGGATACGGCTTCAATGCATACAGCACGTCGGCCTGGATCGCCTGCCAGATCCTACGCGCCGCGCCAAAGAATCGTGGATACCCGTGCGCTCGAATGGCGGTGAGCCCAATGCCATGCTTCTCCATCAGCCCGGCCAGCGGTGGCCAGACCGAGGCGCCGAACTGCGGCCCCACGACTTGTACGTCGTGCTCGCGTGCCAGCACGCGCGCCAGCGCATAGGCTCGCCCGAGGGCATTGCGCGCAACATCGGCACAGAGGAGGCAGATGCGCAGCCCAGACATCAGACTCCTCTTTCCCCGAGATCAGCCAAGAGCGTGATCTCCATCTCAAGCGTGCGCTTCAGATCGTACTCCGCTTCGACCAAGCCCCGAGCCCGCCTCCCCAGCTCAAGGGCCAGCGGCCTATCGGCAAGCGCGCGCCCCAGCGCTGCCGCCAGGCTACCCGCATCTGTGCCCGGAGAGAGTATGCCAGTCTCGCCATCTCGGAGCAAGGTGCGAATGCCCTCAACGTCAGTCCCCACACAGGTCAAGGCAACGCTCATCGCCTCCAGGAGCGCCTTGGGGTGCCCCTCGATATGCGATGGGAGAACAAACAGGTCGGCTCGACGCAGCAGCGCCGGCAGATCCTCGTGCGGCACGATGCCGGCCAACTCGAGGTTGACGCCGAGTCGCCGTGCCCTCTCCCTCAGCTGCTCCCGCTGAGTCCCGTCTCCAACGAACAGGAGATCAAGCTCACCAACTATCGCGGCTGCCTCCAGAAGGGCGAATAGGTTCTTCTGCGGGTCCAGCCGGCCTACAAAGACGGCGAGCGCACGCCTGTTCGCCGGAGGACTCGGGGCCGGACCAAACGCACTCGTGTCGACTCCGTTCGGTATCAGATGAATCCGCTCGGGACCAACCCAGCGGCGGACAAAGGCGTGGAGCTCCCCTGTAGTCACTATCACGGCATCGGCCGCACGCAGCCCCGCCCTCTCCACGGCAAGGGCGAGGCAATAGCTCACCCGCCGCCCGCTGCGGCGTATCACCTCGCTGTAGCGGTAGCCGTACGTGGCTGCGAATGGCACTCCATACCTGGCTTTGGCCAGGATCGCCGGAATCGCGCCGGTCATCTGCATTACGCGGGCCACGCTGCAAGTCCTGAGATCTGCCCGGTAGCGAAACGGCAGCCACAGCGAATAAGCGAGCGAATGCATTCTGCCGGGGCCAGGACGAAGCTCGCAGCCAGCCGGCATCGGGCGGTCTTCACGGGCATAGGAGAAATACAGCACACGGTCGAAACGGCGGGCATAGGCAGGGAAATAGTACTCCGTCAATCGCCCGAGCTGGCCAGTCCGGGCAAGGTCTTCGAGGCTGCCTCCTCGACTGGGAATGACGGCCAGGTTCATTGCCGCACCGCCCCTAGCTCCCTGTATAGGGCCTCCAGACGGTCGAGAGACACCTCGGGATCGAAACGACTGTACACCCAGCTGCGTCCTTTCTCTCCCATCCCACGCGCCAGGCTGTCGTCTGTCAGGAGACGGCAGATGGCGCAGGCCAGGCCGCCAACGTCATGGCGATCGACGAGCAGGCCGGTCTGCCCCTCGCTTACCGTCTCCGGTATGCCGCCAACCCGGGTGGCGACCACCGGCACACCAACGCTCATCGCCTCCAACAGGACGCGCCCTTGCGCCTCGGGGGTCGCCGACGGAAGCACAACCACACGCACCTCACGCATCAGAGACCGCACGTCTGGATTGGGCATGTGTGGCCACTGGACCACGTGCGAACGCAAATCGGCGGTCACAGTCTCTTCCGCGTTCCCCCGCCCAACGAACAGGAACACAGCGTCGGGAGCCGTGGACACCACGGTGGGTATCGCGGCCAGTAGGTCACTTGTCCCCTTACCCAGGGACTGCTTGCCCACGTAGAGCACTATTCGCCGTCCCCGCAGGTCATCCACGCGGTGCCTGCCGCTCCAATCGAAGGAAGGCAGGTCATCTGGAGGCGGCGGCAGATTGTATATCACTTCAGGGCGCGGAATCGTCAGGTCAGGCGACGTGGCGTAGACATCACGGATGCCCTCGCTGATGAAGACGACACCGTCCATTCGGGCAAGCACACCTCGCCGCAGGGCGTGGTCGAAGCGCTGAAAGAGAATCGAGCGAGTGGCGAAGCGCAGCCAACGCTGCCAGCTCGGTGTCTCCACGTAGCGACGGTAGAACTCGCGCCCGCAACGCCCGTACTGGTTCCACATGTCGCACTCGGGCGGCACAGCGTCCGACTCCTGCAGGCAGATGGCGAAGGGGCACAGAGGGTAGGTGTCGCGAATAGTCACCAGGGCGGGGATCCCCAGCCTGCGCGCCGCGAGCCACGTCCCGGGCATGCTGTGTTTGTTCTGAGCATGCAGCACAGCCAGCGCCCTGCCCCTGGCGATCCTGTGAATCCAGCAGGCAGAGTAAGCGTAGAACAGCGGATTGCCCAGCTTCCAGGCTTCTATGGGCCCCCTGGCCCCCCTGGCAACCGGATAGGGGAAGCGACGCACGGTGAAGCCGTCGCGCCGCTCCTCGGCGGGCAAGCCGCCGTAGTCCGGCGTTATGACGGTAATCTCGTGCCCCCGCTGCGCAAGTGCCTGGGCGAGCTGGTAGAGGCTCCATTCGGCGCCTCCCGGCGCAATCGGAGGGAAGTACTCGTTGACCAGCCCGATCTTCATCCCAATGCTCACTCGCTCACGCCCTCGGTGTCGGCTGTCAGATACGGGCGCAACGTGCGCCAGTGGGCATACTCGCTGTAGAACTCGGGACGAAGCGCCTCCGCGGCCAGGACTTCGGTCTCCAGGCCCTCGTCCCACAGATCGTAAATCAACAGGCTCGGCTCGCCCCCGACCGTGATCAGGGCAGCCGGTATCATCCCCTGCGCGAAGTCCGCCGGCTGATTCGCTCGCAGCACGAGATAGTGAATCCCCAGGTCTCGCATTCTGTCGGGCTGATCGAGTCCCGCTACCACCTCCTCGAGCTGCGCTGGGACAGGCGGTCGCCCAGCGTAGTAGAGCTCCAAGCTCCCACCAATACCGGAGAGAAGCGTATCCTCCGGCGAGGCGTTGTGGCGGATGTACACCCCAGCTCCAGGCTGGCCCAGCTGTACGTAGAAGGGCACGCCGCAAGGGATAGACATCCACTCGTCGTCATACCACACCAGATTCGACTGCGTCCTCGTCAGCTCGTCCTGCAGGAACAGCATGTATGTGTGCCAGCCCGCCAGCAGTATTGCCACGAGGGCGACGGCAACTGCGGCCACGCGCACCCAGCGATGCCAGCGGCAGTCCAGCCTCGACCAGAACACACCTGCTCCGTGGGCGGATAGGAGTCCCCAAAGCGGCATAGAATAGATCGTGTGACCACACGGGTTGCGCACAACAAGCAGCCAGACTAGTATGTGGGGAAGGAAGAAAAGAATAGCCATCCTCGCCCTGCGGTCCCACGTCCGCCATCCCCAGGGAATGGTCAGTGCAACAAGCGAGACGAGCCATACAGAGTTGACCCCGACAAGGCTACCGATCATCTCCGCGACGTTGAAAGCGCCCAGCGCGCTGAGGCGTTCCGCCAGGTGGCCCAGGTTTCCGCCGGCACACTCGGGTACGAGGCCAAGTTGTCTGACGACGATCGGTCCAATCCAGTACGCGACCACGTAGGCGCCTACCAGGAACCAGTAGACGGCCATGGCCAACAGAGCATCCCGCCGCACGCGCCGAGCCTTGCGCGCGTAGACGTAGACGACGGGCATCAGGAAGACCACTCCATCCAGGAAGGTCCACGTAGCCACTGCCAGCGCAAGCGCAGTGCCCGCCAGGGCAACCTTCTCTCGGCGCTCGGAGACGGCATCGTCGAAGCGGAGCAGGCATTCCAGCGCCACCAGGATCAACAGCGTGAACTCCCCGATCCCATTCACCGACCTGTAAACGCCACTCATGCCCGAGGCCGCCATGACAAGCGCGGCCAGGAGGCCCGTCCGCCTCGAGAAGAGACGCTGGCCCAGACGATAGGTCCAATAGCAAACGGCCACTCCGGCGAGGGCGCCGGGCAGTCTGAGCCACAGCTCGCTGGCGCCGAAAAGCCCGACGAGAGGAAGCGGAAGGAGCATACGGATCGGGGGATGAGAGGACGTCAGAATCGCTCCCAGATTGGCCAGGTCCTCCTGCCACATCAGCTCGCGAGTGACCTTGATCATCACCTGAGCCTCGTCCTCGCCCAGGAACTCTCCCCTCCCAAGCCTGTAGAGGTGAAAGAAGCCGCTGACGGCGAGAATCAGCAAGAGCGGAAGCACCTTCCGCAGGGACCGCGATGGTTCGCTCACGACGTCGCCCCCTTCTTGCGACAGACGACCTGCCAGCCAGTGCTCTCCTCCGGGTGGCGCAGTGCGCCCTCGCGGCGGTATCTGCTCAACCAGGCGTATAGCCTCAGCGAGAGACCTCCCACCGCGTCGATGAGGCCCGCCAGGGGTGTGTCGTACACAATCGGCTCGAATTCGCCATCCACTCTGAACCCGCCAGCCTCAAGCTCAGCGCTCAGTTCCTCGAGGCTGTACTCGATCTTGTGGTCACTGTCCGTGAAGTAGGGAAGCCCGGCAGACCGCAGACGCCGCTTCCATCGAGTGTCTCGGTTGGGCGCGGACAGGAACATCGCACCTTCGTCCCGGAGCACTCGATACGCCTCGCGGAGCGCCCCCTGCCGCTCATTGAGATGCTCGAGCACGTCAAGGAACAGCACCTTGTCGAATGAACCAGAGGCGAAAGGCCATCCATCTTCGGCATTCGCCTGCACGAGCCGTACGTTGCCTGCCCTCTGCTCACGTGCCAGCCGACCACCAATCGAAAGGTCGGACCCGCAGGCGTCGAAACCGACCACCAGTCGGCACGACTCGGCCGCCCGCAACGCGTGTCCGGCTATCCCACAACCGGCATCAAGCAGCGCATCCGTCTCCTCGGTGTGGCGGGCATACCACTCCTGCCTCTCCCGAGAACCAACCAGATGCTTCGGATGGATGCGCACCGGGGACTTCCCGGTCCACTTCGTCAGTCGCATCGAGGCGGACTTCAGCCTGGCATCAAGGCGCCCAATGGCTTGCAGGAAAACCCGGCGAATCATCACCGCCCCGCTCCGCCGCCGAAATCCCGTGCCGCCTCCCGATAGAGATCGAGCACGGACTGAGCTGCCTTCTCCCAGCGGAAGCACTGTTCCACGCGGCGCCTGCCCGCCTCCCCGAGGCGACGAGCGAGTGCCTCGTCGCGCAACAGTGCCGCCAGGCGGTCAGCGAGCTGGCCCGGATTCCCCGGGTCAACCAGGAAGCCCGTCGTCCCATCCACTACAACCTCGGGCAATGATCCCACTCTGGTCGCCACCACCGGCAGCCCGCAGGCCATGGCCTCCGCGACAGCCAGGCCGAACCCCTCCATCGACGAAGCCGTCACGAACACACTCGCGATGCTGTAGTACTCATGCTTCTCTTCTTCACTGACCGCACCACACAATACCACCGCGTGTTCCAGTCCCAGGCGCCGAGCCAACGACCGCAAAGCGGCCTCCTCGGGGCCGGTGCCCACCACAAGCAAACGCGCCTGACCTCCGCGAGCCTCGAGCACCTCCCCGAAAGCATCAAGGAGTAGCGGCAGGTTCTTGCGAGGTTTTAGGCTGCCCACGTATAGCACGGCTGGTACGCCGTCCAGCCCAAGGCACGCCCGCAGCCTCTCACTGGGCGCTCTAGGCCGGTACTGGTCGGCAGCGCCGTAGTACACAGGCTCTACCCTACACTGTTTAGGCGCCAGCCTTGCCAGCAGGTCATCCGCGGCAAACCTGCTGCCGGTGAGCACCAGATCTACGGCCCGGGCCACACGGAGATCGACGAGCTCCGTCCAGCTGTCATCGTCGATGTGATGATGGTGGGCCACAATCGGCACAGGCAGGGAGTACAATCTGCGCGCCCAGAGCGCAGCCAGGCCCGTGAAGCGCAGTGAGTGCACCCTCAGAACGTCGAATCGACACCTCCGGTACTCTCGTCCGATGTAGGGAACGAATACCAGGTTGCTCACCCACCAGCGGTACCCCCGCCGCAGCGGGAGGCGCGTGACGCTCAGGTTAGGTACAACGGGAGCCGGCCGGTTTTCCGGCAGCAGAACCTGGACTTCGGCTCCCAGACGGGAGAGGCCTGTCAGAATCTCCCGGTCGTAGACCTCCCCACCCAGCGTCGCACTCGGCGAGAGCCCCAGCTGCGGTGAACATATGCGCATTAGCCGAACCTTCGAAGTAGGCGCAGTCGCGCGTTCTCAGCCCGCTGGCGGAGTCTCCAGTAGTGGGAGAACGCCCATACTCTTGCTCGACCATCAAGCAGGTCAAAGACGCGCACCCGCTCCGGCAGCGTGTCCACCCAATGGCTCGCCAACCCCACTCCCAGGCCAGGCTCGGCGGGCACCTTGACCGCACCGTCCTCTATGACCCAGCTGGGCTGCACCACGTCGAACCCGAGGCGCAGCGGGCCGAGCCCTTCGACAGGAACCCCCGTCCCCAGCGTCGCGGCCAGGTGCACGATGGCAGCTGTGCCGATACCAAGGTCCTCCGTGCAACCAATGCTGACTTCGATGCCGCTCTCAAGGCAAAGCCTGATGTACTCTAGAGCGAGCGTGATGCCCCCAACACGCGTCAGCTTCACGTTGAGCACGTCCAGCGCACGTTCCTGCGTCGCAGTGCGCAAGTCCTCAAGGCTCAATACGCTTTCGTCAAGCATCACAGGCACGCCCAGATCTTCCCGCAGTCTCCTCAGACCTGCCCAGTCACGCGGACGCAGTGGCTCCTCGAACGTGACCACCCCCAGATCCGCCAGGCAGCGGTACAGCTCCGCCCCCGCCGCCAGCGAGTACGCGCGGTTCGCGTCCACGGTCAGCGCTGTCTGCGGACCGACGAAGGCTTGCACGCGGCGCACGAAGGCAAGGTCCGTCGCCGGACCTCGGCCGATCTTGAGCTTGACCCGGCGGGTACCCCGCGCCAGAATGGACTTCAGCTCCGCTTCGGCAGCTACCCACTCTTCTATGAACAGCTGCTCGGTCACGTCGACACGCGACCGACGCGCCCCCCCAATCACGTCGGCCACCGACCGCCCTTCAACACGGCTGCGCAGATCCCAGAGCGCCGTGTCCACCGCGTAGGCCACACCGGGAGAAACGTCCGCCCAGCGGCGAGCCTCTCCGCTCCAGTCCGGGGGCAGGCCTTCTAAGTCAGCCACGTCTCGCCACCAGGGCACGACCAGATCCCGCAGCAGCCGAGCCGCCCGGTGCGGCGTGGCCCGGTACAACACTCCCTCCCCGACTCCGGTTACACCACCCCGCCTGAGCTGAACCAAGATGTGATGCGAGAATAGGATGCGCCCCACCGAGATACGGAATCGGACGGGAATCGCAAGGAGGTGGCAGGAAGCCGCTGGTACCACGTCCCCCTTATGTCTCACGCCCCGGCTTGGCGGCGAGCTGCCGCCGCTCCCTCCGATGCAGAATACGTGGGCGCCGCGAAGCGGTGCAATACGCCTGGTCCCCCATAATCGAGCCCACCTGCTCCGGCCAGTCGCGCAGGCCAAGCTCTGCGGCGCTCAACGGCGGTTCGAACCAGCGCCAGGTGGCCTCCATGCCATCACTCAGGAAGACGGCGCACCAGCGAGGCAACCGCTTTCGTGCTCCGTGCCGCGACGCGCATCAGCCCGGCCACTCCACGGAGAAACCCATCCCTTCCGTGCGTACTTCCGGCAGGGATGGTGACGGCGCCTTCTCGACACCGACGCCGTGCTCAAGGCACGTCAGCCGGAAGATCTCCAGGGCCTCGCCGCCGCCGTCGACCGCCACACGATTGTGACCCTGGTACAGCACCTGACTGACTGCCTCCTGCGCCGCCTGGCGCAGCTCTCTGTAGACGCGCAGAGAGACCTCCATGTACTCCTTGGCCAGGCGCGCCTTGAGGGCCAGACCCTCCGGGGTGACGAAGTACTTCAGCCGCCTCCGCTCCATCTGCTTCGCCTTGACGAAGCCCTTGCGGATCAGCCTCTTGAGGTACCAGTTGACGCTGCCGACGGCGACGCCCAGCTGCGCGGCCAGACCAGCCTGCGTGGCGTCCGGGTTGTCCTCCAGAGCCTCCAGAATCCGCAGCTCGCGCTCAACCTGTGGCATCGGCCGCCTTTGTGATCGTGAACCCGATTCAGTAGCTGAACTTCAGAGCCTGAACTTCAGCTACTGAATTATACCAGACGGGCAACGGCAAGTCAAGCCGTCCGCCGGACGGCGCATCGGCAAGTGCCAGCAGGCTCGCAGCGGGCACACGCCAAACCAGCCCCTCGCCAACACCGAGGGGCTGGCCACTATCTACCTTGCCGCCTGGCGCTACTGCTACGGCTGCTCCCCCAGCGTCACCGGCAGCGTCATCTCCTCCCCTTCGCGAACGATCGTGACCTGCACAGTATCTCCCACGCGGCTCTCCGCCTCCAGGTAGACGAAGAACTCCTGTGCGTCTGGGACGGCATGCCCGTCGATGGCGACGATGATGTCCATGCCGACAGGCACGCGGTAGCGGCCAACCCTCACGCTGCCGGAGGGACCGCGGATTCCGGCCAGCTCTGCAGGCCCTCCTGCTACCACGTCCAGCGCAAGCACGCCTTCTTCGACCGTCACCACCATGCCAGCATCCCGGAGCAGAGCAGCATCTGCCGGCGTCAAGCTATATGGCTCTATGCCCATCCACGCATGAGGGTAGCTCCCCGTGGCGATAAGCGCCGGCGCAACGCGCCTCACCGTGTTCGCCGGCACGGCGAAGCCTACGCCTACGTTGCCGCCACTCGGGCTGATGATCTGGGAATTGACGCCGATCACCCGCCCCTCAAGATCGAGGAGCGGGCCGCCCGAATTGCCCTGATTGATGGCCGCGTCCGTCTGGATCGCCTCGCCAATGTACTGGCCGTCCGGGCTCTCGATGACCCTGCCCAGCGAGCTGATCACGCCATAGGTGAGCGTCCGCTCCAGCCCGAAGGGGTTGCCGATGGCCACTACAAACTGGCCAACTCTCAGCTGATCCGAGTCCCCCAGGCCGATGGCCTGCGGCAGCTCCGCCACGTCCACCCGCAGCACTGCCAGGTCGTTCGAAGGGTCCTCGCCTACCACCTCCGCCCTGTAGCTCTCCCCGTCGGCAAGCGCCACCCAGACTTCCTCGGCATCCTCGACGACGTGGTAGTTGGTGACGATGTGCCCGTCAGCGTCGTACACGAAGCCAGACCCCGTGCCTTCCCAGTTGTAGGAACGGTTGAGGAAGTCATACCCCACGAAGCGGCTGGTGATATTGACCACAGCCGGGCCCGCACTCTCGTAGACGGCGATCACCTGGATCTCCAGCGCCCTGATCGGATCGAGGTCGCCCGGCAGCGCGGTCAAGGCCGGGCCAGCAGCGGTTGGAGTGGGCAGGAGAGTCGCTGTGCCGGTGGGGGACGGAGAGGGTTCCACCACACCACAAGCGGCGCCTCCACCCGCCAGCAAGAGGGCCACCACGGCCACAACTGCCGACCTGGAGGATGCCCTCACCCTGTCTACGCCGTTTCTGGCCTGCATTCTATCACAACCCTAGAGGGGCGAAGACGAGAATCCGGTCCGCCTCGGCATCGCTGACGTATACGGAGCCGTCCTCGCCGACGTCTATTCCTGCCGGGTGGGCGAACGAGCTGAGATCGAATCCATACTGGCCAAAAGACAGGATGTAGTTGCCCACGCTGTCGAACACGACGACGCGAGCGTAGCCCGGATCGGTCACATAGACGTAGCCCCTGGAATCGACCGCCAGGTACGGATAGTCTCGCTCACTGTCCCAGCCGTCTATCTCCCACTGGCGCTGGTAGTTGCCGTAGAAGTCGAAGACCTGCACCCGCCTGTTCCACGTGTCCGCCACGTAGATCTCCCCACCCGGCCCGACGTCGATGCCCACAGGCTCCCTGAGCAGTCCGGGAGAGGCGCCGTCTCCTCCCCACTGGAAGACGAACTCGCCGTCGGCCTCGAACACCTGGACTATCTTGTTGCCCGTATCGGTAACATACACCCTGCCGTCTGGCCCGACATCGAGCCCCCTGGGACCGAAGAAGCCGCCGTCGCCCGTCAGGCTATAGGGCTCATAGCGGCCCCAGACCTCGATAGTCTCGCCGTCAGCATCGAGGGCCTGAATGCGGTGGTTCCAGGTATCCGCCACGTAGATCGTACCGGTGACCACGGCTACGTCCCACGGATCGTTGAACCCCTCCACGACCGAGGTGTTCTCTGAATGCTCGCCCCAGGAAGCCTCGAACGCTCCGGTCGCCGAGAACCTCTGCACTCGGCTGTTCCCCGTGTCGGCCACGTAGATCGAGCCGTCGGGCCCCAGCGCGATCCCCCGCGGTCCATCGAGCTGCCCGGGTTCAGATCCGGATGTGCCGATCTCCAGAAGCGCCTCGAGCGGTATCCACCCGGCCTCATAGGGATCGGTCCGCTCTTCCATCTCGACGACGACCGCGTCGCCAAGATCCCACATCGCCGCCAGCACGTCCTTGCGCACGAACACCCGCATCGAGTCCTTCAGCGGCCAGCGATCCAGCGTGTGATGCTTGCCCGTGACCTCATCGTACAGCGCGTAGTCCCGATTGTACCAGATATCCCAGATCGCGGCTCGCTGGGCAGGATCGCTGACGTAGCCCCACAGTCGCTCCCAGGTGAGGTACCAGTAGTCCTGCATGGGCCACCACAGGTACGTGTACTCCGTCATGACGTAGTCGTCGCCCGTATACCCGGCGACCGTATCCCAGGTGCAGGGCGCCGCGATGATCACAGGCGCCTCCAATTGCTCGCGGAAGGGCTGGCGCGTGTAGTAGGCCTCTGCGTTCTTGTAGTTGCGCAGCTGCCAGCCCATCAGAGTCGAGGGGTTAGGGCAATTCTCAGCTCCGTAGGCGTCGTGCGCTATCGGGATCTCGTAGGGCCCGCCGTACACCCTTCGGGAAATATCTTCGATCTGGTTCATTACCTCGGTCACACCGGGGGCGCCGTGGGCATAGACCAGGAACTCGGTGGCGTGATCGTACTCGATATAGCACAGTCTCCAGCTCGTCCTGAACGTGAGCAAGGCGAGCAAGGCCAAGGCAGCCAGCAGCGGCACCTTGAGGGCCGTGCGCCAATCTCCGTCCACCAGTACCCAGGCGATGAGTGCAGCCACGCAGACCAGCAGGGCAATGGGCCGGACCGGCGCAGCCGGCTGGCCAGCCGCGGCTGCCACCAGTTGCCCTATGGCAATGACCAGGGCCGGCACCAGGAGCAGCATCAGCCAGGACTTGCCCTCAGCCACCTTACGCCATTCGAATCCTTCCACCAGCCGTCCCAGAACCCAGCCCGAGATCAGGATCATCGGCAGCACGATATGCGTGAGCAGCCAGGGCATCCTCTCGCCCGCCAGGGAGTAAGCGACCCAGGCCAGCCCGGCCCACCAGAGCAGGAAGCCGACGAATTCCCATCTCCTGGCGCTCTCTTGGGCCCGGCCGACAAGAAAGCGTATGCCCCTGTAGGCTGCGTAGATCAGCGCGCCGATCGCCAGGAACAGAGGAAGGTACTCATAGAAAAGCGAGAGGAAGATGTAGTAGTAGTGCGGCTGGCCGCCTCGTTCCACGCCCTGCTGCTCCAGCCAATAGCCGAGCCCGCCCACGAAACCCGTGCCGATGCCGAGTATGTTGGTGAAGAACGTCGTGTACAGCACGATGACGATCGGGTAGTAGATGGCGGCGGACAGCAGCCACTCCAGCAGTCCCTTTCCGTCCGCCTGCCGGCGCGCCTGCCAGGCCAGGCCGATGGCCGCAGACAGCGTGAATGCGTGCGCCCCGAGCGCGATCGAGTAGTAGAGGTTGGGCGGGCTGTAGTCAGTGGCCTGCAGGCCGGCGCCATCTATCAGCAAGGCGGCGAGGAAGGGAAGGCAGAGAGTCCCCAGCAGCACGATCAGATCGAACTGTCGGTACCTGCGTAGAGCACAGGACACGATCCAGACCAGGATCGCCGCGACCGCTGTCGCCACCGGTAGCAGCACCAGAAACCTGCCCACGCCGGACGGCAGCACCTGGCCCTGAACGTAGTCGCGCGTCCAGGGCAGCAGCCGCAGTATGGGCATCAGGGCGATGCCCACGGCCAGCCCGACAGCGCAGATTGTGGCGACCACAGCAAGCAGTGATCGCGGCGGCCTTACCGCATCGCGGCACGTCTCATCGAGGAAGACCGCAGCAGACACCCCTACAAGCCCCAGAACAGCCAGAATGCCACCAACGGCCAACAGCGCCGTCGGCGCCTGCCCTCCCTCCGGGGTCAGGATGGCCGTGCCGCCGAGGAAGGCCAGCCCTGCCGAGAACAAAGTCGCCGAGATCGCTGCCTCCTCGCCGTACTGGGCCATCGGCAAGTGGCCGACGACGAGATAGGCTGCTCCGGCCAGCAGCGCCACTACGGCAATCACGCCGCCGACGATGGCGCCCCCCGGTGGTGCGGTTACCTCCTCGGGAGCCAGCAGTGTGCCCGCACCCAACACGATTGCTCCCAGAGCCGCGACGCCGAGCGCGCCCCAGACCCAGAGCCGCATCTGCTCCGTCTCCCACTCGCGGCTCTGCAGCGCCCGCACTCCCAGCAGCAGGATCAAGAAGAAGCCGAGGATCGCATTGTAGATGTAGGCCACCTCCTTGGTACAGAACGTCAGGGCCACGGCACCGGCCATTACGAAGAGCCAGCGCGAGCGTCCGTCCCGCAGGTAGGAGAACACAGCCCACACCATGACCAGCGCCCAGACAATGATCACGATATCGTGTCGGATGTACCGGGAGTAGAACGCGATGGAGGGTGAGATCAGCAGGAGAAGCGAGGCGAAGAGCGACCCAGCCCGACCCAGCCAGCGGCGCAGCAGGTAGGGCAGGGCAACCAGGGCCACGCCCAGCAGGGCTACAGGGAGCCTGGCGGTGAAGTCGTTGTCGCCAAACATGTAGTAGGAAAGCGCAGTCACGTGGAATAGAAAGGGGCCGTGCGTTATTGGCGTGTGCCGGTAGCCTCTACCTATGTACAGCTCCCAAGACGGATCCGTGTGATTGCACTCGTCGTGGCTCTGCACGCGGTCGCCTAGCCCATAGAGGCGCGAGGCCAGCGCCAGCACGATCAGTATCAGGTAGAGCGCTTTCTCCCAGTCGAGCTTGGCCAACGAGCCGACAGGCCTATCCAGCCAGGATCTATCCACGTTTACCCTCCGTCTGCCAGCAGTTGCTCCGGTTCATCCCCGCGCCGCGGGCACGCCTGGCACGCGGCAGACGGGGACTACTCAGCCAGTTCAATGACAACCATTTCCCTACGCGCCCAGACGACTGCCACCTCTTCGATCCTGGGGGCCGCCGCCGTATCCCTCACCAGCAGCCACTTCACGGCGGGTCCGCAGGAGGGAGGCCAGGACAGCGTGCACCAGCCATCCGGCGGACCCCAGCTGGTAGTCAGGGCGAAGTCCTGGCCAACGAGGCTGGCCTGGCCAGCGTCTAGAGAGGTGCTCTCGCTCACCAGAACACCGTACTCCCAAGTCACTGCGGCGATGTCCGTCACCCAGTCTGTTCTTTCGAAGTCCTTCAAGTACCAGGCCAGAACCGACTCTGGCGCCACGTCGGTGGCAATCGGTACCGACCCCTCGGTCCCGGTCTCGCGCCACGACAACCCCTGCACCGTGTCCACGAGATCGCGGACGTTGGCCGGGGTAGGCCTGTGGACAAGCAGCTCCCGGGGATCGTCCGGCCTCACGTAGGCCACGCCCCAGGCGGCCGATACCGTGTACACGAGCAGAGCCAGCCCGAATCCGATGGCCGCACCGCGGATCGCGGTCGACGGGCTGATAACGGGAACGACCAGCAACAACACCGCTGCTGTCGCCGGGAGTAGCAGGGCCAGGATCAGCAGGAGACCGGAGTACACAGCCAGGTCGTTCGGGGAGGAAACCCCCGAATAGCGTACCAGCACAAAGTAGAGAACTCCCAACAGGACTACGATACCCAGTGCGATCAGCCCCTCATGCACCGACCTTCCCTCGCTTGCCAGGCTCCGCGCCAGGTAGCCAACGCCCCTGCCGGCCAAGAGCGCCAGCGGCACTACGGCAATCAGCACGTCCGTGGGCTGGCGGCCTTCCGAGGCCGCGACCAGCGCGGTGGCCAGCACCGCCCACGTGGCCAGTACATAGGCGAACCGATCGCCCTTCCTTATCGCCACGATTAGCGCCCCTGCTGCGAAAGCTAGAGCCAGGGGCTCGTAGACCAGCAAGATAATCACCGGTGACGCCGCCGGCTGCTCTGCTGCGCCGCGCATGCTGCCAGCCCATTCCACTATCATCCGGCCCACTGCGGCCAGACCGTCCACGTTCCATAGCATCCCCGTGGCCAGCACCAGGATGCTCAAGGCCAGGACCGCCCCGGCGACCACCAGGTGTGGCCGCAGGGCACGCCAGGCGATGCCCAGCTCGCCCTCGGCCCGTACCCAGGCCCAGCCGGCCCAGGCGATCGTCACGATGAGGAGCGCTGCCCCACCCCAAGGTCCAGCGGTGAGAGAGATCGCTGCTCCGACAACGCCAGCGAAGAGCCACCGTCGTTCCCTCTTCTCCAGAAAGCGCGCCGCGCCCGCGACGACGAGCAGGCCTCCCACTGCAACAGCGACAATGCCATCGACCTGGCGAGACGCACGCAGCGCACTTGGCGAGATGGCCAGGAAGCAACCCGCGGCAAGGGCCCCCACCCGCCCAAGCTGCTTGCGCAACAGAACAGGCAGAACCACAAGCCCGCCTCCGAGAAGCGCTGGCAGCAGCCGCGCCGCTGCGTCTGTGGCTCCGAACAGCCAGAAGAGCAGCACGTTCCCCCACAACAGCACCGGGCTGTACGCCCCGGCGACGGGCATCCCCTGGCCCGTCGCCGCCCTCCAGGCCAGCATCGCCTGGCCCGCCTCCGCTCCGGTCAGTGGTGCGGCGCCGAGCGCCGCCAGCCGCAGAACGAGGCCCACCGCCGCCAGAACGATCCAGGCGGCAGCCTCAACCGTCATCCCGGACCGACGTCCCTCAGCCCGTTCAAGCTCCATGCCTTCTGCCTCGCCTGCTCCCTTGCTCATCGGCCGTAGATGGTCACGTTCCCCACCTCGTACAGAACTCCCATCATCTGGGCAAACTTATCCAGCCCAGCCACAGGATAGCGCCCCCGTTCAGTGGGGCCGACGTAGACGTACTCAATCTCGTACTTATCCAGTAGAGCTTCTACCTCAGCCAGGTCCTCGCTCGTATAGAGCGTCTCGATGTCCGGCTCCCGCTCCCCCGGCACTTCGTACGATCCCCGCCACTGGAACTCGTGGTCCCCCCACCCCAGCAGCGTGGGCAGCCCCGTGTGCGCAGACACCCGGCCGACGTACGTCCACGCGGCATACCCATCACCCGGGGTCTCCAGTATCACCGGCGCTCCGTCGACGTACTGGTTCAGCCAATCGATCGCCGCATAGTCGTCCGGGTGCTCGATGGCCAGGTGGGCCGCCCCGTCCAGCGTGCCTGGACGGCCGTGCTCCTCCTGCCGCTTGGGGATCGCCAGGAATGGATAGAGCAGACCGGCCAGGATCAGAAAGACGGAGACAGCGCTCACCGCCACAAGGCACAGCCGCCGGCGCGGCTCGGCCGCGCAGCTGCTGAACCCAATGAGCCGCACCAGCGTACAGGCACCGACGATCGCCCACATCACCCAGACCTGGAAGTAGAACTTGAAGACCGTGTTCATCCGATCGCCGTAGATGTCCTGCAGATAGACGAACTCGACTATGAACACGAGAGCCGCACCCAGGGCGACGAGCAGCAGCAGGAAGCTGCGGCCGGACACGTTGACCTCGCCTTCGGCGCCCTGGACCGCCCCGGCGTCGCCTGAGCCGCGGATGATCGCGGTGGCTCCGCCGACGGCAAGCGTCGCCATTCCCAGCACCACCCAGATTGGCGCCGCCAGCAGCGAAGAGACCACCGATAGCAGACCGGCAAACTGGAGCGCCTCTGGGGCTCTGACCGCGGCTATGTGCCTCTGGATCACCCTGATAGGCAGAGCCCAGCCCTCCAGATCGGAATCCGCGCCCGGGATCGGCTCTCCCCCAAGCCAGAGATCGACGTAGTAGAAAGGCCCTTCTGGGGCAATCTTTCCGATGCTGACCAGAAGCAGCACCACCCCGATGATGACCGCACAGGCGACCGCCAGAATCCCAACCAGAGCCAGTGCTCGACCCACAGTATCCCAGAGAGAGAGCCCGGCGCTCCCCAGCTCGTGGACGACCAGTGCGCTGGCGAGCACAGCCAGCGGGCCAAAGACGACGAAGAACTGGTTGAATCGGGTACCACTGGACAGGTTCGGCAGAACCCCACCAGCCTGAGACTGAAAACCGGCCCAGAAGGGCAGGTACAGGATCACACCGGCGAGCACGAGCGCGATGGCCAGCAGCCCTACACGAAGGGCGACATCGAGCCATTCCTCGCGGGGGAAGGGAAGCTGCCCGATCAGATAGGCGCACATGTACAGCCCAAGGTAGATAGGGAAGTCCCACGTATTCAGGAAGCCCAGGCCGCCCAGAGCAAGCGCGCAGAAGAGCAGCTCCCAGCCGGTTAACGGGAACGGGATAGTCCGTCCAAACGGCTGTATCTCCCACAATCGGGGGGTAACCCTCGAACGCACGAGCACGTTCAGCGCCAGCCCGATGGCCAGCAGGACGAAGGGCAGGCTCAGGAGATGGGGGTGCAGATCTCCGAGAACGAAACTGAAAGCCGGGAACTCGTTGATCACCAGCTGCTCCTGCCCGGTGACGGAATAGTCCACCACAACTCGCGAGGCCTGCCACCACCAGAAGAAGCGCGTCGGCGCCTGCAGCCCGCCGTCTACAGCGGGCGGCGGACCATCGATCCAGCTGACGTCCATCCAGGCCCAGAACTCAGCTGATCCAATACCGCTGGCGTGCAGCACTTCCAGCAGCGCCTCCAGGTTGCCCATGACGGCCACGAGCAGAACCGCCAGCAGCCCGGCGGCGATCGCCCGGCCCACGACCCCAGCCGACCGGCGCCGTCTGCCGGCCTCGTCCCCGCCACCTTTCGAGCCTCGTTCGACTGCCGCCAGGTCGTAGGCCAGGCCAAATGCGCCGGTGCAGGTCAGCGCGAAGATAGCGGCGACGCCCAGGTTGAAGGCGATCGAGCCGGGGACGGCGGCCAGCTGCGCTATCATCGCAGTGATCAGGTAGCCGAAGTAGTAGTAGGAGATCGAATAGCCGGAGAGCCAGGGATCGTTGGGCGGAAAGGTCTCAGAACGTAGGATGCCCTGCAAGAAGGTGATCTCCATCCACTTCTCGCCACCCGATGGATCGATACGCGGCATGTCAGCGCGCACGAGCGCCCAGACTGCGAACGAGATGGCGAAGATCAATTCGACCGTCAGCGCCAATCGCCAGGGCGGCGTTGGGACCTCAGCAGTGCGGCGCCCGACAGGCAGCCAGCTGAAGGCAGCGACGATCGCGGCAGTGAAGAGCACTCCCAGCGCAGAGTTCTGGACTACACCGGCCGTGCCCAGCATCCAGAACAGCCAGCCGGATAGGAGCAGGCCGACCGCCTTCGACAGACCGTAGCCTCGATCAGGTAGACGCCGGAACAGGCGTAGGCAGACAGGCAGAGCGGCTATGGCGAAGACCTGCATCGCCAGGTACCAGCGCACTGCCAGCCAGATCTCGTCCATTGACGCTCAATTGCGGCGATGGCTATTCACGGACGCCGGCCCGCCTAGCTACCTGAACCAGCCTCTGCGTCCCAGGCAGCCTCGGCCGCAGCCTGCTCGGCCGCCTGCTTGCTGTGACCCGTCCCACGCCCGGCAACCCTATCACCGAGCCACACCTCCGCCTCGAACGTCTTGGCGTGATCCGGCCCGTTCTCCGAGGCAATCTTGTAGCCCGGCGTGACCCCCAACTCCGCCTGGCTCCACTCCTGGAGGCGACTCTTAGCATCCAGGTCGGCCGCCGAGGCGATAGTCCTTTCCGCTACGGGTGCGATCAACCGGCCGACGAGTGGTTCAACCACAGCCAGCCCGCCATCGAGGTAGAGCGCCCCCATGACCGCTTCGAAAGCGTCGCACAGGTTGGCATCGCGATCGTTCCCGCCGGACTCCGCCTCCCCGTGACCCAGACGGAGCAAGCCCGATAGGCCAACCAGCCGCCCCAGGTCTGCGAGTGTATCGGCACGAACGAGCGCCGCCCTGAGGCGCGTCATGCGCCCCTCGTCGAAGCCCGGGTACTTGTCGAAGACCCATCCGGCGGTTACGAAGTCGAGCACAGCATCACCAAGGAACTCCAGACGCTGGTTATCGCTCTCTTCCAGCTCCGGGTGCTCGTTGATGTAGGAGGGATGCGTCAGCGCCCGAGTCAGCAACTCCAGATCCGCGAACCGGTGGCCGAGAGCCCGCTGCAGGCCGTCAAGACGTTCCCTCCCCGCGCTCGGCTCGCGGCCAAGGCCCTCCTTGCCTTCCCGGCGCCGCCTCAAGTCAGGTCCCTCGTCTCTCCGCCCGCAGCTCGCCGTTGAGCCGCAGCCGGAAGCGAACCAAGTCGCGGAATGCCCGCAAGACGACCCCCAGATTGGCGCCCGTTGCCTCCCCTCCAACGCGGGCCAGGTGAGTAACGGGCACCTCGACGATGCGCATACCGCGCGCCTTCGCCCCGGCCAGCATCTCCGTATCGATCATCGCCCCGTCCGACTCGATCTTCACCCGGTCCAGCACCGCGCGGCGAAACAGCTTGAAGCCACAGTCGATATCGCGAGCGAGACGGCCGAAGAAGAGGCGCACCGTCATGTTCCAGCCCAGTGCGTTGAACTTGCGAATGAGCGGATCCTGCCTATCCGCCCGGTAGCCGCAGACGATATCCGCGTCGTCGATGCACTCCAGCAGGCGGGAGACCTCGGCGAACTCGAACTGGTTATCCGCAGGCACGAAGGCGATCAGCTCGTGCTTCGCCGCCGCGAAGCCGGCCTTGAGCGCCCCCCCATAGCCCCGATTGGGATAGTGCTCCACGAGTCTGAAGTTGGGTAGTCGCTCCGCCAGCTGGCGGCCAATCTCGCCGGTCCGATCCGAGCTCCCGTCGTTGACCAGGATGATCTCGTACTCGAGACCCAGCCCGCGAGCCACGTCGGTGATCCGCTCGACCGCGCTGGCGACGTTCAGCTCTTCGTTGTAGGCCGGGATCACGATCGAGAGCGAAGACATGGCATCACTGGCTCCTTCTGCAGCGGCCCAACGACAGACCCCCCCGGCTCGGGGCACCGATACCCCCTTACATACAGTATATCACGCCGCCTCTGGCAATACAACACCTTTCCCGATACTGAGGGCTTGCCGCGCCAGCCCGGCGGCCGGCTGCCTGGCGGGTAGTCAGACCCGCGCCCTAGCTCACACCAGCAAGCTGAGCAGCAACTGTACAGCAAGCGTCAGGAAGAGGAGCCCGGTCGCCACCTTGACTGCCCCTGCATGACGGCGGAAGAAGCCCCCTAGCCGCAGGGACGTCATGCCGAAGTAGGCGAGGACAAAGACGACGATCAGAGGCGTGACGAACATCAGGTTGTAGAGCACGAGGAGCAGCGCAGCCTGTGCCACCATGTCCGGTACGCGCAGCACGTACATGATCGTCGGCAGATAGACCTGGCCGGTGCAGGCGAGCTCCAGCAGCGACACAGCCGCGCCGACGGGCAGCGCCACGAGGACCAGCGAGCTCGTGCCCGCACCGCGCCGTATCACCGCGTTGACCAGGCGACGAAGCTGCTTGGGCATGGACAGCGACATCTCCCGCAGCTCACCACCCCGCGCCTTGCAGGCGTCCCGGAAGCTGAGAGCGGCCAGGCCAACACAGACAACCGCCATCACCGCGGACACCACTCTGCTGAGAGTGCCGAGAAACGGCACGAGGCTGAGCAGTCGCCAGAGGCCGATACCTACAAGCATGTAGGCCAGGAAGACACCGAGCGTGAAGGACGCACCCACCGTCAGCAGGTCCCGCCCCCTGCGCTCCAGCACCGTCAAGTATGAGATGAAGAAGATCAGCGTGGTGAACGCGCACGGGTTCAGGCCGTCGAGCAGGCCCGCCAGGGCGACGGTGAGCGCACCGAACGACCTGAACCTATCGATGATGCCTGCCGAAGCCTCGTCCGGGTCGAAGTCGGCCCACACCTCAGCTGCTCCGGTCGACGAGTACTTCTGCGCCACGTTCAGAAGCGCCTCGTCGGTGATCTCGCTGCCGATCAGGTAGTCATCGCCGACGAAGACCGCCGGGGCGACCAGGAGCTGATCCTCCGGCACGCCGTACTCCCTGCCCAGCCACTCCGCCAGCGCCGTCTCTTCGTGCAGGTTGTATTCCTGGACAAGCAGTTCCGGATGTAGGCTCCGGGCATTGCGGAGAACGTACTCCGCCCGGCTGCACTCCTGGCAGCCCACCTCGTAGAAGTAGGCAACGTAGGTTATGACCGGGGTGCAGACATCCCCATCGGATGGGCACGGCTCGATATCATCCTGGCCCGGGCCGATAGCGGGGCCGAGACCGTGGCCCGATGAGAGGTCAGCCGCCGGGGGGATCATGTCCAGCCCGGCGATCTCGGGCCAGGACGTGCCCTCCTCCGCGTAGCAGCTATCGATCAGGCAAGAGAGCTGCCCACGGATCTCGTCCGCGCCGATGAGCACGTCCGCGCCGACTACGAGCATGGGCACGCCCGCCTCGTCCGCAGACACGCCGAACACCCGCTCGGCCTCTCGCAGGATCTGGTAGTTGTCCACGTCGATTCCGGCAGGCGCGTCCGGATCGTAGATATCGATTATCTTGATCTCGATCCGATCGCCCCGCTCTTCGAGCAGCGGCGCCAGCACCTCATCGCGTACAGCCGCGCAGTTGTCGCAGTCGCCAGACGTGAAGTAGACGATCCTTACGACCCCGTCGCCCTCGGCCACCGCCGAGGCGGCCAGGCTTACCAGCAGGGTTGCTGCCAGCGCCATCCGCGCCGCGATAGGTCTGCCACCCTTGTTACCGACTTCAATCACCATCCACCTCCCCGGTTTCCCGGCCGGGAGGATTATGCCACCGAGCGCCGAGATTGGCAACCTCGCGCGCCGGCCTCCGGTCTCGGCCGGTGCGGTTGTACTCGGAGAGAGGGTTGTGCTACAATAGGACGTGGCGAACCCCGGTTTGGTTCCCTGGCGCTGGCAGGCCACCGGCCTGCCTAGTCGACCGGCGCGAGAACGAGGAGGAGAGATGACACCACTGGCTTGGGCTGCGGTCGCCGCACTGGCGGTACTGGTCACAGCGGCAATCGCCGGGTTGGCGCAGGGAAAGGGCCTCTTCGGCGTGCTCGTCGATCAGAGAGGGAGGTACAGCCTCTCCCGGCTGCAGGCTCTCCTGTGGACAGCGCTGATCATCGGCGCCTATTTCGGCATGGCTCTACCCAAGCAGGAATTCGTCTCTCTGCCCAGCGGAGTACTCGGCCTCATGGGCATCAGCCTTGGCTCGACGGTCCTTTCCACTGCGATCAAGGCGAACCAGACTCTCACCGGCCAGACAGCAGACGAGAGCAACCGGCTCGACGCAGTCGTCCGCACTACGGAGAACGAGATCCTCAGGCTGCTCGGCGCGGACGACGCTGCCTACCTGCCTTCCGGCGACAGAACGTCGCTCCTGGAGAGCATATCAGAGGACGAGAAGGCTGAGGTAGAGCGCGAGATCACCGCACGCTCGAAGCCTTCTTGGATGGACGTCTTCAGCCAGGAGCAGCGGGGCACGGAGCAGCTGGTCGATATCGGCAAGCTGCAGATGTTCGCCTGGTCGGTTGCTTCCATGTTCATCTATGGTTCGATCGTCGTCTCCAACCTGACCCTGCCACTCAATGAGCTGCGAGAGCTCTCCGCGCTGCCCGATGTCTCTGGGACCGTGCTCGCCCTGATGGGGCTATCGCAGGCGGCCTACCTCGGGATGAAGCTGCCGCGGCAAAATGTAGGATAGCGGGCGGGCTGGGCTACAGCTGACGCAGGCCCGTGCGCTGAGCCCGGGCCTCTCCCGTAGTAGTGAAGCGAAGGCTGTCCGGCAGATGTGGTATCTCTACGTGCTGCGCTGCGCCGACGGCACGCTGTACACCGGCGTGACGACGGACCTGGCCCGCCGCTGTGCAGAGCACAACACCGGCCGCGGCTCTCACTACACGGCGGGCCGCCGGCCGGTGCAGTTGGTCGCTTCGTGGGCTTTCGCGGACCGCAGCGCTGCGCAGGCTGCGGAGTCCGCCTTCCGCCGGCAGGGCCGCTCCCGGAAACTGAAGCTGATCGCCGAGCGCCTGCCCTTCCTCGGCTCTAGCTTTCTGGACCTAGAGCGAATGGCCTAGAGGGCCCCGCTCCCGGCTACTTACGGCGGCGAGCCGGCTTGCGGCGGGCCACGCCGCTCTGGTAGTCCGGCGCGGTAATCGGCGCGGGTGTACAGACGCGGACGTCGAGCAAGCGCGTGGCCAGGCGGGGATCGACCTCTTCGATCCACCTGGCCGTCGTGATCACCGTCGGCAGCCGGGCGTTGTAGCGGTAGTCGAACAGCTGATAGAGCTTCTCGCGCGCCCAGGCCGTCGCCGATTCCGTCCCCAGGTCATCTAGTATGAGCAGCGGCGCCCTGCGCACCTCTTCGAAGCGCTTGTCGAAGGACGACGTGCTCTGCGGCCCGAAGGTGGCGCGCAGGTGATCGAGCAAGTCGGGCACGGAGACGAACAGAGCCGGCTGCTGTTCCTCGACTCGCCGGTTTCCCACCGCGGCGGCAAGGTGCGTCTTGCCGCAGCCGTAGGTTCCGGTGATCAGCAGCCAGCCGTCGGGGCTCTCTGCGAAGCTCCGGGCCTTCTCCAGAGCCTCTTGCAGGCTCGCCGCCTCGTCTCCCGCCAGCTCGCCCTTCCGCAGGTCGAACGTATCGAACGTCTGGTGTGCGTGCAGGCTGAGGCTGTTCAACTCGACCTGGCCGCGTCCGGCCGCCGAGCCACGATAGTCCGGCGCGGTCATTGCCACCACCCGCGAGAGGTCGGGGTCAACGAGACGCGACCGGAGACGAAGCGGGATCTCGTCCAGGCTGTGGTTTGTCGTGATCACCGTCGGCAGCTGGGCCGCATAGCGATGGTTGAGAATCTGGAACAGCTTCTCCTGCGCCCAGGCCGTCGAGCTCTCCGTACCGAGGTCGTCCAGGATCAGCACCGGCGCGGTGCGGACCTCCTCGAAGCGGACGTCGTAGTCGCCATTGCTGGAGGGGGCGAAAGCCGCCCGCAAATGGTCCAGCAGATCGGGGACGGTGATGAACAGCGCGGGCTGCCCGCGCTCCAGGCACGCGTTGGCTATCGCCGCCGCCAGGTGGGTCTTCCCGCAGCCGTAGGCGCCTCTAAGCACCAGCCAGCCCTCGGGCTTCTCCGCGAACGTCTGCGCCTCTTCGAACGCCCAGCGCAGGTTCGATTGCTTGTCGGGCGGAAGACCGTGTCCCTCAGGAACGAAGTTGTCAAACGTCATGCGATCGAGCAAGGCCACGTTGCTCAGCCTGCGCAGCGCCGCCACGCGCCTCTCGGCCAGCTCCTCCAGCCTACAGGCGCAGGGCACGAGCTTGCCGAAGTCCGGGTGCCCCACAGGCACATCGGCCCTGAGATAGCCCAGCCCCTTGCAGGCCGGGCAGATCGCCCCTGGCTGGGGATCCTTCTCTCTGCGGGTCATCCCGTCTTCCACCTCGTGTACCGCTGCCGATCTGAGCGATCGGAGCGCCGGCCATCGGCCTCGCCTCTGCCCTCCGCGCTCCAGCGCTCCAAGATGGCGCGCGCGTACTTCCAGCTACGCTTGTTCATGGCCACGGACTCGCGGAACGCCTCCTCGATCCACTCAGCGGGATACAATTCCTCGGCCTCCCGCAACTCGTCGGCGATGAGCGGCGTCAGCATTCCGATGTTCTCTTCGTAGAGCTTGAAGACGTTGGGCCTGCCGGGCTCCGCCCCGCGCGGCTCGGCCGGCGATGACGCCAATCCCTCCACCGCCGCACGCCCCTTGGGCGTATTGGCGAAGTAGACCTGCTCCTCTGATCCTTCGCCCGGTAGCTCCCCCCGCAGCAGCGTGCCCCGCTCGACTGCCCGCTCGACGGCTCTCCCGAGCGCCTCTTCCGGTCGGTCGCCCAACCCTCCCAGCAGCGCGGCGTCAGCCGCCAGCTCAGAGTGACGAATGCAAGGCACGGTGCGACTCTCTTGGCCCAAGAGCCAGAAGACGTGCAGAGTGAGCTTCAATTCGGCCAGGTCGTCGATGAGCGGCAGGAGCTCGGTGAAAACCTGCTTGGGCAAACGCGCACTCTTCACCTTCCCCTCCGGAAAGCCGCTGAAGCTCTTCACGATCGTACCTCGTACGCACGGCCCAGCGGGCCCATCTAGTCGCACCTCTGGCCGACGGAGTCCTCTCCGTTCTGGCACACGTAGTTGTCAACGCAAACCACCACAGAAGGGCCGGCGTCCTCCTGGCGCAGAGGCGATACATCTCTGGTGAAGGACTCCTCATCCGGCCCCCCGATCCGCACGCCCACACCGTTCGCCGCGACTGTGTTCTCCACCAGGGTAATGTCCCTGCAGTTGCTCACGTCTATGCCACTGCCGCGATTCCGGACGAGCACGTTGCCGGCGACGACCGCGCCCGAGCAGTCCTCGAGCTTGATGCCGTGCTGCCAGCCATCCGACCACTCTTCGGTACCGAGCGGGCTCTCCGGGAACTCGTCGATGGGGTACCCACTCTCGGCCACGTAGTTGCCTTCGATCGAGATATTCGCGTTCCAGGAGTTGTACTCGACATTGATCCCCGCCCAGTTCGTTCGGTAGATCAGGTTCCCGCTGATGCTACTGGCGTCCGCCGCGTCCCTCCAATCCTCGAAGTTGATCGCATCCTCCACGTTCATCTCGAAGAGATTACCAGCTATTGAGACGCCCGTCGGGCCACTGTCGGGGGCGAAGTGCACCAGAATCGCGTGCGGGTAGTTGTAGCGAAACACATTGCTTGTGATCTGCGCCGAGCTCTTGTAGAGCGAGAGAGCGTTGTGCTGGTAGTTGCTCTCGAACACGTTGTCCTGAACAGCGATCCCCTGGCTCTCGCCGACTCCAAGCCCGACCGCGTTTCCGTAGACGTGGTTGTGCCTGATGGTGACGTCGCTGCAGCCCGAGACGACGACGGCGGCTGCCTCGTATACGCCGTAGTCATGCACCACGTTGTCCGCAAACAGCACGGCCGACACGAATTCGATCTGCACCCTCGAGCCGACGAATTCGCTTGCGGTGATGCTGATCCCGGAGGCCACCACCCTGACCAGGCAGCCATCGAAGCGGGCGCCTGCGATGTCCGCGTCTAGCTCTACCACAGCAGCGGCGCACTTCTCCTCAAGCTCGTCGGGCAGCACTACGGGAGCCGGCTCCTCGAGTACCGGCAGGTCAGGAATCGCCCGCGCCGTCTTCTCGCCGCAAGCGCATCCCGCCAAGCAGACGCCAACAAAGGTGAGCGCAAGCGCAGCGCGGCGCACCGTCTACGGGACCTCCGCCGGCTGCAGCCTCGTCTCAGCATCGAGGAACTGGGCCAATCGAGACAGGAAGAAGAGCTGGATCGTTCCCGTGGGTCCGTTGCGGTGCTTGGCGACCATGATATCGGCGATGTGCTGGCGGTCCGTATCCGGGTCATAGAGCTCGTCACGGTAGATGAACATCACCACGTCCGCGTCCTGCTCCAGAGACCCGGAGTCCCTGAGATCGGCCAGCACGGGCGTCTTCTCTCTGCGCTGCTCCACGGCGCGCGAGAGCTGGCTGGCCGCAACGACGGGCACATTCAGCTCGCGGGCCAGCGCCTTCAAACAGCGCGAGATGTACGAGACTTCCTGCACACGGTTGTCGATCCGTGTTTCGCCCGTCATCAGCTGCAGGTAGTCGACCACGATCAGATCAAGCCGGTGTTCAGCGTGCAGCCGGCGGGCCTTGGTTCGCAGCTGGAGTGCGGAGATAGATGGAGTATCGTCGATAAACACCGCCAGATCAGCCAGCTGACCGGTTGCCTCTACGAAACGCGGCCACTCGTCCTCTTGCAGCGTGCCTAGCCGGAGTCGTTGGGCATCGATTCCGGTTTCGCCAGCCACCAGGCGCTGGACGATCTGCTCGGACGACATCTCCAGGCTGAAGATGCCCACGTGCTGTCCCCTGCGGGCTGCGTTGCGGGCGATGGAGAGACAGAGCGAGGTCTTCCCCACTGACGGCCTAGCCGCGACGAGTATGAAGTCGGATCGCTGCAGCCCGCCCAGAAGCCGATCCAGATCTGCGAATCCGGTGGGAATGCCCAGCGGCTCCCCTTGGTGCCCGTAGAGATACTCGATGCGGTCGTAGTAGCTCCTGATCACTTCCTGGATGGGAGTCAAGTCGCGTGTCACGCGGCGCTGGGAGACACCGAAGAGCGACTGCTCCGCCATGTCGATCGTTTGATCGACGTCCTCATCCTCCTGATAGGCGAGCTTGGCGATCTCGCTGGCCGCGCTGAGCAGTCGGCGCCGGATGGCAGACTGCTCGACGATGTGGCCGTAGGCTTCGACGTGTATGGCGCTGGGAACGGCGTTGATCAGCTGGGTGATGTAGGCCGCGCCACCTACCTCCTCGAGCCGGCCGCTTCGTTCCAGCTCGTCGCACAGCGTCACGAAGTCGACGGGCTCGCGCCGCTCCTGGACGGCTAGGATCGCTTCGTAGATCCAGGCATTCTTCTGAACGTAGAAGTCCTCCCCTTTCAGGAAGGACGATACACGAAACAGGGCCTCCGGGTCGATGAGCAGCGAGCCGAGCAGCGCCTCCTCGGCCTCGAGGTTGTGCGGCACCATCTTGTCGGGGGTCGCCATGCTCCCTCCACCACCCTGGCCGCCGCCCGTGCCGAGGTCACCGAGTCCGCCGAGGCGATTCCCGGAGGGCAGGGCCATCGACGCTACCTGGCTATTCGGTTGGGGAAAAGGATCTATCGGCGAGGGTTACTGCAAAGGTAGGTCGTCAAGATCGAGGCTGTCGATGAAGGCGCGGAACGCCCGCAGGTCCTCCTCGTCCGCCTCCATCGTGATGTCCACGTCCGGAACGATCCCTGCCTGTGTCATCACGCTGTCTTCAACGAAGATCGGAACCTCGGCCCTCACAGCCAGCGCGATGGCGTCCGAGGGGCGGGAATCGATCTGCACCTCGTGCCCGTCGAGTTGCACAGCAATAAGGGCATAGAACGTATCATCGCGCAGGTCGTTCACAGTGATGTGGGTTACCCTCCCGCCAAGCCCATCGATTACATCGCTCAACAGGTCGTGAGTCATCGGGCGAGCCACGCGTACGCCCCGCATCCGGATGGCGATAGCCTCCGCCTCATGTGTGCCGATCCAGATCGGCAGCACCCTCTCGGAGTCGATCTCCTTGAGCAGGATGACCCGATGGTCCGTCATCAGGCTCACCTGAATGCTCTGCACTTTGACCTCGACCATGGCCAGCCTCCTACAGCCGGACCCCACTCAATGGGATTATACCACTGACAGCAGGCCCAAGGCAAGTCCCCGTTGGTACTAGACCGGCGCAGCTGCGGCGCCCCTCACTCGCCCTCCGCCACCGTGAGGTTGGCGAGCACGACGTGGCCATCGCTCCACGGTACCCCGTCTACTGAGCGGGCCGGCGCACAGTTGTCTGGAGCAAGGCAGAGCGCAACGGTGAGCGTGTACCGGCCGGGCTCGAGGCCAGCCGGTACCTCCAGTGTGTGTGGATCGGGCAGGAGCAGGCCCTCGGGCCAGCGGCTCGATCGCAGGGTGCCTTTCAGAGTGGCGGAATAGGTCTGAGCCGCAACTCGTCCATCGCCGTCGATCAGCCTTAGGTAGGCAGAGTAGTCGAGCAAAACAGGACCCAGGGATTTCCAGTATGCTACGATGCTGACGGTATCACCAGCCCGTACTGAATCGGTCGCGACATCGCATCCCTCCAGTGCAATCGTCTCGCCGAGCACCGCCTGGACAACGGAACCAGGCGCGCCGCCCAGTTGCAGCCGGTAGCCCCACAAGGGTCGACACCCCCAGGTAGGAATCCAGACACAGCCGAAGTCCAGCCTTTCGGACGCGACGCCAGCCACCCATCTATCGAACAACGTCAGGCGGGCAAGGCGATTCGTGGCAAACACCACCGCCTCTGTCTCAGAACGGAGGACGCTAAGCACCACGTCCTCCGCCGTCAGACTCCCCAGGAGCACCTGCCTCAGCGATACCTCAGTCAGGTCCGGCGGCACAAGGCGATCAGCCATGAAAGCCAAGAGCGGATCGTCTGTGACCACAAAACCCTCCTCCGGAACCGTCTCCTCCAGGAATGATATCACAGCGAGGCGCTCGGGCGCCCACTCGGGGCCACCCTCTGTATGGAAGGCCTCGGCCCCGAGACGGCCAACTACAACCGCGCCCAGACCTACGACGGCGACTGCCCCCAGCAGCCACTGTAGCCGGGAGATCCCAGCCCGCCTGCGCACGGCCTTCGAGAAACAGCCTCCGGCCCTCGCCAACCCCGTTCCCGCCAAGCCGGCCAACGGCAGCGAAAGGAACAGGGTATAGTGTCCCCAGATTGGCGTCCAGGCTAGGAACACGATCGCCGTCGCCACGATCCAGACACCGACCACTGCCAGCGTGCGCCACCGCCTCTCGGCGCCAAGCGCCACCGCCCCCACCGCAGCCAGCAGAACGAGAGCAGGGTTCTGCCGCGGGAATTCAGCCAGGCGCAGCGCACCAGGCTTTGATATCTCCACCCCGGCCCCGACCCCAGACACGTTGTGCCCCACCACCCAGGTTAGCAGCTCCTGGCAGTCGACGGCGATCAGAACAGCAATGGCCATCGCGGCGCCCACGCCGCACAGAAGCACCGCATCGCCCCATCGCGCCCTCGATCGGCCGATACCGGGCAGCAGCAGCAGCACAGCCAGCGGAACTCCTGTGTAGACCAGCAGCGGGTGGATCAACAGAGCCGCGGAGAACGCCCCGCCAGCCAAGATGAGCCATCTTCGCTCCCCACGGTGCCGAAAGGCCAGCGCGGCACACAGAGCGACGAGCGCAAAGGCCATCGCCGGCCAGTCACTCATCACAGCATGGGCACGCACTGGCACGTCGGGAAACGCCAGAACTAGCCAAGCAGTTGCCAGGCCGGCCCACCGCCCCCACATCTGAGCAATGAGTACAGACAGCGACAGCATACCCAGCAGTGACAGGGCCAGGCAAGCAAGGCGCGCGGAGGCCAGTGTCTGCCCCCCGACGATGAAAGCCAGCTGGAGAACCCAGATCAGGAGCGGAGGCTTGTTGAAGGCGATCTCGCCGTAGAGCTCGTAGCCGGCGTTTGCCAGCGCCGCCCGCTGGAGGTACAGACCTTCGTCATTGCTCCACGCATAGGCCTCCAGGTGCGTAAGCGGCCAGACCAGATACAGCAGGATCGCTGCTGCCGACAGGACCCAGAAGGCCGCATCGTCCGCGGAGAAGGCGAGTTTCCTGCGTTTCACCTGCCGCTCCAGTGCAAGCCGGCTATATGCTCTACAGATGCATTAACGGCGGGCATCCGCTTGCGTCAGCTGGCAGTAGATGCCCGCCGCGAAGCCCCATCGAGCGCGGCGCCGCCCTGCGGCTCCTCACAGCGAAGGGTCGGACTCTCTCCTGGAGGATTCAATCACCCGCCGGACCACGTATATCGGCTTGCCCTGCCCTTCGTGGTAGATGCGGACGAGCATCTCTCCCAGCAGCCCCATCATGATGAACTGAACTCCCAGAAGGACCAGCAGAATGCCCAGCAGCGTCCACGGGTTGGTGCCAATCTGGAAAGAGCGAAAGGCCTCAGCCCCATCGATCAGGCCTCGCGCGATCTTGGTGCCGGCAAGGTAGGCGAGGATCAGCCCCCCGACACCCGTGGCGGCCAGTCCTGCCGATCCGAAAAGCCGCATCGGCATGTTCGAATAACTGAGGAGAAAGGTGACCGTGAGCAGGTCGAGTACCACCCGCGGGGTTCTCGACAGCGCGCCGTATTTCGATCTGCCAGCCCGGCGCCGCCGGTCGTTCACCGGCACCTCTGCAACGCGGACGCCGATCAGGCTTGCCACTTCGGGAATGAACCGATGCAGCTCGCCGTACAGGCGTATCTGGCGCACCAGATCGTGCCGCATCGCCTTCAGAGAGCAGCCGCGATCGTGCAGGTGCAGGTCGCTGGCACTGCCGATTAGCCAGTTGGCTATCGCAGAGGGAATCCGCCGGGTCAGCAGCGATTCCTTGCGATTCTGCCGCCACCCTACCACCATGTCGTAGTCGCCATCCTCCAGCGCCTTGACCAGGCGGGGTAAGTCGGCCGGATCGTTCTGGCCATCAGCGTCCATCGTGAGGACGATATCCCCTCGAGCGTGGTCGAACCCGGCGGCAAAAGCGGCGGTCTGTCCGAAGTTGCGGCGGAACTGGACGATGCGCAGGCCCGGCTCCTGCTCCTGGAGTGTGCGCAGCACAGCCAGGCTGTCGTCTGAGCTGCCGTCATCGACCGCCACGATCTCATAGCTGCATCCCATCTCCCTGAGCACTCCGGACAGCTCGGGAATCACACCGGGGAGAGACTCCGCCTCGTCGTAGACGGGCAGCACCACAGAAAGGCTAGCTCGCGCTTCTTCTGTGCTGGCATTCATGCTGGATCTTCGGGCTTTCGCATGGGGTCAGCGCGATTATAGCATAGCCCGCCGGCGGGTCAATGCTCCGCCGCTTCAGGTGGAACGCCGCCCGGAGCGAGCACACTCACTGGGAGCCGGAGCGCGTGTCCACACCTACGAGAGGGAGGACCAGATCATAGCTACCAGGCAGCCGCAGGCCGAGAGGACGATCGTGGCGATCGCGGCAGCCAGGAGCAGGCGCACTGCCTTCCGGACGATGCTGACGACGACAACCACCACGATCAGCAGCAAGAAGAGCACGGCGGCGACGACGAAGGGCACATCCAGGCCAGCATCATCGCCGGACTCCGGAAACGAAACGGGCATGCCAAGCGCGGCCACGGGCAGCGCAAGTACCGCCAGCAGAAGGAGCGCAACGAAGAAGGCCAGCCCGGCCTCCACGCGTGCGCAGCCGCTCTCTCCAATCTTGGGTGTCCTCATTCGAGCACCTCCTGGATTCCACCTGCCCAGCCCATAATACCGCCGTTCCGGCAGGTTGTCCAGCCGGCCAGTATGTGAAAGGCCGGAGAGCCCCCAGCGGAGCCCTCCGGCCTGTGGTAGAGACGATTCCTACCCGCAGTCGCTACTTCTCCTCGGCCTTCTTGCGCGGTCTCTTCGGCTTCGCAGGCGGCTGAGGCAGCGGGACTGCGACCGCCTCGGCTGGCGCTGGATAGCTCGCCGTCCCGAATCGAGTTAGCACAACAGCCCCCAGCCCAAGGCAGCCTACGACCATGGCCACCAATCCACCCAGCGGACCGAGACAGATGCCGATGAAGGGCGCAGCGGACAGGCCTCCTGTCAGCGCCGATACGAGCAGAGCACCCAGTGCTGCGGCCCAGGGCGGCGCCACTTCGCGGACGCTCAGCGCCTGGAGCAGCCGCTCGCCCACAACAGCCCCCACGCAAGCCCAACCGAACAGGCCGGCCGCGATGACAGCGAGCCCGCCCAGCGCCGCAAGAGGCAGTAGACAGATTGTGAGCGCCACCACGGCAAGAACCACAGCAGCCACGACAGCCGTCAGCAGACCGAAACCAGCGCAGGCAAGCGGCTCTCCGACGATGACGGCAGCTACCTGCGAGGTTTGCTCGGGCCACATGGCCCTCACCAGCGCGGCCAGCGCAGCGACGACCGCGATACCGAACACGGTGCGCAGCGCGCCGAACACGTAGGAGACTACCCACGAGGGACCGGATACGTCGAAGCGGCCGATAGCAGGGAGGCGGATGTTCAGCTCCCGGAGCCACTCGACGTCAAACGCCTCGACGTTGAAGCCCTCGACCATCTCGCCCTCGATCCGGGCGCCCTCCTCCCGGGTCAGGTCACAGCTCCAGGAGCAGACCACGTTCCCGCGGACCACCGCCTGGCTGCCCAGCATCAGGGCTCCGCCGGACGCAACCAGGTCCCCTTCGATTGTCCCTTCGGCAGTAACGTCTCCGCCCCAGACGACGACGGTGCCCTCAACGCGGCTGCCAGGGCCCAGCCTGACGTCGCCATTGAAGACGATCAGGTCTCCCTCCCTGACCTCGCCAGCGGGCAGCTCGTAGTCCTCGTTCCAGATAATGACGCCGTCGTCGCCGGGCGAGGCCGCGTAGGCCCCGACCGGTGCAGCGGCAAGCAACAGGGCGCCGCACGCCACAGCCACCGACAAGACACGTCTCCTATTGCTCATTGTGACACCTCCACACTTCGGCCTGCTCACAGCCGCGCTGGCCATACCGCCGTAGCGACGTCATAACATGCCTCTCATCTCTACCCCGCCTTGCGCTATCGACGCCTAGTGCCTTGCACGGAATCTCCGCAGTGTGCCGAGCCACACCACGTTCGCGGTCAGGACCGTCGCCAGGCCGCAGAGCGCCACCAGCGCCAGCGGCACCACGATCTCGCCGGCCAGCAGCGTGGCTGCCCGCCCTACGGAGCCGATAGAGGGCAGCAGATGCGCTGCGGTCTCCGGCAGGCCGGCGACAAGCGCCGGAGCGATCCCCAGCAGGTCGAGCAGTCGCAGCCCGAGCGGCAGAACCACCGCTCCCGCCACAGCGGCCGAGCCCAGGGCTAGCCCAGCAGCGCCCACGAATCCGCGGCGCATACGCCCCCTGCGGTTGAGCCGCTCCAGCACGTCCACCTGCAGCGCAGCAGGCGCGCTCGCCAAGCTGGCCGCAGCCAGCACCGCGTCCAGCGCACGCAACCGCCGCCACAGCTCCCGGCACGCAGCACAGGACGCCAGGTGCTCATCCAGCTTCTTCGATTCCGCCGGGCTAACGCGGTCGTCAAGTCGGGCGGACATCATCTCGGAGGCCCTATCGCATGGCATGAGCTGATTCTCCTTCCATGGCCTCGGCCAAAGCGCGCCGGGCCCTGTGGAGCCGGGACTTGACTGCGCTCACTGTCAACTCCAACACCTCGCCGATCTCCTCATAAGAGCAGTCATACCAGTATCGGAGGGTAACAGCGGCCCGGTCCATTGGCGAGAGTCCGCCCAGCAGGCCCTGTATCCATTTCTCCTGCTCCCGCCTTGTCACCGCCCCCTCCGGACCCGGCCGGCCGCTCGAGAGCGTGCCCGCCGGCAAGATCTCCTCATCGAGAGAAAGCCAGTTGATCCGTCGCCGCCTTAGGCAGTCTATGCAGTAATGTGAGGCAATCGAAAGCAGCCACGAACGGAAGCTCCGCTCTGGATCGTATCGGTGCAGATTCGTGTATACGCGAAGGAATGTCTCTTGCGCCGCTTCCTCGGCCTCGGTCGGGCTGCCCAGCATGCGATAGGCCAGGTTGTAGACCGGCGTCTGGTATGCCAGCACCAACTTCCCAAACGCCTCCTGATCTCCCTGCGTCGCCAGCCGAACCCACTGCCCCTCATCCGGCACGCCTATGGCGCGCCCAGCCGGCACGTCCGATTCGCCCACGCTACTCAACCCTCATTACGTAGTATTGGGCCCCGGGTTGCAGCCCGGATGCATTATCCCAGGGGGTCGCCGCGCTGTCAAGGCGCAGCCTGGCGCAGGAGCTCGATGGTCACGTGACGCATCTGCCGGGGGCCGCAATCGCTTTCGCCTTTCCGTCAGTTGTGATAGAATCGTCTCCTGCGAGCCTGGGAGACAACCCTGCGAGGCGCGGGCTGGCCTGACGGCAGCTCCAAGGAACCTCTCTCCCGGGCGGGAGCTGGGGACTATGGCTGCCAAGCAAGAACGCCAAAGGGGCCGTGCTCGGGCCGAGTACTCCTACGTGCCGTCGCCCGTAGACCGCGGATACACTGGCCGGACACTGTGCATCAACGTGTCCGATAGTTCAATCACGCCCAAGCCTGTGACTGAGGAGATGAAGGACAGGTTCATCGGTGGACGGGGATTCGGGCTTTGGCTGCTCTGGCAAGCCGTCGACGATGACACAAGGTGGGACGACCCGAAGAATGCTCTGGTCATATCCTCCGGTCCATGCGGTGGGATAACGCAGTACCCAGGTTCAGGCAAGTCACTCGTCGTGACCATCAGCCCACTCACGGACATCGTCATCGATAGCAACGTCGGCGGCCACTTCGGCCCCTATCTGAAGTTCGCCGGGTGGGACGCCCTGGAGATACAAGGCAAGGCAGACAGGGACATCATCGTTGTTATCGACGGCGTGGCCGGCCGGGTCACGATCGAGGAGGCGCCCGACGCTCCGGTGGATACCCACCTGCTCGGCCACTACTTGATCGAGCAGCTGGCCTCGACCGAGAAGGAGCGGTATTCGATCTCCACCGTCTCCGCCGGTAGCGGTGCGGAGAACAGCCGGCTCGGCTGCCTCAACTTCAGCTTCTATGACCGGCGCCGGAAGGCCCCCCGGTTCAAGCAGGCGGGGCGCGGCGGCACGGGGACGGTACTGCGGGACAAGCGCATCAAGGCCCTCGTGGTCAAGAGCCCGCCGGTGCGCGGCGATTCGAACAACCCGGCCGATCCGGACACAATCAGCAGCGCTGGAACGAAGATTCACAACGAGATCCGCGACTTCGATGACCGCCAGAACAAGATGCGCGTAACCGGCACCACCTACCTGGTCCAGATAATGAACGACTACGATCTGCTTCCAGTGAACAACTACAAGTTCGGAGCACATCCAGATGCTTCGAAGATCGCCCGCGAAGTCTGGGAGGACCGCTTCACTCAGGGCCTGCCCGACGGTTGCTGGTACGGCTGCACGATGGCCTGCTCGCACGCCGTGGACGGGTATGCCGTACGCACAGGCCCCTACAAGGGCCAGAAGGTCATCGTAGACGGGCCCGAGTACGAGACGATCGCTGCGCTTGGCTCCAACTGCGGCATCTTCGATCCGGACGCCATCCTCGAACTCAACTTCTACTGCGATACGTACGGTCTGGACACGATCTCCTTCGGCACCAGCACGGCCTTCGCCATGGAGTGCTACGAGGCTGGCATACTCAACAATGAGATCACGGGTGGCCTGGCGCTCAACTTCGGTAACGCTGAGACCTCCATTGAGCTTCTCCACCAGATGGGTCGTGGCGAGGGATTCGGCAAGATCGTGGGCCAGGGCGTCCGCCGCATGAAGGACATCTTCGCCAGGGAGTATGGGGCCGATCCAGCCTTCCTCCAGGACATCGGTATGGAGGCGAAAGGGCTAGAGTACTCGCTCTACACGCCCAAGGAATCACTGGCCCAGCAGGGCGGCTATGGGCTGACGAACAAGGGGCCGCAGCACGATGAGGCCTGGCTCATCTTCATGGACATGGTGAGCAATCTGATCCCCTCCTTCGAGGACAAGGCGGAAGCCCTCCACTACTTCCCGATGTTCCGCACCTGGTTCGGCCTGTGCGGCTTCTGCAAGCTCCCTTGGAACGATATCGTCCCGCCGGACAACGCCACGAGCGAGGACCCGGCCAAGATACCGGCACACGTGCAGAACTACGTCGACCTTTTCACCGCCATCACCGGACGGGAGATCACGAAGGAGGATCTGGTAACGATGTCCGAGGCGGTCTACAACTTCCAGCGGGTCTTCAACATCCGGCTGGGCCACGGTCTCCGCGAACACGATGCGATACCCTATAGGTCGATGGGGCCGGCAACAGCCGATGAGTACGAGGCCCGGACAGAGCGGTACGACAAGCAGCTCAAGGAGATTCTGGGTCTGCAGCCCGAAGCGATGAGCACCGAGGAGAAGATGGCGGCCCTGCGGCACCATAGGGAGGAGCAATACGACCTGCTCACCACGGCCGTCTACGACCGCCGGGGCTGGACGGAGAACGGTGTCCCGAGGCTGGGAACGCTCAAGCGGCTGGGGATGGACTATCCCGAGGTCGTCGCCGTCGTGAAGGCCCATCTCTAGCCAGCCAGCGCGCAGCAGAGGTCCCGGAGTAGCATGATTCGGGTCAACGACCGCGACGAGCTGGAATGGGAAGCCGGCCTAACCATCACGGGCCTGCTGCACCGCTTCCGCTACACCTTCCCCCACATCGTAGTAACAATCGACGGAGAGGTCATCCCACCACAGGAGTACCCGGAACAGACGGTACCGGAGGGAGCTGACGTGAGAGTCATCCATCTCATCGCCGGCGGCTGAGCCGGCGAACGGAAGGGAGAACTCAGTGTCCTGCCGGATCACCATTGCAGCCGGCTCGGTATCGATGGCGGCTGAGCTCAACGACAGCCCCACAGCCCAGGCCATCTGCAAGGCACTGCCTATCACGAGCCGGGCCCAGACCTGGGGCGACGAGATCTACTTCCGTATCCCAGTGGACGCAGCCCAAGCCCCGGACGCGAGGGCGGACGTCGCCGTCGGGGAGCTGGGTTACTGGCCCGTCGGCCAGGCCCTGTGCATCTTCTTCGGCCCCACCCCGGCCAGCGCCGGAGACGAGCCCCGCGCTGCCAGCCCTGTGAACGTGGTCGGGCGCACAGTCGGGGACGCAACCGCATTCCGCGAGGTGGCAGCCGGCACAGAGGTCGTCGTCCGGAACGCCGCGGACTGAGGCACTATCTTGGACGATATCGTAGGCGAATCGATCCCCCGGATAGACGCCCGCGCCAAGGTGACTGGAGAGGCGCTCTTTCCCGCCGACTTCACTATGGCGGGCATGCTCCACGCCAAGCTGCTATTCGCCGGCCGGCCCCACGCGCGCGTCGTGGCCATCGACTCCGGTGAGGCCGAGGCATTGCCCGGCGTCGTGGCCATCTACACCGCCCGGGATGTGCCGGTCAACGAGTACGGTCTGCAGACGCCGGACCAGCCGGTCCTGTGCGGGCCGGGCTCGAAGAAGCGGGGGGCGGACATCGTCCGCTTCGTCGGCGATCAGGTCGCCCTGGTCGTGGCGGCGACGGAGCGGCAGGCCTGCCGGGCCCGCGATCTGATTAAGGTTGACTACGAGGACCTACCTGTAGTGGCCGACCCTGTCGAGGCTCTCCAGCCGGACGCCCCCCAGCTGCACCCTAAGCGCAAGCCCAATCCTGTGCATCCAGAGATGAGCACGGATGGCAACCGCATCTGTCACTATCAGATTCGCAGAGGCGACATGGATGCGGGCTGGGCAGCGGCAGACGTCGTCGTAGTTGGCGAGTACCACACGCCGGCGCAGGAGCACGCCTTCCTGCAACCCGAGGCCGGCCTGGCCTACATAGACGAGGAGAACCGAATCACAGTCGTCGCAGCCGGGCAATGGGCCTGGGAGGATCAGCAGCAGATCGCCAACGCCCTGGGAATACCGCCCGAACAGGTGCGCGTGATCTATCCGGCCATCGGAGGAGCGTTCGGCGGCCGGGAGGACCTCTCTCTGCAGATCGTCCTCGCCCTGGCGGCCTGGAAGCTGCAGCGCCCCGTCAAGATGGTGTGGAGCCGCGAGGAGTCGATTCTAGGTCACTGCAAGAGGCATCCGATGCTCATCCGCTGCAAGCTCGGCGCCACGCAGGGCGGCGTGCTTGTCGCTGCGGAGATCGAGATCGTCGCGGACGGCGGTGCTTACTGCTATACGACGAACAAGGTGCTGGGCAACGCGGCGATCACCTGCACCGGCCCGTACGAGATCCCCAACGTCAAGATCGACGCGGACGGGGTCTACACGAACAACCCGCCGGGCGGGGCGATGCGGGGCTTCGGCGCGCCGCAGGCCCAGTTCGCTGCCGAGATGCAGATGAACAAGCTCGCCGATGCCCTCGACGTCGACCCCGTCGGCCTGCGTATGAGCAACCTGCTGCGCGAGGGCAGCAGCATCGCCACCGGGACGCCGCTCCCGGGCGGCGTAAGCCTCACGGATGTGGCCGAGGAATGCGCCCTCGCAGCCGGATGGAGCTCGACGGCGCATGGCTGGACCCGTATCGCTATGACGAAACCGGCGCTGACCCGACACCTGCGCCGTGGCCTCGGCTTCGCAGTGGGCTTCAAGAACGTGGGGTTCTCCTTCGGCTATGAAGACACGTGTTGGGTTCGCATCGAGCTGGCTGGTGAGCAGGAGAGTGAAGAGATCGAGGCGGCGACAGTCTGTATCGGCAGCGCCGACGCCGGCCACGGCAGCCACACAGTGATCACCCAGATGGGCGCAGAGGCTCTGGACCTGCCCCTGGATCGCATTCGCCTTTCCGCCTCGGATACGGCCAGCAGCCCCGGCAGCTCGGGTTCTGCCTCGGCCTCGCGGACGACGTTCATGGCCGGAAACGCGGTGCGCGAGGCAGCAGCCCAGGCTCTGGAGGCGTGGCAGAGCGGTGAGCGACCAGTAGTCGTCGAGCACACATACAAGGCCCCCGCAACCACGCCGCTAGACCCGAAAACAGGCCAGGCAATGCCCAACTTCGCCTACGGCTACGTCGCACAGGCGGTCGAGCTGGAGGTAGACACGGAGACGGGGCAGCTGCGAATACTGCGCGTTGTCTCCGCGAGCGACGTGGGGAAGGCGATCAACCCTCAGCAGGTCGAGGGGCAGATCGAGGGCGGCGTGGTGCAGGCGTTGGGCTGGGCGACCTGCGAGAACTTCCTGCTCGAGGAAGGTACGGTGCTCACGCCCCATCTGAGCACGTACCTGATCCCCACCATCGCAGACGCGCCCGGCCGCGTCGAATCGATCGTCATCGAGCGGCCGGATCCTCGTGGCCCCTGGGGAGCGCGAGGCATGGGCGAAATGCCGATGATCCCCCTGGCACCAGCCTTGGCGGCAGCCATCCACGACGCGACCGGAATCTGGTTCGACACGTTTCCGCTCACTCCGGAGCGAGTCCTCCGCGGACTCAAGACCGGACTGAGCGCGACGGAGCGACTGCCTTGAGGGAGCATCGTGCCTGGCGCAGCCGCCTGGCCTGGGCCGCGATCGCACCCCTGGCGTTGACCGCCGCTTGCAGCCTGACTTCGACCGATCAGCCCGCAACGCCTACCCCCGTCCCCGCAGGAGGGACCCTGACAACCTACGTCGACTCCGAGGGTATCGGCCACATCGTAGTCCGGGTTCGCCTGCCTGAGAAGCCACGCTACCCGGAGGGCGCTCCCGTGATCGTAGACGTCGCCGGCTTCTTCACTACGGCGGTCGGCTTCCACGAGAGCGCGGACACTACGGAGATCGGCGCCATCCACGTCGACTACCTCTGGCCGGGTAAAGACGATCCCACGTACGGTCTGGAGAGCGAAGGCGAGTTCGACTACGGGGGGCCGATGTGCCTGGCCGCCCTCCGCGACGTCATCCGTTTCGCCGCCGGACTTGAGACAGACATCGACGGTCACACCCTGGCCGAACTGGTCGAAGTAGCCCCGCTCAGCGACAACGTCGGCCTCTATTCGTTCTCTCACTCTGGCGTCGCAGCGACGAACGTGCTCGCTCTGCACGGACAGGATTTGCCAGGCGTCGGCTACCTAGTCGGGCGTGAGAACCCCACTATCGACCCCATGTATCCGCTCGAGCTCGGCTACTTCGACGATGATCGCAGGCCGGTCTTCAACCCCTACTACCACCCCGAGGACTACACACCAACCTCGATACACATCGACTACTCGACAGTTGGGTGGCTGCAGAACGAGCAGTATCCCGAAGGCCGGCCCTACTTCGCAGTACCGAATGGCCCGGATCACGTTCTCTCAGACAAGTGCCCTCAGATGTGGCGCAAGAGGTACTACTCGCGCGACCTGCTGCAGGCCCTGCTGGATAACGGCGCTCTCACTCTGGACAGCTGGCCCGAAGGCCTGGCCACCCCGCAAGAGGCCCAGGAGAACTGGCCGTTCCGCACCACCGTAGACAACTACCCCCTGCTGGCTACCTCCATTCCCCACTTGAGGGTGATGCTTGTGTTCGCGGCAGACGATCACGTTCAGGCCGCCCCGGACAAGCCCCACATCCGCCAGGCATACGATGGGCTCCACGAGCGCGCAGGCCTGTGGGTCCGGCTCAACCCAGACCTGGTCTACGTCGAGTCTGTTTCCGGGCAGCGCAGCGGGTCAGGTTACCCGGACAATCCGGCGAACAGCGAGCCGGCAGACTGGAGCAACGCCCGCCTCTGGGGCTACGGCGGCCCATACGGCAGCCCATTCGTGACCCAGACCGTGCCGCTGGCCGCGGCCGCCGAGATGGCGGACCGGGTACGCGCTGACGACTGGAGACCGGACCTGGACGAAGTGCTCTTCGACGCACCCGGACAGTAGATGGTCCCACTTTGAGCAGTTGATGTTCCACTCCTCCGACCGGGTTCTGGTGGCTATCATGAACCGCCCGCGCGATTTCAGGATCGCGCGGGACGAGGGCTGGTATCGTATTCCGCTGCGGCACGCACCGGACAGCACTACGGAGGCCGCGGTGCTGGCGTTCTACTTCACCCGGGCCTTCGGCGACGAGAAATGGTCAATCCGCTGGTACGCCCCCATTCGCGGCCACGAGCTGGTCAGCCGGCGCCAGCTGCTGCCGCTGGAGCCGCAGCATCCGCGCGCCGACCGCCGCTACTACAAGATGCAGCTGGGTCCGCTCATGGAGCTGGAACAGCCGATTCTGAGCTTCCGCTGGCGGCGGGTGACGTTCATCGAGACCTCGTGGGATCGCTTCACTGCCGCAGAGGAGATCAACGATCTTTACGCGTCCGGCGCCGATGGCATCTACGTCACGCTCAAGGAGGCGGGGTTGAATCCGGAGCGGGAGTTCCTCATCCGCGAGCACGGCAGGTCGTACGCGGTGGACCTGGCAATTCCCTGCCGCAAGGGCACCCTGGCAATCGTAGTGGGCGATCGGCCGGGTCCCTCGCGCGCCCTCCGCGATCCTGACAAGGCTGAGGTGCTGAGGGCCGTCAAGGAGCTCGAGGGCCCCCTGCCTGCCCGCCGCAGGCGCTAGAACCCGCTCGTTCCAGGCGGGACTGCGGGCGAGCCCCGCTGCCCGATGAGCATCTTGCACTGCCGGGCCGCATGCTGTACAATCCGCCAGCCAGTCGAACTACCGCACGAGGGATTCATTGAGCGTACTTCGCCGGGCCGCCAGGCCCACAGTGCTAGCCCTGGTCGCCGCTGCCGCCCTGGCGCTGATTCTCTCCCCCTGCCCGACCCCGATCGCTGCCAGCGCCGGCGGACCGGCCATTACGGGCCGAGTCGTCGATCCGCAGGGCCAGCCCGTCTCCGGCGCCTCCGTCACAGCGACGAGCGGCACAGAACAGCTCGCCGAGGCGGAGACAAACCCCGATGGCTCGTTCCAGCTCCTGCTCGCCGACCTACCGGGCTCGAGCCTGGAGATCCTGATCGAGCGGCCGCACTTCGAACCGCAGGAGATAGTCCTGAGTGCCCAGGAGCTGCACATTCTCGGGACCGGGGGCTCGCTCCATCTGGAAGAGATCGCGCTGGAGCGCCGGATCACGGTCGGCTTCTGGATCGCTGCAGCTACCTTCGTCGCCGTACTTGTGCTCATTGCACAGGAGAGAGTCCACAACGCCCTCTCCGCACTGCTGGGAATGGCCGTCATCTTCCTGGTCAGCTACATGGGCGCCCCAATCAGCCAGGACCTCTTCATTCTCGACTTCGAGCGCGCGCTCCACTACATCGACTTCGAGGTCATCTTCCTGGTCATGGGCATGATGATCGTAATCAGCATTCTGGAGAAGACGGGGTTGTTTCAGTGGCTAGCCTACTGGGCCTACCGGGCCTCTCGGGGGCGCATCTGGGTGCTGGGGGCGATCCTGACGTTCCTGGCCGGCGTCTGTTCGGCTCTCTTCGATAACGTGACCACGATGCTGCTGATGACGCCGATCAGCTTGCAGATTGCCTTGGCCCTTAACCTCAACCCGCTGGCCTTCCTCATTCCGGAGGTCCTCGCTTCGAACGTCGGCGGCGTGGCCACGCTGATCGGGACACCGACCAACATCCTCATCGGATCCTACGCCGGCCTATCCTTCAACGATTTCGTGGCCAACGTGGCCCCGGCCGCCTTTCTGGCCCAGTTCGCCCTTATGGCCTACGCCCAGTTCAGCTTTCGGCAGGAGTATCGGTCCGTGGGCAGGTCCGTCTCCCCAGGGCTGGAGGCGAAGCTTGAGGAAAACGCCCGCATCACCAAGCCGACGGCACTGCGCAAGGCCGGCATCGTCTTCCTGGCCATGCTCGTGCTGTTCGTAATGGGCGAGCATCTCCACCTCAGCCCGGCCGTCACGGCGCTGATCGGCTCGATCCTACTCCTCGTCTGGGATCGAGCCGATGTCGATGAGATCGTCGGCGCGCTGGATTGGACGACGCTCCTGTTCTTCATCGGCCTGTTCGTCTGCGTGGGGGCACTTCAGGAGGTCGGCCTCATCGGGCACATTGCCGTCTTCCTCGGCAACGTGGTCGGAGACCGTCCCATCCTCGGCATCGCCGTAGTAGTATATGCCTCAGCCCTGCTCTCAGCGGTCGTCGCCAACATCCCGTTTACGGCAGCGATGCTGCCGGTCGTCAGCTACCTGACGCAGCGAATACCGGCCGCCTCCGGCGGAGTGCTCTTCTACGCGCTGGCGATCGGCGCCGGTATGGGTGGCAATGGTTCCTTGATCGGAGCGTCGGCGAACCTGGTCACGGCCGGAATCGCGGCCCGGGCGGGCTACAGGATCACCGTCAAGACCTTCATCAGGCACGGCCTGCCCTCGATGTTGATCACGGTCACTCTGGGCCTGCTGTGGCTGCTGGTAGGCTTCTAGGAGCTGCTAGATGGATGCGATTTGCGATATCACCGGAGGCATAGTCTGTGCAACGCGGGGCGGCGAGGGTAGCGAGCCTACCGTGCAGCACGCCATCGCCCGGGCCAGGGAGCTCGAACTGCCGCTCACCTTCCTCTACATCGCCGACGTCGAGTTCATGAAGCAGACTGAGATGGGCCATGCCAGCGTCGTCGCAGAGGAAATGATGAAGATGGGGGAATTCATCATGATGACCCTCGTCGAACGGGCCCAGCAAGAGGATGTAACCGCTGATGTCGCGGTCCGCCAGGGTGAGTTCCGCGAGCAGCTGCTGGGCTACGTCGACGAGCGGAAGCCCGACCTGCTGGTCCTCGGATGCCCGCTTCCGGATAGCTGCTACTTCCAGCCGGATTCCCTGGCAGCACTGGCTCTGGAGATCAAAGAGAGGACCGGAGTCGACGTCGAGCTGATGTAGCTGGCGCTGCCAGCTGCGGTTGGGTTGTCACCAGCCCCCGTCGGCCACGATTCCGTTCACCTCGTCGTCCCAGCATTCGCAGGCCGTACGGATCTGGTCCCCGCGGGTCATCGTGCCATCGTAGGGCATCACGTCCTCATGGGCAGTCCACCCCGACAGGACCATCGGCACCGGCCCGCTGCCGGCGGGAATCCACTCTCCGTTGTAGCGGCGGGCGAAGTGTAGATGCGAGGCGTCGGAGAAGCCGCCCTCGCAGGATAGGCGCCCCACACGCTGCCCTGTCTCAACCTGTGTGCCTTGTTCCACCCTGCCGTCAGTGGCCACGTGGAGATAGATCAGCACCCAGCCGCTCTCCTCGTGTCCGTCGAAGTCCAGGTCGATCACCACCTCGCCCCATTCACTGCGCACGACGAGACCGCGCGCCGCCGCGGTCGCCCATTCGGTAGTGACGGTACAGTCCGTAATGCGATCGCCGCTGATAAAGTCGAGCGCAGCGCGGCCGCCGGCGGGCCCCCACCCGCCATGCGGCCCGCTCGTCAGATACCAGGTGAGCCCCGCTTCCCAGGGCAAATGCAGCTCCGGCTGGACCAGGTCGGGCGGCACGAGGGGCTCGACCGCGTAGGCGAACGGATCACCGAACAGCTCGCTGTAGGTGGCCGCAAATCCGCCGGGAGCGACTAATTCGAGCCACTCGTCCCAGGACCAGGTGAGCGCCGCCAGGCAGTTCTGCACGCCAGCCGTGCCCGCATTCAGGCCGGGCGCGACAGACGCACGCACCCCGTTAGCCACGCGTACCGTCGTCCTGTCGCCCCGCTTCCAACCATAGTAGCCTTCGTTGAGCCGGACTGCCGCCCAACTGAGCTGATCGTACAGCCCGGGGCCCGAGGGCTCCCAGCTGCCCAGCGGCAGAAGAAGCGCCTCGGCCGATGGGCTCGCTTCGGTCACCCAGCCACCTCGCAATTCAAGCAAAGCCAGCAGCACGCGCGGCCCGACGCTGAAGCGTTGGGCCACCAACTGGACAATCTCTGTTCCGGTCCGCGATCTCCCCTCGACAGTCTCGCTGTGGGACGCCAGGTAGCCGCGCTGACCGGCTATGAACCCGGCCAGGTCAAACTGGATGTAGGCCGGGCCATAGACCATCTCGCTGTCCGGCACCAGCTTGAGGTAGGGTCCTTCCGCACTCGCCGCGGTAGGCACGTTCAGCGTCTGCCCCACAGCGAGCGTGTTGACGCTGGTCAGGCCATTTGCCGCTGCTATCTCCTCCACCGTGCAGCCGAAGGCCAGTGCGATGGAGCTGAGCGTATCGCCCGCCTGCACGACGTACCACTCCAGCCAGCCCTCGCTGTGGGCCCAATCCGGCGTCGCGTCCGGAGTCGGCGTGCCCCCCGCGCTCCCCGAATAGGCAGGGGTAGGAGAGCTCTGGCTGGTGGGGATGGCTGGCCGGGCCGTCCGCGTCGAAGTGCCGCCGTCAAGCCAGACCGGCCGGCTGGCCTCGTCGCCGCCACCTGAGCAGGCCCGCGAGATGACCACGGCGACAATGCAGATACCGATCACGAGCAGCCAGCGGCGGAGAGCCTTCAATCGTCAGTCCTCCGGGTGGGGTACAGAACGACGCATTCGCTTGCGCTGGCTCCGGTGGCGCTTCGCCTCCAGCCGTCGCAGACGAGCAGCCTGCGATGGCCGTGTGCTGCGGCGCGCCTCGGGCCGGTCCGCCGCTCTGCGGATCAGCCCGACCAGTCGCTCGATTGCGTCCTGGCGGTTCCGTTCTTGCGTGCGGAAGCGGCGGGCATCTATGACAACGACCCCCTCCTTCGTCAGCCTGCTCCCGGCGATGCGCATAAGGCGCCGGCGGACATCGTCTGAGAGCGAGGGAGACCGGGCTACGTCGAACCGCAGCTGAACCGCCGTCGCGGCCCGGTTCACCTTCTGGCCGCCGGGGCCAGAGGCCCGGACGAACTCGAGCCCGATCTCGCTTTCGTCGATGGCGATGCTCGATGTGATCTGAATCACAGGCATGTGGGCATGACTACTCCGCGCAGTAGGCGTCACTGCCCGTGCCAGACATCGACGACTATCCGCACCGGGCTGGTCAGTTCGTGCACCTCGTACGCCGCTGGCTCCCTCAACCCGATAGAGAAGCCGAGCAGAGCGTCGTCATAGGTCGGGTAGCTGCCGATGCGGGTCACGCACGGGTTGCCATCCAGCTCAATGGGGAGCTCATCGCCCAGAGGGTAACCATAGGCGTACAGATCGCTGATGAACAGATCGATGCGGGCCGCGCCCCATGTTGGGTCGTGCCCACCCGGGAAGGGGTTCGCTTCGTTGTCCACTTCCACAGCCCGGAACAGCGGGACGTGATCGCCGGGCTCGACCATTTCGATAACGAGGCGCACGCTGTCGGCGTGCACACCATGGCGGACGGCAGCCAGGGTCCACACACCTCCCAGCGTGCCTCCGACGTACTGAACGCCGATGTAGGGGGATGGGGCCGGCGTTGATGTCGCAGTCGGCTCCGGCGTGGCGGTGGGCACGCTCGAGGTCGCCGTCGGCGAAGGGCGGCGCGTCTGGAGTGGCACCGTAGGCGACGGGGTGGGCCAGACGAAGGGGCTCGGCGAGCCAGACGGCGCGCCGGACGCGTCACAGGCCACAGTCAGCGCCGCTAGTGCTGCCAGCCCGACCGCAAGTCGCCCTATCGCTTGTCTCCCGCCGCGGGAGTGTGTGCCGTGCGCCACGCAGTCTCAGCCCCCGAAGCTATTCTACCCTCCTTCGGCGCGCCGGGCAAGCATCGCGCCGCATGCGCAGCTCCACAACGAGCCTCCTGTGCCCACAGGCACAGGAGGCTCGAATCAGGCAGCCAGTGCTGGGCCCCGGCCCTACCAGCTCCGCAGAACGAGCGGCACGAAGACCCTGGCGGCGTTCAGGCGGAAGACGTAGGCCGATCCCGCACCGCTGGCCCCATCGTCGTCGTATGGGGCACCGACAACGACCTGCCGGCCCGAGATAGCCACCGAATAGGCGAAGTAGTCATATGCGACTTCGTCCTCCGCAACGACCTTGTCCATCTGGCCCCAGTTGTCCGGCCCACCGACGTTGCGCTCGAAAACGTAGGCCGCGCCGGAGTCGGTGCCGGAAGCGTCGAAGGCGTACGACCCGGCGGCGACTGTGTCGTTGCCGATCGAGGCGGTCCACCCGAAGTAGTGATCTCCCGTGGAGGCGTCACCGGGAGTGAGTTTCGCCACCTGCCCCCACAGATCCTGGCAGCCGCCCCAGTTCCTCTCGAAGACGTAGACGGCCCCGCTGGAGCCACCGTGCAACGGCGCGCCAACGGCGACGGTATCGCCACTGATCGAAACTGAATGGCCGAACCAGTCCATCACACCGGGGTCGCCGCCCGTCAGTTTCCGATCGCGGTGCCAGCCGTTGGCCCCGTCGTGATCCTTCTCGAAGAGGTAGGCCGCACCGGCGTCGTCGTAGTAGGCCCCGACGATGATCGTGTCTCCACTGATGGCGACGGAATGGCCGAAGCGCTCTCCCGTCCCGGCATCGATCGTCGCCGTCAGCACAGCCGTCAGTCCCCAGACGTCCGCCCCGCCCTGGTTGCGCTCATATACGTAGGCAGCGCCGGCTCCGTCGAACCCTCCTTGGCGCTCGTTCGACGCGCCGACGACGATCGTGTCAGCGCTGATCGCCACCGCACAGCCGAAGCTGCCCCCGCTCGCGCCAGTCAGGGTGAGGAAGTGGCCCCAGTTGTCCGCCCCGCCGTGGTTGCGCCGGTAGATCAAGGCCGTAGCTGCGCCAGGCGCCCCGACGACCCCGGTGTCCACATCTATGGCGACGGACGAGCCCATCCGAGCGTTGGCAGGCGGGGATGCGACCAGCTTGCGGACCTGGCCCCAGCCATCCTCGCCGGTCTCATTCCGCTCCATCACGTAGGCCGCCCCGGAAGATGACCCGCCGTCGTCCTCGCCTGGCGTGCCAATGAGAATGGTATCTCCACTGATGGCCACCGCCTCCCCAAAGTGATCGGCGAACTCGGGATCCGTGGCGCCCGTCTTCCCGCTCTGGTCCCAGCTCGCCCCCCGGCGCACGAAGACGTAGGCGGCGCCGGAGGCGTATCCCTTCTCGTCGTCGTAGGGGGCGCCGGCGACGATCGTATCGCCGCTGACGGCTATCGAGAGCCCGAAGCGGATGTCGGGCAGCCCTGCGCTGGGGGCAAACGTCTCCACCAGACCCCAGCCATCCGCCCCGCCCCAGTTGCGCTCAAACAGGTAGGCCAGTCCGTCCTGGCTTTCGGCGCAGAAGGCGGCGACCACTACAGCATCACCGCTGATCGCCACAGCGTTGCCCATGTAGTCGAACATCATGGGGTCATCCGACGCCAGCTGCGCTACCTCTCCCCATTGGTTCGCCCCGCCCTCGTTTCTCTCGAACACGTAGGCAGATCCGCCGTCAGTTACGTAGTGACCGGCCCAGTTGGGTTGCTCCACGTCGTCGAACTCCGCCCCGACGACGGCCGTATCCCCGCTAATGGCCACGGACTGCCCGAACTTGTCATCCTCGGCTGCGTCGCCCGCAGCCAGCTTTCTCACTTGACCCCAGTCGTCGGCCGTCCCGCCGCCGTCGCCGGCATCCGCGTTCCTCTCGAATACGTAGGCGGCACCGACCTCGATAGCGCAGACCTGGCCCCTGGGGGCGCCGGCGACCACCACATCGCCGCTCGCTGCCACCGCGAAGCCGAGCCAGGCGTCCGCTGTGGGGTCGGTGACCGTAAGCCTCTTCACCTGGTCCCAGCTGTCCTCGCCACCCTCGTTGCGCCGGAAGACGTAGGCCACCCCGGACTGGTAGGCACCACCGTTGACGTGCGGGGCGCCGACGACGGCATTGTCCCCGCTGATCGCCACCGAGTGCCCAAACCACCCGCTGTACCAGGCATCGATAGGCAGCAGCTTCTCCACCAGGCCCCACTGATCCATTCCCCCCACGTTCCGCTCGAACACGTATGCGGAGCCGGCGTTTTCCGCGCCGTCGTCGTTGTAGGGAGCACCGACGACGATCGTATCGCCGCTGATGGCCACCGAGGTGCCGAACTGATCGCCCGCCGCGGCATCCCCGCCGGCGTTCAGCTCGGCTACCTGGCTCCAGACGTCCGCGCCGCCCTTGTTTCGTTCGAACACGTATGCCGTGCCGCTGTCGCCGCCGAAGAAGTCATCCTCCGGTATGCCGACGACGGCCACGTCGCCGCTGACGGCCACCGAGTAGCCCAGCTTGTCGCCGGGCTGCGTCGCCGTCGTCGTCAGCTTGGCCGCCTGGATCGTGAGCAGAGACGGCATCGATCCCGGGAGGCCCGCGGTAGCCCTGCCGTCCCCATCGCCCATTGCCCCGCTCGCCGGAGCCGCCTGCAGCGCCAGGCTCACTGCCAGCGCCGTCGCCGCTGCCGGGCGCAGCATTCGGCGCCCGATCAACCTCGTCACGCCTTCTCCGTTCATCCCAGCCCTCCTCGCATTCGCTCCCGCCACGAAGCCCGCTGGTTGCCTATCGAGCGGCTCGTTCGTGCCTACGTATCCTGAAACGTGAGTACCCGGGCGCAAGTTACAGAGGCCCGACCACCCCGGCGCGAGGAAGGCCCAGGCGCAGCGGTGGGCAGGCAAGCAAACGGCCCGGTCGAATCAACCGGGCCGCTAGAGCTTGGACAGCAATACCACCCCCCCGCTGCAGACTACTCGTCATCCGGGGAAGCGAGCATGTAGCCGAAGCCGCGGACCGAGCGGACGTAGTGGTGCTTCTCCGGATCGAGCCCCAGGCGACGGCGAATCTGCCTGATGTGAACCTTGACCAACTCGCGGGCCTCCGCCTCGCTCGATTCGTATCCCCACACCTCGCGCAGCAAGTCTTGGCAGGCCACCACCTCTCCCGCTCGCTTCGCCAGCGCCAGGAGCAAGCGGTACTGGATCGGGGGCAGTGTCACCCATCGCTCACCGATACTCGCCCGCCTCTTGCGGGTGTCTATCCTGAGCCCGCCTACCTCGTAGGTGTCGGGAGCCGCCCTGGTCAGGCGGCGAAGCAGCGACACGGAGTCCAAGCCGCTCTCGCTGGCAGTGTCGACGAGCAGGATCGGTGGCCACCTTTCACGCCCCGCAAGGATACCCAATGTCGATAGGTCCGCCAGCCGCAGCAGCGACCGATCGACGAGGACCAGGTCCACGCTGTTCTCATCCAGCGATGAGACTAGCTCCGACCAGGAATCCACAATGGTCGAGCTGTCCGCCATGTCGCCGATGGCGGACTTCAGTTCAGCCCCAGCGTCCGGCGTGGATGCCAGAATCGCCACGTTCATTATGATCCACCAGTGTTATCATATCATCGCATCCACGACTAGTCAACGCCTCCCGCGAACTCGCATCGCTCTGCTCGCCGGCCGGCGACACGCACGGCAGGCTGCACATACACCGACCGTTCACCGACCACTCACCAATCCCTAACTGAGCTGATGTGTACGATGTGCTATACTCGTTGCGACCTGCCAGGGGCCAGGAGCCAGCGGGTACAACGTGATCAAGAGGAGACGATACAATGGCAAGCACCTACTGTCCGGAATGCGATGCCACCATCACCGAGGACAGCCCACGAATGGGAGCGACGGTCAAGTGCGGTGAGTGCGGAACTGAGTTCGAGGTCATCAGCACCAGCCCATTCGACGTGGACTATCCAATAGAGGACTACGACGAAGACTACGACGAAGACGAGGACTACGACTAGCCCGCGCAGCCGCAGAGCGCCGGCAGCCACTCGGTCCTGGAGAAGGCTATGAACGGGGCATACTGTCCTCAGTGTGACGCCAGGATCACTATGGACTCCGCGCGCGAAGGACACCGGGTCAGGTGTCGCGCCTGTGGCACGGAGCTGGAGGTGGTCGACGTCGACCCCCTAGAGCTGGATTTCGCCGACTGGCGAGACGAGCGCAGGGCGGAAGACAGGCGGCGTAGTGCCGATCAAGAGCGCGAGTGGCTGGAACAGCCCTCGTCGCCGGATCGCTACGAAGGCACACCGCTGCACCGAGCAGCGTACGGCGACCACGACCTATCAGACCTGTAGCGGACAGAACGAGACATTCGCCGCCTGGCGATATGCGTCAGACCGGGCACGAATAGCCAGGAGACTTGATAGCCCCTGACTGCAGGAACCCGGCACGGACGCCCCTCATTCGACGGGGCGTCCGTGTGCTGTTCGCCCGCCCTCGTACACCAGCCTGCCTTTGCTCTACGTTTCCCTTTGCGGTATAATCCAGGCGCTGCAATCCTGGGACCGGCTGGGCTGATTCGGTTGCCGCGCGGCACGGAGCCAGCCGACCCCGGTCAGCAGGTCAGCCCGCGAAGACGTCGTTTCTCAAAGGAGCCTCGTCGCCCGATGGAGATGCTAGTCGAACGCCTCACCAGCCTACGCAGCACCCTCGACCACATCCGGGGGCGTCTTTGACCTGGCGGCGAAGCAGAAGGAGATCGCTTCCTTAGAAAAGCGTGCCAGCGCTGCCGACTTCTGGGACGATGCGCAGGCAGCGTCTGAGTCGATGCAGCGCCTCTCCGCGCTGAAGGAGGAATTGGAGCACTCCAGCGGCCTGGAACGCCGCGTTGGCGATGCAATCGAGCTGGCACGCCTGGACGACGAGAGCCTGGGCTCCGAACTCGAGGCGGAGACGGATAGCCTGGAGCAGGAGATTGGCCGCTTCGAGTTCCAGCTACTGCTCTCCGGCCGGCACGACCGAGGCGATGCGATACTGGCAATCCACGCCGGCGCCGGCGGAACGGACGCCCAGGACTGGGCTGAGATGTTGCTGCGCACATACTTGCGCTGGGCCGAAGGGCGGGGCTACAAAGCGGAGATTGTCGACCTCCTTCACGGCGAGGAGGCTGGCATAAAGCGGGCGACCTTGACCATCGCTGGAAAGAACGCCTACGGCTACCTCCGGGCAGAGAGAGGAGTGCACCGCCTGGTACGCCTCTCGCCGTTCGACGCGGCCCATCGGCGGCACACCTCGTTCGCTCTCCTCGAGGTCTGGCCGGACATCAGCGACGATATCTCTATCAGGCTCGACCCAAGCGACCTGGTCATCGATACGTTCCGCGCATCGACCGCGGGCGGACAGCACATGCAGAAGAACGAGACGGCGGTGCGAATCACCCACCTACCGACGGGAATCGTCGTCTCTTGCCAGAACGAGCGCTCGCAGACACAGAACAGAGAGATGGGCATGCGCGTGCTGCGAGCCCGCCTGATTCAGATGGAAGAGGAGAGGCGCCAGGCGGAAATCGCTGAGCTGAAAGGTGACCACGTCGATGCCGGCTGGGGCAACCAGATCAGGTCCTACGTCCTCCACCCCTATCAGATGGTCAAGGACCACCGCACGGAATACGAGACCGGCAACGTACAGGCCGTGCTCGACGGCCAGCTGGACGAGTTCATGGAGTCCTACCTGCGCCTGACGATGGGCGCCCGGTAAGCAGCCAAGGAGAATCATCATGGCAACCAAGAAGGTGACAAGCCTGAAGAAGTCAACTACCTCGAAGAAGACTGGCGTATCGCAGAAGACGGTCAAGACGAAGAAGCCTCTCACAAAGCAAACGACAACGGCGCCGAGGCCTAGCGCAATCAAGAGCGTCAAGCGTCCACCCAGCCACATCAGCAGCGCGGCCGTGGGCGCTGCCGCTGTGGGGGGGGCAGCAGCAGCCGGTGCCGTTGCGGTCGCCGGAGCGCCGGCCGAGCTAGGCAGCCTGCAGGACAGACTCGGTCGCCTCCAGGAATCACTTCTCTTGAACGAGGCGCGACAAGAGATGGGAGATATCGAGAGCGGGCTCTCGATGCTCCCTGCCGAGGTAGAGGCGCTGCGAACGCGCGGATACGTGTTCCGCTCCTTCCTGGACCAGAAGCTGCGCGTGCTGGCCGAGCAGTGGGATGAGACGCGAGACCGTGTCGCCCAGGAGATCGACCGTCGAACGCGGGACCTGGAGATGGATGCCTCCGCGGCGGAGAGCGCGCTGCGCCAGGCCGCCAGCGGCGGTTCCGCCGCGATTGGGCGGGCGAGCAGCACTATTGACACACTCGAGCACAAGGTCGGCGCCGCACAGTCGGCTGTCGAGGCCCTCTACGAGAATGTCCAGACAAACCTCCAGCAGTGCCGCACGCAGATAGAACAGATCCGGTGGCTGCTCGATCAGGTAGACGAGGCAACCTTCGAGCTGTACCCTGCTGAGGACCCCGTCCTGGCCGTGCGCGCCCAGTACATGAAGTCGAAGAAGGACGGCCCCGAGGGGGTGCTGTTGGTGACGGATGAGAGGCTTATCTTCGAGCAGAAGGAGGAGGTCACCACGAAGAAGGTGCTCTTCATTGCCACCGAGAAGGAGAAACTCCAGGAAACCCTATTCGCAGTGACGGTGGGGCAGATCGAGGAAGTCAAGACCAGCCAGAAGGGCTTCCTGGGCAGCAAGCAGCTGCTCGATATCGTGTTCACGTCGGACGCTGACCTGAGCGGCGTCACCATGCGGGTCATCGGGGCCGACAATGATGAGTGGGCGGCGCTCATCGGCAGGGTCCGGTCAGGCGAGATAGCCAACGAGCGGACCAGTCCGAAGGACGAGACCGCGGTCGAAGCAGCGAGGAAAGCGCCCACCAAGTGCACCACGTGTGGCGCGACGCTCGACGTGGAAATCGTCCGCGGCATGCGGGAGATCAAGTGCGACTACTGTGGGTCGATCATCCGCTTGTAGAGGCACGGAAGCCAAACGGTACCACCACATAGCCCGCTTGAGTAAGGAGGCAACGAATGGCGGAGGAACTCGTCGGCAAGGTGACTCATTGGTTTGGCAACATCAGCGTGGCCGGCATAGACCTCAGCGGCAGACTTGCCGTGGGCGACCGGATACACGTCCTCGGCCACACCACCGATTTCGAGACGGACATTGAGTCCATGCAGATCGATCGCCAGGCCGTGACCGAGGCCGGTCCCGGTGACAGCATCGGCATCATGCTGGAATCCCGCGCTCGCGCTGGGGACAGCGTGTACAAAGTGGCCTAGCCATTGGCCGACCTCCTGCAGGGAGTCCGGCGCACAATCAAGCAGCATGCCCTCCTGGCCCACGGTGACCGGGTCGTGGTTGGCGTATCCGGGGGGCCGGATTCCCTTTGTCTCCTGCACCTCCTGGTCCGCTTCCGCGACGAGTACGACCTGCAGCTGTACGTAGCCCACCTCCATCACGGTGCGCGCGGCGCAGAAGCAGACGGCGACGCACAGTTCGTCGCCGACATCGCTGCCCAGAGGAAGCTGCCGGCAACTGTCGAGCGCCGTGACGTGCCCCAGATCGCCGACGAAGGAGGGCTTGCCTTCGAGGAGGCCGCCCGCCGCGTTCGCTACTCCTTCCTGGCGCAGGTTGCCTCTGACGTAGGGGCCGCTAGGATTGCGGTAGGCCACAATGCAGATGACCAGGCGGAGACTGTGCTGATGCACCTGCTGCGCGGCTCCGGGCTGGCTGGCCTGCGGGGGATGTTGCCCAGCACCCCGCTCACCGACTACCGCCTGATCGGCGAGTTGCCGGAGATCACCGCGGCGTCTCTCCAGCTTATCCGCCCGCTCCTCTACGTCCCTCGCCGTGAGATCGAGCTCTACTGCAGCGAGCACGGCCTCAGCCCACGGTTCGACCGCTCCAACCTTGATCAGACCTTCTTCCGCAACAGACTGAGGCACGAGCTCCTACCAACGCTCGAGCAGTACAATCCGGGGATCCGGCAGAGACTCTGCCACACAGCCCAGGTACTGGCCGCAGAATACGAGATACTGGCACAACTCCGCCGCCAGGCCTGGGGCGAAGTGGTGCGTGCGGAGTCCGACAGTTCCATAACGCTCGACCGGGCGGCCTGGCGCAATCTACCCGTGGCGCTGCAGCGAGCCACGCTTCGCCACGCAGCATACCGCCTGCGCAGAAGCCTGCGAGACGTCAACTTCGTCCACGTGGAGAATGCGCGAGCGGTGGCGCTGGAGGGGGAGACGGGAGCGCAGGCAACGCTGCCTCAGGCAGTCTCCCTCATGGTGGGCTACGAGACGCTGACAGTGGCGGACCAGGGAGTTAGCGGCCCTCCGCCGGACGAGCCGCTGCTGTGGAGCCGCCAGGCGATGCCGGTAGAGATTCCCGGCACGACGCCAATCCCAGACTCAGACTGGGTCCTGGAGGCAGAGTCACTCGCGACCTGGGATGCAGACGCTATCGCCGCCGCCGGCCGCTGGCAAGCGTACGTGGACGAAGACAGACTCCCCTCGCCGGCGGTGCTCCGGACGCGCCAGCGCGGCGACCGCTTCCGGCCTCTGGGAATGGGGGGCCACACCGTACGCCTGAGCGAGCTAATGATCAACCTCAAGGTCCCTGCTGCCTGGCGTGACCATGTCCCGCTCCTTGCAGCGGGCAGTCAGATCGTCTGGGTCTGTGGTCACCGCCTCTCCCACGACTTCGCGGTCACACCCCGCACGCGCCGCGCCGTCAAGCTGTACTTCGAGCGAGTCCCTTGAGCAGTCGGCAACGCGCGCCAGGCCTGTTTCCCAAACCGGTCCACTTGTGGTAGACTTCCCACTCGCATCGGCCCGGCCCAGCCGACTCGGATCGTGCTTGTGGCGAGCCGCGGCGCTTGCAGCCGGACGTAGGAGGCCACATGTTCCTCAAGAAACTCGATGTGAGCGAAAGGGCTCGTGAGATCATCTACTGGTTCACCATCGGCATGATCGCGCTGGTAGCGTTGATTGCGCTGGTCACTATCCTGCAGGCCTGCAGCAGGATAATCTCTCAGGCAAAGCCCCCTCTTGAGATCAGCCCGGCCGAGGCCAGACTGTGCACCGGTGAGCAGATCCTGTTCACTGTTACAGGCAGCAGCGAGGTCACTTGGGAGGCCACTGGCGGGGATATCAGCCAGAGCGGGCTCCACACTGCGGGCCAGCAGACGGGTGAGTTTGTGGTCACAGCGAGCGACCGAGGCTCCAGCAGATCCGCCCAGGTTATCGTGCGCGTCGTAGAATGCACCCCGACGCCGGACATGGCCGCTTCGCCCACGCCGCCCCCTGCGGCGACGGCCACTCCACAGGTGGGGAGTTTCACCACCGCCGATGCCAGAGGCGACGTTGGACTGTACGATACAGGCGCACCCGTTCAGGAGATCCCGGCTGGTATCGATATCCGCTCTGCCAGCGTGCGGGCCGATCTGAGGGTCGGCCTCGAGCCCGGAGAGGGAGTGCCCTCCGAGTTCGCTGACTGGGTTGAGGAGGGAGAGGTGGTCTTCTGGATCGCCCTCTACGAGCCGATCCCGGATCCGCCGGGCGCCAACACCGACTGGCTATTCGCGCTCGACCTGGATGGTGATACTACCACCGGCCGCCCGCCAGGCGAGCGGAGGATCAATCCAGATCTGGGCGACGAGGCAGTGATTCAGGTCTCCTACCGTCTAAGTACGGGCTCCTACACCCCGTACCTGTATGTCTGGAATCCGTCTGAGGGCAGCTTCACCGACTTGAGCGGGCCGGTGCGATTCGAGATTGACCGCTCACGCACCCTAATCGGGATAGCTGTCGACCTGCAGGCTCTGTCCGAAGCCGTCGAACAGACGACGGGCGTGGTGCTCGATCCAGATCAGGCGACAGGGCGAGGCGCGGCAGTGGCGTATCTCGACCAGACTCTCATCGATTTCAGCCCGGATCTGCCTGAATAGCGGTCGCTGACCCGCAGCGAGGCGCTGCGGCGCACGCCAGACGGCAGTGCGAGGACAAGCCCCGGCGACCAAGTGGCCCGCCGGGGCTTGTCGCATTCATATCGTGCGCCGGGCAGACTAGACCTGCTCGCCCGGCCCTATAGGGAGCATCACCAGGCCGCTTATCACCTTGGGATAGAAGTCCGTCGACTTCTGCGGCATGCGCTCACCGGCCGCGCTGCAATCGCGCACCTGCTCAATACGGGTCGGATTCATCACCGCGACGAAGTCGGCATCTCCACTGGCCACGGAGTCGAAGCCCATCTGTGCATCCCGCAAGAACTCAATGTGACCGTCGGCGGCCACTTCCTCCTTGCCCAACCCCACCACCCGCTCTATGAACAGCTCGTGCAGCACGCTGACGTTGAGGCTGCGCCAGGTGGGCGTGTGATCAGGCGCTATTCGCGCCATCACGTTCTCGTCCCGCAGGGCCAGCAGAGCCGTTCTTCCATCGTGGAAGCCGAAGGCCGGGGCGGGAACAGCGCTGACCTCAGCCAGGGCCGCCTGCAGCGCGGCCGGGCTGGCCACGGGCGCCACCTCGAAGTACTCTGCGGCGCGCTCCAGGAGACCGATGCCGCAGCTGTAGTCCCCGCAGCGCACCAGGCGGTGCGTGGGGAGTATCACCAGGCCAGGGTCGTCCATCCCCACCAGGCTGGCCAGGCGGTAGTTGAAGGCCGCTTCGGCCGGCGCGTCGGGGTAGCGCGAACGCATCTCGTCACGATAGTGCAGCGCCGTCTCATAGCGGTGGTGCCCGTCGGCGATTACCAGACCTCGGCGGGGAGCCATCTCCTCAACTACGGCCGAGATGACATCCGGATCGTCGACCACCCACAGCTGCTGCAGCACCTCGTTCTCGAACAGCTCCCGCACTTCGGCGGTCGGAGGTGCGGCGGTCGCCGGGGCCAGCAGATCGCTCAGGTCGCCGCCGGGATAGAGGACGAAGACGCAGCCGAAGTTGACGTCCGTAGCCTGGAGCAGACTGAACTGCCCTTCCATCGACTTGCGGAGCGTCCGCTCATGGGGAAGGACAACGCCCTTATCGAACTCGGTTAGCTCCAGCGCAGCGATCAGGCCCTGCCGAGAGCGAGTGCTTCCGTCAGGCATAGTGAAGGTCTGGCGATGCACATACAGGCAAGGAGCATCGTCCCGCTTGAGCACTCCCTCCTCCAGCCACGTCTGATATGAATCGTGCGCCCTGGTTACGGGGTTGCTGAGAGCGTCGTCGTCCGGATGGGTCTTGCCTTTGATCAGACGGGCCATATTGTAGGGGCTCAGATCGTAGTACTTGTCCTGAAGGCCGTGCCGCACGCGATCGTGCGGCTGGCTGACCACGCTGGAGAGGTCTGCCACTTTGGCTGCGTCGTAGCGAACCCCTCTGAACGGTCGTATTCTGGCCATCGTGCCCCTTAGAGCTGTCTTGCCACTTGGATGGCGATCTGGGCCACTTCATCGCCGACCCGCGCGCTCGCCTCTACCGTCCCAGCACCAACATGCGGCGAGCCGATCACCTGCGACAGTGACATCAGCTTCTGGCCGCGCTCCTCCTTCTCGTCCTCGAACACATCCAAGGCTGCACCCGCCACCTTGCCGCTGACGATAGCATCGTACAGCGCCTCCTCGTCCAGCGTGCCTCCGCGGCCGCAGTTGATGATATAGACCCCGTCCTTCATCTTGGCAATCTCTTCTCGGCCGATCATGTAGCGGGTCTCGGGAGTGTAGGGAACATGGAGGGAGATGTAGTCAGATCGCGCGATCAGCTCCTTGAGGGAGACATTGTAGGCGCCGGCGACCTCCGGGAAGGGCGGCAGGCAATGGAACAGCACCTCCATGTCGAGGAAGACCGCTTTCTGGGCCACCAGGCTGCCAATGCGTCCGCAGCCGACAAGGCCCAGCGTCTTGCCGGCCAGCTCGGTGGCCTTGCTGAAGGCCTTCTTCTCCCATTCCCCATTCCTCATCGAGGCCGTCATCTGGGGAATCCTGCGAGCGAGGGCGAGCAGGTATCCGACGGTAAGCTCGGCCACGGAATTGGAGGAGGCGGACGGCGTGTTGCGCACCTCGACTCCCTTCGACTGAGCATACTCCACGTCGATGGTGTCCAGCCCAACCCCTCCGCGGATAATCAGCTTGAGGTTGGCCGCCTTGTCGATCAAGGGCTGTCGCACCTTGGTGCGGCTGCGGACGACCATAGCGTCGTAATCCTTGATAGCATCCTCCAGGTCCTCTGGCGCGATGTCGTCTCGCACGTCAACCTCAATACCGGCCTCCCGCATCGCGGCAATGGCCGTCGCATCAGTTGGATCGCAGACTATCAGTTTCATCTCGTTTCCCCCTGGCTTGACTGGCATGCAATCGATTGACGGGCCTCACAGGCCCAGGACGTCCTCGATCTCGCCGGTCAGCCACTTCATGTCGTCCATCGTCAGGTCGCCCATGTGGGCGATGCGGAAGCACTTCTCTTTGAGGTCACCGTAGCCGTTCGAGATCATCGCCCCGCGCTTGCCCAGTTCCTTGTTCAGATCGGCGACGCTTATCGAGCGTGTGTTCTCGATGTTCGTGACCGTCGGCGAGAGGTAGCGTTCGTCAGAGTAGAGGGCAAAGTAGCGCCGCGCCCAGTCCTGCGTGTAGGCAGCCATCTCCTGATGTCGAGCCCAGCGCTTGTCCAGCCCTGCAGACAGGATATCGTCCATCTGCTTGTTGAGCGCCTGGATGATGCTGATCGCTGGAGTGGCCGGCGTCTGCCCCTTGTCGTAACGTTTGTCCATCTGATCGTAGGCGAAGTAGAACCCTGGATGCTCCACCTGCTGAGCCCGCTCCCTTGCCCTGTCGCTCACCGCGCAGACAGTCAGTCCTGGCGGCAGCGCGAAGCACTTCTGCACACCGGCCAGGCAAACGTCGAGGCCCCAGGCATCGAACTCGATCTTGACGCCCGCCATGCAGCTGACGGCGTCGACCAGGATGATCACCTGCGGATACTTCTCCCGAACGAGAGCGGCGATATCCTGCACCGGATTCAGTACGCCGGTCGACGTCTCGTTCATCACTATCGTGAGGGCGTCATACGGGCACTCGCTGCCGTCCTTGCCCAGTGCTTCGTCGACCAGCTCGGGGGTGATGGCCTGGCCCATCTCGACCTCGACCTTGTCGCAGGGCAGGCCGTTGATGCTCGTGATCTGGTGCCAGCGTTTGGAGAAAGCGCCGCACACGGTGTTCAGGACCTTCTTCGTCGAGGCCTGGCGAATGCTCCCCTCCATGACGCCGGTGGACGATGACGTGTACAGATAGACTCGTTGCTTCGTGTAGAGGAGCTGCTGCAGCTTGGGGGTCACTGCCAGGTGGAGATCGGCATACTCCTGGGAACGGTGCCCAAGCATGGGTGCGGCTTGTGCTTCGAGGATTTCGTCACGGACGTGAGTCGGGCCCGGGATAAACAGCTTCTTGTACATCAAAGCGCCTCCTGTATGTTGTATCTTCCCTCGGCGGGCAGGTAACAGGAGGCGCGTACCTAATGCGACCGGCTGGTCTGCCTCTGTCCACCTGCCTGAGAGATTCGCCCCCTAAGGGGCTTGCCCCGTCGGCGTCCTACGGCTTGGACTTTCCAGAGGTACCGAGATACAGGGTCCGTTTACCTGAGAGTTTCGCCGGCGCATCCAGCCAGTCGCACCAGCTTGCCCCTTCGGTGCCGCCTATCGGCGGGCTCTCCCCTGCATCCCATAGTCCATATTGACTTAGTGTATACTATACACCAATTCTGTCCATTTGTCAATACCTTGACACGCGAAGGACAGCGAAGTACAATGCGCCTGTTCTATGACCAGAACTAGCGACCCGGAAAACAGGTCGATACTCTACCAGCGCCGGAGGCGGGATGCCCTCGAAGAATGACTTCCTCTTCCGCGGCGACTTGGCCGCGCTCGACCCCGACGTCGCCCGACTCATTGGCTTGGAGTGGGAGCGTCAGGCCCGCAGGTTGATCCTCATTCCTTCAGAAAGCAGTGCTCCGCCCGCAGTCCGCGAGGCGGTGCAATCGGTGTTGATGAACGTCTATGCCGAGGGTTACCCGCACACGGACACGGCCTCGATGGCCGAAGACGAGATTGTCGACTTCGAGCGCTACCTTGCCCACTACAGACGCTACGGGGACCGCCGCTACTACCGGGGCGTCGAGTATGCGGACATCATCGAATCACTGGCGCGCGAGCGCTGCGCACAGGCGTTCGCCACGGATACTGTGCCCGCCGAGCGAATCCAGGCCAACGTTCAGCCTCTCTCGGGCGCGCCGGCGAACACGGCGGCGATGCTCGCTCTGCTGGACCCCGGCGATACGATCCTCAGTATGGCGCTCGCCCACGGCGGCCATCTCACCCACGGCAGCCCGGCCAACCTGGCCGGTAAGTTATACAACGTGATCTTCTACCGGGTCAACGAGCAGACCGAGCGGCTTGACTACGATCAGATCGAGGAACTGGCCAGACAGCACCGCCCCAAGCTCATCATAGCCGGCTACACCTCGTACCCCAGACTGCCGGACTGGGAGGCCTTCCGGCAGATTGCGGACCTGGTGGGCGCATACTTGCTGGCAGACATCGCCCACGTGGCCGGCATGGTCATCGCCGGAGTGTATCCCAGCCCGCTCGGCCACGCGCACGTGACCAGCTTCACCACGCACAAGACGCTCTGCGGCCCGCGGGCGGCCTGCCTGCTGACGACCGACGCCAGGCTGGGCCGCCGCATCGACCGCGCCGTGTTCCCGGGCGTCCAGGGCGGACCCCATGTGAACAAGCTCGCAGCGATGGCTACGGCATTCCGCCTGGCAAGAACGGAGCAGTTCGCACAGCTGCAGCGCCAGATAGTCGCTAACGCCGCCGTTATGGCAGAAGCCCTGGCCAATCGCGGCCTGCGCATCCCGTGTGGAGGGACGGAGACGCATCTACTGCTCGTCGACTGCAAGACTATCCGCGGTGCTGACGGCACACCGCTCATGGGCGGCCCCACGGCACGCCTGCTCGAATCGATAGGCCTGGTCGTTAACAGAAACGCGATCCCTGGCGATCGGTCGGCCAACGAGCCTAGTGGCATTCGTCTGGGCACCCCCTGGGTCACGCAGCGCGGGCTTCGCGAGCCGGAGATGGAGCGAATTGCCGATATCATCGCCAGGGCGATGAAGGGCATGGAGCCCCTGCAGTACGCCGGCGTCACTCGCCCTGTCTATCGCTCCAGGATCGATTTCGACCTGCTCCTCCAGCTGCGCAGCGAAGTGGCCAAGCTGGCCGACGCTGCGGGCACGGACTTCGAGCCCCAGCTCCGGCCTGGCGCGCAGACAGCCGAACCGGCCGGGACGCGGGACACCAAGCAGCCTCTGCAACTCTACGGGATCGAGGGCCGCGCGGCCGCATCTTTCCTCGACCAGCTGACTCCCACCAACACGAGCGATCTCCAGCAGGGGCAGTGGCGTGCGGCGGTTCTATTGGAGCCGAGCGGTCGGCTGATGAGCCGCGTCCTCCTGCAGCGCCCGGGGCCCGCTTTCGACCACTATCTTATCGCCGTGCCAACCAGGACCAGCAGCCGTGTCGTTGCCTGGCTGAGAGCGCTCTCAGAGGGCAGGGTAAGGTTCGACACCCAAGACCTGTTGCCCAAGCTGCCCGGACCCGTCGTTGTGCGCGAACTGGGCCCGGCGGACCCGTCGCTCGCCGGCCAGGACGGCCTGCAGGGCAGGCTCAGACCCACAGCCAGCTCCAAGCCCTACTTCATCGGCCTGTCCAGCGAGCGGTACGCCGGACTGACAGCGGACGCTCTGCCCCCCTTCGAATGGAAGCAGGCCGTCGTCCATCCGCAGCGAGGGCCGCTGCACCAGTGGCACACTGAGCACGGCGCAAAGATGGCCCCCTTCGCCGGATGGGACATGCCCACCTGGTACACCTCTATCGGCGAGGAACATCGCTGCGTCCGTGATTCGGCCGGCTTGTTCGATCTGACCCACATGGGCATCTTCCAGATCGAGGGCCCCCGCTCCGCCGCCTTCCTCAGCCTCGCTTGCACCAACGACGCAGACCTGCTGCGCCCCGGCGAGTCCCAGTACACCTTCCTCCTCGCCCCGGATGGGCAAGTTGTAGACGACGCGATGCTGTACGCGCTCACCGGCCCCAGCTTCCTGCTGGTGGTCAACGCGGCGAACGCAGACAAGGACTGGGCCTGGATTCAGGCCGTCAACAGCGGCCGGGTGATGATCGACGAGGAGCGCCCCTGGGTCCGCTCCAGCTTCCAGGCCGAGCTGCGCAACCTGGCCGAGCCTGAACCCGCCCGCGGCCGCCTCGTCGCCCTGGCCATCCAAGGCCCCCGCTCGCGCGAGATCCTGACCAGCCTGTTCGACGCCGCCGGCGCCAAAGCCGCAGAGGCACGTGGTCGGCTTCGTGCGCTCGAGCGCACAGGCGTTGCCGAGATGGAGCTTCCCTCGGGCCTGGCGCCACAGCGACGACGCCGCCTTGTCGTCGCCCGCACAGGCTACACAGGCGAGCCCCTCGGCTTCGAGGTCTTCGTCCATCCAGACGCGGTCCTCCCGCTGTGGGAACGGCTCTTGGCGCTGGGAAGACCCCACGGGCTGCGCCCCATCGGTTTGGGCGCCAGGGACAGCCTGCGCATCGAGGCCGGATTCCCGCTCTACGGCCACGAAATAGAAGGTCCGCTCGATCTGCGCCCGGACGACGGAGGCTTCGCCGCCTACGTGAAGCTATACAAGCCCTTCTTCGTCGGCCGCCGGCCCTTCATCGAGCACGCTAAGCAGCGTAACATGGAGGTGATCCGCTTCCGCATCGCCGAGAAAGGCGTGCGAGTTCCCAAACTGGACGACGTAGTGGTCGACGGGCATGGCCGCGTCATCGGCCAGGTTACCTCCTGCGCTCTCGACAGCGACGGGCATCTCGTGGGACAGGCCTACGTCGACGAACGTCACTCTGCAGAAGGCAGCGAGATCAATGTCTTCCCTCGCCCTAACCGTGAGGACTGGGACAAGCCTTACGAGCTGCTCAAGGTAGGCGACAAGCTCGTCCTTCACAGCGAGGCCAGGGTGGTGCGGCGTTTTCTGCGCCGGCGCTGACCCGGCGCTCTGGAAGACAAGGACGGTGACCTATTCGCCATTCGGGGTATTCCTGGCCTGCGTACTATTGACACCTGAATACACTCATGATATATTCGTCGGTGACCGCCCAGGGAGCATGGTGCGGGCCCGCCTCCACACTCTGCAGCGGTTGGCCTCCGGCAGCAGCCGACCGCTTCCGCAGGGCACGTAGGAGCAGTGGATGACCAAGTCACGCAACGAACTGATGGCGGATCGGCTGCGGGACCTGCAGGCGGGAACGCCCGATATCGAGGCCTCCGCAATCGTCAGCGTGGACGGTCTGATCATGGCCTCGGCTCTTCCCGGCACCGTGGAGGAAGACCGGGTCTCGGCGATGTCGGCCGCCATGCTTTCGCTCGGCGAGCGGATCGCGGACGAGCTAGCTCGCGGGTCGGTCGACCAAGTCTACGTCAAAGGCGACAAGGGATACGTCATTCTGATGGCTGTGGGCACCGAGGCTGTGCTGACAGCCTTGGCCCGCAAGGGCGCCAGGCTGGGCCTGATCTTGCTGGACATGAAGCGTACGGCCGAGCTTACCGCGGCACTGCTGTGACCAATAGACCCTATGGCTGATAGGAGAACGAGGCCGTGGACACACGCCTGGTAGGCGGTGTTCATAGAGTCGGCTAGTCAAGGGGAGGGCCATCCCAGGATGACCCTCCCCAGCGTTTTGGGAGGGACCGATGGAAGGCAAGATGCCCAAGTACGTGTTCTGTACAGGCGGGGTGCTGAGCAGCGTCGGCAAGGGGGTGACGGCCGCGTCACTCGGCCGAGTTCTGAAGGCGCGGGGAGTGAAGGTATCCATCCAGAAGCTAGACCCCTACCTCAACGTCGATCCCGGCACTATGTCGCCATATCAGCACGGCGAGGTGTTCGTTACCGATGACGGGGCGGAGACAGACCTGGATCTTGGCCACTACGAGCGGTTCATCGACGAGAGCCTCACGCGTGACAGCAACGTCACCGCCGGCCAGGTGTACACGGAGGTGATTTCCCGCGAGCGACGTGGCGACTTCCTGGGCGGCACCATCCAGGTCATCCCCCACATTACCAACGAGATAAAGCGGCGCATCTGTCTGGTCGGTGAAAGGAGCGGAGCGGAAGTCGTCATCGTCGAGGTTGGGGGAACCGTCGGCGACATTGAAGGACTACCGTTCCTCGACGCCCTGCGTCAGATGCGCCGCGACGTGGGCCCGTCCAATACTATGTACATACACGTCACGTTCCTGCCGCACATCGGCGCCACCGGTGAACTGAAGACGAAGCCGACCCAACACAGCGTGCGCGAGCTGCGCTCAATCGGCATTCAACCCGACGTGATCATCGCCAGGGCAGACCATCCCATCGACGACACGCTCTGCGACAAGATCGCTTTGTTCTGCGACGTCGACCGGCGCGCCGTCGTGCCCATGGTTACCGCACCGGTGCTCTACGCTGTTCCGCTAGCGATCGAAGATACGGGGCTGGGCGATTTCACCGTCGAGCGGCTCGGGCTCAAGACCGCACCGCCTGACCTTGCCGAGTGGCGCAGTCTCGTCGAGCGAATCAAGGCTCCAAAGCCCAGTTTGCCAATCGCCTTGGTTGGCAAGTACGTAGAACTGCATGACGCCTACATCAGCGTTCGCGAGGCCCTGTTCCACGCCGCCCTGGCCTACGGGCAGGAACTCGATCTGCGCTACGTGAGCTCAGAGGCTCTTGAGCAGGGCGAGGACTGGGAGAAGCTCGAAGAGGTCGCCGGCATAGTCGTCCCCGGCGGCTTCGGCGAGCGGGGCATCGAGGGCAAGATCGCTGCAGCCCGATGGGCACGCGAGAACCGCGTACCATACCTGGGGCTCTGCCTCGGCCTGCAAGTGCTCATCATCGAGCTGGCGCGGCACGCCCTGGGCAGCGACGAGGCCGGCAGCTCTGAGTTCGATGCGGAGACCAGGCACCCAGTGATCGACCTGATGCCGGACCAGGAGGATGTGACGGACAAGGGCGGAACGATGCGCCTGGGCGTCTACCCGTGCAGGTTGACGCCGGGCACGAAGGCGGCCGAGGCATACGGCGTGGAACAGGTGAATGAGCGCCATCGCCATCGCTACGAGGTGAACAACGCCTACCGTGACCTCCTTTCGGAAGCGGGCCTGGTCTTCAGCGGCCTTTCGCCGGATAGGCGCCTGGTAGAGATAGCTGAGGTGGCTGACCATCCGTACATGCTGGGAACGCAGTTCCACCCCGAGTTCAGATCCCGCCCCACGCAGCCCCACCCGCTCTTCCGTGGCCTCATCGCTGCAGCACTCGCCCGGAGAGACGGATAGGCGGTTGCCCGGACCGTGGATGCATGGGCTGCGGCGCCTGCTGCGGCAGAGCCTCCGGGCTGCAGCCGGCACGCCCCGGGCCCGATCTCGCCCTGAGCAGGGCAGAGCTGCTTCACCGACGCCTGCGGGGGCGGTGTCGAGGCCCACACGGCCACGCGGCTTGCCAATCTGCCACCTTCATGCTATGATGTGCGCTCGCTTGCCTAGGAGCGAGCCCGCTCCCGGCGTTGGGTCCGGGGGCAATCCCGTGGGACAAGGAGGCAATCGATCACGTGCGTTCCTACGAGCTGCTTTTCATAGTCCACCCCTCGGTGGACGATGACGGCCTCAAGGCCGTCATCGAGAGAGTCAAGGAGTACATAGTACGCAGCGGCGGCAAGGTGAACTCGGTCGAGCCGTGGGGCTCGCGCCGGCTGGCCTACCCCATCAGGAACCAATGGGAGGGCCAGTATGTGTTGATTCGTCTGGACCTCGCCGCCCAGCAGGTATCCTCCGTCGAGCACGACCTCGGCCTGAGCGAGGAGATCATCCGCCACCTCATCGTGCGGCTTGAGGAAGAGCCGGAGGCCAAGCCCACGGATGCCTAGCTTCGTCCCTCCCGGCCGCCGCCAGCGCGGCTCGCCTCGGCGAGAAGCAACCGGACCTGGAGATCCCTTGCCGGCCTCCCGACGAGCCACACCTGAGGACCTGCGCGTCTACGGACGCCTGCAGGGCGATCCCGACCTCCGCCGGATGCCCAGCGGCAGGCCAGCCGCCTCCTTCACGATCTCAGTCGCCGAGCGTCCTTCCGGCCCAGCTAGAGGGGCGCTTCTGTGCACGGACGAGATCACTGTTCTCGCCTGCGGGGAGCTGGCCGAGTCGTGCCGCCGGTTGCTGAGAAGAGGACACAACGTCTGTATCGAGGGCAGGCTGCGCACGCGCAACCTCGAGGACACCCAGGGCCGTGACCGGAGCCGGATAGAGCTCGTGGCGACCGACCTGGCCATAGTTGGCGGTGATGATCCCGACTCCGCTGGCTCGCGCCGTTTGTCTTCACAGAGGTGCAGGCGCCTATCCGGGGTTCTCTGAGCCGCTCCGTTCTCGCAGGCGGCCAGCCACGCCCAATAGGATACAAGGAGATAGACCCTTGCCAGATAGAGATCGAGGATATCGCGATTCAGCTGACGACGAGTCAAGAGATTCGTCCGACCAGTCGACCGGGCCACGCCAGTCTCGCCGGCCGCAGCGGAGAGACCGAAGGCAGCGCGGGGGACGCCGCTTCGAGGCCCGCAGGTACTGCTCATTCTGTGCGAACAAGGTCACGTCAATCGACTACAAGAAGGCGGATGCGCTTCGCAGCTACCTGACCGACCGCGGCAAGATCAAGCCCCGCCGCCGCACCGGCGCTTGCGCCAAGCACCAGCGTCAGCTGGCGGTGGCGATCAAGCGGGCGCGCCACGTGGCGCTGCTCCCCTACGTCGTCGAGAGCAGCCGTAGGGCCTAGGCCGCAAACTCTCCCGGCTAACGCCGCTCGGCGCCTCCCCTGCACTGGCAGGACTCGCGCCAGAGCTCGTTAGCCGAACCAGACCATGGCAAAGAAACCGAGAAGGCGAGAGACGAGGGAGCTTACACGGAAGCAGCGCTCGCGCGTGGAGTGGGAGCGGCGCATGGAGCGGTTGCTGATCATCGCCGTCGCGCTGGTCGGCATCGCCGTCGTAGGCCTGATGGTCTACGCCCTGGCCATCTATCCGTCGGCACTGGCCCGCCAGCCTGTCGCCCTGGTGAATAGCGTTCCGATCACGGTGGCCGAGTTCCAGGCCTACGTCAAGTATGAACGTCTCAACATACTCCAGGAGCTGCTCTGGTGGGAGGAACTGAAGACCGCCAACAGCAGCACGGCCGATGACGACACGCTGGAGTACTACGACTCAGTCGTCAGGCAGTATAGAGACCAGCTCTCGGAGACGAGCGCGTCGCTCGTGGCCAGCCAGGCACTTGACATCCTCATCGAGTTCGAGCTGCTGCGCCAGGAAGCAGATCGGCGCGGCATCGATGTCACCGGGGACGAGGTGCAGAGAGAGATAGAGCTTCTGTTCCGCTACGATAGGGACGCCGAAGCTGCGCCCGCGCAGGAGACGGTGGAGCCGACGCTAACCGTGGAGCCCACCTCCACACCGGAGCTCACGCCATCTCCGGAGATCGCCGCCACGCCTGAGCTCACGCCGACGGCGGAGATCACCTCGACACCGGCGATCACTTCAACGCCCGCGCCCACAGCGACCCCGCCGCCCACGGCTACTCCCAAGAGCGAGGCCAGCTTCGTCGAAGAGTACAACAACTACGTCGATTTCCTGCGGCGGGATCTGAGCATCACGGAGGAAGCGTACCGCTCTTGGTTCAAGGCGGAGCTGCTGCGCGCGGAAGTGCAGGCCGCGATAGCCTCCGAATACCCGACGGCGACGGAGCAGATCGATATCCGCTACATCGCCACGACAAGCGAAGAGCAGGCAAATGAGTTCGCCGCACGCCTTCAGCAGGGTGAGAGCTACGATGACGTCGTGGCTGAGATCGACACCATCACCGATACGGTGGAGTCCGCTCCCACCCACGTGGAATACGAGGCCTGGTATCCTCGCGGCATAGTCGAGGAGCTCCTAGGTGGGTACGGCACGTCGCTCGTCGATCTGGTCTTCGAGCTGGAGGCTGGAGAGTACAGCGATCCAGTGCTGAGCGAGGACGAGACGACCTACTTTATCTTCAACGTCGTGGGGCACGAAGAGGAGTTGGAGCTCGACCCAGACGTCTTCGACTATCTCGCTGAGAAGGCCTACCAGGACTGGCTGCAAGCGATGAAGGAAGAGGTCGTGGAGGTACTTGACTACGACGACAGCATCGTGCCCAGAACCCCGAGCGCACCTGGGTAGCCTGAACCGAGCGGTTCAGGCGTAGACACCATTCGCGGACCGGCCCCCAACTAGGGCGCCGGTCCTCCTCTTTCTACGTGGTGTGCCTCATTGAGGTGATGACATTCGGCAGCCGTTCGATCTTCGTCAATACCCGGCTCAACTGAGCGATGTCATTCACCTCTATCGTGATATAGAACCGAGCGATATTCTTGCTGATATCCTGGCGGACGGAGGCAATGTTGATATCCTCCTCGCCGATGAGGCCGGATATCTCGCTGAGAAGCCTGGTCCGATCGTAGGCTGTGATGTAGATCGTCACCGGAACCGTCTGCGGGCGGTGCCCCCAAGAGACCTCGATCTGGCGCTCCGTGTCCAGCTGCCTCAGGACGCTGGGGCAGTCGCGCCGATGCACGGTGACGCCTCGCCCTCTGGTCACATAGCCGACGATGTCGTCGCCTGGAAGCGGATTGCAGCACCGTCCAAGCCGAGTCAGCAGCCCTCCGGTGCCCTGCACCTGAATCCCCTCGATGGAGGGGGTCGGCGGCGGCGCGAAGGGTACCTTATCCTCCTCACGAGGCCTGGTCTCGGCAATCCTGGCGGCGATCTGCTGGCTGTTGACATCGCCGAATCCCACTGCAGCATGGAAATCGTCCGGGTGGTCGAAACCAAGCAGACGGCCGACACGTTCGTGCCCCAGATGCTCGAGCCCCAGCCGCCTAAGCTCCCTTTCCACGACGTCACGACCCTGGACGATGTTCAGGTCGCGGTCCTGGCGACGGAACCACTGCCGGATCTTGGTTAGGGCCCGGCTTGTGTGCACGTACCCCAGCGCCGGGTTGAGCCAATCCCTGGTGGGGCCGCCCCGGCGCGCGGTCAGAATCTCCACCTGATCCCCGCTCTTCAGCTGACGGTTGAGGCTGACGAGCTTGCCGTTGACCCGGGCCCCCCGGCAGCGGTGCCCGATCTCGGTATGCACGTGATAGGCGAAGTCGATGGGTGTCACGCCTGCCGGGAGATCGATCAGCTTCCCCTTTGGCGTGAAGACGTAGACGCGATCCTGGAAGACGTCCGTCTTCATCGCGTCGACGAACTCCTGCGCATCCGAGGCGTCCGTCCGCAGCTCGACGAGGGAGCGCAGCCAGGCCATCTTCGCCTCAAACCCCTCGTCCCGCTTCCCGCCCTCCTTGTAGCGCCAGTGGGCGGCCACGCCTAACTCGGCGGTGCGATGCATATCCCGCGTGCGGATCTGGACCTCGAGCGTCCTGCCCTGGCCGGCGAGAACAGCCGTGTGCAGGCTCTGGTAGAGATTCGGCTTTGGAGTGGCAATATAGTCGTCAAACTCACCTGGGATCGGCTGCCAGATCGAGTGCACCATGCCGAGCACCCTGTAGCAGTCAGATACATCCCCTACGATTACGCGGATCCCGCGGACGTCGTGGACCTGGCTGAACTGGACCCCCTTGCGCTGCATCTTGGTGTGGATGCTGTAGATGTGTTTGGGGCGGCCGGTGATTTCCGCTTCGACACCTTCCTCCTCGAGTCTCCGGGCAAGCACGTCGATATGGCCGTCGATCTCCGCTTCTCGCTCCGGCCGCTTCTCCTCGATCAGCTCGGCGATCTCGGCGTAGCCCGCGGGGTCGAGGTAACGCAGGCTCAAGTCCTCCAGCTGCCACTTCCACTGCCACAGACCGAGACGGTTGGCCAGAGGGGCAAAGATGTCGAGCGTCTCGCGGGCGAATGACCGCTGCCGCTCCGGCTCCAGCGCCTCCAGCGTGCGCATGTTGTGCAGTCGGTCCGCAAGCTTGATCATGACCACGCGGATGTCGTCCGCCATCGCCAGGAACATCTTGCGCAGGCTTTCCGACTCCTGCTCGTCGCGCTGACGCTCTCCCTTGCGGCTGAACTTATCGAGGTGTTCAAGCTTGGTCACGCCATCTACGAGGTTGGCGATCTCCGCGCCGAAGTCCCGCTCGATCTTGTCCAACCCCACCTTGGTCTCCTCCACAACGTCATGTAGCAGACCGGCGGCGATTGTGTCCGGGTCCATACCAATCCGGGCGAGAAGGTGGGCCACGGCCAGGGGGTGGCGCACGTAGGGCACGCCGGAGCGCCTCTTCTGGCCCGAGTGAGCCTTCTCGGCGACGGAGTAGGCACGCGTGATGAGCTCGCGCCCCTCGTCGCCAGCTAGCGCCGACGAGGCGGCTTCGAGCACGTCCTCGAGTGTTGGAGCATCAGGCCTGGTCATTCGGGCACCTGCGGAAGAGATCGATCTCAGTATAGTGCGCCGAACTCATTTGTCAATAGGTATCAGGTGCGGTATAGTGCGGAGCAGTCCGCCCGAGGGATTGGGCCGCCATGCGGGTGATATCGGGAAAGGCAAAGGGCCGCAAGCTCAGGTCCGTACCGGGAGCGACGACGAGGCCAATGACAGACAGGGCCAAGTCGGCGCTCTTCAGCATCCTCGGCGCCGACGTCGTCGGCTGCCGCTTCCTGGATCTCTTCGCCGGTACTGGCCAGGTGGGGATCGAAGCACTCAGCCGAGGAGCGGAGGAGGCAGTGTTCGTGGAGAAGGCGGCGGCCGCGATTCGCACCATCCGCGACAACCTGGCCCACACCAGGCTGGAGGGCCAGGCCCGAGTGGTCAGGTCCGACGTGTTCACCTATCTCAGTGGTGCCGCCGAGCCGTTCCACTACGCGTACATCGCGCCGCCCCAATACAGGGGTCTATGGGCCAGGACGCTGCAGGCCATTGACGGGCAGGCCGGCTGGCTAGCCACAGATGGATGGGCGGTGGCACAGATCCACCCCAAGGAGTACGCAGTCCTGGAGCTGGCGCGCCTGCAGCTGGTCGACCAGAGGAAGTACGGCAGCGTGATGCTCTGCTTCTATGCCCCCGGCGCAGACGTCAGCGGAGCCGAGCAGGTCACGGGCAGCTGACGGGCACCAGCACGGCACCGTCCGGCCATCCCTCGGCCGGCCAGCGCACGCCGGTCGCCAGCTCCCACAGCCCCAGCCGCACGCTGTACTCGCCCGGCTCGACCGGGGGAAAGACCCTTTCGTCCCGCATCGTCTCACCTGCTTCCCACAGCCAGAAGGGTAGCAGCCCCCCCAGAGGGTAGCCATCCGCTTGCGATACGAGCGTTCCATCCCAGTCGACAAGGTGGGCGAACACGGTGGCGTCAGCCGCCACCGCTCGCTCCATTCTCCAGCTTGCGGTCACCTGCACGCGGCTATCTCCAGAGCAAACGGCGGTCATGTCGAGCAGGGTCAGCTCTTCGCCGAAGCGGGCGAGCGGATCGTCGATTGCGCCGGCAGCAGCCGGCCCCCCTACCTCGAATAGGCGCATGCACTGCGAGTCGTATCTGGTGAGATAGACGGAGCGAGCCTGCCGGACCGCCGCCGCCAGTTCCTCCCAGCCCAGAGGCGGGCCGAACACCTCTACCCTGTAGTCTTTGCGCGCTTCGCCCAAAGCGATCCCGAAGGCGGCTGCATCCGCCACACCACGTTGTCCGGTATGGACGTAGACCAGATCATCCGCCGTCACCTCAGGAGTGAGCGGAATGAACCCTTCGAAGCCAAGCGGGTAGATGCGCCCCGTTGGAGTCAGGCGCATGGGCAGGTTGACGAGGAGCACCGCGGACCCGTCCCGCCCGGCATCGACCGCCTGCCAGAGCACCTCACCGGCCGCATCGTACAGCTCCATCCCCGAGAGCACGTAGCAGGCCGAGGAGAGGCCAACTAGCGCCACGACGGCCACGGCGATCACCCCTCCCACCCGTCCCGCCTGCCGCCGCAGCCACCCGCTCACTGCCCCCGTCCAGACGAGCGCCACGCCTGCAGCGGCGGGATAGAGGAACCTCGGCGCATCGGCAATGCCCTTCCGGGCCAGCAGCGCAGGCACGCTGGCGATCACGAACCAGCCCAGCCCCAGAAGAACGTTCTGCCACTCACCAGGCCGCCGGCCGGACCACAGGAGAAGGGCCACTGCTGCGGCGGCCAAAGCCCACAGCAAGGGCACGGCCTGGATAGCGGCGTGCGGAGCGATTGCCCCGGCAATGCAGGCGACGGGATGGATCAGACCCTGCACTAGAAAGGCTCCGTTGTCCACGACGTCGGTGGCGCTCAACGTGTGCAGCAGCGCGTCCTCGGTCCAGACAAGCCGCCACAGCGCCAACTGCAGCACGAGAAGCAGCAGGAAAAGGCCCGCCTGCCGCGACGGCCGCGGCCAGCGCCGAGTGATCCTGCCGACGCCCTCCGCCAGCAGCACCAGCCCGGAAGCGACCATCCCCGCCTCGTAAGCGAGTGGCGCCAGAGCAGCAGCCAGAAGCGATAGGGCCAGCCACCGGTTCGATCCGCTGCGCCTGCTCTGATCGTAGGCGACAACCGCGGCCAGAGCGAGCATGGTCGACAGCGGGTAGGAGAATGCACTGAGCCAGACGACCGCCTCGCGCGAGAACGGAAAGGAGGCGAACAGCGCCGCCGCCAAAGCGCCCGAGACGGGGCTGCCAGATGCCTGATCTCGCCGCCCTGCCCACTGCGCAGCCAGCAGGCCCACCAACCAGGCGGCAAACGCGTGCAGGACAAGATTGATCACGTGCAGATCGAGCGGGCGCAGTCCGCCGGCGATCGCTCCCCAGGCCCGCCAGGCGATCACCCAGAGCGGCCTGTGATCACCGAACGGGCTGGGCTCCGCCAACATCTCGCTCCAGGAGAGCGACTCCATCCACGGGATCTGCGCCAGGTCATCCGAGAAGAACGGCAGGCTCGCTGCTCCCGAGTAGAGAGCCGCCGTCACGACGAGCGCAGCCAGAGCGGAGCTGACGCCAGGGTGCCGCAGCAGGCCCAGCGCCCGCCCGACACGTCCCGCCAGTGACTCACCGTGCACCCGGGCTCCAGATCGTGGCTGCATCTTCCCCTTCCGCGAGGCCTGCCCGATCAGGCCGTCGCCGCAAGCGGCTGGGCCGACGCAATGGCCCCCAGCTCCGCCAGGCTGCCCTGCAGGTCCGCCAGTGCCCGCTCGGCGTAGGCCCGCCGTCGCTCGCGCGTGCCGCGCACCGGAGGGTCGAGTGGAGGCAGCAGGCCGAAGTTGGCCTTCATCGGTTGGAAGGACGCTCCATCCGCCGTGGCGACGTAGTGACAGAGCGCCCCCAGCATCGTCGTCCGCGGCAGAACGAGCGGCGCCTGGCCGAGCACCAGGCGGGCCAGGTTGATGCCCGCCATCCAGCCACTGCCGACGCTCCCCACATACCCCTCGACGCCGGTGATCTGCCCGGCAAAGAACAGGCCGCTTCGCGCTGAGAACCCCATCGTCGGATCCAGAACCCGTGGCCCATTGATGAAGGTGTTACGATGCATATGGCCGTAGCGCACGAACTCGGCGCGGCCGAGGCCCGGTATCAGCCGAAACACCCGGTCCTGCTCACCGTAGCGCAGGTTCGTCTGGAAGCCGACCATGTTGTAGAGCGTGCCCGCCAGGTTGTCCTGCCGAAGCTGCACCACGGCGTACGGCCGCGAGCCGGTCCGCGGGTCGGTCAGACCGACTGGGCGCATGGGGCCGAAGGCCAGCGCGTCCCGTCCGCGTGCCGCCAGCACCTCGACGGGCAAACAGCCCTCGAAGAACCTGTCCTGCTCCTGCTCGAAATCGCGCAGCGGTATTCGCTCCGCCGCTACCAGCTCCTCCACGAAGCGGGTGTACTCGGCTTCGTCGAGAGGGCAGTTGATGTAGTCGCCTTCGCCCTCCTCGTAGCGCGATCCACGGAAGGCGACAGATGCGTCGATCGAGACCTCGCTCACTATCGGCGCCAGCGCATCGTAGAAGTAGAGATGTTCCTCGCCGGTCAGCCGCCTGATCGCCTCCGCGAAGGCGTCCGAGGTGAGCGGGCCGGTGGCGATCACCGCCGGCCCATCGGGCACCTCGGTCACCTCCCGGCGGACCAACTCGATCCCAGGGTGTTCTGCGATGCGCCGGGTGACCTCGTCTGCAAAGGCCTCCCGGTCAACGGCCAATGCGGAGCCGGCCGGCACGCGCGTCTGGTCGGCGCAGGCCAGCAGGAGCGACCCGAGGCGACGCAGTTCGCCCTTCAGCAGACCTCCTGCCCGGTCAGGCAGGTCCGAGCCCAGGCTGTTGGAGCACACCAGCTCGGCCAGGCTGGCTGTCACGTGTGCGGGAGTGCCGATCGCCGGGCGCATCTCGTACAGCCGTACCCGGATGCCGCGCCCGGCCGCCTGCCAGGCAGCCTCACAGCCGGCAAGCCCGCCCCCTACCACCGTCACCTCTCTTGCCCCAGAATCCACCACGGATGACATTATAGCATCAGACCCTCCTTTCCTCCACCGTCGTTCCTGGGGCGCAGGGCCTCTGGCACAGAGAGTACACCTCCCAATGCTAGACGAACACCCAGAGTACAGCAGCAGCACAACAGCTCATGAGCTCTCACGAGATATGCGAGAAAGCTTCTCCTTGCCAAGAGCCGCCGGCCGGAGTAGAATCCCTTCCCACGGGACAAGCAAGATGAGAGGCGGTGACGAGACGTGCCAAACGCGCTGACGGAACTGAAGGCGAGGCTGGCTCAGGTGGACGACCTGGAAGGAGCGAAGCACCTTCTCGGCTGGGACCAGCAGGTGAACATGCCGCCGGGAGGCGCCGAAGCTCGGGCGCAGCACATCGCCACGCTCAGCAGCCTGGCCCACGCCCTGTTCGTGGCCAACGAGACGGGCGAACTTCTGGAAAGCGCCTCCGCTGAGACCGGCGAGCTACCTTACGATTCAGACGACGCCAGTCTGGTGCGGGTCACGCGGCGTGAGTTCGAGAAGATGCGCCGCGTGCCGGAGGAGTTGGTCGCCGAACGCGCCCATGCCTTCGCGCTCGCCTTCTCGGCCTGGGAGAAGGCTCGAGCGCAATCAGACTTCGCCAGCTTCAAGCCCCATCAGGAGCGCATCGTCGAGCTGGCGATCGCCTACGCCGAGGCCCTCGGCTATGACGCTCACCCCTACGACGCCCTACTCGATCGTTTCGAGCCGGAAATGACTTCGGCCCAGGTAGCCAAGCTTTTCGACCAGATGAAGGCTCGCATCGTCCCCCTGGTACAGGCCATCGTCGACCGAGGTGAGCCAGTCGATGACTGCTTCCTGCACCAGGAGTACGCCGACGGCCCGCAGTGGGAGTTTGGCCAGCTGGTGCTGGCCAAGATGGGTTTCGATTTTCAGCGCGGCCGGATGGACCGCTCCACGCATCCCTTCACCCAGGGAATCTCGCCGGACGACGTCCGCCTGACCACGCGGATCCTGCCGGAGCGCCTGCTCTCCGGCCTATTCGCAGTAATCCACGAAGGGGGTCACGCCCTCTATGAGCAGGGCCTCCCGCCAACGCTGGGTCGCTCGAAGCTGCGTAGCGGTGCCTCGTACGGCGTCCACGAATCGCAGTCCCGCCTGTGGGAGAATCTCGTGGCCCGAAGCCAGCCGTTCTGGCAGCACTTCCTGCCGCACCTGCGCCGCCTTTTTCCGCAGCAGCTCGATGGCGTGGACGTCGATGGCTTCTTCAGGGCAGTCAACAGGGTCGAGCCGTCTTTCATCCGCGTCGAAGCGGACGAGGCCACCTACAACCTGCACATCTTTATGCGCTTCGAGCTTGAGCTTGACCTTGTCGCACGCAGACTAGAGGTGGCGGACCTGCCGGCCGCCTGGAACGCCAAGATGGAGGCCTACCTGGGAATCACTCCGCCTGATGACAGGCGGGGCGTCCTTCAGGACGTCCACTGGTCCAGCGGCTTCATCGGCTACTTTCCCACCTACGCGCTCGGGAACCTTCTGGCCGCGCAGATATTCGCCCAGGCGCGAGCCGCCATCCAGGATCTGGACCGCCAGATCGCAGGCGGAGCGCTTGACGATCTACTGGCCTGGCTCAGAGAGAACGTGCACAGACACGGCAAGAAGTTCACTCCCTTGGAGCTGGTCGAGCGCATCACGGGCGGCCAGATCGCAGCGGACCCGTTCCTGGACTACCTGGAGACGAAGCTGTCCGAAATCTACCGGCTGTAGCGTCAGGCGGCTCCGTACGGTCTTGTGGGCGCAGGTCTTTCCAACGCAGGTAGGCCCGTCTCACACCGGGTGTGGTACAATAGGGCTCAAGCTGCGAACAGGCCCTGGCCGGCCGGGGAGCGATTCACAGCGGCAATAGCCCCAGGGAGGCAAGTCTATGCCAGAAGAGCACATATCGCTGCCGGAGCCGGTGAAGGGCAAGGCACACTCGCTCGAGGATGTCATTGCCACCAGGCGCTCCGCGCGCAAGTATGGCGAGAAAGGTCTTGAAGATTGGCAGATCAGCCAGCTTCTGTGGGCGGCGCAGGGGATCACGGGGAAGGATGAGCGCAGGCGTGCTGCGCCATCGGCCGGAGGTTTCCACCCACTCTTCGTCTACGTCCTTCGATCTGACGGCGCTTGGCGCTACTACCCGGTTCAGCACACGCTGGTGCGCCATTCTCCGCTCGACCTGCGCGCCGCCCTGGCGAAGGCGGCCTGGGACCAGAAGTTCATATCCGCCGCCCCCTGCGTCTTCGTCTTCAGCGCTGATCACGAGCGGACGACCGAACGGTACGGTGACAGAGGCAGGACGCGCTATGTGCCGATGGACGTGGGCCACTCGGCGCAGAACCTGCTGCTTCAGGCCGTCGCCCTCGGTCTCGTCGCCGTGCCGATAGGGGCATTCGATGACGCGGCGGTGGGCCAGGTGCTCGCGCTGCCGGCGAAAGAGGAGCCGCTGTACATCGTCCCCGTGGGGCACGCCGCATAGCGCCTCCCAGCATAAGGCCACGCGGCGGCCACCAGCCGGCGCGGGGACCCCTGCACTACGGACTCGAGCGGATGGGACGGAGTGATCAGAAGGTTCTGCCATCCCGGTACCAGGTCGTGCCGCGCACGCTCTGCTTCGTCACGCACGGTGACCGTCTGCTCCTTCTACGCGGAGCGCCGGACAAGCGAATCTGGCCCAACCTCTACAACGGCCTCGGCGGGCACGTCGAGCCGGACGAGGACGTTTTCTCGGCGGCTCGGCGGGAGATTGCCGAAGAAGCCGGGACCGACGTGCGCGGCCTGAGGTTGTGCGGCGTAGCCAACATCGAGACTGCGCCAGATGCCGGCGCTGGAATCCTGCTATTCGTGTTCTATGCCGAGGCCCTCTCGCCCGACGTGCGGTGCTCGGACGAGGGCGAGCTGGAGTGGGTTCCGCTGGACCAGGTCGACGAGCTGGACCTGGTCGAAGACTTGCCCACGCTGATACCCCGCGTAATGGCCATGGGGCCTGGCGCCCCGCCCTTCTTCGCCCGCTACTCATACGACGAAGGTGATCGTCTGCACATCACCTTCGCCGGCGAAGCGCAGGCGCCCTAGCCCTTCTCCAAGAGTTCCCGGATCTCGGCCCGCAGCAGCGTCATGTGGGCCGGGTCAACCGGCAAGCCCCGCTTTCGCCTTCTCTCCCCAAAGGCGAGCTCGGCACATAGCTCGCGCAGCCTCCTCCGTTCTCGCCACGCGGCAAGGCCGCCTGCGCGCAGGGCCTTACCAGCGGCAAGCGTCCGCTCCCTCAACGTGGTCATTTCGCGGTAGAGATCATCTGGAACCCGCCCGGCCAGCTCCTCAGCGAGTACGCGGCGCTGGCGGCGAAGCGACCAGACAGCTACGCCGGCCATCGCTCCCAAGCCGGCGAACGTAACACCTACGGTGATGACGTTAAGCCCGAGCGCTCTCTCGGCAATCAGGTCATGTAAGGCGTGCGTTGCCACGGCCCACACATAGGCCAGAGCGGGAACAGCCCAGCGGCGGAGCCGGCTCCTGTCCAGGCTCGCCCATCCCAGTCCCGCCCCGAAGACAGCTGAATAGAGAGCATGGTTGAGCGCGGTCAGCAGCCCCTCTGCGAACGCAGCAGTCGTTAGCCCTGCTGGCCCCCATACAGCGAAGCTTCCCAGGTAGGAGATTAGGTTACCAGTCATCGCAAACCCGAACCCGGTCGTTGCACCGTAAAGAATGCCATCGAACACGTTGTCAAACTCGTCCCGGTACCGCCAGAAGACGACAAGGACGGCGACTCCCTTCAGCGCCTCCTGAACGAAGGGGGCGACGATTCCAAGGCGCAGCGCTTCAAGCGCGCGGGGCCCGGCAAGCTGAGGCGGAAGCTGGAAGAAGACCTCGACTAGCAGGGCCGTCACTACCGCAGGAACGGCGCCCCACAAGAACGCAGCGGCCAAGAGCCGCCTCGGCTCCTTCTCGTACCGGTCGGCCCAGTACAGCAGACCAACGAAGATAACTGCGGGGAGCACAGCGCCGAGCAGCGCCACCACGAAACCCAGGGCTACTTCGTCTACCGCAAGCGACCCGCCGACCCAGACCAGGTCGGCTGCGTCCCAGGTGGCTGACCTGGTCTCCTGCCCGGTCGGCTCGATGGCCAGAGCAGCAGCTCCGTTCGCGAGCTGCACCTCCAAGGAGGGTGCCAGCTCGGGGCTGAACCGTAGCGCCGCGCTCCCATCCGCAGGAATCGACACGCCCTCATAGGAGAACTCGGTCACCACCCCTTGCGCCGGGCGGGGCCACACCGCAAGAACGTCACAGCTGGCCCCAGGCGTGAGGCGCAGGTCCGCAACAACGGCAGTCTGCGCGGGCGGGTCTGTGTGCAGGATAGCCAGCCCGCCCAGCTCCTCCGCTGCCGCCAGCTCCTGCCCGTGTGCATCGCGCAGCAGTACGTCGCTCTCCATGCAGGCTTCGCCAGTCACCTCCACTCGCAGGCGCTGCTCGTACCAGGCATCCACGTCGAGCGGCTGAGCTGTTCCCCAGGCAACGGGAGTCTCCCACTGCGAACCCTTGTCCGCCGGGCCGAGCGGCCCACCGAAGTCGGCCTGGCCCGCCGATTCGCCCCACCTGCCGCGGAAGGCCAGCCAGGACGCACCGGGCCACTCTTCCTCATGCCCGCGCAGCTCTTCCAGGCCTGGAATCATGATCAGTTCAGGGACGAGCCGGCTTTCACTTCCGGTGCGGTCCATTATCTCCAGGCTAACGCTGCCCACGGAGGCCCCGTTTGGATAGACCTCGTCGCCCACGAAGTAGTTGGCATGCGATCCCAGCGCAACGTAGACAGCCGGGTGCGTAGCTTCCTCTGCTCTCGTGTCGGACCACGCACGCCTGGTGCCCCCATGGTGCTGGCTGAGAACAACCCACAGCGGCGTGCCCTCCGCCGCGAGCACCACCTGGACCATCTCCCAATCTCCTTCGTGCTTGTTGAACCAGTCGTTGTAGTAGTAGAGCATCCAGTACTGGATAGTGATGTAGGCCGGGTTCTCGTCCCGGACAACGTGGGCATACACAGCGGCGGAGGGCCCACCAGCCTGCGGGCTAACGGAGTCCTCGTAGTGCGCGCGGTGAACGGTGTAGTTGAGATAGGCGGAGCTACCCCTATCCCCATACCAGATATCGAGGAAGTGGGCCGCGTTGCTATCCACCTCGGCCAGATCTGCCAGCTCCAGACTGACCAGCACGTTGACGTCGAACCAGAGCCGCCTGCTCTGGCGCAGGCGGGCCTGCTCGACGATTACTTCGACTGGCTGTGGCCGGAAAAGCTCGTGCTCGTGGAAGTAGAGGACCGGCGCGTACCGCTCTGCAAGAGCAGCATCGTCCTCCATGATGGTGTCACGGGCCGCCCGGACCGGCAGAGCGCTGAGAAGCACAAGGGCCAAGGCAGGGGCGAGCGCTCGGGCGCGACGTGGGATGCTCATCGACAGTCCTCCGCAGGAGTTGGTAACCGCATTGTACGCCAGGCAGCTAGGCTGTGCAACCGCGTTTGGCAGAACGAGTCGGAGGCCGGCGCAGCCGCTGCAGCGCCGTTTGACTTTGCGCAACTGAAGCGGTAGACTAAATCCCGCTGTGGCGGTCCGGTGCGCTCGCCCGGACCCTCCGACCGATCTGGGCTGGTACAGGCTGCTGCGAGGAGTGCAGGCAATGTCTGAGCTGGAGAACGGCACGGTCAAGTGGTTCAGCCACGGGAAGGGGTACGGCTTCATCTCCCGCGAATCAGGAGATGATGTCTTCGTCCACTACTCGGTCATCGAGGGTGAGGGCTTCCGCACGCTGACTGAGGGACAGCCGGTGGAGTTCGCCTTCGAGGAAGGGCCCAAGGGACCCCGGGCGACGCTCGTCAGGCCTCTTCCCCAGCCAGCAGCGCCCGCTGAAGACCTGCCGGAGGAGTAGACTGCAGGAGCGCGGGTCTGGCTCGAGTTCTCAATCGGATCGTTTGGGAACGATGGGCCAGCCCCGCTTCTCGGCCACCGCCGCCAGACGCTCATCCGGGTAGACGGCCACCGCCTGGCCCGCCATCTCCATTACCGGCAGGTCGAAGATGCTATCGGCGTAGGTGGTCGATAGAGCGATGTCGATGTCGCTGCCCGGCCCTGCCAGGTACTGTCGCAGCAGCTCCGCCTTTCCCTCCCCCTGACAAGTCGGCCCTACCACGCATCCCGTGTACTTGCCGTCGGCCAGCTCCGGCCTTGTGCCGATCGCTGCGTCCGCACCTAGCCGTGACCCGATGAGCCGGAGCAGCGGTTCGAACGTACCGGAGAGCAGGATGATCCGGTCGCCCTGCTCCTTGCACTCCCTCAGTATGCCAACCACGTCACTGCGCAGGAGCGGAATGGAATACTCATCGGCGATCCAGACGAACGCTCTCTGAGCCTCGGCCTTGCTCATTCCTCGAAGGACCCAGGCCATGTGTCGAGCCCAGGCGCTACGCATCTTCCCCGGGTCGGCCAGTCCGAGCCGGGCCAGATAGCCCAGCGGCACGTGTGTGACCATGAGGAGGAGGAGCAGGAGACGGTTCCGCCGCCTGAGGCGGAGATAGCGCATGACCCCTTCCCACGTGTGGCCCGTGAACAACGTCCCGTCCAGGTCGAAGATCGCCGCTCTAGTCACCGGTGTCTCTCCGCGCCATGCACAGTCCGCACACCCGCGGCGGCCAGGGACCGGTCGCCGCGATCGGGCCGAGGCGAGCGGTTAGCCAAAGCGGTAGTGCTTCCTGATCGGGCTGGTGACCTTCCAGGCACAGGACATACCCTCTGGAAAAGTGACCAAGTCCCCGGGGCCGATCTCGACCGGCTCGCCGCCATCCGGTGTCACCGTCACCTGGCCCTCGAGCACGTAGCAGGTCTCCGCCTCATCGTAGGACCAGGGGAACTCAGAGACCTCCTTGCTCCACGTGGGCCAGCCCCTCACCCCGAGCTCCTTGAGTCGTTCATCGGCCGGATTCTTCTCGATCGAAATCTCGCTCACCCATTCCTCCTTGGTTGCGGCCAGAAGCTAGGCGGATGCCGTCAGCAGCCGCTGCGGTGCGGCCCGCTCGTCGGGGCCGAACCGGGACATGGCCTCCGGGTCGCCTGCGGCGATTGCCTTCCCCAGGCCGGAGCGCCGGAAGGCAGCCGCGTCCTCCTCGCAGGATCGTGCGCCCTTTTTGCCGCAGCAGGCTCTTGAGGATCATCCTTCCTTCGATTCGTTGCGGGAAGCGCGCTCCTTGCCAGGAACGAGGTACAGGTTCTTGCGCAGTACCTGGATGAACTCAGGCAGCGACTCCTTGAACAGGCGCCTGTAGGTGATGATATTCGTCACCAGTGCCCACACCCACAACCAGATGCCGAGCTCGCGCAGCTCGATCAAGGACAGGACACCGAACCAGACGTATATGGGTCCCTGGTAGAGGGCACCGAACGGCTTGGGCAAGGTGTCATGAAGCAGCATGATCGCTATCCAGACAACTGTCCATACACCCAGAATCCAAACTGGAGCGACGTTGCTCATGTCCAAGTAGTAGGTACCCATGTAGAAGGCCAGGGCGACCCCCACAACGATGTCGAAGACCAGGTCCTGGCGGCCCACCCACGTCTGGGATTCGCCCTTGCTGAGCCGGGCGAGCGGCCCGTCGAGCCAGTCGGTGGTCCAAGCGACCAGGAGCAGCAGGATCGCCGTTCCCAGGCCGCGCTCCCCCTGCACCAGCCCTACGACCGCTATTGCGCCCGCCAGCAGCGGGCGCAGCCCCGTCAGCACGTCGGCAGCGTATTTCGCCCAATTCATAGCGTCCTCCTCTTGATCTTAGATAGCGTGCGCCGTGCCCAAGGTCGGGCCGGGTATCCTGCCTCGCCTGCCCTGAGCACGCAGGCTCACCAGATCCCAGGCAGCAGGCGGTAGCGCACGCGCTTGGAGTACTCGGCGTAGCCGGGCAGCTCGCGCTGCAGCATCCGGTCTTCCAGGGCTGTCCGCACTACCACCAGCAGCGCCCCCAGGCCAGCCGGTATTATAGCCCAGACTGAGCCCAAGGCGACTGGAGTCGCCAGCTGGGAGACGATGTAGCCGACGTAGCCGGGATGGCGCACGCAGCGATACGGTCCTCCGCTGGCAACAGCATGGTCCCTTTCCGTCTGCATACGCACAGCCGTCGAGAAGAATCTATTGGAGACCATCCCCCAGGTAAAGAGTGCTTGACCGAGAGCGATGAGTACCAGGCCAGCGACCTGAGCAAGCGGCGCCATGTCGGGCGGCCACCGGTAGCGACGCTCTAGACCGGCGACTATCGGCACCACCAGCATGGAGATGCCGGCCACAGGCCCAAGAACCTTGTCCCACTGCTGCACGTTCTGCTTGCGCGTCCGTCCGCGCTCGGCCACGACCTCCGGCGGCAGGACGAGTAGATTAACCACAAGGACGAGCGTACCCACTCCCGCGTATGCCCACGCCCATCCCCAGCCCAGGTCGCCGGAAAAGCCGAACAGGACGGCCCACAACACCACAGCTTGCAGGACAACCTGAATGACTCGCCGCACGACCAGAGGCCGCAAGTCCTCCTCGCGGTCGATCTCGTTCACAGCGCCTTTCGCCGACATCTCACATCACCTCCCTAGATACAACAGCAGCGGGTCACCAAACTAGCGGCAGCAGACGGTAGCGTACCCGCTCCGCGTACTGCCGGTATCCGACCAGCTCCTGGCAGAGCATGCGGTCCTCGAATACCGTACGCAGAACCATCATCCCTCCCGTCAGCGCGGCAGGAATGAGCGCCCACCAGGAATCGAGGATCAACGGCGTAGCCACCCAGAGAAGGACAGATGCTGCATACGTGGGATGGCGGATGATGGCATACGGGCCGGACAAGACCACCTTCTGACCCCGGTCCGACTGAATGCGCGAAACGGTGGAGTGGAAGGGATTCGTCTCCATCGCCCACTGGGCGACCGCGGCCCCCGCCATGTAGAGAGCCACGCCCATCACATTGACGCCCACCGCCATCGAATCGGACCAGCGACGATTGCCACCGTCGAGCGAGGCGACGACGAGCGTGACCAGCCCCAGCATCATGTATACCGGCAACACCACCCTATCCCAGCTCTTCGTGTCGGTGTGGCTGCCCGCCCGCTCCGCCAACAGCTGCGGGTCGCGCCGGTAAAGCCGCAGGCTGCTTACAGCCTTGGTGGCAACCCAGATGATCATGAAGACCCAGCCGTTGATCCAGTCGATCCTGCCGGCAGCGACGAAGACGAGCACCGCCGTGAGCAGGGCCGCGCCGGTGGACGGAATGACGGCCCTGGTCAGCCGGCGTCTGTCCAGGCCAGCAGGCGAATCGATCGTCCCAGGCTCCACCTCACCCACTTCCGCCCCCCTCTACCAGATGCCGGGCACCAGCCGGAATCGAACTCTGCTGGCATAGTCCTCGTAGCCTGGCAGCTCCTCCAGCAACACGCGGTCTTCGAGAGGCGTGCGGATGACCATGAGAACAGCGACGACGCCACTGGCTACAAGCGTCCACAGGGAATCGAGAGCCACGGCCGAGGTCGGAAGGAAGACGATGATCCCGGCATAGCCCGGGTGGCGCACGTACCTGTAGGGTCCGCCCGTCTGCACCGTGTGGCCACGCTCGGTCTGAATGCGCACGAATCGGCCATGGAAGGGATTAGACGCGGATGCCCATACGCTCAGCAGGTAGCCCAGCCCGCCAATCACGAGCGCGGCAATCTGAAGCCCCAACGGCAGCGGGGACGACCAGCCGAAGCGGGCATCCAGCCCAGCCAGAATAACTATACCTAGTGGAACGTAAAGGCTGCCGATCGCAACGATAGGCTTGTCCCAGCCTTTGACACCCTCCTTGATCTGTGTGCGTTCCTCGGCCAGTTCCTCATCGAGCGGCACGATGAGCGCAGGGACTATGCCTCCGACTACCAGGTAGACACCGAGGAAGACCCAGGGCATCACAAGATCGATGCGTCCTGACGCGTCATACCAAACCCCTGCCAGGATCAACAAGAAGATCAGCATCCTCACCAGCACCTTTGATCGCATCTCGATCCCCCTTTGGTCTTGGCGGGGCACAGAGCGCCCCATCATCAGCTCAGGAATCGATCCTGCTCTCCAGCGCGTAGGCGAACAGCGGCCGGTCCTCGTCCTGGATCAAGTCAAGCGCGCTCTCCCCCAACATGGCCAGGATGCGGGGGAGATAGAGGTCGGTGCGCAGGTGGTGCTCGGCGATGAAGACGAGAAGCGGGCTGCTCGTCCACCAGCCGCGCGCCTGCGTCGCGGTCAGCCACTCCCCGATAAGCACCTCCTCTCCATCGATGACGAGCACAAGGCCGAGACCCCGGGCCTGCCCCAGCGTCTGCTCGGACACCCGAGCCACGGCGACGCGGGCTCCGGGTAGCTCCAGGTCCCCGGTAGTATAGAGGACGACCCTTACGCCACGCCCCACAGCCTCCTCAAGCACGCCGCGCAATGACGGGAATGTCACCGGCACCAAGGCCAGATAGATGCTCTTCTTCGCCTGCGCTACCATCTCCTTGGCCTTGGCCATGACGTTCGAGTGGCCTTCGATATTCCAGACGTACTCCAGCTCGGACTGGGCCGGCAGACCGGCCAACTCATCCTTGAGGGAAGTGATCAGCTCGTCGTGCTCGCGGCGAGCGTGGTCGAGGAGCTCCTCGGCGGGAACAGGTGCGTACTTGGTAGTGCCCTCTCCCCGCATGCTCATCGCCGCACCGCGGGCGGTTAGCTTGCCCAGCACCTCGTAGATCATGGAGCGAGGAACCCCGGACAGCTTGGAGAGCTGATATCCGGTGGCCGGGCTTTCCTGAAGCAGCGCCAGGTACGCCTTGGCCTCATACTCCGAGAAGCCTATCCTGACCAGCTTGGCGACGGGATCTCCACCCATTCCGTACGTCGTCCCCCTGCCGACGCTCTCCCGAGCAGCCAGCGGCGTTAGCACCCTACCGTAGCCGTTGGCTCTCTAACGTCGGCCACATCCTACAAGATAGTTCCCGCCCCGTCAAGCCCCATACACAAGCCAGCCGCCCGCGACGCAGTTCAGCCGGCCTCCAGGAAGGCCCGGATCAGGCGCAGGTATGTCTCCCGCCGGCTGAGGATCGCCAGATAGGCCAGACCCTCCAGCCTGTGGAGCACTGCGCCGAGCGGATTGCCGGGCTGACTGCTAGATGGGCTCGATATCCAGCCGGTCGACTTCCATCCACTGCCGTCGGGGCACATCGAGCAGCCCCCAGCGAACACGCCCCTGCGGCATCGCCACCATGTATTGGTTATCCAGCCACATCACGAAGCCGAGAGGGCCCCGCGGTGACGGCGCGCCGCCCAGGACCGTAGTCCCATCGACGGCGAAGCATACCTCGTCCCTGCTCCAGCGCAGCACGTACATGTGCCATTCCGTCATCTCGGCGTTGAGTGGCGCTTCCCGCACCTTCAGTGCGCGCTGGATGCGCGGCCAGAGCGCCTCGTACACCGGACGTATATTCATGAGCGCCACTGCCAATGGCGCCAGGGGAGCAAGAACCAGGGCGGACCGTCCCAGTGCGTCGATTGTCGCCGCCTTCCACCCACAGCCCGGCACGTCGATATCCAGCTTGATATCCGTGGGCGGCGAGCCGTAAAAGAACCACAGCGCACGGGGCAGCGCAGGCATCCTGGCCCCTGTCATCAGGAAGGGGTCGTTCCAGAATCCGAACCCGGCCGTCCCCAGAAGAGCGCCCTCTGGGTGCGAGAAGCGGGCACGTACGGTAAGCTCCAGGGGCGGCCGCCAGGAGAAGCGGCGTCGAGGCAGCCCCTGGTAGTCGTCGATCTGAGAATCCGAGTACTGCCGCTTCGACGCGTTCGCCAGAACGAACCTGGTCAGCGCGCCGCTCTTCTCCAGCTCGCCCACGCCGACCAGGTGACGCCGCCACCTGGAATCAAGCCCCGTTTCCAGGTCCTCGCGCACCGCCTTCACCCCGCCCTCCCCTGGCCGGCACTGCCGGCCGGCTTGACGAAGTTGACGGTGTAGAGCCAGAGACCTCCGAACCGCTCCCGCGCCTCGAAACCTGCTGCTTCCACCCGGCGGATCGTCTCGCTGGCAAACTGATAGTCGGGATCGCTGAACTCCTCGGTGATCGAGAGCACCCCTCCTGGCTTGAGGACGCGGCGCAGCTCGGCCAGCGCCCGGGCCTGGTCTGGGATCTCTGGCAGCACGGTCACGAGGAACGCCCTATCCGCGCTTTCGTCCTCGAGCGGCAGGTCGTAGGCGTCAGTCACGTGCGTTTCCACGTTGCCCAGGCCGGCCTCTGCCACCCGCTTCTCGACCGCGGCGATCATCTGCGCCTGAATGTCGACTGCGACGAGTCTGCCTTCTGGCCCCGCCTTCCGCGCGGCGTCGACGGTCAGCGCGCCTGGCCCTGGCCCCAACTCCAGGACCGTTTCGCCCCGCCGGATGCCGAAGCGCTCCATCGCCCGCCCCATGTATCGCCGACGAATGGGGTTATTCACCAGCCAGCCCACGGCAGCCGGGCAGGGCGCCGAGTGCCCCAAGCGGCCGGCCAGCCTGACAATCAGCTTCAGGGGGATCATCCAGAAGACCACCAGGCCGATCGCCAGGACCAGCCCGATCAGCACCAGCCTGCCCAGCGCGTTCATGTATGACTATCTCCCTCAGCTTGCCGCGCGGATCCGCCACCCAGAGAGCATTAGTACTCGATCCCGCGGCGAGCCTGCACGCCGCGCTCGTGATAGTGCTTCACGGCGCGCATCTCTGTTACTAGATCAGCCCGCTCGATCACCTCGGCAGGAGCGCCGCGTCCGGTCAGTATCAGCTCGACACTTTCAGGCCGGTCGTCCAGCAGACGCAGCACCTCCTCCACGGCAAGCAGCCCCAGGGCAACGACGACGTTGACCTCATCCAGCACTACAACGTCGTACCGCCCGGACGCCATGGCCACGCGCGCGGCCGCGAGTCCCTCCAGTGCCTGTGCGCGCTGCTCAGGCCGCGCCTGGTCGGAGGCGACCCAGCCTCCATCACCGTACTGCTCGATCATGATGAATTCGTGTCCGCACAGGGCACGCAGCTCGCCACTGTCCTGCCCTTTCAAGAACTGGCCGAAGTACGTGCGCAGTCCATGGCCGGCAGCCCGCAGCGCCAGCCCCAGGGCGGCGGTCGTCTTGCCCTTGCCATCACCCGTGTATACGTGAACGCAGCCCGCGCTGTCAGTATCAGCCATTGCCTACTCCCTTGACAACGATTCCGACCGGACTACAATCATCTTGCAGGTCGCTGACCCTCGACAGGGGCGGGGGTGTCCCGACGTGGCCTGCAGCAGCAGGTACGCCTATGTGCATCCTCTGGGAACTCATCAGCGAATGGATCGGCCCGGAGACTCTCAGGAGGGCCCTTCAGTTGGCCGGCATGATCTTAGCGCTGGCCACAATCTGCGTCCTGGGTCTGCTGGCGGCGCGATCCGAGATCAGAATCTGGCGACGCATAGAGCGCGACG
>CAZHAX010000010.1:0-27593 GCA_964530325.1 uncultured Anaerolineales bacterium | reverse complement strand
CCGGACACTACAGCCGCTTCCCGATCCGCGGCAGCAGTCTCCCCGTCCTCTCCTCGTACACGGCATAGTCCTGCCCAAACGTCTCTCTCAGGACCTCCTCCTCCCTCGGTATCCGTATCGCCGCCAGAATGGCATACATCACCGGAGGCACAAGAGTCAGGATCAGGTTCCCAGATAGCAGCCCACCGCCAATGTAGTTCATCGAGTAGGCCGTGTAGATCGGATGACGGATGAACCGGTACGGCCCTGCCTCCACGAGGACCTGGCTCTCCTTCGACACGACCAACGAGTGGAAGCTCCCCGCCAGATGGTGATGAGAGCGCCACAGAAGCACTATGCCACCGGCCAGCAAGAGTGCCCCTAGCCATCTCAGCCAGTCCGGGTAGCTGAGAGCGTATGCAAATGAGAACAGCCCAGGGGAGAAGATGTATTCGGCGCCAAAGACGATCGACGTGAGCGCTGCTATGCTTCCCGCGACAAGGCTGAGGCTGTTCTCCCTGATCTGAATCCTTCGCTTGTCCTGCAGCACCTTCGACTGGTAGTAGACCCGGATGACGAGCATAGCGACGAAGGCAAGTACGAATAGCAGCCTGAAGACCGCCTCACCGGTCATTAAACCCTCCTCCTGTTCAGCGAGCCGCCTGGTGCCACTCGATAGACCACTTGCTTGAACCACGACAGTGCGCCGATCTCCCCGACCGGCTGCAACAGCACAATTCGTTCCACTCTAGTTCCTGGACACCTGCGTTTCTTCTTCTACCGGGACCCGGCTGCGCCCCCGGCCCATGCCCCGCGGCAGCCTTGCGCCCAAGCTGGATATCGCTGCCAGGACTAGCCCACCGGCGAGGATGGAGACCCACTGCACCCAGCCCAGGAAGCTGACCTTGAAGTGAAAGAAGTAGTCGCGATAGCCGGCCAGCCCCTCCGTTCCCGGGATCACTATGAAGCTGGGCTGAATGGTGACGAAGACCAGCCAATCGAGCACCAACAGATCCCACACGGCGAAGAAGAGCATAATGAGCGCGCTGTTGGCGAAGGCCCACCAGAACGAAAGCCTACCCCCAAGCTCCTGCCGCAGCTTCGCGTTCGACCAGAGGCCAATGGCAATAACCAAGGCAAGGCAGAGAAGTGCCTCCACGACGCCTTGCACCGCCGGTACGTCCACGTCACCCACAGCCGCCTTGATATCGGGAGGGTAGTCGCCGACGTGCACAAGCGGGTTCACCCAGATGGAACCGTAGACCAGCACTGTGATCAGCACATTCAGGAGCAGTCCGTCTCTCAGCACCCTCTTCCACAGCAAGCTAGATCTCACCCTTGCCTCCGCCAACCCGACGCCCTTCACCTTCACCCGACGAGCCAGGCAACCAGTAGTACGCCCCCGAGAAGCAATACCGCCACCGCGGCCAGCGCGGCGACCAGCCCTCCCCATCTCAACGGTATCTGACGGCTGCCGTCCGGAAGCATCTCGACTCTATCCCCCAATTGCGGCCGCAATTGGTCGATCGTCGGCGTAGGGACGCCGCTGGCAGCGATCAGCTGCTCGAACTCATTCGCCAGGTGCAGCACCTCGTCGTGGGCCGCCTCCGCATGCTTGACCATCGCCGTCTCCATGAGCTCATTCGATAGCAGCTTGCGCATGTAGGCGACGAGCACCGGCTCAGGCAGCCACTGCAGGAGCCTCAGCCAGGAGGGAGTGGCCTGCAGGCCGAGCGACTTCAGCACGGCGAAGCCTTCGCGTATGGCACGGGTGGCCAGGACTATCCCGTCGCGCGTGCGGGCCAGGCGGTAGTTGTCTATCCCGCACATGCGCATAGCCGGCGCAAGCGAGGGGAACAGCAGCGCCACGTGGTACTTCAGCCAGGCATCCATGTCGGTGCGGATCTCCGCCTTCAGACCGGGCGCGCTGTCGATTATGTGCGCCACCTGCCGCGTCCTCTCGGTCACCTGACCGTCGACCTCGCCCAGCTGCACAGAGGCAGGATCCTCCTCCGACCCTGTCAGAACGTGCACGACGTGGCCCTCGCGATAGCCGGCAGATCCAGGGAAGCCGATCAGAACCCTGTCCTGGCCCAGCGCATCCACGAGCTCGCCGGGCCCGGCCGCGTTGTTCATCAGGAAGGCGACATTGGGCGTCTTCTTGTTGGCAGCCAGCACAGGCAGGATCTGAAGGGCATGGTTCTTGCGCATTACCACCAGCACCAGGTCATAGGCGTCATTCGGCGCAAGGCCATCGACCACCCTCACCTGCGTCGTCGTTCGCTCCTTGGTGACGACATTCTCCAAGACGATCCCGTGCTCGCGCAGCTGAGCCAGACGTTGCCCTCGTGCCAGAATCGAGACATCGTTCCCGCCCTGCTCCAGGAGCGCCGCGAAGAGGCTCCCCAGTGGGCCAGCACCGTAAACCAGTATTCTCGCACCTGCTTCCTTGTCCATTTCCCTCACCTCTGTGCTTTGCACTCAGTTGCCCAGGGCAGTGTGGTCTGCCGGGCACATCCCAGGCGGCCTTCGCCGCCGAAGAGCTACCGCTGTCTATGGAGAGATGCGACGCACTCCCTGCCGCAGGCCCTACCCTGCACCCAGCTTGACCGCCACGCGGTAGAAGACCTCCTTCCGCCAGGCAAACGGCCTCAGTTCCTCACGCTGCACAGCCAAGCCTGCTTCGGCCAGATGGGACGGATAGAGCGTGTAGTCCCCCTTGGCCAGATGGCGCTGCAGCGCGTTGCGAGCTCGGGGACCGAACTCGGCCGAGACGTAGCGACCACCGGGCTTCAGAACTCGAGCGATCTCGCTCACGGCCTGGCGCTTCTCCTGCAGATCAAGATGGTGGAACATGATCGTCGTTACCAGGACATCGAAAGAGCAATCCCCGTAGGGCAGGCCCGTTACTGATCCAATCCGCAGGTCCACCTGTACACCTGCTTGGGCGGCAGCCCGGCCGGCTGCCCTGATCATGCCTGGCGAGATATCCAAACCATGCAGGACGCAGCCCTCGAAGCGAGCGGCGACACCGAGGAGCGCGAGGCCTGTCCCACACCCGGCATCAAGCAGCCGCTCACCGCGGGCCGGGCAGGCCAGAGCAGAGACGCGATCTCGAAACAGGTCGTGGGCTCGTCCTGCCAGCACGCGAAAGAGACGGTCGTATACGGGTATCAGGAGATCTGTCAGACGAGTGAACCGATGACGATACGTGGGCCGGGCTCGGCTTCGCCCAGCTGCGCCAAGTTGCTCCATCTTATTCCCCTTCACGTTGACAGGCGCGGCCACACTCCACCACAGCGCCTTGGGATGTCGGCCGGCTAGCCATCCGTGTGCTCAACGAGAGACCAGACTGCACCCCGGTTGCCGGCAGCGCAGCCAGGCGCCCACGGGCAGGAGCCGCAGCGGTCAGCGCATTGCCCGTCGACCTTCACCAGGCGCCCCATTCGCTCCAGCTCCTCCAGCATCGCCTGAACCAGCTGAGGCGTCGTCTCCAGCTCGCCAGCCAGGTCGACCACGCGCCGCGTGCGCCCCTCCTGGAGAAGCTCAAGCAAGTGCTCCAGCACTGCTACAGACCTCCGGGGACGTCGCCCGCCGCCCGCGCTTGCGCATCCCGCTCTAAAGCTCGGCGGGCCATCAGGGCAGCGATCACGCTGGTGATCGGCACCGCCAGCACCAGGCCGATGCTTCCCACGAGCGTCCGCACGATCTCCTCGGCAATCGGCTCGCGGTTGAGCCGGCGCCACAATGGCTCTGAGTAGATCGTGAACATGACTATGAGCGGCAGCGACGCCCCAACGTAGGCCAGGAGGAGTGTGTTGACCAACGCCGCTATGTGATCACGCCCGACGTTCAGTCCACGCCTGAACAGCTCCGCCCAACCCAGGTCGCGGTTGGCGTTGGCCAGCTCAAAGACGGTCGACGCTTGGCCGACGCACGCATCGTCCAGTACGCCGAGCGCCCCAATGATCATGCCTGCCAGCACCAGACCGCGGAAGTCCATCTCTTCGCCCAGCTCGTACGCCAGGGCGAAGCTCTCATCGCTCGTCAGGCCGCTCAGCCTGCTCAGGCCGATGAACTGGGACGCCAGGGCCGCTGTCAGGACGAGACACACGATCATGCCGAAGACGGCAGCGTGGGCCTTGCCACTCCACCCGTAGATCAGATACGTGGTGGCCCCCAATACGAGGGTCGAGCCCAGCACACTGGCGGCGACGGGGCCGCAGGACACACCGGGCAAGAGCGGCAGATGGCCAGACTCGATCGTTGGCAGAACGAAGAGGAAGAGCACTCCCATGCTCATAACCGTGCCCGCCAGGGACCTCAAGCCCCGGCCCCGGCCGACGAGCGCCACCAGCAGAACGAATAGCAGCGCGATGGCGACGATAGGACCGGTCCGTATGAAGTCCGAGATGTAGTACCTGTCCCACTCCAGGCCCACAACCCGCTCCAGGTAGACCCGATCGTTCCGCCGGAAGAGACGCTCCTGGTTGATCACATTGACCGTGCCCTCTGAGACTTCTATCTCCTGTCCGGCGAGGGATCCTTCCTCTACGAGGAGGAGCAGTATCTGGTAGGGATGAGAGATGCCCGGGCCGGCATCGATCGTTCCTTCTTCCACCACATCTATCACCCGGGCGGCCATGGTCTCGATATCGCCGGGCTCGAGATCTTGCGGCGCCTCGGAGCCGGAAGGAAGAAGCTGCTGTCCGAAGACGATCACCCCGACCGCCAACACGACGAGGGCCCCCAACGCGGCCAGCAGGTACTTCTCAGCTTTCGACACTAGAGTCCCCCCAGTCTGGCCAGCCAGTACAGCACCGCTCCCGCGAGCAGCGAAAGCACGAGCAGGTGAAGAACACTGAACAGCGTCCAGCCCCACGAGCGACTCTCCTGCTTGACTGCGGCGACGGTGCCTACGCACGGCACAAAGAGCATCTGCACGGCCATGAACGCCAGGCCGGCGGGAGCTGAGTAGTGTGCTGCCAAGGCGTTCCTCAGACCCTGACCCGGCTCCACCCCCAGAAGAACTCCCAGCGAAGCAAGCGAATTCTCACTGGCCACGAAGCTGGTGATCAGCGCCACTATGAGCCGCCAATCGAAGCCTATCAGGCCGCCCAGCGGCTCTATCCACCGGCCTGCCGTCGCCAGGTAGCTTGTCTCCACATCCCCATGAGGCAGCACCGACAGTGCCCACACGCCAAGCGAAACCGGCAGGATGACCGCACCCGCCTTCTTGACGAACTCCACGCAGCGATGCCACACCGAGAGCAGGATGTTGCGCCCGTTCGGCGCGTGGTAGAGAGGCAACTCCATGATAAACGCGGAGCGTTTCCCCTTCAGCACGAGCGTGTTGATGAGCAGACCGGAGACCGCCAGCAGCACCAGCGTCAGCAGCAGCAAGCCCCAAGAGACGATCGCGGCGTAGGAGCCAAAGAAGGCCGGGGCCAGGAAGGCCACCACAGCCATGCGGGCGGTGCAGGGGACCAGCGGCGCGAGCAGTATCGTCAGCAGTCGTGCCCGCCGTGATTCGATGACCCGCGCTCCGAGAACAGCGGGCACGTTACAGCCGAAGCCCAGGAACAGAGGCAGGAAGGACTTGCCGTGCAGCCCAATTACGTGCATGAAGCCATCCATCACGTAGGCCGCCCGCGCCATATAGCCCACGTCCTCTAGGACCGCCAGGGCGGCGAAGAATATGGCCAGGACCGGCACGAAGGTAAGGACGAATCCAACCCCGCCGATCACACCATCGACAACCAGGCCGGAGACCCACGCCGGAGCGCCAGCCAGCATCAGCCCGGCCGCCTTCGCCAGTGCTCCAAGCACGTACGTATCGAGCGCTTCCTGCAGCGGCACTCCCACCGAATAGGTGAGCGTGAAGACCAGAGCCAGCACGCCTCCCAGGATCGCCAGGCCCCAGAACGGGTGCGTGGCCCACCGATCCAGCCGCTCAGTACGGCCAATCCGCCCAGGCTTGGGGCGCGTCACAGCGGCGCGCATCATGCGACCGATCCACTCATAGCGCCCGCTGGCCACTGCGACGAGCGCGTCGTCGTGCTCACGGAGAACGGCGTGCACAGCGTCCCAGCGCTCCGCTGGCATCTGCTGCTCCATCAATCGCGAGATCTCGCCGTCGCCCTCGAGGAGCTTTAGAGCGATCCAGTCCTCTGGGTAGGGTGCAGGGACGTAACCTGCGATCAGCCCTTCAATCTCACCCATTACCTGCAGGTGATCCTCGCGGATGCGCGGAGGCTTTGGATTGACTGCCGTCTGGCCCTGCGCCACCCGGTCGATCGTCTCCACGAGCGCCTGGACCCCGCCCTTCTTGGTGGCCACCATCGGCACGACGGGCACGCCCAGCGCGGCTTCGAGCACATGCGGCTCAATGTGCAGCCCTTCCCCCTCGGCCACGTCCATCATGTTCAGAGCGACGATCACCTTCGCCGGCAGCGCGAGCAGCTCGGCCACAAGATAGAGGCTTCGTTCCAGCGTCGCCGCGTCGACAAGGGCGACGACGACGTCCGGCCTCTCACGGATGATGAACTCACGGGCGACGACCTCCTCGGCGGAGTTGGCCGTCAGGCTATACGTGCCCGGCAGGTCGACAACGCAGTAGGTGGATCCGTTGCACTCCAGAGAGCCCTCCATGCACTCTACGGTCTTGCCCGGCCAGTTGCCGACGTGCTGGTCCAGCCCAGTCAGGGCATTGAACACAGTGGACTTGCCCACGTTCGGCTGGCCGGCCAGTGCGACCAGCACATCGGCCCGCTCGACTTCCAGCTCTGCCGTGCAGGCCTTCTCGACGTTCGCTTCCTTTGCAATCACTCTGCAGTCCTCCGCACGATGACGTGGCCCGCCTGGTGGCGGCCCAGAGCCACGCGGATATCGCGGACGCAGGCAATCAGCGGGCCGTGACCCCGATTCTGTACCACCCTGACCCCTGCCCCGGGCGTGAAGCCCAGCGAGGTCATGCGGCCCAGCACCCAGCTACCCCCTCCCAGGTCGACCACCACCCCCGCCTCGCCTGGAGCCAGCTCGCTCAGAGGCACAACGTCGCCTTCCGACGTGGGCACTATGCGGTGCTGCCGCCATCCCCTTCTACGCCTCATCGTCGACAGCCTCCTCAGCACCGCGGCAATCGGAGCAGTAGCCGCTGACGTGCAGATGCGCTGCCAGCACGCTCACTCCCTTCTTGTCGCTCAGTTCCTTCCGAATCCGCTCCACCAGCGGCGTCTCGAACTCGATCACTCGCCCGCAGTGCCGGCAGGTGAAATGGTAGTGAGGCTCATCCCGCACAGGCTCATAGTGAGAATGCTCCTCGCCCAGGCGATGCTCCTCGACAAGGCCCATCTCCTTCAGGACGGCCAGCGTACGGTAGACGGTGGCCAGGCTGACATCTGGATCGTGCACCCTGGCCCGGTCGTGGAGCGCTTCCGCGTCCAGGTGGCCATCGCTCTCTTCGAGCGCTCTCAGCACAATCCGCCGCTGGCGCGTCACCCTGCGCCCGGTGGCCCGGTAGGCTTCCTCCAACCCGGTTGCTGTGTCCATTTGACTCCTAACTGCAACTGATTCTCAATTGCGATTATACCAGTTTCCTGTGCCCTTGTCAACGCCGCCGCCTGCAGCCCGCTCCAGCACAAGACGCCAGCCCCGCCGGCCTTCTCGCCGGGCGGACAGCCTGCTATGATTGCTCTGGTGCCAACAGCGATGCCCAAACGGGCTTCGTTTGCTCCACACCACCGGAGAGGAGGCAGAATCCATGAGACGCAGTGGAATCGCAGTAGCCGCGTTCACGGCAGTACTCACCGGCCTGGCCTGCCGCGGGGCACCGCCCCCCACTGCCACGACAGCTCCGACGCCGACGCCCGCTCCAACGGCGACACCTGTTCCTACGCTGGCGCCGCCGACATCGTCCGGCGACCTGGAGGCACTGGCCACCTACGCGGAGCAGGTCGCGCCGATAGTCGAGGCAGGCCTGGCGGCGGCCGAGCGCGACGGGGCTATCGTCCAGGCATCGCAGGAGGACGAGTCCGCTCTCTGCGGCGAGGGTCTGAGCCCCCATCCTACGCTGGCCGCCGACGCAGAGTTGATGGACGATCTGCTCAGCCAGCTCCAGGCGATTACCCCACCGCCTGAGGCCTCGGCTTCCGTTCACACGCCGCTCAGCGATAGCGTCAGGCTCTGGGGCGAGGCACTGGACAGCATCAACGCGTCCTGCGAGACGGACGAGCCAGTCCGCAGGGGGTTGCTCCGAGCGGGCGCCGTTCTGCAGGCCTGGGGTGCAACGGCCAACTTCAAGATCGCCGCCGACAACTTCGTGCTGCTGCTGGTGGCGAACGGGCTGGAAGTGCTGCCCAGCTGGTAGTGGGCCTGCCGCTGCTGCACGGCGGCCCTAGCTGCGCCGGATCACGAGGCGCCGAACCTCGCTATCCTGACCGCCGAACTGGTACTTGTAGCGCTCACCGCCGCGCAGGAAGTCGAATGCCTCGCGGCCTTCCTCGATCGCCCGTCGAATGCAGTAGGCGATGAGGACGTGACCGGCACTGAGATGGGGAAAGCGCTGCCAATCCAGCCCCGAATTGTAGACCAGCACCCGGTTGTTGTAGACCAGGTTGAGGTAGGCCGCCACCTTCTCGCCCGCAGCTTCGAGAAACGCCAGCTGCAGCCATCCCTGCACCTGCGCTGCAGCAGCCAGGGCCCGGAAGAAAGATCGCATCCGCTCGGTCAGGAACGCGTCCTTCTCCGGCGAGCTGGCAGCCATCAGGCGGAGGAAATCGCTCACCTCCGCATCGAGGTCACGCTCCGGGCCAACGATGTACCAGCTGGCCTCGAACTCCCCTTCTGCCCGGCCGAGCTTACGCCGGATCTCGCGACGCTCCTTGCCCGCCAGGCTGGCCAGGTACTCCTCCCACGTGGAGGGCAGCCGGACGAGGGGACAGACCGCGTCAAGGCCGACGGAGACGCTCCAACCCCGCTCCTCCGCCATCTGTGGGAGCAGGGACAACGTTGGGGAGCCCTCCGGGATATTGCATAGATCGAGATAGTCCCATCGAGGCGCGTCTTCGCCGGAGAGGAAATCAAGCAGCGCCGCCAAGACCTCCCTCTCGCGGCCCCGCGCCGCGATCAGGTCGAGATAGTCGGACACTTCGACGCAACCGATCGTCGCCAATGCCCTGCTCCCGCCGTCATCGTCCGCGGCGAATAGGGGTACAATACCCACCAGCTCCGCCCCGTCGCGTATCGCGACCAGTGCCAGCTCGCCGCGCCCTAGGTGCTGCCACCAGGCCTGCTGGTACTCGACGGTGAGGAAAAGCGTGTCTGCGGCAGAGCGGTGAAGGAGGCCGTTCCACTCGCCGGCGAGGGTGTCGAATGAGGAGGCATCACAGTGGGAAATGGGCCTCAGAACCCCAGCCTTCGTCACAATGCGGGTTCTCCCAAGCTCTCACAACCTAAGACAACGGGGGAGGAGCTCGCGAGCTCCTCCCCCGGGATGTTGCTCATCTGCCGGGCATCCAGCCAGAGAACGCACCACTACATGTCGTAGGGAGGCGGGTCCGCCGGCTCCAGTAGGATCGGGAACAGCTCACCCAGATCGCCGAAGCGCTCCCCGCCGCCGGGCAGCGGCTCGACGTAGAAGTAGTCATAGTAGAAGGAGGCGTTGTTGTACTCGTAGTTGGAGCTGAAGATGCCGAAGAGCGGATCATCGAGGTAGGTCGTGTCGTAGATATGCGCGATCAGATAGCCGTTTACCAGCAGATCAAAGCGGGTGTCGTACACGCGGATCTCCCACTCATTCCAGTCGTTGTGTACGGTGAACGGCTCGAGCGACACGTAGTCGAGCAGCTCCACACCCCTTCCTTTCGCCTTCTCCGGCTCGTGGTAGTCTATGCGCTTGATCTGGGCTTTCAGGAAGCCACCCCACACCACGTTGAGGCGGTAGTAGTGGAAAAGGCAACCGTCCGGGTCGCCGCCATTGTGCCGATCATTCGGACACGGGTCTCCGCCTCGGGGCGAACCCCATATCATCCCGAATGTCGTCTCGTTGGCGAACGTACGGATCTTCGCTCGCATTCGGATCGAGTAGGGCGGCGGGGGAGCATCGTACATCGGCGAGAATACACCGGTGTCGTACTTGTCGTTAACCTCCGTAACATACATGCCATCCTCGAACCAAGACGGCAGCAGGCCCAGGTCAGGCGACGTGGTTCGGCGGACCTGCCAGTCAGTGCCGGGGTTCTCGAAGTCGTCGTGAAGGGGCAGGTAGGCCCCTTCGATATTGCTCCACCGGGTATAGCCCCAGTCGCCCTGGCCTCGCACTCGATAGTAGTATCCACCAAGCCATTCCTGATCGGTTAGGGCGACCTGTGTGTTCGTACCGGTGTAGCGAACGGTTGAGTGATAGAAGTCAGGGTTGTTCGCCTCCTCCAGCGTGTAGGTGATCACCGGGTAGTCGGTGTAGGTGTACTCCCAGGTTACCGTGTAGTCGTCGTCCAGGTCCATGTTGTCTATATCGATAAGGTGTACGGGCGGCGGCCAGCTTCTGAGTATGGTCGGCAGAATCATGAGATGCCCGCCGGTGTACTGGAGCCGTACCTGGTCGACGAAGGCCCCTCGGCCGGACTCGTCGTCGCCGTCGCTCTGGAAACGGAGGGCGACGTAGTAGTCACCACTGTACGCCGGCGGACTCACTGCCGCCGTCTCATCGAAGTGCCACTGACCCAGCTGCTCACTCATTGTCATGACGACGGTATAGGATAGACCATCACTCGAAGTCAACACCTGGAGCGAATCTCCGGGTGCACAGTCGAGCCACCAGTCGAAGACCAACCGCGTTCCCCAGGTGTTCGTCACAGGAACAGTGAACGAGTAGATCATCCACGTGTCCAGATGCTGTGGGTAGGTTACACTCTCTCCGGCCGCCAAGGCACTCCCAACAGGCCACACGCTGTAGCTGCCGGTCGTATAGGTGTAGGTCTCCTCGCCCCACAGGTACTCTCCCCCATCGTCACCGCTCTGGTCTTCCAGCGTCCACTCCAGCAGATCACCGGCGACGTCGAAATCCCACGCCTCGAAGTCGGTCCACCCGGCCTGCGGGGTACTCGGCCTACCGGACTCTGTCCGGGCGACCGCCGTGGCGGTTGCCACGGCGGCAAGCAGTCCGGAGGCCAGCAGAACGGGCAGAAGCCCCCTCAGCGTACGCGGCTTGACCATTACCTGGTATCTCTCCCTTCGTGACGAATCGCTATGGCGACACGTCGAACCAATCCCACCTGAAGCCAACAGCGCCATACTCCGGCGATGAAGTGAATAGACCGAACCCGGGCTCGGAGATGTAAGTAGTGTCATTTGCCTGACCGACCTGCGTGTTGTTGAGGTAGATCGTGATGTTGGGAGAGGAGTCGCTTACTACGATCCTCCACTCATTCCACCCATTGGCATCGGCAACACCTGAGATGGTCCATCCGATGAGGGACAGCCCGCTGCCCTTGCTGCTGTCAACATCCGTACCCGCAGCACCCGACGCTTCCTTGCCATCGTTCGACGGATCGTGAACATCGATTCGCTTGAGACCCCATTGCAGGTATGTCGAGCTGTCCGCACTCCACACAACCAGCAAGCGATAGTAGTGTGAAAAGCACCCTTGATAGGCCGGAGTGTAGCGGTTCGCCGGGCAAGAGCCGTCCGTGTTGGCGCCGAATACTATTCCGTAGGTCTCTCCGTGCTTGGGCGAATAGTACACGCCGTCGATCGTCTCGCCGTCCACGATGCTTACTCGCGTTGTGATCGTGTACGGGGCGCTCACGGCGGCCAAAGGCGAGGCTACAGAGAAGTCATATCTGCCGACCAGCAGCGTGTAGAGGTTGCCGCCGATGTAGCGCGTCTTGTAGTCCACGTCTTCCCCGTAGCTGTCGTCGCTTCGCCGCACCGACCAACCGCTGCTCGAATCGGTGAAGTCATCGAAGTACGGTTCCCAGTAGCTCCGCATCATCAGCGGCAAGAACACATTGGCATCCGTCACCGTGGTCTCCACCGTGCCCGTGACCATCTCACCTCCGCCCGTCACAACAGCCGCATTCTCGATGTTGACTGTCGCCTCGGGCGAGATGACGGCGTCGAAGCTGATGACGGCAATCTCGCCTCCGCCCCCCATGCTCGCCGTCCAAGTGAGCACGTCACCCGCTATCCCGAAGGTGCCCGCAGTTGCGGTGAGGCTGTCCGTCACGTAGTCGAGCTCCGCCTGCAGGGTGTCCGTCAGCCAGACGGTACCAGCTGGAGTGTCCGTGTCAGTGACCGTGATCGTATAGGTGAGAGTATCACCAGGTCCCGCCAATGTGGTGCTCGCTGCCTTGTGCACGTCGATGCTCTCGCCGTTCTCTGCTCCAGCCGATTCCGCCAGCACGCTGGACCCGCCAGATGCTGCCAGGAGGACAACCATTGAGCAGACGAGCGCCAGCAAACCCACCGCTGCACACCAGACCAGCCCTCCAGACTCTGTCCTGCAGATCCTCACAGCTCTACCCCCTTGAATGACCAGGCCATCCCCGCCAGAGCCCGCCTCCGGCTGCGCTCCAGCAACGGCGCATTCTACACCGCGCGCTGGCTTTTGTCAAAGCAGGACCGGACGCAAAGGCTCCTGATGCCCCATCGACAACCTGGCCCACAGCAGCGAGTTGGGCTCCGCCGGATTCAGGACGCGCACCAGGCTGCTTGGCCTACTCTGGCACCTCAATCACGAACTGGTCCGTGCCGGCTTCAGTGGTCAGCCGGACCCCGTCCGCCTCACCGTACATGCCAACAAGCAGCCTCTCGATTCGCGGCAGCAAATCCGCCCCAAGCGCAAGCTCATGCACGTCCACAATGAACTCCCCAGGCAGCCACGCCTGCGTCGGTCGTGTCCAGCCAGCCGGCACGGAGTCGGATTGGACCAACAGCACGCCCTGTTCATCAACCGCGTGAACGAAGACCTTGTAGCCCAGGTCGATATACCCATCTGTGCTCCACACAAGTGTGACTGTGAGGATCCCCGCCCCGCTGTCAGCCGACAGGCTATACCCGGCCAGAGAGAGGTGCTCGCCGAATGCGATGTCAACGGCCTGCCCGACCTGGGGCATCTGCCAGGTTCGATTGGCCATCTCCTCTGCAGGCTCGAACAAGCAGTTGGGACCAATGAAGGCAATCATGAGAACCAGCGGCATGAGCAACAGAAAGGCCCCCTTGCGAATCCTCCGCGAGAGTCCATCCGCAGCCACGCCCGCCAGATAGCCTAGGAACGGGACAAGGTAGACCAGATACACGCTCTTGACAGTATCACCCTTGCCCGGCACCGCATACCGGAGGGCGAAGGCCGCGAAGCCACCGAAAGCAAGTACCGTCAGGATGCGAGCGAATTCGTGGACCCGGCATTGGGCTTCAGCTTCGTCCGGAATGAACCACCTTCGCCTGCCGACAAGTCCCACCAACGCGAGCGTTGTGGCCGGGATACCCGCCCACATAGACCGGACGAGCGATGCCACTGTGGAGGCCGACGAAGGCATCGGGTCGTGGATTAGAGCCTCTCTCCAGTAGCGCCAGTAGTCGCCCCAGAAGTCGGCATAGAGCACCGGCCAGAATCGATAGTCAAGTGCTGGCCGCACCGGACTGGTAAACAGCACAGGAAGCTCGAGCCTGGTCAGGAAACCCGGCTCGGCACTCTGAGGCGGCGCATTGAAGGCGAGCGGGCTCCGGCCCTGGATCACGACGAGAATGGCTAAAGCCAGAAGGAAACTGCCGATCTGCAGCGCTAGAGCAGAGATGCACTTCCACCGCCTTCCGCCCCGCCTGAGACGCTGCAGATGTCGCACAGCGAGCCAGACCAGGAACCCTCCCTCCAGGAACAGCCCCCACTGGCGCACACCAACTGCGACCCCAGCTAGCAGCCCCGAGCAAACAGCAAGAGCTCTCTCGCGTGTCGGCGTGTCATTGGCGGCGGACACGAGTAGCGCCGCGGCAGTGAAGATCGTGATCAACATCGGCTCGGGGCGAACCATACCGAATGCCCGATAGACCGTGGGGTTGAGGACGTAGAAACCCAGCAGCCAGGCAGTCGGTAGGAGCCGCTCGCCCCAGAGCCGGCGGCAAAGGGCGGTGAGCATCGCAGCCACGGCGGCCGCGCACATGACGTTGAATAGCTGGCCCGCATCGCCCAGCTGTATCGGGAGAAACCGCTGCAGACCTGCCACGGAGAAGTAGTAGAGCGGCGGATTGAAAAACTGAGCGGTCGCCTCCGGGGGGGGGACGGTCCAGTTCTCGTCAACATAATGGAGGTAGGCCAGATGACCCGGCCAATCATAGCCGTGCGTGAAGGGCACAGCGAAGTAGTTATGGCAAAGCGTGATGAGGTGAACGAGCCAGACGAAGGCCACCAGCGCCCGCCACCTGGCGCGTGCCGTCATGCTGCCACGCCTCCGCCCGTAGAAAGCGGGCCGTGATCCCCGGCGGCATCCCGACGCGCCAGCCGTAGAAGCCAGGCCATTGCAGCAATCAGCACCGCATAGACGACGGCGATTAGACGAAACGCATTGGCCCAGTCCTCCAGCGGCCACTTGACTATGTCGGTCACCAAGGCGATCAAACCGAACAGTAAGTAGAACACCCCCATGCGATAGCGATGCACCAGGGGAGCCATGAACAGCACGAGTATGCAGAAATAGCCGCAATGGAGCTTGGGGGAAAGAAGTAATGCCGTGGTGGTCAGCAGCGTGAGGTCCTCGAACAGACCTCTTGGCTTCAGAGCGATCAGAACCAGAGCAGCTGATACACCGAGCACCATTATCACCGACTGAGCCGTGAGGTCCAGAAGAGGCCTCCCCTCGTTCCAGCGGGCCCACAGCGCCCAGAGGCTAATGCCGGCGAAGTAGAATGGATGTTGCGTATCCCGTCTGGTCAGATCCCAGATAGAGGCTGATTCACCGGCCACGAGCACAAACGGCGCGAAGACGAGTGCAAACAACACAGGCGGAACAACGACATACTTCCAGTCACGTGTGCGCAGAAACGCCACCGGAAGCACCAGCGCGCCGCTGACCTTGACCAGTAGCGAGAGCCCCAGTGTGATGGCTGCCCTCCAGTGGCGCGCGTGGACGAAGAACAGCAGGACTAACGCCAGGAAAAAAACGAGAATCGCCTCGTCCTGCCTCCTGAGCACCGAGTTGCCGAATGTCATCGGGTTGAGCAGGAAGTATCTGGCGTGACGATAGCCATCCACCGGGTCCCTCTCGAAACGGAGCAGAGCCAGGGCGGCGAGGAGGTTGAATAGTGAGAAGTAGACCTGAAATGAGACTGTTGCCCAGGGATTGCGGTGACCAAACAGCGACGCCGCCACAGCAGGAGGAACAAGCAGGTAATTGACAAGGGGAGGAGTCGTAGTGTACACATCCCGATACAAGAGCCCTCCTCCGAGGATCGTCTCCGCCCTGGGAATCCAAGGGTCGGCGAAGCGAGGCTCTTCCGCTGTTCCATAGTACCCGAGCGGCTCGAGACCGAACCAGGCCACGGCCAGGTAGACGGCCAACAGCAGCAGAAAGATACCGACAATCCGCAGCCCGTATTTCCTGTTCATCACAGACTCCGCTTCTCAAGCTCCCACCCGAAACCAGCGTCGAGTAGCACAGTGGCGACAGGCGGCCTCACCGGCCATCGACCCTGTATACAAACAGCGAGTAGCCTATCTTATCATCAGGCTCTCGCTCGCGGAACCACTTGTAGAGATCGTGATCCGGCAAAGCCACGCCCACCAGGTTGGTCACGCTGATTACGTAGATGCCCGGCTCCGGCGACTCCGGGTCGAACGGCGGGTCGCTCCACAGCTCGAAGTGGCTGCCGAACCCCACGCCAGGCAGGGGCTCGTATTCTATGCCATAGGCCTCCGGGTAGGCACTGCCGAACCAGGCTAGGCTTACCCGCTCCACACCCTGCTCCTCCATCCACTCCCGCAGGCTCTTCAGATCCTGGCCCCAGTCGATGTTCGAGTCGACTAGCACTCGCCAGCCATTGTCGGCACCCCCACCCAGCACGTTGAAGAAGGCCAGGAAGTGGGGATAGATGGGGAGAGTCGATGCGGCCAGCCAGATGACTGCGCCCGCCAGCGCCACGGATCGAAGTGCTGCTCTCGCCCTGCCGGACGGGCGGAGCGGATCACGCCCAAGCCGGCCAACATGCACAGCGAGGAACGGCAGGACTGGCAGCAGATGCCTGTAGCCTATGTTGAGGCTGCTGACCATAGATGCCACGAAGTAGACGGCCGGGGGCACAAGCAGGAACAGGTCTTCCCTACGTGGATGGCGCAGAGCGGACACGAGCGCCGCGGTGGCCAGCAATAGCGTCGGCAGCGGCGTCTTCACGGCGAAGGCCACCGGGAAGTAGTACCACCAGCCCTGGTCGCTGTACTCACCTACCAGATAGCCCGCCCGACCTCCGCCGCTGAGCGAGAGAATAGCCTCCACGCCCTCCACGTACCGTGGGGCCGGCACAGCGGGCCCATCCCCTCCGGCCTGGCCGGTCTCGAAGCCATAGATGGCCCAGACCACGAGTCCGGCCACCGTTATCACCGTCGCCAGCAAGATCATCCCGCGGCCCAGCCGGCTAGGCCGATCTGGGCCGGCCGCCACGGCGTCAATCACCAACACGAGCGCAAAGATGGGTAGGAGCAGAAGCGCCGAGAGCCGCGCGCTGGCGGCCAAGCCGAAGGCGAGGCCGGTCCCCAGGTAGGAGCTCCAAGACGGCCGGCATGCCGACCGCCAAAGCCCGTAGCAGGACAGAGCAACGAGCAGAGCCCCTCCCACATCTGTCGTGCTTAACCGTGTGTGCGCCAGCACGTTCGGGTCAAGAGCCAGCAGAAAGGCGCTCAGGAGACCGCCGCGGCTTCCGAATAGACGGGCGGACCAGCGGAAGCCAACTGCGACAAGCGCCAGGCCCAGCCACATCGTGGGCAGCCGGGCGAGAAAGACGATGCGCTCCGGCTCGGCGTTCGCCTTCCAGAGCAGGTTGTCCGCGAAGTGATACCACTCGCCGGCCTCCCACCACTCATCAAGCGGGAGATTGATGTCCAGCAGCAGGTACGGCGGCAGTGCGTTGAGCACGTTCAACAGCGGGGGATGCTCGACACTGAGGCGCGGATCGCCGGTTCCCAAGTAGGCCAGACCCCGGGCGATATGGTTCTGCTCGTCCATAGTAGGCGATTTCACTGCCGCGCTCGTGGAAGCGAGGCCATACGCGAGAAGCAGCAGACCTACGAGAGCGAACCGGTGCTTCAGCCCTGCACTCATTCCACTGCCACCAATCCCAGTTGCACGGCATCGCCGACCGGTCGACCATCCAGGTCCGACACGGAGAGCCGGGTACCCGTCCCCAGATCGTACATCCCTACAAGGAGCGGGACGTCACCGGGAGGCGTATCGGCCGCAATCTTGATAGTGTGCTCGTCCCTCACAACCTGGCCAGGCTCCCAAAGCAGTGTCGGCCAGAGCCCGCATCCCGGCGTGCCATCGTGTTGCCCTCGCATCACACCGTCATACAGATGGGTGAACACCTGATAGTTGCCGTCGACGGGCTCCAGCGCCTCCCAGTAGAGCACTACCTCTATCGACCCGCCCGGCGATGGATCGAGCCTCTCGATACTGTAGCCATGGAGGCGCACAACGCCCCCGAGAGTGTAGCTCATCTCTGCCTGACCCTGCAAGGGGTGGGGCATCAAGTTCGCCGCTGTGGCTCCGGCATCAAAGCGTCGTTCGTATTCGTGCAGAAGGATGGGAAGCGTCTGTCTGTCTTCGTGCCCGCGGCGATAGATGGACAGCTTCGCTCGCCCCCCCACCTCCACCCAACCCCACAGAGTGTACCCACTCTCGACTTCGTCCCAGTCTATGGCGACCTCGTCCTGCACGTCCTCGGCGATCAGATACCAGTCCGGGTCGGGGCAGTAGGATCGCTGGGCGCCGCGCATGTACCAGTAGGTGACATACTGCTCCTCGTTACTGCCGTAGACGCCGGTGAGCATTCCATCCTCGAACAGCATCCCTACCGCCTTCCACCCAGCACGGTATGGAAAGCCGAAGTAGCCGAAGAGGGGCACATCATCGGACGGTCTCCAGTACAGCGACGGCTGGGCCTGTGGCCAGCTTCTCTTGATCTCCGGATCGTGCCGAACGAACATCACTAGCGGGTGACAGGCAAGCAGCACGAACACAGCGACGAGCAGGCAGCCTGCCACACGCCTGACAGCGGGCGACAGCAATCCAACGAGGTAGGCCAAAGCTGCCGCAGCCAAGAGCACAGCCCCCGGAAATGCGTTCAGCACGTGCGTACGAGGGTCCCATACCAGGAAGTAGTAGACGAGGAACGGCACGCCGAACCAGAGCCAGGCAACGCGCGCCCCTGGAGAGGTCCAGCGGGATAATACGGCCCCCCCAACCAGCAGCAGCAGAGCCGGCCCGGCCACCAGACTGAGCGCGTCCACAGTTAGAACTACCGCCACCATTAGGAGGCAGAGCCCGGGCAGCAGAAGCCACCAACGGCGAAAGGCCGCCAATGCCGCGACAAGCAGGAGGCCGGCAATGGCTATCAGGTAGTAGGTTGAGTTGTAGAAGGTGGCCAATGGCAGCTGGGAGAGCAGGTTGTTGTGCAGTACACCCCCAGTGCCTACACGCGCGGCGCCCAGGTACTCCAGCGTTGACGCGAAGTTCGGATGGAGGGCGAAGGGAAGGTAGAACAGTGCCGCGACGGCAAGCCCCAGCCCTGCCGACAGCATCAGCTCGTTCACCATAGCTCGGCGACTGGCACTCGCCCTGAGGCGGCGCCATACGATATAGGCAGCTGCGGGCAGGGCCAGAGCAGCGTCGTAGTGGGCCACCAGCCCGAAGCCGAGCAGCAGAGCTCCACCGCCCAGCCATCGCCGGCCCGAGCCCTCTGACCAGCGCCACAGAGCGAGCAGTCCCAGCGCCGTCATCGCCAGCACGAGGCTCTGATACTGGGCGATCCGCCCGAAGCCCACGAAGTACCCATTGATAGCTAGTAGCAGCCCAGCTGCCAAGGCAGTGGGAGACCCGTACCAGCGCCAGCCGCAGAGGAAGACAGCCAGGACGCCCACCAGCCCAGCGAGCGAGAATGGCAATCGGGCCTGCCACTCACTGATCGTCCCGGACAGCGTCCAAGTAGCGAGGGGCACGAGCACCTCGCCGGGCCCCTTCTGGTGATAGAAGAGCTGGCTATCATCCCCAAGCATCGCCCGCCCTGCACGCCACATCACCAGGCCCTCGTCACCCTGGAACTCGCTGTAACCCAGAGAGGCTATTCTCAGCAGGGCAGCGACGAGAAGTACGGCTATGAGCGGGCCGATCAGTGTCGGTGATTTGGCCAGCGATCTGCCCTGCTTCACGCCATGTCTGACTCCGGCCAGCAGCAGAGTACACACTACGCCATCGATGGCAAGCAGGAGCACCGCCTCTGTTACCGGGCCGGGCACATAGTGAACCAGCAGCGTGGTCAGGCTCACCGTCGCCAGACCGAGGCCAAGACCGACCGCCACTTCCTCGATGTCCGGCCAGCTGCCGCCGGAAAGCAGAACCGCCCAGGCAAGTCCCGGCAGAATCCATAGCACCAGGAAGGCCGAGCCGAACCTAGCGGCAGGTACGGCCAGACCCAGGTTGGCCAGCACCACGAGCAAGGCAAGCCAGGCTACAGGACCCCAGCGCCTCATCTCCGCGCCCCACCCCCAAGCAGGCCTCGAGCCGCACCGAACAGGTACAGAGCGCCCCCAACCAGACCGGCACCCAGCGCCACCAGCCCCACCGCAACCCCGATTGCGGCCGCAACATTCGGGCCGGTCCCCGCCGGCGAGAAGACTGCCGTGCTGACGAGCTCTCGCACACCCCACCCTCCGATCGAGGGCAGGAGCCCGGCTACTCCCACCAGTGGCGTCACCGCAAGAAGGTATCCCAGACCCAGGCCGGCGCCTACAGCCTGTGCGCACAGCCAGAAGATCACGACGTTGACCACGTTGTACCCGAGTGAAACGACGAGTGCCGTTCGTACCGCGGGCCAGCCGCAGCCGGTCACCGCAGCGTAGACCCTGGCCAGCGTTCCCTCGCCCGACAGTGAGAGGGCGCCGGGCAGTCGTCGGGTGATGCGACGCAGGAGACCTGCCTCCAGGATCAAGGCCCCTACGACAAGCCCGCCGGCCATCACACCGCCCAGGACGATGAGCAGGAGCGAATCGAGTCGGGCCGCCTCGAACGGCAAGGCAGCCAAACCCACAGCGAACAGCACGATCAAGCCGGTGAGGCGATCCAATAGCACGGTGCCGACGGCTGCAGACGAATCCGTGTCCTGAGTCAGCTCCAGGGCGCGCACCGCATCTCCTCCGATTGCCGACGGCAGGAAGATGCTGAAGAACTGCCCGATGTAGTACAGCCGGACCAGGCGCCGATAGGCAACCGACGGATCCAGCTCCCGGATCAGAATCCACCACCTCCACGAGCGGACGAACAGGCCGGCGCTGTACAGTGCGAGGGCAGCCAAGAGATAGCGCAGGTCCGCCTGGCGCAGCGCTGAGAGCGTTTCCTCCAGACTGATGGTTGCGAAAAGGAGGGCGAGAGCGGCCGCAGAGACGATGAGGCGGACGAGATTGACCCAGGAGTGCTTCACCGGCGCACCTCGACTGGAGATAGCAGTACTGCGTCGCCGGCTGGAGCGGACAGGCGGTCCCCGCTCTCAGCTTCATAGACACCTAGGCGGACGGCGTATGAGCCTGCCTTCAGATTCGCAGGGAGCACGATGATGTGCTTCTGTACGATGATGTCCCCGGATGCCCAACCGTGGGCAGGACTGCCAAGGCCATCGTGCTGAGCAACCAGCGACTCGCTGTCGTCGAGCAGGTGCACAGAGATCTTGAGGCGTTTGCGCCCAGGTTCCTCAACTCGCCAGTATGTCAGCAGCGATAGAGTACTGTCTGAAGTCGCGTCGCTAGCCAACCACTCGTACCCCAGCAACGCCAGTGTTCCCCCGAACGAGACAGGCGTATTGGCTGCAGTCCCCTCGTCCAGCCAGACACTGAACCCCAATCCCGTCAGGCCCATAACGGAGAAGCCCCGCAGTGAGAGGCGGTAGGCAACGAAGCAGTCCTTCTCCACCATCTCTCCGATCACGCCCCAGCCCGTCAGGCGTTCATGCAGATCCACGTCGAATGGCACTACGTCCGGTACGAACAGCCAGGCATCCTCTCCGCCTGGCAAGACGAGCGTTTCCCTTGTGTCGCACAACCGCACGTCCTCAAGATCGACTCGACTGGCCAATTGCAGGCTGGGGAGATCCATCGAGTGCACCGACAGCCCGGCGACGGCGACCGGCAGACCGGGCGGCAGCTCGTTCAGCTGCTCCCCGACAGCGGTGAGATCTGTCTGGTAGAAGAACTGGACAGCCTCATCCTCAGGCCACTGCACGAAGTAGTCGTAGACAGTGCCGAGCAAGGTCGGGGCAAGCACCACCGCGCAGAATGCGACCCGGAACGTCGTGCCGACAGCCACTCTGCCTCTCTGGCAGCTGGACCTCCTGGCCAACCAGTGCCCGGCACTCGCCAATGCCAGCGCCGGGAAGGCGAACACGACTACCACGCCCAGGATTGTCCGTATCGAACTCGGAGCCACGGAGGTGACAACGCTGGGCACAAGCGCTCCTGCGAGCCAGATCAGTGGAAAGGCGAAGTGGTAATCACGCCAGCGTCGCAGGGCTATCAGCAAGCCAGCGTAGAACAAGACACCGCTGAACACATCCGTGAACACGGGCCTCCCAGGGAGGTTTTGCTGGGGCCACCGGTCGCCCGCGAAGGTGAATGCGCCCAGACTGGCCAGCAGGTTCTGCACGACAAGGGATGGATCGCCGTCTAGTAGGAGGTTCAGGGGCCCGGAGACCTCCGCGACGCGGTACTCCGCTCCTGGCTGTTCCGCCAGCCACAGAGCCAACGGGGTTGTCAGTGAGGCCGCCACAGCCAGCATCAGAGCAAAGCCTCCCCAATGCCTCGCCACATCACCGGCCCGCCCAACAAGCAAATACAGCAGCAACACTGCCACAAGCGCGGGCAGGACGCGAGCGGCCATGTAGGTGTACAGGCTCAGGCCGAGGAAGAGGCCGCAGAGCAGCCAGTAGGCGAGGCCAACACCCTCCCGAGGCGCCCCTTCCCCCTGCGCTTCGACTCCACCTGTACCCTCCAGCGCCCTTAGCAGGAAGTATAGCGAAAGGCCCGCAACGGAGGGCAGCAAGATCGCCCGCAGGGCCACTCGCGAGTAGAAGACCGGCCAGAACGAAACCGCCGCCCACGACGCAGCTGGCAGCGCCGCCGACCGCCTGAACAACCTGCGTGTCACCACGAACACGACAGCAACGCCCAGCATCCCCAGCGCGCCGGAAGCGTAGCGCAGGCCCAGCCAGTTGTCACCGAGCAGCGCCACAGCCCCTGCCTGAAGGTAGTGGTACAGCGGCTCGTGCCCGTATCCGGCCGTGAAGTAGATGGCATGTTGGCCATTGAGAATCCCCCGCACTATCAGCCAGTTCGCTACCTCGTCGTGGGAGAGACCGCCCGGCACCTCTCCCAGCCCGTAGAACCGCAGAGCGGCGGCGATCAGCAGTACCAGGACGACGACCGCCCAGAAGGCTCTCCTACTCATCAGCCACCACCACGATCCCGCTCAGCAGCACGCCCGTGTCAAGCCAGCGTCCATCCTCCGCCACCACGGGAACCGGATCGCCGGCGGCTGTGCGAAGCGTGACCCGCAGGCCCCTATTCCCAGGCAGAGCCTCGGGACCCAACAACAGCACATGGCCATCCTCCGCCAGGACACCCTCTTGCCAGTCCATGCCACCTGCTGCGCTCACGGGGTTGCAGATCTCCGAATGCTCATCTCCGCCGAGTACCGCGGTGCACGTCGAGTAGCCCGCGCCGGCCGGACTGAGAGGCAGCCAGTAGAGAGTCAGCACTACGGTGTCGCCGGGCCGTACTGCGCGTTCGTCCAGGTCGTAGCCGACCAGCCGGACGACTCCATCGAATACGTAGTCGAGCGGGTTGGGCAGGTCGCCGGGCTTCTCCTTCACTTCCACAGACCCGAGGCGAACTGCGCCCTCCCCGTCGGAGGTCAGGATGCGAGCTCCGCCTGGCTGATACAACCCCACCTGGACGTAGCCGCTGTCCGGTGCAAAGGCCGTGTCCGGCAGATGCAGGCGATAGGTATCTGCGAAAGTCACTCCGGGATCCCAAGCGGAGGTGGGGTACCGGCCCAGCCCGGGGTACGTATCACGCTGGGTGATCATCACCCCTGTGTCGCTGAGAAGATGAACAAAGACGGCGTAGTCCACCAGCGAGCGTGACAGCACCTCCCAGTACACTGTCACTCTCACGATGCCACCTGCCTCCGTCTCGGTCGGAGCCACGCTGTATCCCACCATCCTCGCCAGGTCAGCAAACCTCACGTCTGTCGGGACCGGTATCGCCTCTATTTCCGAATTGCCCAATGCCCTCGGCCTGGAGAACGCGGGGATCAGCACACCAACCAGCGCGTAGATGGCGAGGCTGGCCATCGCCAAGGTCACCAGCGCTCCTGCCATCCACCGTCGCTTGGCAGGCACAATCCTATCGAGCCCGGCAACCACCAGCGCAGCGAATGCAGGCAGAGCAGGGAAGAGGAACCTTCCCATCGCTCCTGCTGGCTGAATCAGAATGTAGTAGCAGACGGCAGCGAGGAAGCTGGCGGTGCTGGTCGCCAAGAGCCACCAGACTCCTCCGCCAATCCGCTCGCGGCGGGGCAGCATGTGACCAGTGATAGCCACCAGGCAAGCCCAGAACGAGGCAGCGTAGATGGCATCGGGCATCGGAACCTGGCCATAGCCGAACCGCCCCCACAGCGTGGTCCAGAGATGCGGCAGACCCTGCCGGAGGGCCCACCAGCTCTCCGAGAGCGGCCTGCCGGCCCACAGCTCGTTCAGGGCAGACATCCCCGTCAGATCCCCGTACAGCACCTGGTTTCGCCAGAACCACCAGGCGGACAGCAGGCCGGCCAGCCCCAGGACCATCACTTGCCCGCGCACATAGGCGCGCCAGTCGCGGCGCTTCGACGCAGCGAGCACGTAGGCCAGCTCGATCGGCCCCAGCAAGGCAAGCAGATTCAGCTTAGTCAACAGCGCGAGCCCATACAGGCAGCCGATCACGATATCTAGCCACAGGCTAGGCCCGGCCCGCACCAGTCTCATGCAGGCGAGCAGCACCGCTGCCGAGCACAGCGCCGCAGCGACGTCATTGTTCACGGCAGCGCTGAGATACAAGAACTGTGGATTGAAGGCAACGAAAGCGGCCGCACCCGCGGCGAGCAGAGGGCGGCCAGGGAAAACCTCCCTCCCGATGAGATAGGTCAGATAGACTGCGCCCGCGCCCAGCAACACATTGACCCAGCGCATGACGTAGACAGCAAGCGTGATCCCATGGAACGGGAAACGCTCGTCGACACCGTGCAGATACTGGTTCTTGTTGTCATCACCCACTTCCCACTGCCGGTAGCCCCAGAACTGGTTGTTCGCCGGCTTGTAATAGACGTCCTCGCGCACAGGAACCCACCAGCTGGCAGCCGCCGCGAGAGCATAATAGAGTGGCGGGTGATGGCTCTGAGCCAGACCTTCCGTGCCCCCCTGTTCGGGCAGATTGCGGTAGACCATGAGGTGACGCACGTAGCGAACGTGGCGGACCTCGTCGGTCGATTCGTACATGGGGTCGACCAGACTGTAGCAGACAGCGAGCACGAGGTAGGCCACGACGATGGCAAGCCCGGCACGGTGCCTTCTCACACCGTCAGCCAGGCGCCCCTCGCGCAGGGCGCTCCACGGAGTCCCAGGCTTCTGATCGATCACGGTGCCCGTATCAGTACTTCGCCCAGATAGACGCTGTCACCAATAGCGGTGCCATCTGCAGCCAAGATAGGCAGACGCTCCATTGTCTCGAAATCGTACATACCGACGTCGAGAGCAACGGGCACAGCCGGAGAGTTGCCTCTAATCGGAATGCGGTAGGCATCAAGCACGAGCTGACCTGGCTGCCACTGAGATGTCGGCATGTTACCACAGACGGGCTGCCCGTCGAGCTGCCCCCACATCTCCTGCCCATCGTGAAGATGGGTAAAGACGTGGTAGTCGATCGAGGTCGGCTCCAGCGGCTCCCAGACAAGGACTACTTCCACGTATCCACCGGGTATCGCGTTTCTAGCGTCAATGCGGTACTGCAGCAGCCGGGCCACGTCGCCCAGCACGGCTCCACTGCCGATGTAGTCGCCACCCGCCCCCGGCGACAGAACGGGGCTCGCCGGATTGGCAACTCGATCAGGCGTGGTCCCCTGGTCAAACAGCAGCTCGTACTCCTCCACGGCGTGCACGGCTTCTGGCGGACACAGAGCGCAGACAATCGGATCGTACCGGGTGCGTATGGCTATCTTCGGATCACCGTTCACGGTCACCGTAGCCAGCTGCCGGTACGACACGCCGACCTCATCCCAGCGCACTTCCACCTCGTCCTGCACGTTCCGGGCAATCACGTAGTAGTCCGGGCTGGCGCAGCTTAGCCGCAGCGACCGCCGTGTGTAGTAGTCCGTGACGTCCGGCTCCTCGTTGCTGTCGTAGCTCCCGGATAGCCATCCATCATCGACCAGGTAGCCGACAGCCTTCCAGCCCGCCCGGTAGGGAAACCCGAATAGCCCTTCCTCGGGCAGGCAGTCGTAGGGTGTCCAGTATAGCGGGTTCCTACTCGCCGGGTAGGTGCGCACGTACTCCGGCGTATGGTCCACGAAAAGCATCGAGGCGTAGAAGCCACAGATAGCATAGACCGCCAGCCCGGCCGCACAGGCGACCGCAAGCGCAGGGCGAGAGCGCGGCGCCAGCGCGCGCCCGAGGCCCGCTAGAGCCACACCGCACAGGATCGACAAAGCCGGGAAGAGAGTGTGCACGTGTGTCAGCGGCTGAGCCACCACAAACAGGTAGATCAGCGCGGGAACGGCAAGCCACGTCCAGACCGCCCGCATCCCGGTCTTCAGCCCGGGAGCGGCGCAGGCTCCGACGAGAAGGCAGGCCACCGGCAGCCAGGCCAGCGAAATGCCGCCGACAGCGAACAGCTCGGGCCACACAGCCGCTGCCGCGGCCGCCGCGATCAGGCAGCCGCCTGCTGCGGTGCCAACCCGCCCCCAGCGCCGCCAGGTGGCCAGCGTCAGGCCGGTCCAGGAGGCCGCGATCAAGCCCAGGAGATAGATGGCATTGTAAAGCAAGCTCAGCTCAAATGAAGAACGCAGGTTGTTGACGAACAGCGAGTCTCCTCCGATACGGCCAGCAAGGTACGACGACGTGTGCCCCACGTAGGGACCCAAGACGAAGGGCAGGTAGAACACTCCGAGCACGGCCACCGCGACAGATAGCGCAACACCAGTGGCAGCCAGCGTTCGCCCTCTACCTCTGCCGTCCCGGCGTAGCCAGCCAGCCACGGGGATAGCAGCTGCCGGAAGGACGAGCAGCCCATCGTAGTGGGCAAGAAGTCCGCCAGCAAAGAAGGCGGCGCCAGTCGCCAGCACCGAAGAGCGACCGCTGTCGGCGTAGGCCAAGGAGCACAGCAAACCGAGCGAACTCAGCGCAAAGACCAGGCTCTGGTACTGAACGATCCTGCCGAAGCCAACGAAGTAGCCATTGATGCCAAGCACGCACACGGCGATCCCGCCCGCAATCGGCTGGCCCAGACGTCGACATACGAGGAACACGGCCACCAGACCGAGCAGGCTGCTCCAGCTGAACGGCAGTCGGGCCATCCATTCGTTGGTCACCCCGGCCAGGCGCCAGGAAGCCATCACCACGGTCAGCTCAGCCGGACCCTTCTTGTGGCCGAATACGGCCTCCTCGTTGCCCTCCAGCGCTTCCGCTGCACGCACCAGAACGGCAGCCTCGTCCCCCTGGAATTCCGAGTATCCCAGGTGTGTGAGTCGAAGCGCCGCTGCGATCACAATCGCGATGGCGAACAGCGCCCAGCCTGACCGCCAGGCGACACGCAGTGCAGTCCCCGCTCGCCCTGGGCCAGCATGCCTGAGGCCCTTGCCGCCCAGCGCCTGGCCGGCTTCACCTCCATCCGAGTCCCTACGAATCCCACGCAGGCCGGAGACGAGCAGCGGTACGCCCACGCAGCCTAGAAGCGCGAACACCAGAGCCGGGCCAGCAACGGGGCCGGAGAGATACGAGAGCAGAAGCGTCACCACCGGAGAAACGACGAAGCTCAACCCTAGGGCAATGGCGGTGCGCTCCAGCCGATCCAGGGCACCCCTGCCCAGCAGCGGCAGCCAGGCAAGGCCCGGCAGGACCCATAGGAGCAGGAACGCAACCGCATAACGGAGGACACCGCCCGGAAGGAGGAGCGTGAGCCCGCCAAGGGCGGCTGCCACAACCAGCAGAAATGCCTGTCGCTTCGCCATGGGAATCCAGAGCCAGAGCACCACCAAGAGGCCAGACGAGGATGACCAGCCTCCGGGCCGGGCCGGCCGGGCGGATTGTACCATCCCCCGAGACGCGTGTCAACCATA
>CAZHAX010000009.1:55061-120461 GCA_964530325.1 uncultured Anaerolineales bacterium | reverse complement strand
GCGGCGACGCGAGGCTTCATTGATGAAGAGCCACTCCCTGATCACCGCCCTCAGAAACCTGCGCGGCAACCCCCGCGGTTGTGTATACCCCGAACCCCTGTGGGGCATACCATTCCACCTCTACGCCCCGTACGCTTCCATCTACATGGTCGCGCTTGGGCTGGCGGACCGCGAGATCGGCCTGATCCTGAGCATAAGCTGGGCCTTCCAGATCGTCCTAGCCCTGCTGGGTGGTGCGGTGACCGACAAACTGGGACGCCGTCGCACTACCTTGATCTTCGACATCCTGTCGTGGGCGATTCCGGCCCTGATCTCGGCCGCAGCGCAGAATTTCTGGTACTTCCTGGCGGCGGGCATCGTCAACAGCGTGTGGCGCATTACCCAAAACTCGTGGACCTGCCTGCTGGTCGAGGATGCCGAGCCGGACCAGCTGGCGGACATATACACCTGGATCTACATATGTAACCTGCTGGTGGGGTTTCTCGCCCCGGTGGCAGGGGTGCTGATCCGCAGGTTCTCGCTCGTGCCCACCCTGCGAGGCCTGTATGTCTTTGCTGCGTTCATGTTCACGCTGAAGGCATTCGTAACCTACTGGAGCACGGAAGAGACCGCACAGGGAAAGGTGCGCCTGCAAGAGACTAGAGACCGAAGCGTACGGGACATCCTGCGCGGCTACAGAGGCGTGTTCCGCACATTGCTCCACACACCGCAGACGCTGTACACCGCCGGCATCATGCTCGTGATCAGCGTATCCAGCCTGATCAGCGGCACCTTCTGGTCTATCATCGTCACCGAGAAGCTGCACGTCCCCGCCGAGGGTATTGCCATCTTTCCACCCATCAGGTCGGCCATCATGTTGGGGTTCTTCTTCGCAGTGATGCCGCGCCTGAGAAGAATGCATTTCACGGTGCCTACGGCAGCCGGCTTCCTCGCCTATGCGGCCAGCCAGGTGGTGCTCTTGAGCACCCCGGAACTGGGGTACCCCTCTCTCATCCTCAGCGTCTTCTTGGAAGCGTGCAGCTTCGCCGCTGTGGGCCCGCTTGTGGACAAGATGACGGCTCTGACGATCGACGCCAGGGAGCGCGCTCGTATTCAGTCGATTCTGTACGTGCTGATCATCCTGTTCACCTCGCCATTCGGCTTGATAGCAGGGGTCCTCTCTGAGATCGACGAGGGCTTGCCGTTTGTGCTCAATGCCGTCCTGCTGGCGTTCGGTGCGGCGCTGGCGTATGTGGCGGGGTCGCGCCAGAGCCCTGCAGCCGATGCGGAGGGGGTAGGGCTGCAGGAAAGCCCGGCGACGCACTTGGATCAAGAGCGTCGCGCTGAGGTCGGCCGCCGGCGTACCGATCCAGAGCGCTCTGCTGATTGCTGATGTCGCCGTCGTCCCGGGCGCGGGCGGCCGCCGGCGCCGCCTACCAGTCGCTGCAGCGAAGCAGGCTGGCTCAGCGGCGTGCGGCTGCTCTGGTGGGGGCGGAAGGTCCGCCTGCGGCTGGAACCGCCCCTCCGGGCACCACTGTGCCAAACTGCCCGGCCCCTCTCGCCGGAGGTGCCTGGTCTGGGGCTAGTGATTCGGTCAGTCTCGTGGTATGATGGATCAGGGGGGGGCAGGGCGACGCTGTTCCCCGAGGGCTTGGGGCTCGCCGAGTGCGTCTGCAGCAGCACAAGGCATCTCGGTGCGCGCAGCCCTGTCGAGGCCGTGAGGCAGCGGCGTGAGCGACTCCCGATCGGGCCAGGCCCGGAGCTCCGGCCCGGCTGGCCGCAGCTGCGGTCGCGGGACCCTGCCAGCTCAGGAGGACAAGGAGGCAAGGAGAGATGACGAAGAACCGGATACTACCGGCTGCAGGCCTGAGTGCCCTTGCGCTGGCGGCGCTGGCGCTGCTGCCGTGCGAAAGCGCCACGGCCGGCGCGTCTGAGCGGGCCGCTGGAGGCTTCCTCCCTACCGACCCCGACTTTCCCATCTGCGAGCAGCTGTTCACCAACGCCTGCGACGAGGTGCACGCGGACGTGGCCTACAACGAGGACGAGGACGAGTTCCTGGTCGTGTTCGACTGGAACCTGAACGGGGCCAGCGATCACGACATCATGGCCGTCACCGTCGACGCAGATGGCAGCGTTGGGTCAGTCTTCTCGGTTGCCTACGGCGCGACGTACGACGATTCCTATCCGGCGGTGGCGAGGGACCCGTACCACGATTCCTACTTCGTGGTCTGGCAGCGCAGAGTGGGCACCGGGGATTACTACGTCTACGGCAGCATCATCAGCGACACGGTAGGGGCGCCGCTTCAGATCACCACCTGGGCGGGCGGCCAGACCTATCCGGACGTGGACTACGCTACAGCGTCGCACCATTATCTGGTGGTCTTCGAGGACCACAGCCCCGCCATGCCCGGAGACCCGCCCACCGTCAGAGGGCGATGCCTGAACTACGACGGCTCGATGGGAGGGCTGAACACGCTGACTATCAGCGACGACGTGGGGCAACAAACCCAGCCGGCCGTGGCCACGAACGGCTTCGACTACAAGTGGCTGGTAACCTGGCGCGACACCGGTGACTCCGACCCCAACATCTACGGCCGGCAAGTGAGCTCGATCAGCCCGTGCACCTTGCCCACGGAGAGCGACTTCGCCATCGGCAGCCAGACCGGATTCGCCGGCGCGCCCGACGTGGCCTGGGGGCAGGTGGATCCGCCGACGTCAGTGTACGGCGAGTTCCTGGTCGTGTGGCCGGAGGAGAGCGTCCTGTACGGCCAGCGGATCAGGGGCTCGGACTTCGCCCTGGAAGGTGCGGCGATCACTGTGTCCAACTACGATAGCGACAAGGTGGCCCCCGCGGTGGCCTATGCAGCCCTTCCCTATGCAGGTCCTCCCAACGAGTGGTGGGTGGTCTGGGGCGACGATCGGGACTACGGCTGACCGACGCTCATCTACGGGCAGCGTGTTCTGCCCGATGGCACGGTCCCCGGCGCGGGGGCCAACGAGCGCGTCTCAGAAGACCCGTACTACATGGCGAATCCGAGCGCCGAGCAGGCCAGCCCGGCGGTGGCCTACAACCCCAGCGCAGGGAACGTGCTGGTGGCCTGGCACGATCATGGGCACTACAGCGACGTGGAAGCCGGGTACTGGGGCATCTGGGGTCGCCTGTGGGGTCCTGCGTGGCGGCAGTACCTGCCCTTGGTGCTGAGGGCATACTGAGCAGGCGGATGGTGTCGCTTCTCACAAAGCTTGGGCCGCCAGCAGCAAAGGCTGGGCCATTCCTACGGAGACCCGGCGGATAACTGAACATGAGCCAGGGGCTCGTCGCCCAGGCCAGTGACGGAAGGACGGTTCGACGCAGAACTGGCCTGGCCCGACAAGTTGGGCCAGGCTGGCGACGCGGCCGCAGGGGACGGGGGATGGTCTTCTGGGGCCGCTCCGTCTTGGGGAGCAGCCGCCCGGTGAGACGGGAGGCTCCTGCGATACAATGGTGAAATGCGGTGAATGAGTACCTTGAGACGAACCGAAAGAGCTGGGCAAGCATTGCCAAGGCACACCACGAGACCTTCAGAGCAATGCTCCTGGCAAACGAATCAACCCTGAGCCAAACTGAGATAGACGAGCTGGGCGACATCAGCGGCAAGACTCTGATTCATCTTCAGTGCAACACCGGGGCCGATACGATCTCGCTGGCTCGAATGGGCGCCAAGGTCACCGGCGTGGATCTGGTTCCCGAGAACGTCCACTACGCTCGAGAGCTGGGGGCTGAACTGGGCGTCTCCGATGCCAGATTCATCGAGTCGAACGTCCTGGAGCTGATGGAGAAGCATCATGAGAGGTACGACATTGTCTATACGACGGAGGGAGTGCTGTGCTGGCTTCCTGACCTGTTCCTCTGGGCTCGCAGCGTTCGCCATCTGCTTGCGGACGACGGCTTTCTCTACGTCTTGGACGGGCACCCATTCTACATGGTTTGGGACGAAGAGGCCTTGCCCGAGCTCGTCGTCAAGTATCCCTACTTCGAGAAGACACCCGATAGGGATGAGTGGATCGGCGGCTATGCCTGCGAGGCCACGAGAGCGCCGAACTACTCGTGGATGTACACGGTCGGAGAGATTATCAATGCCTTGAGTCAGGCCGGAATGCACATAGAATGGTTCCACGAGTTCGACTGGCTGTACTACAGGGAGTCGGCCGGAAAACAGATCGAAGAGGGCAAGGGGGGATGGGTGTTTCCTGAACACAAGGGAAGGCTGCCATTCACGTTCTCTCTGAAGGCTACCATAAGGTAGAACTGAATGCGCAGCCCGCGCTGCGAAGGACGGGACCCCGGGCCATCCCCGCTTCTCTGCGTCCTTCGCGTCTCCCTGGTTCTGGCTGTCGGAAGCGAGACGGCCGGGCCAAGGCTCTCGGCGTCCTCAGAGACCTCCTTCAGCGCCTCCTCGACTAACCGCGCTTGCCGTTCTCCCGCCCTGAGTGTACACTCCACCTGCGCGGCTGGGGCAGGCCTCCCGCTCAGGTGTTGAAGGCGGCCTCTTCAGTCGGGCCGCCGTCCGCCGGCCGGAGTGATCTCGCTTCAGAGGCAGTCGAGTGCGAACGATCCAGGGAGTCCTCACCCCCGAGCTTCAGGACCATGCTGGAGCTTCGACCGCGGAGGCGGCCGACCCCCTTGCGGTCGGCACGTACCGGAGGCTGGTCGAACAGGTCGCTGCGCTGTCCTATCTGAACAAGGATTACCTCCTGTTCTTCCGCGGCCAGGGGACGGACTACCTGAACAAGGCGGGGGCGACCACGCTCTATCCTTCGATCTACCGCGGCGACTACTTGCCCCAGTGGGAGGTGGAGTACCGCTTCGAGATCCTCGACGAGGCGTCGCGCCAGCTCGCAGCCCTCTTCGCCACCGCGGAACTGGAGGGCCGGTCCGACGTTGCGAGGAAGACGTACATCCGGTGGAGCATCTTGCAGCACTACCAGGTCTGCGCCACCCCCTTGTTGGACCTGACCCAGTCGCTCCGAGTGGCCTGCTCCTTCGCTCAGCACTTCGCCGAAGAGCCGGCGGGCTACGTCTACGTGCTGGGTTTGCCCTACGTGACGAACCGGATCTCCATGAACTCGGAGCACGATCTGGTCAACGTTCGCCTCCTTAGCATCTGTCCGCCGCAGGCGCTGCGGCCCTACTTCCAGGATGGGTACGTGGCCGGCACGACGGACATCACCTGGCAATATGAGAGCAAGGTGGAGCTCGATTTCCGGAATCGACTCATCGCCAAGTTCGAGATCCCCAGGGCGGCACGCTTCTGGGGAGAAGGCTTCAGCGCCATACCGGAGAGGGTCCTCTTTCCAAGGGGCGACAAGGTGGAGGCGCTGTGCCGGGAGATCAAGGCCACCATAGAGCGCGAGCTGCGATCCGAGGACCTGGGGCGGTTCATGAAGGAGTGGTCCCGGCTGGAGAGCATCCTCATCGAGTACGCCGGCAGGCAAGAAGATGGCGTCGCTACCGCACGCCAGGCGGTGGACGTGCTGGCCCGGGCCGGGCTGATCGATCTGGAGATGGTGTCCCGGCTGGACGATCTGCGCCGGTTCAGGAGTACCATCGTCCACAGATGGCGGGAGGTCGACCCCTCAGAGGTCGAAGCCCGGACTGAGGAGGCCCGGCGCCTGGCAGCGGCGTTGAGCCGGGCGATGGAGGCTGCCTAGGTCCCTCAAGCGGCCGGGCTTTAGGGAGGCTGGCGCAGGGCGACGTGCCGGCCCGCATCGCGTGTGGGAACCTACAGCTGGGGAGAGCGGAACGTGAAACACGCAGGGCGGCTGGCGATCACCTGCCTGGCCGTGGCCTTGCTCTCTGCCTGCTCCGGCGAGCCGACCGCGCCAGCCGCGACGAGCACGCCGGACCCGGGCGAAGAGGCCGCGATCAGGGGTTTGGTGGAGCAGTTCGGGAGAAGTCTTGTCCGTGTCGCGCTCCTGGCTCCAGATGCGGCGAAGCAGGTGGCGGAGCAGTACGAGCCATACGTCTCTCCCGCGCTGCTCGAGGCCTGGGCCGGCGACGTGTCCACGGCCCCCGGGCGGGTAGTCTCCAGCCCCTGGCCGGACCGGATAGAGATACGCACGCTGACCAGGGAACGGTCGGACAGGACCGTGGTCACCGGCCTGCTGGTGGAGGTCACCAGCGCAGAGGTGGCGAGTCTGGGGGCGGCGGCCAAGATACCGGTGCGTGCCGTCGTGCAGTTCAGCGAAGGACGTTGGATCATCACAGAATACGCCGAGACGCACTAGCCGGGCCCGTTCGCTGCTGGTCCAGGAGGTGGTCGATTGAAGTACGACCGGGACGAAGTTGATGATATGACGCTGGCCCTCCTTTATCTTGTCACTACCGACCGGCAGGAAGGGCTGGGCGCCAGGGCCTGGCGGGGTTTCGATTCGCAGACGATCGATCGGCTCTATGCGAAGGGATGGATCGACGATCCCAAGAGCAAGGCGCTGTCCCTTCACTTGACCGAAGAGGGCTTCGAGAGGTCGGAGCGGCTGTTTCGCCAGCATTTCGGGCAGAGGGAGGAATGACTCCGGCAAACAACGGGGTGCAGCCTCCCTCGCTGCGCCCGGGCGGCTGACCGTGCGGGGCAACCTCTGTGCCGGACATCTCGTAATGGCTAAGGGGGGAGGTAGAGCGCGCCGGGCAGCAACAGAGATGCCAGCGCTGCCTCGATCGAGCGGGTTATCTGGAAGAGGAGGTGGCCAGATGGGGAATGAAGAGCGTTTCTTCGACTTCGCGGCCTACGTTGGCCTCACTAAGCACCTGGGAGGCGAGGAGGCGACCGACCAGCTGGTCGAACTCTGCCACATCAGGGAAGGCCGCTCCGTGCTGGACGTGGGCTGCGGCGCCGGCGTGACGCCCTGCTACCTGGCCAAGAAGTACGGCTGTCGAGTGGTCGGCGTCGATATCAACGAGGAGATGGTCGAGCGGTCGAAGGAGCGGGTGCAGCGGGAGAAGCTGGAGGACCTGGTCGCCTTCAGGGCGGCGGATGCGCAGGATCTTCCCTTCGACGACAACACGTTCGACGCGGTGACCACCGAATCGGTGACCGCGTTTCCCGAAGACAAGCAGAAGGCGGTGCGGGAGTACGCCCGGGTGACGAAGCCGGGTGGATATGTCGGGCTCAACGAGTCCACCTGGCTCAAGGTGCCGCCGCCGCCGGAAGTGGTGGCCTGGGCTTCCCAGGATCTCGGCGGTCCGGTGAAGCCGCTGACGGGAGACGAGTGGGTCGCTCTGATGGAGGGAGCTGGCCTCAAGGACCTGTTCGTCAAGATCTACGAGATCAGCGTCAAGGGAGAGAGCAAGGGGATCGTCCGCCGCTACGGGCTGGGTGGGATGCTCCGCGTCATGGGCAGGATGCTCTCCCTCTACTTCAGGAATTCGGCCTACAGGCGGTTCGTCAAGTCCGTGGGACAGGCGGGCGTGGCCCCGAAGAACCTGTCCGATTACTTCGGCTACGGGCTCTACGTGGGCAGGAAGTGAGTGTGCGCCCCTTCGGCGGCCGGGCTGGGGCAAGCGGCTGAGGTGCTGGTTCCGTGTGCTGCTGCTTAGGAGGCAGCGCAATGCGACAGAGACTGGCAGGTGCGCTGGCGGCGCTGTTCGCGCTCGCCTGTCTGCCGGCGGGAGCGGCCACCCCTGCCGAGGCTACGCCGACGCTCGCTTTGTTCACGGCTACGGAGGAGCTGTCCACCAGCACCGCGACTCAGTCTCCTGTGCCGGCGCCCACGGCCACGCCGGAGCCGACCTCTACCTCGAACAGGCCAGGCCAGTGGGGACGGCTGGCTAACCGCGGCTTCGGCGGCGAGCGGATCAAGACCACGCTCTTCTTCGCTGGCCAGGCCCGCGACGGCTCCACGAGGTACGGCTGCTGGAACGCGTCGAACCTGGGACTCTACACCGTCCATCCCGACGACTGCCGCCATCTCAACTGGTCGACGAGCAGCAGCAACAGGGAGTACGCGCTCGACCGGATGGGCGCCGCCGGACTCAACGTCGTGGCCATGTCGAGCTGGGGCGAGAGCTTCCTGCCCTGCGAGATTGGCTGGACAATCTCCGCTCCCATGCAGACCGCGGCGGGTGCCCACGACGAGCTCTTTGCCGCCGCAGCCGGCAGGCATCTGCTAATCGTCCCCTACATCGAATCGCGCGCTGATTGGGCCGTGCGGGACGAGTTCCCGCGCACGGCCGATGGGCGCGTCGCGCCGGGGCTGGTGAGCCAGGTGAACGATCTGATCGGCCGCTACCTGCAGAACCCGGTCCACCCGGAGTGGGCCGAGCGCTGGGCCCGGGTCTATGATCGGAACGGCGAGGGGCGGTACGCTGTGGCCCTGATCCACGCCTCGTCGAACCGGCTTGGTGTCAACGACCACGCTGCCTTCGCCGCCGGATTCGACCTGGTCGCTACGGAGGTGGAGCAGGCGACCGGGGTCAAGGTGGGCTTCTTGATTGACCCACTGCCGCCGGGATCGAACGCGCCCGGCGTCTACCGGCCCGGCCCTGAGGCCAGCGGCCCCTTCCTCGCCGCAACGGACGCGATCCTGGGTATCCAGGCTTTCATCCCCGAGATCTGGGTGGCCTACCCGGACGACGCCCAGGTCATCGCCTGGAAGCGGAGTTTCTCCAGCCGCTGGTCCGCCACCGGCATCCCCTTCCTGAGCGACGTCTCGCCCGGCTACGACGCCAGCATCGTCTTCCCTGCCTCGATCACCTACGGCCACACGCAGGAGTGGCGGGACGGGCTGGCAGGGATAGTTGGCGACTACGCCCAGGACGGGCTGGCATTCAACTCCTGGAACGGCTATACGGAGGCGATGGCGGCGGTGCCGACGGACGAGGACGGGGATACGTACTACCTGTGGCTGATTGACCTCTGCGGGCTTGTCGATGCCTTGCCGTGACGGAAGGGGAAGAGACCCGTTTGCTTCGAGGAAATGGGCCTCTGGCGTGGGCTTCGGCGCACAGGGTGGGCCGCAGCGGAGACGACTTGTTGATTGGCCGTCCGCCCCGCCGGCCGCGCGAATGTGATCTCTGGAGGTGTGCCGTGAGGCAATCGAAGCGGCTGTTCATCGTGCTGGACGTTCTGTTCCTGTCGCTGCTGATGGTCTACGCCTTCGCCGGTCGCGATGGGGTGCCTTTCCACGGCGACGAGGCCTCGCTGATCGCCGGGATGGTGGACTACTTCACGATCTTCCACGATGGGGACCTGGCCTGGGCCAAGTACGAGGATCCGGGCGAAGGCTGGCACCGTGATTTCCAGCTGCTGCGTCTGACGACCGGCTCGATCCACCTGTTCACGATGGGGATCGCCTTCGACCTGGCCGGCGTGACGGCGGATCAGCTCAACGGCGAATGGGAGTGGAGTAGCGATACCGATCAGATCGCCACGATCGAGTACAACCAGGTGCGGGGCAACGTGCCCGGCGACCGCCTGCTCAGCATTGCCCGCACACCTTCCGCCATCCTTGTTGCCCTCAGCGTCCTGCTTGTGTTCGCCATCGCCTGGCGGCTCACCCGGTCTCGCCTGGCGGCGTATGCGGCCAGCCTGATCTACGCAACCACGCCCAGCGTACTGGTCAACGGCCGCCGGGCCATGCAGGAAGGCGGCATGCTGTTCTTCCTATGTCTGACCGTGTTCCTGGCCGTCTGTGCCATACAGGCCCAGGCCGGGCGGAGAGGGAGTGCCTTGCTGCCGCTCGGCTGGTACGCCGCGCTCGGCGCGGCGGGCGGGCTTGCCGTTGCCAGCAAGCACCCGTCGCTGGTCGTCTTTCTCGCCGCTCTCCTTGCCGTGCTGATCGCCCCCCTCACGCGGCGGAAGCAGGCGGCGGGTGAAGTGACCCCCTTCGACTGGCGTCATGTCTGCGCGCTGGCCGGCGCGGGCCTGCTCTCGGTGGCGGTCTTCTTCCTGGTCACGCCAATCTGGTGGTCGTGGACGCGGGTGGTCCTGCTCGGCGGCTTGGCGGGGCTGCTGCTAGCGCTTGCCTGGGAGCGAGGGGGGCGGATCGCCTGGCTGCTGCGCGGCGCCGCCGTCGCGCTGGTCCTGGCAGTGACGGCGATCCATCCCCAGGTCTGGCCCGAGCTGGCCGAGCCGCCCAGTGTGATGATCGAATGGCGGGTCTGGCTTATGGACATACAGGCAGGCCCGGACGGTGGCATGCAGGACCTGGACGAGCGGACGGACTACCTTGTGGAGCAGGTCCTCTTCGCCCCCGGCGAGTACTACGAAGCGTACGATTGGGCGGTGTTCGGGCGGATCGCGCAGGAGCGGACTGAATACGAGAGCTCCGGCCTGGATGGGCGGTCGGGCGGATTCGCCTGGGGTGTGGCCCTGGCTATGCTGCTGGCCCTGGGGCTGGAGGCGCTTGCAGAAGGCCGGCGGGCGGTAGCGGTGCTTGTTCTCGCCCTGTGGCTGGGGGTGCCGGCGCTGGTATTGCTGGCGACGAACACTCTACCCTGGCAGCGCTACTACCTGGCCCTCTACGCGCCGCTGGCCGTGCTCTGTGGCCTGGGCGTGCGGCAGGTGGGGACAGTGGTGAAGAGGCTGCGCTCTCGAGTCGGCTCCTAGGGTGGAGGAGCCGACGTTGTCCCGCCCTACGTGGCTTCCAGGGTTCGGGCATTGACGTCCAGCCAGCACACAGGGCGTCTGGCCAGGGCCTGCTCCGCCGCCTGCTCACCCGTCCCCTCTGGCTTGTCGACGCTTGCTCTCTGCCGTCGCCCTCTGGGAAGCACAGCCCCCCGGGCGCAGCCCAATGAACGCCAGGGCAGGGTCGACAGACCCGGCCCTCGGCGTGGCGACTCTGAGTGAACGCTCGCCTTGCGCTCAGGCGCGACTGGGGGTACACTGGAGGAGTGGCCGGGCCGCCCCGGTCCATCCGGAGGAGCAGGGTGACTCTCTCTCGTGAGCAGGTGGCTGAGCGCATGCGCTCGGGCGAGCTGTGGGAGCAGGCCGATTTCGAGGGGCAGGACCTGAGCGGCCTCGACCTTTCCGGCGCCTATCTCTACATCGCCGACTTCACCGGGGCCAACATGGCCGGTACAACGCTGCGCGGGGCCAAGATCACGGCTGGCATCTTCTCCGGGGCCAACCTGCGCCTGGCGGACTTCAGCGGGGCCGAGCTGCGTACGGCCATGTTCGATCGGGCCGATCTGGCCGGCGCTGACTTCACCAAGGCCAGCCTGGTGGACACCGTCTTCCGCGAGGCGAACCTGGCGGAGACGGACATGCGCCAGGTAGAGACCCGCATGCGGGTCGACTTCGACTACGCTGTGATGGTCAACGCCGTGCTGGCGAAGGCGAGCCTCAACGGCGCCTCCTTCAAGGGGGCCAACCTGAGGGAGGCTGACCTTAGCCACATGTCCGTCTCTCACACCGATTTCTTCGCCGCCAACCTCTCCAGCGCCAGCTTCGTACGCTCGGATCTGATGGGAACCTCATTCACAAGGGCCACCCTCGAGAGGGCGGATCTCTCCTACTGCGCCCTTTCCTTCTGCAGGTTCGAGACCGCCAACCTGGCTGGCGCCTCCCTGCGAGAGGCGAACCTTCTGGGGGCCACGCTGGAGAACGCCTGGCTCTGGGGATGTGACCTGCGGGGAGCGAATCTCCAGATGGCCTCGCTCAAGCGCGCCCGCCTCCGTTCGCCCGGCCCGGCGGCCGCCAAGGTCCATCCCGCCAACCTGAAGGGGGCGGACATGACGAACGCCGACCTCACCGAGGCGGACGTGACGAACGACCAGCTGGCAGAGGTCAAGTCGCTCTCAGGCTGCATGATGCCGGACGGCAAGGTGCACGCCTAGGACGGGGGCCTTGCAGAGCGATCTCCGGCGGAGGTCCTAGGGGCCGGCGCAGGCCTGTCCACCAGAGCCCCGGCAAGAGAGTGCCGGCGCAGTTCTGTGGCCGCCGAGCGCGGCAAGACCCCGCTAGAGCCGAGGAGGGTGCAATGTTCGGCAGCATCCCACAGCCGGTCGAGGCCCGAATGCGCTACCTGGAGGGCAAAGACGCTTGCGACAGGGAGGACGGCACGCCTCGTCTGGAGCGCCTCAGGCAGATCACCCGAGAGACGGCCAAGTTCATCGCCCTTCTGGCAGCCATGGCCCCTGAAGGGACCTGTCTGGAGATCGGTACAAGCGCGGGCTACTCCACGCTGTGGCTGGCCCTGGCCTGCCGCCAGCAGGGAAGGCGGGTGATCACGTTCGAGGTGCTGCCGGAGAAGGCGGAGCTGGCTGGAGAGACGTTCAGGCGGGCCGGCTTACAGGACGCCGTGGAGCTTATTGTGGGCGACGCGCGGGAACACCTGGCGCGATTCGACGACGTTGCCTTCTGCTTTCTCGATGCGGAGAAGGAGATCTACGCCGAATGCTATGAGCAGATCGTGCCCAGGATGGTGCCCGGCGGTCTGCTCGTGGCGGACAACGCCATCAGCCACCAGGAGGCACTGCAGTCCATGCTCGATCGGGCCATGGCGGACGAAAGGGTCGATGCCCTGATTCTGCCCATAGGCAGGGGAGAGCTTCTCTGCAGGAAGCTCTAGGGTGACGCAGGGCGGTGGCCCGGAGAGCCCCGCTCGGCCGCGTGCCGGCCGCTGGCTTACCTTCTGATCGGGCTCACCATTCCCCGCCATCTCGCCAGGGCCGATTCGGACACGGCACGCTTAGGCCCTGGACGGCCTGGCCACGGCCCTGATCGTGACCCCCGCGAATGCAGCCAAGCAGAGCCAGCCGAAGATGTCGCCGATTCTGCTGTAGAGAGTCGGCTGGTGCTGGATGGGTACGTCGGCTGCCAGCACGCCGTCGCTGGTGGACGTCACCTCGGCCACGAGCAGCCGTCCCCAGGCGTCCGCGACCGCCGAGTATCCTCCGCCTGTAGCGCGCAGCAGCGTGAAGCCGTTCTCGATCGCCCTGAAGGCAGCCATATGTAGCTGCAGCGCAGCGTCCTCGTCTCCATTCCAGGCCGGGTTGAGCATCAGCTCTGCCCCGGCGCGGCCCGCCTGGCGAATCAGGCCCGGGTGAGTCATGTCGAAGCAGATGGCCGGCGTCATCCTGCCCAGCGGGGTATCTGCCAGCGGCAGGATTCCGTCGCCGGGAACGCTCCTCCCGAAGGGGGTGGGGAAAGACTTGACGTAGTCCCAGACGATGTCCCCGTCTGGATCGATCAGTAGCGCCTTGTTCTGGCGCGGGATTCGCGAACTGGTGGCCGAGGCCTCCAGGTCGACACCCAGAGCCATCATCAGGTAGATTCCCTCTGAGCGCGCCAGCTCCTGCCCCTGCCGAATGAAGCCTGGTTCCTCCTCTGAGTTGGTGGGTACTGCCAGCTCGTCCCAGATCACGACCGCTGCGCCGGCGGCAGCCTGCCGGCGGGAGCGGGCGAGATAGTCATCCAGTACAGCCTGGCGGAGCGGTGCCGCAGTGGCCGGATCGTCCTGCGCGGCGGGCAGGCGCTCGGCTGTGCGGGCCGTTGCCGCTATCGCGGCTGCGCGCACCGTTTCTTCCGGCGGCGAGCTGGCGGCCAGCCGAACCGCACCGAGGGCGACGACGGCGGCGAGCAGCGCGGCGTACGCGGCTACGCCGGACCTGACCCGCCGCCAGGCGAAGCGACGCTCCCAGGCCCAGTGGATGACTGACGCACCCCAGGTGATCAGGAATGTGACCCCCGCCAGGCCGGTCACCGATACGATCTGGATGAGCGCCAGGAAGGGGTACTGCGTGTAGGCGAGCGAGCCATTGGACTGGAACGGGTTGACCCTGGTGTAGATCAGCTCGAAGGACGTGAAGGCGAGGGGTAGGACGAGAGTGGCGGCGAAACCGCGGATGCGCGGGGCGAGGAGGCGGTCAGCGCAGTAGGGCAGCCAGAAGGCCACGCCAAGCCAGAAGAAGACGGGCCAGTAGAGGGCGTCGCCGTCCAACGGCGTCATCCCCTGCCAGGAGACAAGGAAGGCCGTGCCCATTGCGACAGCGCCGACGATGAGGCCGGGCAGCGGCCTCTGGCCGCGGGTGTAGCGCAGGAAGAAGACCGGCGCCAGCCACGTGGCTATGGGCACGATCCAGCGGCCGTTCGAGAAGACGGCGAGTATGAAGGCGATAGTCAGCCACAGCAGGCCGCCCGGCCGTTTCAGCGCCCGTCTGTCATTGTGTCCCTTGGTCACAGTCCCTCCGCTCTCGAGATTGCTTTGCCAGCATTGTAAGCGATCAAGCTGCGTGTTACCTAGCGGCTAGCTATCAAATTCATGTCAGACCGTCCGGACGGCTGAGTCGAGGGTCGGCGCCCAGCGCGGGGATCGTGCCAGTACTGAGGATAGGGCTGATACCTATTGACAATATAGGTAGAATAGTGTATAATGCCCGTCAGGAAGCACAAGAGTGCAGGGCAAGAGTGACGCACTGGTTGAGGCTGGAGCGGCTTTGGATCATACCAGCTGCCAGCGTCAAGGTGAGTTGAATTGGACGACATCGAACTTCTGGACATAGCAGACGTGGTATCGACTCTGCTCAATGAGGGGCGCGAGCAGGGGTACATCACGCTGGATCGGGTGCTCGAGCTGCTGCCCGAGGCGGAGCGGGAAGTCGTCGAGCTGGACGAGCTGTTCTTGCTGCTCCAGCAGGAGGGGATCACCGTACACAGTGACGAGAGCGACGCCGACGACGTGGGCGACGAAGCAGCCACGGGCTTGAGTGGCGGCGCCAGGCGGCGTGGCGGCTACAGCACGGCGGACGTCGAACCCGACGACACAATCAGCCTCTACTTCGGTGATATCCGCCCCGGCCCGCTGTTGACGCCCGAGGAGGAGAAGCACCTGGCCAAGCAGCTAGAGCGAGGGCGAGAGGCCGAAGCCAGGCTGGCGGCGAACGGTCACAGCAGTTCGGAGCAGGCGGAGCTGAAGCTGGCCACCTCCCAGGGCCTTGAGGCCCGCCGGGAACTGATCGAGCGGAACACGCGCCTGGTAATCAACGTGGCCAAGCGGTACCGCGGCTACGGGCTGCCGTTCGGTGACCTGATCCAGGCCGGGAATGAGGGTCTGATCAAAGCGGTAGATAGGTTCGACTACCGGCGCCGGACCCGCTTCAGCACCTATGCCTTCTGGTGGATCCGCCAGGCTGTCACGCGTACGCTGGCCGACCAGAGGTCGACCATTCGTATACCCGTGCACACGAGCGATCGCATCAGGCGGCTGATCAAGAAAGCCCAGGCTCTGGAGCAGGAGCTGGGTCGCCAGCCTACTTCGGACGAGCTGGCCTCGGAGGTCAACGGCCTGGAGGCGGATCAAGCTGAATGGATGATGCAGATCTGGCAGCAGCCCGTGTCGCTCGACGGCCCCGTGGGCGCCAGCGGCGAGGCGGAGTTCGGCGATCTGATCGAGGACGACAGCTCGCCGGCCCCCGACGAGGCCGCGGAACGGCTTGGGCTGAGGGGGGAGTTGGAGAGGGTGTTGCGGTCCCTTTCCGCGCGCGAGGCTCGTATCCTGCGCCTGCGCTTTGGCCTCGACGGCCAGCGCCCCCACACGCTGGAGGAGGTGGGCAAGAGGCTCGGCGTGAGCCGAGAGCGGGCCCGCCAGATAGAGCAGGACGCCCTGCGCAAGCTGCGCCATCCGCGCCACAGCCGCGACCTGACCGGCTACCGGGTGTAGACCTGCGGCCGGGCGACGCCGCTGCTCCGGTGCTGCGGCCCTAGGTCAGCCGCTTGACGTAGATGACCAGCGAATCGCCCGGTGCGTAGAAGTCGCTGATCGTCGCCTGTACGGAGCAGCCGCTGGCCGCGTAGAGATGGCGGGCTTCGGCGTAGGTGGGCCCGTCCGAGGTCTCGATCAACAGGAGGCGACCCTTCCGGGCTCGCACCTGTTCCTCTACCCGGTCCAGGAGGGCCCTGCCGATTCCCCGCCCCCGGGCGTCGGGCAGCACGGCTATCCAGTACAGATCGAACACGCCATCGGTGAGCGGGTGGGAGCCGAAGCAGGCGTAGCCCTGCACCTGTCCACCCTCTTCGGCGTAGACTATGAACTCGTAGCCGCTGCTCTCCCCCTCCTCGAGGTAGCTGGACCACAGCTCGGCGACGCACTGCCGCTCTTCGGGCGTGAAGTTGGCCGCTGCGGCGGTGATGGCCTCTATCGACGGCCTGTCCTCCCGTCCTGCTGGTCTGATCATAGCCTCGTTACTCAGCCCCTCGCCAGCTCCAGGATGTGCGCGGCCATCCCCTCGTAGTCATACCCGGCAGCGCGCGCCGCCCGGAAGAAGCCGGCGTCGGGCGAGATGTCGGGGTTGCAGTTGACCTCGACGATCTGCGGAGGACCGTCTTCCGGAAGCCGCATGTCTACGCGGGCGTAGCCCCGGCAGCCGATTGCCTCCCAGGCCCCGAGGGCGCTCTCTTCCAGCTGCGCCGCCAGCTCTCTGTCAACGGGCGCCGGACAGTGGACCGGGGTGTTGGTGTACTCGAAGGACTCCTCCTCCCACTTGGCGGCGAAGGAGACTATCCGCTGATGCGGATCGCTGAAGGCCGCGAAGTCGATCTCAGCCACAGGCAGAGTCTGGGGCGGTTCGCCCCACAGGGCGATGTTGAACTCTCGCCCCGCCACAAAGCGCTCGGCCAGCGCCGCCTGGCGGTGGCAGGAGGAGACGTAGGCCACACGGCTCCTCAGCGCCTGGAGATCGTGCACCACTGCCTCCGGGTCGATGCCAATGCTGCCATCCTCGGCCACGGGCTTGACGATCAGCGGGAAGCCGAGCCCCGCCGCCTCTTCAGATACCTGGTCCGGCGTGGAAAAGACCGCCCACAGCGGCGTTGCCAGGCCGTGTGCAGCGAGGAGCTCCTTGGCCCGACCCTTGTCTGTAGAGCGGGCCAGGGCCTCTCCTGCGGAGCCGGTGAAGCGGTAGCCCATCGCCTCCAGCGCCCAAGCGATGCGGGCCTCCTCGAAGAGTCGCCCCTGCAGGCCCTCGGCCAGGTTGAAGACAAGCCATTCGGCCGCAGGGTAGGGGGCCAGCGCGGACTCAACGTCGCCGCGGAGGGGCAATGCTGTCGCCTCGTAGCCCGATGCGCCCAGCGCGCCGGTGATGGCTTGCGCGCAGGCCACGACACCACGGTCGGCCAGCAGATCGCGCGCCTCGCCCTTGATCAGCGCCTGGCTGTCGTTGTAGAGGACGACGACCTTGGCCTGCGACCGTCCGCGCGTCATGCCGCAGCGGGGAGGGGGAGGCCTTCCAGTCTGGGCACTCCGCCTTCCCACAGCCCTTCCTGCGCGTAGCGGCTCGCCGCCAGGGCCAGGATCTCGTTGATCAAGACGGCGTGCTCGATCCCCTCGGCCGCCGCCATGATGCACAGGTCGCTCAACGTTGGGTTGAGGCCGGGCAGTGTGTTGATCTCCAGCAGGTAGGGCCTGCCGTCGGCGCCGAGGCGGAAGTCGACCCGGCTCATATCGAGAGCGCCTATCGTGTCGAAGGCGGCCACCGCCAGTCTCCCCATCTCCGCCTCGAGTTCCCGCGGCACGTCGGCCGGGCAGAGGTAGAGAGGCGCCCCCTCGTCGCCCGGCAGGAAGGCCTTGGCCGCCGCGTTGTACAGGCCGTCGCCGGCACCGACTTGGGCGTCGATCTCCAGTACCGGGAAGACGTGATAGCCTTCCGCACTGTAGAACGGTCCCGGCGGCTGGTGGCCAGGCTGGAGGGCGTTGCCGATCAGGCCGACGGTGAACTCGCGCCCGGGCAGGTAGCCCTCGACGAGCGCCGGCTGGGCGTACGTCTCGATCACCCTTCGTGCCTGCTCGCGCAGCGCGGCCTCGTCGTTGACCACGGAATGCGCGTCGATGCCCATGCCGGATCCCTCACTAAGCGGCTTGACGAACAGGGGATAGGCCAGCTCGCAGCGGAGCGGCTCGTCGCCGTGGCGCAGTACCTGGAAAGGCGCAGTCGGCAGGCCGCTGTCTCGCCACAGACGCTTTGCGGCGCCCTTGTCCAGCGACAGGGCGTGGGCAAGCACTTTGGAGCCCGTGTAGGGGACGCCCAGCATCTCCAGGAGTGCCGGCACCTGTGACTCCCGGGCCTCACCCCTTAGGCCTTCGGCGATGTTGAAACAGATGTCTGGAGCAGCCCGGCGCACTGTATCCAGGAACGTCTCATCCGCTTCCAGCCGCACTACGTCGTGACCCGCCGCCTGGAGCGCTGCCTCCAGTGCCTCGACCGTCTGCACGGAATCGTACTCGGCCAGCGCGTCGGCAGGCGCGCCGGGGCGGGGAGTGACGCTTTGCTTCAGGTTGTAGACAAGCGCGACCCGGCGGCCGGACGGCCGCCGGGGCCTTCCATCTCCCGTCACCCGAGCCTACCTCCGATCACTTCCCGGGCTGGTCCGCCGGCTGGACTCCCGCCTGCCTGCGGTGAGTGCGGCGGGGCCTGGTGCGCAGCCACTCCACCGGCCCGAAGGCCACTGCGTGTGGGCGGCCTTCCTCCGGCCACGGCTCTGTGCGGGTGCCGTTTTCTGACCAGAGCGCCCCAGGCGTTCTCTGAGGCGTGATCACAATGGTGCGCTTGTGGCTCTCGTGCCAATGCTCGGGGGCGATTGTTGCCTCGCGGTTGGCGAGCAGTCCGGCCACGCCTTCCTGCCCCTGCTCGGCCCTGCGCTGGCGGCAGTACTGGCAGTCGGAGGCCTGGTGCGGCTCATACTGTGTGGGCTGGGCGTAGGTGCTGATGAAGCCTTCGTAGTTGCGCACCACGGCCTGGCTTTCGGACATGCTGAGCAGGTAGTTGGGCAGGATAGGCACCTTGCCGCCGCCCTGCGGAGCGTCGATCACGTAGCTGGGGATGGCGAAGCCGGAGGTATGACCACGGAGCGCTTCCATGATCTCGATGCCCTTGGCCACCGGCGTGCGGAAGTGACCTGCCCCGCTGACCAGGTCGCATTGATAGAGGTAGTAAGGGCGCACGCGGTTCTTCACCAGCTTCTGGACCAGGGCCATCATCACGCTCGGGCAGTCGTTGATCCCCGCCAGCAGCACGGTCTGGCTGCCCAGAGGGATACCGGCGTCCGCCAGCCGGGCCAGCGCCGCCGCGACCTCAGGAGTGATCTCCCGCGGGTGGTTGAAGTGGATGTTCATCCACAGCGGATGGTAGCGGCGGAGCATGTCCACCAGCTCGTCCGTGATCCGCTGCGGCAGGAAGACCGGGGCGCGGGTGCCGATCCGCACTATCTCTACGTGTGGTATCGACCTCAGGCCCTGCAGTATCGTCTCCAGCACCCGTTCGGGCATGAGCAGGGGATCGCCTCCGGAGATCAGAACGTCGCGGACCTGAGGGGTGGCGGCGATGTAGGCCAGCTGCTGCGCGTGCTCAGTGCTGCTGAACTGGGCGTGCGAATGGCCCACCATGCGGCTGCGCGTGCAGAAGCGGCAGTAGCCGGCGCATTCGGTGGTAACCAGCATCAGAACCCGGTCTGGGTAACGGTGCACCAGCCCCGGCACGGGTGAGTGGGCATCCTCGGCTAGCGAGTCGTCGCTCTCGGCCTTTCTGTGGACAGCCTCCGCTGCGGTGGGCACGACCTGCCTGCGCAACGGGCACCTGGGGTCCTTCCGGTCCAGCAGGCTGGCGAAGTAGGGCGTCACGCCAGCACGCAAGAGCCCAGACGCCGAAAGCCCCGCCTTCTCTTCCGGGGTCAGTTCGAGCACCTGGGCGAAGTCACGTAACGTTCGTAGACGGTTGGTAAGCTGCCAGCGCCAGTCGTTCCATCGATCTAACGGCACGTCCTCGAACGGATGGGGAGGCCTCCCAGGACCCGGAGGCTCCTGCGAATCCGAACCGGCATCATCTTCCTTTGTCGAAACCATTTCACCCTCCATTGCTGCGCTTTACTCGCCTGCCGCTGAGAGCGGTGCCGGAGGCGCCCCGCCGCGCTCAGGCACGACAGCGCCCCGCCTCTGCGGCGGGGCGTTGACGATTATATCACCCTTTGTTGCTGCGATCAAGGCCTGCTGATTCAGCTAGCCACTGGCTTGACTGAGAGAGAACGGTGCCTTGGCCCCCTGCCTTTCGTTCCCGGCCGGAGGGCGGCTCCGCGTCAGCCCCCTCGAGCGCCGCCGCGGCTGTGCAGAGATGAGCCTCCGCAGTCCTAGCCCTCGTCGTCTTCCTGGGCGTACTCGTATTCCTCTTCGTCTTCTTCCTCTTCCTCGTCGTCCCAGCCTGAATCGTAGTCGAGCGGGTAGTCCACCTCGAACGGATGGGTGCTGATTATCTCCAGCTCGTAGCCGCACTGGCCGCAGCGGATGAACTCCCCCGTACGGGGGTTGTCCACCGTGATCACTGCGTCGCAATCGGGGCAATACGCCTTGGACATAACAAACCTCCGCCGCCTCTTCCAATGCTGCGAGGCGGACGGTTGTGAGAGATTATCTCGTGTAGTATAGCACGACAGGGGCCTCAATGTGGTGAGTGATTGGTCGACACAGGGTGAAGAATAGGTGTACGCCTGGGTGCTGTTCAGCGAGGTGCGGGCCGGGTCTACGATGAAGAGTGTCCGCCTGTCGAATCGCCCGCGCCATTTGCGTCCGCCGCCGCTGCAGAAGCCTCGACCTCGGGCCAGGGGGCGAGCCCCGACACACGGCGGTGAAGGTAGCGGCCGACCACTCGTACAGAGGCGAGCACGGGCACGATTACCAGGGCCATCAGCGCTCCCCCCAGCACGAGTGCACCTATGACGGCGACGAATACGACGCCTGGGTTGAGACGCATCACCCGGCCCAGAATACGGGGCTGCAGCCACAGGCTCTCGACGACCTGGGTTAACGCGTAGGCGATGACCACAACGAGCGTGAACCAGGGGTTGGCCAGTCCCAGCCTGGGAGACACCTCGAACCAGGCGACCGCGGCGGCGACAACGGCGGCAGCGGTCGGCCCCAGCGAGGGGATCAGGTCGAGCGCTCCGGCGAGAAGGCCCAGGGCCGCCGCCCCGGGCAGCCCCAGCCCGGCGGAGACGAGGCCGGTCAGTACGCCCACCGACAGCATCAGCAGCAGCTGGCCGCGGAGGTACGCCCGCCAGACCACCTTGATCTCCTCGTGCAGCCGCCTGGCATCGGGCCGGTGCGCCTCCGGCAGGAGGCCAAGGAGCCATTCCCTGAGGTGGTCCCAGTCACGCAGCAGATAGTAGGTGGTGACGAAGGTGAGCGTGACCCAGGCCAGATTGGAGGTGGCCGCCCTGATCATCCTGAAGAGCTCCTCAGGCCGGAAGAACTGCGAAGCAAGGGCCTCCAGTTCCTCCAGTATCTCGTCGAGCGGAATCTCCAGCCCGAAGGGCGCGAACACAGGAGGTGCCTCGGCCGCCAGCAGCTCGCGCAGCAGCTGCAGCTCGACGGAGATGCGCGCCAGCTGTCTGACGACGAGCGGCGCCAGGAGTACCAGCGCGGCTGCCAGGGCGGTCAGGAAGAGCACGTATACGACGGTGGCTGCCGCCCGGTTGCCCGCGCGAGCTCGCCTTTTCACGAAGAGCACGGCCGGATAGAGGACGTAGGCCAGCAGTGCAGCGACCCCCAGAGGGGCGACCAGAGCCCGCGCGCCGTATAGGAGCCAGGCCCCACACACCGCCAGAAGTGCGAAGAAGAGAATGCGTGTCCCGGAGCTCCAGGCGCTACCGTCCTTCGTGGCAGCAGCAGGCGATCGGGGCCTTGGCTCGTCGGCGGTGTCGCCGGCCGGCTTCGTCATCTTGTCACCAGATCTCTTGCTCACCTCTGTCCCGGCTCCCTGGTAGTCTGATCACGTGCCGGTTGGCCCGTCGCCGCGCAGCGGCGGGAACCCCACGATCTCGATGGTGGCCGAGGCCACGGTGATGTTCTCTTCCTCGGCGAAGTGTTGCAGCAGCTCGCGGTGGAGTTCTGCTCGCACCTGGCGACGATCGCGGGCGGCGACGACGTAACGCAGAGTCATCTCGATCCAGTTGTCGGTCATGACGAGATAGAGTGTCGGATCCACGGTCGCCTTCGCTAGAGGATAGCGTTCCCCCAGGGCCTCGAGCTCCGCTGCGGCCTGTGCTCGCAGGTTGGAGGTGTACTCGCGCGCGTGCTCCAGCATCAACTCCTCGGCGCGACGCCAGTCACTCTCGTAGGTGACCGGCACGACGATCTCGTCCCACAGGTATGCCCAACGCTGCGTGTAGTTGAACACCGGATCGGAGAAGACGACACGGTTGGCTACGGAGACGACGCGGCCGGTGTACTGGTCGGCGCGGACCCACTCTCCGATCTCCATCACCGTCGTCCGCAGGATGCTGATGTCGACGACGTCTCCTGTCACTGCACCGATGCGCACCCGGTCCCCGATGCGGTATAGGCTGCCGGTGACGATGTTCAGGTAGCCGGCGAACGAGCCGATCACCTCCTGAGAGGCGAAGGCGACTCCGGCGCCGACGATGCCCATGGCCACGGTCAGGTCGGCGCTGGGGCCGAGCCAGATCAGGAGCACCACAAGCGTACCGCTGGCGAAGACGGCGTTCCGAACCAGCATGTACAGCGTGCGCATCTGGGCTGCGTCGTGGCCGCGCTTCCTGAGCAGGCGGCGCAGGCCGCCGTTCACGGCCAGCGTGAGGAGCAGGGCCACGACAGAGAGGACGAGCTTGACAATGGCGCTGACGTAGGTCTCTGGCAGGTCGATCATTGCCACCTCCTTGCTGCAATTGCTGTGCTCTTTGCGCTCCGCGGCCGGCGACAGCGCGCCTGCCCGGACGCGCTCGACCGGATCTCCAAGCCTGCGACCGTGCAGACACCGAGAAAGCGACCGCTGACTGGCGGACGGATTGTCACTTGCCGAGCGAGCTGCAGTTGGCTCCTCCGGCGACGTGCTGCAAGTAGGGCACCAGAGCCAGTCCGGCGACCAATGGCAGCCAGAATGAGAGCAGCCGATAGGTCAGAACCACCACCACGGTGACTCCGCCGGGCACGCCGAGGCCGTTGTAGAGGGCCGCCATCGTCCCTTCCACTATGCCCACGCCGCCGGGAAGGAAGGTCACCTTGCTGAGCAACAGGGGCAGTCCGTATCCGGCGAGCAAGACCCCCGGGCTGACGGCGTGCCCAACGGCCACGAAGAGAAGGTATAGCGTGAGCATGTCGAATACGGTGTTGAGCGCTGCTCCCAGCAAGGGTCCGCGCCAGCCGCCGGTGCGCAGGGTGTCCCAGGCCCTGAACCAGCGCTCCGCAGTCGCCTCCGTGATCGCCCGGTCGTACTGGCGGCGACGTATCGCCGCCCAGCGGGCGGCCAGTCTCACCACCAGCGCGGTCAGCCGGGGCCGGTTCCGGGCGCCCCAGGCGGCGAGCGCAGCGATCAACAGCAGCGCGGACAAGGTCAGGCCAAAGGCAGCAGCTTGCAGTGCCGAAAGCTCGTGCACGATGAGCAAATGGATCAGCCCGAAGACGCTGACGAAGGCCAGCGTGACGTCGTAGAAGACCGTTGGCAGCGACGCGGCGAGCGCCGCGCCCTCCGCACCAACACCGCTGCAGCGCAGCCAGTGGTACGACGCGGCGACGCTCCCCGCCGGCCCGCCACCCGACAGCCCCACGCTCACTGCTGCGGTGAAGACTTCTGTCCCCCGCAGCAAGGCGAGCTTCTGTCCGGTGACTGCGACCAGGGCCTGCACCAGCAATCCGCTGCCCAGATAGCTGCAGAGCTGCGTCACAGCAGCGAACGCGACAGCCGCCGGTGCCATGCTCCTGATCACTGCGATCGAGCGCTCGGCGGTGGCAATCTGCGGCACCAATACGTGCACCGCTACTCCCATCAGCACCAGCGCCATAACGTAGCGCAGCCCGCGGGCCCGCGGCGATTTCACGGCGGGGGTCTCTCTCACCACTGCCTTCTCAGCTTCCCTTCCCTCATCTGGCCAGGATCCGGGCCAGGATCAGCAGGCTCTCGTCCAGCTCTTTCTTGTTGGCGGCCACGTCGCTCAACGGCGTGGCCGCGATCTCACCCTTGAGGCATCCGACCAGGAGTCCATTCTCGCCCTTGCGCAGGCGCTCCACGGCCCCTGCCCCCAAGCGGGTGGCGAGCAACCGGTCGAAAGCGCCCGGCGCAGCACCCCGCTGTACGTATCCAAGCACAGTCACCCGGAGGTCGAATCCCAGCCGCTCGCGATGCTTCTCGAAGTAGGCAGCCAGGCCTGCTGCGTTGTATCGGGCGCCCTCGGCGACGACGACAATGGCGTGCGGCTTGCCCCGGTCGTAGGCGCAGCGCAGCTCTCGGGCCACGGCCTCGGGATCGCTCTCTACCTCGGGGATGATGACGGCCTCGGCTCCGCCGGCGATCCCGGCCATCAGCGCCAGGTAGCCGCAATCGCGGCCCATGACCTCGACGAGGAAGGCGCGGTGGTGCGAAGAAGCGGTGACCTTGACCCGATCGATTGCCTCCAGGGCCACGTTGAGGGCGGTGTCCACGCCGATGGTGACCTGCGATCCGAAGAGATCGTTGTCGATCGTCGATGCTACGCCCACCACGGGGAAGCCCGTCGCCGCCAGGGCGTGCGCTCCGGCCTGGGAGCCGTTCCCTCCGATGACTACCAGAGCTTCCACATCGCTCGCCGCGAGGGACTGCAAGGCCTGCGCTCGTCCTTCCTCGGTCTCGAACTGGGGGCAGCGAGCGCTGCCCAGGACGGTGCCCCCCTGTTGGATTATGCCGCCGACGTCGCGGGCACCGAGAGGAGTGGAATTGCCTCCTATCAGGCCCGTGTAGCCGTGGTGCACGCCCAGTACCTCCCAGCCCAAGTCCAGAGCTGTGCGCACGACGGCGCGGATGGCTGCGTTCATGCCGGGGGCGTCCCCTCCGCTGGTCAGGACGGCTATGCGCTTCATTGTGCTGCTCCCTGTTTTGCCGGTCGCGCCTTCTCGCCGCCGTCTGGAACGAGCGGGCCCGGGCGCTGGAATCGGCGTGCCGCCGGCCGAGGCTGGTTCGGGCTCACTCGTCAGCCCTCCTGTAGAACGCCCTCTTCACTGCCTCAGAGCACGTCATGTAGGCCAGGGCAATGGCGACGAGGATGGCCACCAGCGACAACGGCAGCGGCACCAGACCTGCAAGCCTGCCCAATGGGGAGTAGGGCAGAACGAGGGTAGCCAGGGCTACAGCCGCCGCAGATACGATCAAGCCCCGGCCTGGCCTGCTCTTGAAGAATGGGCGCCGGGTGCGGATGACCATCAGCATTAGTAGCTCAGTCAGAACCGACTCCAGGAACCATCCGCTTCTGAACTGGTCCGAGCCGGCGCCGGCCAGCAGAAGCAGAGCGGCGAAGGTAACGTAGTCGAAGGCCGAGCTCACCAGACCGAAGGTGACCATGAAGCGGCGGATGAACCTGATGTCCCAGCTGCGCGGACGTTCGATTGCCTCAGCGTCGACCGAGTCGCCGGCGATATTCATCGCCGGCAGGTCGGTCAAGAAGTTGGTCAGCAGGATCTGCACCGGCAGCATCGGCAGGAAGGGGAGCAGCAACGACGCGCCGGCCATGCTGAACATGTTGCCGAAGTTGGCGCTGGTCGTGATAAAGATGTACTTGAGGGTGTTGGCGAAGGTAGTGCGCCCCAGCAGGATTCCCTGGTTCAGGACGGCCAGGTCATGCTCCTGCAGGACCAGGTCGGCGGCCTCCTTGGCCACGTCTACGGCCCCATCGACCGAGATGCCGATGTCGGCTGAGTGGAGGGCGGGGGCATCGTTGATGCCGTCGCCCAGGTAGCCGACGACGTGGCCCCTCTTCTGGAGGGCCAGGATGATGCGCTCCTTCTGGTTGGGATCGACCTCGACGAAGAGGTTCGCCCTCCTGACGCTGTGCCACAGCGCTTCGTCCCCCGTATCGTTCAACTCCTTGCCCGACACCGTTCCCGTCACCTGGAGTCCGATCGAGGCAGCCGTGTGCTCAGCCACGAGGCGGTTGTCGCCGGTGATGATCTTGAGCTGCACTCCCAGCGCGGCCAGGCGGGCGATGGTCTCCTGCACTCCCGACTTGGGCGGGTCGAAGAAGAGCAGGAAGCCCAGGAAGACCAGTTCCTGCTCGTCGGCGCGGCTGTATCTTGGGAGGACGGGGATTTCGCGCAGGGCCACGCCCAGCACCCGGTACCCCTGAGCGCTCCACTCCTCGAAGCGCCGGCCTATTGAGCGGCGGTGCGCCTCGTCGAGCGCCGCCGCAGCCGTACCATCCCTCACCTGCGTACAGACGGCCAGGACGTTCTCCAAAGCACCCTTGGCTATCAGCAGGCGCTCTCCCCGGCGCTCGACAACCACGCTCATCCGCTTGCGCACGAAGTCGTACGGCAGCTCGTCTATCTTGCTGTACTGGCCGATGTCGGGCTGGGCGGCTGCCAGGACGGCCGTGTCCAGGGGGTTGGCCAGACCTGTCTGGAAGCGGGCATTGAGATGGGCGTAGAGAAGAGCCTCGTCCGACGGCTGCCCCGACGGGTCCAGCGCCCCGTCCAGCTGAACCACGCCCTCGGTGAGCGTGCCGGTCTTGTCCGTGCACAAGGTGTCCATGCTGCCCAGGTTCTCGATCGACTCCAGGCGGCGAACGATCACTCCGTGGGCCGCCATTGCCTGGGATCCCCTGGACAGGTTGACGCTGACTATGGCTGGCAGCAGCTGAGGAGTCAGGCCGACCGCCAGCGCGACCGAGAAGAGGAGCGATTCAAGCACCGGCTCCTGGAAGAACACGTTGATGGCGAACACGGCGAGCACCAGCGCCAGCATCACCTCGCTGAGGAGGTAGCCAAAGCGGCGGATACCCTGCTCGAAACCGGTCTCCGGCTCACGCTGCGTGAGCCGTTCGGCTATCTGGCCGAAGGCCGTGCTCTGGCCGGTCTCCACGACGAGTGCGCGGGCCGAGCCGGAACGCACGTTGGTGCCCATGTAGACGCAGTTGGCGCGCTCGGCCAGGCTCGATTGGACCGGAGTGGGCTCGGGGGCCTTGGGCACCGGGAATGTCTCCCCGGTCAGCACGGCCTGGTTGACGTAGAAATCGGTGGCGTCGAGGAGAACGGCATCGGCCGGTATCAGGCTGCCGGCGGACAGGAGTATGACGTCGCCCGGCACGACGTCAGTGGCAGGTATCGATTGCGGTTGCCCATCGCGCAGTACCGTGGCCTTGACTGTGATCTGGGCCCGCAGTCTCTCCGCAGCGGCATTGGCTCTGTGCTCCTGGGAGAAGCTGAGCGCTGCGCTTCCAAGCACAATGGCCAGGATGAGCACGGCATCGACCCACTCCTGTGTGAGGGCCGATACTACGGTAGCGAAGAGCAGGATGAGGACGATGGGGCTGGTGAACTGGCGTAGGAAGAGCTGCAGTGGCGTCGCCCTCTGCCTGGACCGTAGAGCGTTGCGGCCGAAGCGCTGCAGCCTTTCCTCAGCCTCGGCGTTGGAAAGCCCACCAGGCGTGCTGCCCAGCACTGCCACCAGATCGTCCTGCCGCCGGCTCCAGTACTGGTCGACGGCCGGGCCCGCCCTGACGCGTGTCCGCGACTCTGCACTCGGTCTCATCGAGGTCTGAAGCGCCGCGCTGGCCGCCTGAGGCGTGTGGTCGGCACACCCACCGGTACGATGCTGATCGAGCCATCCGTCTCCAAGACGGCCATCTCCACCTGGTCCAGCGTGGCAACGCCGTGCTCGCGTATGGCGGCCTCGAGTGTCTGCTGATCGAGTCCTTCCCGCCGCAGATGGTCGATGATCACGCTACCGTGCAGTACCAGCAGAGTCGGCGAGCCCTCGACCGCCCGGCGGAGACGGGGCCAGCGCAGTCGCAGCCGGGCGACGAGGCTGTTGAGGACCAGCAGCACCAGGGCCGCGACGATACCCCCGGCCAACGACGTATCTGCACCTATCATGGCGTTCTGCACCGCGCTAGCCAGCAGGAGCAGGACGACCAGATCGAACACGGTCAGCTGACCCATCTCGCGCTTTCCGGACAGCCGCAATCCGGCCAGGATCACCAGATAAACCGCTGCCGTGCGCAGCGCCACGTCCCAGGCCAGTCTCAGGAATGCGTCCATGTGCCGCCCCTCACAACCACTTCTTCCTTCTGAAGTAGATCAGCATCACTGCTGCGACGGCCAGCATCACCAGCCACACCGCGGGATACCCCCAGCGCGAGCTCAACTCGGGCATGTACTGGAAGTTCATCCCGTATATGCCGGCGATGAGCGTCAGCGGGATGAAGATGGTGGCGATGATCGTCAGTACCTTCATCACCTCGTTCATCCTGTTGCTGATGCTCGAGAGGTAGATGTCCAGCATCCCGCTGATCATGTCCCGGAAGGTCTCGACGGTGTCCATTACCTGGATCGTGTGGCTGTAGACGTCTCTGAGGTAGATCAGGATCTCCTCGCCGATCAACGACGTCTCGCCCCTCTCCAGGCTGCTGGCGACCTCCCTCAGGGGCCAGACCGACTTGCGCAGGAATACCGTGTCGCGCTTCAAGTCGTGGATCGTCTGCAGCGTGTCCGGCCGCGGGTCTGTGACCAGCCGGTCCTCGATAGTCTCTATCTCCTCGCCGATCTGTTCCAGGACGAGGAAGTAGCTGTCGACGAGCGCGTCCAGGAGCGCATATGCCAGGTAGTCGGCACCCATGCGGCGGATGCGGCCCCGGGAGTTCCTGATTCGCTCCCTGACCGGGTCGAACACGTCCCCCGGCTTCTCCTGGAAGGATATCACGTAGTTGGGGCCCAACAGCAGGCTGATCTGCTCGACCTGCAGGCCGCCGCCATCGCCGTCGTAGCGCAGCATGCGGGCCACCAGGAACACGTAGTCGTCGAAGTCCTCCACCTTAGGCCGTTGGTCCGTGTTGACGATGTCCTCCAGAACCAATGGGTGTATCTGAAGACACTCGCCGACCCTCTCCACGATGTCTGTCTGATGTACGCCGTCGACGTTGATCCAGGTGACCCCGGGCCTGCCGGCGAGGAGGAAGCAGTCGCCGGCACCGGTCGCTTCCTTCTCCTCGACCCGCTCTTCATCGTAGGCCATTACGGTGATGCGGACGGGCTCGGTCCGGTCCTGGCCCACGTGAACCAGCGTCCCCGGCGGGAGCCCGCTCTTCCTGGCTCGTCCCCTGATCTGTAGCACCCGCATTTGTCAACTCCTTCTCAGCGCGGGGTCCCGGCGCCCGTGCTCCGCCCTGCAGCGTTCCGCAGGCGGATTGGAGCCCCTCTACCGCTCACCTGAGTTGGTGCCTCCGCACGCCTGGCGGAGTATTGCCAGCGACTTCGATTGACACTCGCCCCTCCTGCGCTGTCTCGGGTCGGGCAGGGCGGGGAAGGGCTTAGCTGTGTACGTTTACCAGCGTGCCCACGTCAGCCCAGTTGAACAGCCATTCGGCTGCGTCGGCAGGCAGGTTGACGCAGCCGTGGCTCATCGGGTGGCCGAAGTTGGCGTGCCACCATACCCCGTGAAAAGCGTATCCCTGGTAGAAATACATCACGAACGGCACGTCCTGCAAGTAGTAGCCGGGTCCCGACATGTCGTCGTGGCGCAGCTTGATCCAGATGCGGTACTGGCCCTCCGGCGTCGGAGTGTTGGGGAGGCCTGTGGAGGCGAGAGCGGTGTACACGGCTATCCTGCTCTCGTAGGCGGTCACGCGCTGGAACGTGAGGTTCACGTCGATCCAGCGCGGCTCGTCGATCAGTTTCGGGGAAGCCGGGGTGGGTATGACTATCGGGCTGGAGGGGACGGGAGTGGGCGGCGGCTGGACGCTCTGCAGTCCGGCCGTGTCGTAGGCGGTGACGAAGCTGCCGGAGACCCAGGCCCGGTCGTCTGTGTACTCGATCTGCCACCAGTCACGGAAGCGGCCGGTTGCGACGGCCTGGGCGCCGGGGTCGAGAGAGCCCAGACGGGTGTAATCCGTGCCTGGGCCGCTGCGCACGTTGACGCCGTCTGAGCCTGCGACGACGACCGGCTGGCGTGGAGCGATGGGCGGATCGACCTCAGGTACGTCTTGCGCGTCCATGGCAGCGACAGCGGCGGCGGCGACCCAGGCCAGGCCGCCCCCATACTCAATCTGCCACCACTCGCCGTGGCGACCGAGTACCTTCGCCTCGGCCCCGGCGACGAGCTGCCCCAGCCGGGCGTAGCTGGGGCCTGGGCCGCCGCGCACGTCGGCCCCGTCCTGCATCGCGACAACGGCCGGGGAGCCCACAGTGGGATTGGTGGCTTCCGGCGTAGGTGGCATCCTGGTCGGCAAGCTGTCTGGTGGGACCAGGCCCGGCGACTGCGGGATCGTCTCCAGCGAGGCGATGATCTGGTCCGCCTCCCTCTGCAGCCGATTGGAGAGGTTGACCCTGCTGTAGTCGGCGGCGAAGTCGTCGAGCCGCACGCTGAAGCTCCTGGCGCCGACGCTCACCGCCTCCGTATTGTTGTAGAGCACGGCTTTGACGCTGTCTCCGTCTACCAGCAACGCCCTTGATACGGCACGGCCGAGAAACGTGACCGTGCCCAGGGGGACGATGGTGCCGGGGGGCAGATCCTCTTGACAGCAGAGATTGGGGTCGTCAGGGGCGGTGCGGTAGCCCAGGGTCAGCCGGACGGTCCCCTGTCTCAGGCTGACGAAGTTCTCGCCCTCTCGCAGCAGCCACGATGGCGGATAGCGAAAGGTGAAACCATAGTCGGCTCTGGCATACCTGGCCCACCCAGGCAGCGGATCGGGGGGGAGGATGGCCTCGCCGATCAACTCAAACGAGGATACTACCTGATCTGCCTGCGCCTGGAGAGCCGGGGAGATGTCGATGGCGCCGTAGGCACACTCCAGATCGAACTCCCGGAGACACTCGTCGGCAGCGACGCTTCGCAGGCTGACGACGAAGACCAGATCTCCGTCCTCTACGGGGTTCCCGGAAGTGCCGTATTCCACTGCCTTGACCCTTCCGTCTTCGAGCAGGACGGCTCTGGCGACAGATTGCCCCAGAAAGTCCACCGCGCCTTGCCGCTCAGCGTCAGCAACGGGGCCGTATTCCGCGAAGGCAAGCTCCTCGTGCGAGTAGCGCCACTGGACGATGAGCCTGAGCGCCTCCCAGCGTAAGGTCAGGACGTTCGAGTGCATCCCGTCCGTAGTGATCTCCTCTACCGACCAGGCCGGCGGATGGCGGAATAAGAAGCTGTGCCCGGCGTTGGTATAGACAGCCCAGGAGCTGTCGACATCCGGCGATGGCTCTGGGCTACCTGTCTGCCATGCAGTCGAGGGAGCAGCAGTGCCGGGGTACACGGGCGAGCAGCCACAGACCAGGAGCATGCCCGACGCCAGCGTGCCGACCAGGACGTGGACTATGCGGATGAGACTGGTTGACACACCCCGCCAGTTCCCGCTCATGCCAGCAGTTCGACGGTGAGTGTGGCGGACGGCCCGCCCAAGCGCTCCGCTATCTGCCCGCCCCTCGATGTCTGCAGTCACGCCGAGCACTCGCAGAGCGTCACGTTGCTGGTTTCCCTAGTAGTTCGTCAGGCGCACCGCGTCTTCGCCTGCTGGGCCCAGGCTCTTGCTCATGCGGAGTGTCTCTATCTCGTAGCCCAGCGATTCGTAGAGGCGCTGGCCGAGCGTGTTGCGCACTCCTACCGAGAGGGCGATCCTGGGCAGGCCCTGTTGGCGCGCCCACTCCTCAGCCGTCTCCAGCAGACGGTGCCCCAGGCCGCAGCCGCGATGAGCCTCGTCGACGTACTGGTTCAGCAGCGAGGCCTCGATCTGACCGGTCGTGTCGTTGTGGTCCTTCGCCACCCAGACGAAGCCCACCGGATTCCCCGAGGCTGTCTTGGCCACGAAGGCCTGGGTAACGAAGTCCGCGTCGCCCCGGATCCTGGCCGCATCCCGGGCGACGCTTCGCTCGATGTCCGGCCTGGTGGCGTCGATCTGCTGCTCGTGATCGAGCCTCTGCCAGGCGATCTCGCCCAGGCCTTGCAGGATCCAGGGCCAGTCGCCCTCTGTCGCCGGTTCGATTCGGTAGTCGGCCGCTTCCACAGTCGTTGCCATCGTGCTGCTCCTTCCGCCCCGGGTCCGGCCCGGTTCCGCGCCGCCCGTCTGGCGCCTCCGGTGTGGCCCGATTCTACCTCATGTGAGGCCTGGCGGCAAAGCGGGCAGCGGCGTGGGACCGGCTGCTGGATGTGCTGACCATTGCACAGGCGGCGGAGACGTGCTATCATACTCCGGCGGCGACTGGCGGGAATGGCCGCCGGGAGAGTACCATTGATTGAGCTGAAGGGAACGCAGAAGGTCGTCGATGGAGCGATCGTCGTCAATGTCGACGCCCTGCGGGTACGGCCGGGCGAGGTCGCCGCGCTGGTCGGCCCCTCGGGCAGTGGCAAGGGGCAGCTGCTGCACCTGGTGACCGGCCGGGCCCGGCCTACCGCGGGCACGGTGCGCATCGGCGGAGTCGACCCCTTCGCGGACCGGGCCGCCTTCAGCCGGACTGCAGGTGTGCTCTTCTCGGAAGACGGCCTCTACAAGCAGCGCTCGGTCCTCTCCAATCTCCACTTCCACTGCCGGCTCTGGGGGCTGCCCAAGTCACGAGCGGAAGAGGTGATGCGTCAGGTCGGGCTGGCCGATTGCGGCGGCGAGCGGGCGGACAGGCTGGGATCAGGCCTGGCACGAAGGCTGGCCTTCGGGCGGGCGATAGTTCACAGCCCGCGGGTGCTGCTGCTGGCGGAGCCCTTTGCTCGCTGCGACGAGGCGTCGATCGGTTTGCTGAGCGAGCTGATCCGTCGGCAGGCCGAGGATGGGAGCGCCGTGTTGATCCTGGCCGACACCGTTTCCAACCTGAACTCGCTCTGTGACCGGATCTACGGTCTGGAGCAGGGGCGCGTAGTAGAATCCCACGCTCCTGCTGAGGAGGAGGCGGCCCCGCTGCCTTTCAAGATCCCGGCCCGGCGGGAAGGGAAGGTGGCCGTAGTCCTGGTCAACCCGGCCGACATTCTCTACGCCGAGGCTGAGGAAGGAAAGGCCTTGCTCCACACTGCAGAGGGCCCTCTCTCCACCCGGCTGACCTTGAGCGAGCTGGAGCAGCGGCTTTCGCGCAGCGGCTTCTTCCGGGCCCACAGGGGCTACCTGGTCAACCTGCAGCACGTGAGCGAGGTCATTCCCTACACGCGCAACAGCTTCAGCCTCAGGCTGGCCGATGAGGCGGGGACGGAGATCCCTCTGAGCAAGATGGCGGCTGCCGAGCTCAAGGAGATGCTGGGCTACTAGGCGCCAGCGCCTGTGGCGGAGCCGCTCCGTTCAACCGCCGATACGCTCCGTTCAGCCTCTCCAGGCGCCGATCGGCGTCTTTTTGTTGCGGCCGGCCGGCCCGCTTGCTACAATCTTGGTGAGGCCGCGAGATATGGGACGCAAGCGGCCCGAAAGGAGAGGCAGGTGGATAGAGCGATCGAAGCGGAGGGGCTGACGCGGGACTACGACGGCCTGAGGGCTGTCGACAACGTCAGCTTCTCGGTGAGCCCCGGCGAGGTCTTCGGCTACCTGGGCCCGAACGGCGCGGGGAAGACAACCACGATCCGGATGCTCACCGGGCAACTGCGGCCCACAGCGGGGTCGGCTCGGGTGGCCGGCTGCGACGTGGTCACCGAGCGCGACAGGCTCAAGCCGCAGATCGGCGTGGTCTTCGAGCACCAGAACCTGTACGAGCGGCTGTCTGCCCGAGACAACCTGAGCTTCACCGCCAGGCTGTACGGCGTCGACAAGTCCCGGGTGGAGGCGGTGCTCAAGCAGGTAGGGTTGCTGGACCGCGCCCGGGATAAAGTGAAGAAGTACTCGAATGGCATGAAGCAGCGGCTGCTGATCGCCCGGGCTCTGCTGCACGAGCCGCAGGTGCTCTTCCTGGACGAGCCCACGCGAGGGCTCGATCCCAACGTCGCCCGTGACATCCGAGGCTTCGTCGCCGAGTTGGCCAGGCAGGGCGTGACTGTCTTCCTGACCACACACTACATGGAGGAAGCGGATCAGCTGAGCCACCGGGTGGCGATAATCGACCACGGCAGGATAGCGGCGATGGGTGCGCCCGCGGCGCTGAAGAAGGAGCATGGTGGGAAGGCCAACGCCACGCTCGAGGACGTCTTCGTCAACCTGACCGGCAAGGGTTTGAGAGAGAGGTTCGCGGAATGAACGCGCTGCAGAAGCTGAGAGCGAATCTGCGCTTGACCTGGGCCATCACGGCGAAGGACGTCGTCGATGCGGTGAAGAACAAGAACGCCCTGGCCAACCTGGTCAGCACGCTGTTCATCATGGTGCTCTACGCGGCGCTGCCGTCCCTCCGCGGCGACACCCCACTGGTGATCGCCTACGACCTGGGCGATTCGGCGCTGGTCGAGCAGATGGAGGAGAGCGACTCGGTGCGGGTGTACGTCGGCGAGTCGAGGGCGGACATGCAGGCGATAGTGGCAGATATGGACGAGGCCGCCCTGGGGCTCGTCCTGCCGCCAGGCCTCGATAGCCAGGTCGCTGCCGGGGAGCCGGTTGTCCTCGAGGGCTACCTGGCCTACTGGGTTCGCGAGGGCAAGGCGGCCGAGACAGTTGCCGCCGTCGAATCGGCCATCTCCGCCCTTGCCGGAACGCCGGTGCGGGTCGACACAGAGGGCAACGTCGTACAGGCCGCGCTGGAATCGACGGGCAGCGCGGTGCTGATGTCGCTGAGCGTGGGCATAGTGGTGACCATGCTGGGGGTAACTATCCTCCCTCACCTGATGATCGAGGAACGGGAGACGAAGACGATCGACCTGCTGCTCGTATCGCCGGCCAGCATCGGTGAGGTCGTTCTGGGCAAGGCGCTGACAGGGCTCTTCTATTGCCTCATTCCCGTCGCCGCCCTGTTAGCCTACTACTCCACTACGATAGTACACTGGGGCCTAGCCATCCTGGCCGTGGTCCTGGGCTCGCTCTTCACCGTCGGGCTGGGGCTGCTTCTGGGCAGTATCCTCAAGGTGAAGCAGCAGTTGGTGTTGTGGGGATTCGTTCTTATGATAGTGCTGATGCTGCCACTGATGCTGGTGGTGATCAGCGAGCTACTGCCGGAGGGCCTGGTCGAAATCCTGCGCTGGGTGCCCACCACCGCGTTGGCACGAGCGGTTACCGTGTCCGCTGTCCAGAGCGCGACGATAGCCGACGTCGCCCGCGAGTTGGCGCTGCTGGCTGGCAGCGCAGCGGCCATACTGGCCGCGGTGGTCTGGGTGGTGCGGCGCTCGGATCGGTGATTGCCGGATGACTGCCCTCGGACTGTGGAGAGTGCGTGCGTGGGCAAGGAGCAGACAACGATGAGACAGACAGAAAGCGCGACGCCCTTGGGACTGCGCGTCGTGTGGGCGATAGCGTGGAAGGATATCGTCGATGCGCTCAAGTCGATGACTACGGTGTCCATTATCCTCGGCACCATGGTGCTCATCCTCAGCAGCCAGGCGCTGCCGTTGCTGCTGAGCCGGTCTGAGGCGCTGAACGTGGTGGTCTACGATCCAGGCGAGACCCGTCTGGTGGAGGCGCTGAGCGCAAGCGATGGCGTCGAGGTGGTACGTGTCGACTCGGTAGAGGAGCTGCACGCGAGCGTTGTCCAATCGCCGCTGAAGGAGATCGGCATCGAAGTGCCCCTCGACATCGACGAAACGCTCCAGTCGGGGTTGGCTGTTGCGCTGGACGGCTACGTAGCCTGGGCTAACAGGCGCCAGGCCGCTGATCTTGCGGAGAGCCTGAAGGGGGAGATAGCGGCGGCGAGGAGTGGGTCCGGCCGAGTGGCTGTGGAAGAGCAGCTGGTCTACCCAGAGGCCGGCTCTTCGGGATCGTGGGGCCTGTTCCAGAGCTCGTTCGTACTGCAACTCCTGGTCGTCGGTGTGTACGTCGTCGCCTACCTGATCTTCGACGAGAAGGAAGCGAAGACGATGGATGCACTGCTGGTCTCGCCGGCGAGCGTGGCCCAGATCGTGGCCGGCAAGGTCATAGCTGGGGCCTTCTACTGCGCCGTCGCCGCTGCCGCGGCTCTGGCCCTGGGCTGGCCCGCGGTCGTACACTGGGACGTCATGCTGGCCACCAGTGCGACCATTGCCTTGCTGGCTGTCTCATTTGGGCTGCTGGCAGGCATCGTGTTCGACAATGCTCAGCAGATGGGACTGTGGCTGGTTGTCCCGCTGCTGGTGTTGGTCGCCGGGGTGGTGGCAAAGGAGATCGCCAGGCGCATGCCGCCCGTCGTGGCGGTGGTGGTCAGTTTGCTGCCCACCGCGGCAGGGACGGAGGCGATGGAGCTGGCGGTAGTGGGCGAGGCGACGCTACTGGATGCGCTGCCACGGCTGGGCATAGTGCTGGCCTGGGCCGTGCTGGCGCTCGCCGGCGTCGTGGCCAGGTTGCGGCGGATGGGTCGCTAGGCGCTTCGGCGTGGAGGATGCGTGACATGGCAGGATGGGAGTATCTCACGTTCAGCATCGGGTACGACAAGAAGAAGCACAAGACCTGGGCTCTGGAGCAGCGCGACGGGGAAACGATCGTAGGGCTTGACGCGATACTGCAGGCCTACGGCTCGGAGGGCTGGGAGCTGGTGAGCCTGGAGGCGGACCGCTTCGAAGTCTTCCCCGGGTTCGGGAAGTACTACATGGAGCCGGCAGCCTACCGGGCTACGTTCAAGAGGGCGGTTGGATAACAGACCTCGCTCAGGGCTGCAGGCGTCGGCGGGGCCGGGTCGCGCGACCCGGCCCCGCCTGTCGTTTGGCTGCGTGCGGGCGGTGTGTCCGTTTCTTGGGCCTAGTTCTGACTCAGACGGTCGATCAGCTTCTGCAGCTCGGCTTCGACCTGGCTCAACGCGGACACGACGTGCGGCCGGGCCTTCTCCCAGGTCTGCTTGCTCGCTGAGCGAAGCGACTCGGCTGCCTGTGTCGCCTCGGCCTTGACTCGCTCCGCGGTGACCGTCTCTGAAGCCTTCCTGGCCGCCTCATCGACCTTCTTGACCGCGGCCTCGAGGCCCTCCTTGAGGCTCTGCACCTGGGCGCGGTTTTCCTCGCTCTGCCAGGCCGCCCTGAGGGCCTCCGCCAGGCTCTTGCCGAGCGCCTCGAACTGCTCGCCCACTCCCTGCCAAGCTTCCTTCTGTGTCTGTTCCTCCGTCAAGCTCTGTCTCCTTCCCAGTCTGATGCTACCGCAGAGAGCTCACAGTAGGACTCTGTTGCTGCGCTCTCTGCGGGTCAGCGATGTCCCGGCCGCCCGATGTGCTGCGGATCGGGCTCACGCCGCTCTGAGGCGCAGCGGGTTTCTCTGCGTCCTCCGCGGCCTCTGCGGCGATTCTGTCTGTTGGAGCGCGACCGTGCCTAGCCTACTACCAGGGAGCCGAGGCCGGTGTCGGCGCGTATCTCTACCTTGTTCTGCGCTGTCTCGTAGTCAGGCGACTGGTAGACGCCGCCCGTGCGCGGAAAGCGGCGCCTGTCCACGCTGATCGAGCCCAGGCCGGCCGACGCCCTGATGCGGGCTGCGACTCCCTCTGGCACCTGCAGTCTTAGCGACGTCATCCCGCCGCTCACGTTGACCCGCGTGAGCCCGGCGCGCGCCGGGAGCCTCACGCTGGCCGAGCTGGCTCCGGTCTGGATGCGCAGCTCCTCCACCTTCAGGTCCGTGAGATCGAGCAGCGCTTCCCCGGCGCCGGTCCGCAGGTCTAGCTTGAGCGGGACGTCGGGCGTCAGGCCCAGCTGCCATTCCAGCCCTCCCGACGAGAACCACAGTACGGGCAAAGCTATCGGCACAAGCGCTCTGGAGCGAGGTCGCATTTCCACTTCCAGCTCGTCGCCCGAGAGGCGCGAGTGGTAGTCCAGGCCGCCGGCGAATGCGCCGGAGGCGACGTTGCCCCGCGAGGCGCTCGAATCGATCTGCAGCCGCCCGGCGCCGTGGTGGATGCGCAGGCGGGCCCGTCTGGCTCCCTCGAGCGGGATGGCCGCCTCCTCCGCCTCTCCCGCCCGCTCGGGGCCGGCCAGCACGGACCAGACGAACCAGATGCCGGCGGCCAGCAGGAACAGCGGCCAGATCAGGCCCCAGATGTCGACGTCGATGACGCCCGCGTTGCTCAGCAGCAGGAGGACGCCGAATAGTATGAGCGCGGCGCCCCAGATGAGCGTTCCCCTGCGCATTCTACTCCTCCCCGCCGCCGGAGCGGATGCGTTGCGGCAGAAGCGCCCAGATTACCCCCACCACTCCGGCCAGGATGAGCACCACTGGCCAGTACGAGCCCCACTCGCCCAGCACGCCGAAGATGGCCGCCATGATGACGAAGGCTACGGCGCCGAAAAGAATCGACTTGCCTCCCTCACGCAGCGCCCTGCGAAGGTCGCCGCGCAGCAGGCCGGCCAGAATAGTGCCGATTCCGATGCAGGCGGGGATTACGGGCCACAGGTAGCCCCAGCTCTCCCAGTTGCCGCTCGCGTCCTGGTAGTAGAGTATTCCGCCAACCCCGGCCACGATGCAGGCCGGGATGACCATGTCCGGCTGCCCGGTCAGCAATCCGAGAACGAAGAGCCCTATCCCTACTGCGATGATGATCCAGGGCCAGGTGAACTCGATCTCCCACCCCGGAATCAGTTCCGCCGCCAGCAGCACCCCACCGACGACTATCAAGAGCAACCCCCCAACCAAAGGCAACCTCCGTCCCGCGTTCATCGTACTCTCCTTTCTTGTCTGCTAACGTCGCGACCATATCACGTCACTACGAAGCTCAGTCTGACGAGCTAGGCTTAGGGAGCTTGGGGATCAGCCATGAGAGGAAGGCATCGGTCGAGCGTGACTGCATCAGCACTCGGCCTGGGCCGGTCAGATCGACGACCAGACCCTCCCCGCTGAAGAGCGTAGACTTGAGCCCGCCCACGCGGCGGACGTTGAAGCCCAGGTTCTCGCTGAAGGCTACCAGGTGACCGGTGTCCACGGTGTAGCTCTCGCCTGCCGCCAGGTCGAGTTCGTGGATGGCGCCATACGAGGAGAGCAGGAGTTGCCCCGTTCCCGAAGCTCGCAGCATTATCAGCCCCTCTGAAGCGAAGAAGGTCTTGGCCCCGCCCCACTTCGTGTCCGTCTCGATGCCCATCTCCGAGGCCACGTAGGAGCCCGATTGGACCATCATGCTCTCCTGGCTGAGATCTATTACGAAGAGGTCTCCCGGCAGGGCCGGGGCGACGGCAATCTGGCCGCCGGCAGCTGGCGCCGAGTAGGTGTTCTGGAAGAAGCTCTCACCGCCGAGCATGGACCGGGCAAGAGACTTGAGCAGACCGCCGGTCGCCTTCGTGTCCAGAGTCATTCCGGCGGACATCCCCACCATGGAGCCGCCTTCGACGCGAACCTGCTCGCCGCCCTCAAGCGCGATAACGCCCAGCGCATAGGCGGGCTTGTACAGTATCTCAACGTTCATCTGGCAATCCTCCTTGTGTGTCCAAGTGTCTGTGCGACCAGGACCACGCTCGAGCGCGACACCCGACCATCAGCCCGGCCGGCCCTAGCGCAGACGTCTGTGCCACTGAGACTTGATCTGGAGCGAGCCCAGGTCTCCTCCCGCTTCCAGGAACTCGGCCAGCAGCCGGTTGAACTTCGTGCGCTCCTCCAGCATGGGGAAGTGCGCAACCTCCGCAAGGCTGATGAAACGCAGGTTGTCGTCCAGCCCGGTGAGCTGCTCCGTCTGCGGAGGCCGCACCAGCGGGTCTCCCTCACCGTGCAGCAGCAGTACCGGGGTGGGGTGGCCCGGCAGCAGCGGGCGCAGGTCCCGCTCCAGGATCCACTGCACCGTATGGACCACCGCCTGCGCGTCCGTCTTGCCCACCTCGAGCTGGATCTCGGCGAACCCGGCCCGTCGCGTCGCCAGCCGGCGCAGCCCTCTCGGGCTGGACGTCAAGCGGGCCAGGGGTGCGGTGACGTCCTCGCCCAGCAGAGGCACGCTCACCCCCAGCACCTGCTCGACTCGCTCCGGGTGCTGTGCGGCGAAGGCGAGCGCGACCAGGCCGCCGAGCGAGTGTCCCACGAGGGGCACGCAAGCCAGCCCCAGGGCGTCCAGAAAACCTCCCAATAGCTGTACGTAGATGTCGATGTCGTAGTTGCTGGCCAGATGCTCCGAATCGCCGAAGCCCCACAGATCGAGCGCGTAGGTGCGGTAGCGGGCGGAGAGCTCCTCCATGGCCGGGACCCAGTATCGCCACGAGCCAAGCCAGCCGTGGACGAATACCAGCGGCTTGCCCCGGCCCATCGCCTCGTAGTGGACGAGGCGGTCTTTGATCACTACCGCGCTCAATATCGACCTGCCATCCCGTTCATTGTGTACCGGGAAGCGGGGAAAGGGCGGGCCAGTCCGGCGCCAGACGCCTACTGCGCTCGGGCCTGGCGCAGGGCGCGTGCGGCGCTCTCGGTTATCTCGCGGATGTCGGCGAACGGGCCGTCGTCGGCGCTGACGATCACCGCCGACAGCGTCATCAGCTCTTCTCTCTTCTCCCTGTCGTCTTCATCCGTCTGGAGCAGGTAACCTCTCTCCCGGGTCTGCCAATCATAGTGCGTGCCCACTCCCGCGGCGAAGCGCTCCTTGGCCTCCTCTGCCAGGCGCGCCGCCAGAGGCTTCCTGGTGATGACCAGGAACTCGTCGGCGCGTACATGGCCCACGAAGTCGCCCGGTGTGCCCGCCTCGCCGACCGCCCTGGTCAGGATCGTGGCCACGTAGCGCAGCAGCTCCTCCCCCGCTACGAAGCCGTAGGATTCGCCGAATGCCTCGAAGCCCTCGATACCGGTGTAGAGCAGAGCCCAGTCGCCTTCCTTCTCCTTCATCAGCTTCCGCAGCTGCTCTTCAACGAGAGGGCCACTGGGGAGGCTGGTGGTGGGGCTGGTAAGGCTGCCGTGCATTCCGCGCTCGATCGTGTTCCTGACCCGCAGCCTGAGCTCGTCCAGGTCGAAGGGCTTGGTGATGTAGTCATCGGCGCCCAGCTCCAGGCCCTGGATCCTGTCCGACCGTTCGTCTTTCTGGGTAAGGAAGATGATCGGCACGTGGCTGGTGCGCAGGTTGCTTCTCAGCCTGCGGCAGACCTCGTAGCCATCGATGTCCGGCAGCATGATGTCCAGGAGGATGACGTGTGGCAGCTCCGCCCGGCACACCTCCAGGCCCTCCTCGCCCCGCTCGGCCAGCGTCACCTGGTAGTCTGAGCCCTCGAAGTAGATACGCAGCATCTTGGCGATGTCCGTGTCGTCCTCTACGACGAGAATCCTGCCCTTGGGCATTGCACCCTCCCTCCTTCCGGCCGGCCGCGGAAACTGAACGCGCAAGCCGGCTGGTCTCCTGCCCAGCTCCGTTGTGCCATGTCCTGACCAGGGTCTGCGGGCTGCCTCAATTCTCTCAGCGTGGGTACTGCCTCGAGTGCCTCTTCTCCCCGTTCTTGATGGAGAAGTGGTCGCTGTCCTCGTAGTAGACGTTCCGGTCGATCACGTGCCTCCTCTCCGAAGCGAGCAGGACGACGTCCGACTCGATCGCTCGGGCAGGGTAGACGACAAGGCCGGAGCCGACGTAGCAGTTGTGGCCGACGCAGGCCCCGAGCACCGGCATGCCCGTCTCTGCAAGATCGCCCTCGATGGAGACCCGGATTGGCTTGGGCACGACCGTGAGGTCCGTGAATGTCGTCCCCGCGCCGATCAGGCTGGAGCGGCCCACGCAGCAGAACTGGAGACAGCTGTTTTGCGCTACCATCGAGTCCTCCATCAGCACGCTGGCGAACAGGGCGGCTCGGAAGGGAATGAAGCAGCGATCGGAGACGACGCTGAAGGAGACTTGCGCGCCGGTGAGGATATCGACGTCGTCGCCGATTATCGAAACGTCGACCACAGCCCCAGCCCCGATATTGACGTTCTCCCCGATGTAGGCCGGCCCCTTGATGATGGCTGTGGGGTCGATACGGCAATTGCGCCCCGCGTGCACCAGCCCGGATGAGGAGAGGACCTGCTTCCGCTCGAGCAGGGAGCGCCACAGCCCCCTCAGGTTCTGCCAGGTCGACCGTTCCAGATCTCGGTCCGCTCGCGCGCCGTTGGCCAGAACGCCGAAGGTCACGTTGACCGTGACCAGGTGGGCCCAGTGCTCGATCGAACAGATAGCCCTGGTCGGCACGTGGTAGACCAGGTCCCCCATCCGGTCCGAGAGATGCGTGGGTACGTGGTAGTATCCTATCTCGCGGGGCTGTGTGTCGATTACGAGCGGGGCTGCCTGCGGCTCGATGCCCCGCGGGTAGTACCACAGATCGGCCACGAAAAGGTCTCCATCAAGCCGGATGCCCTGCTGGAGGTGCGTTGCGTGCGTGGCTATCGCCCTGTCATCTGCGCGCAGAGCGACCCTGCACGGCTTCCCGAGCCGGCGCGCACGGCGGACGAATTCGTCGAGGAAGTAGCGGTCGAAGAAGAGGTTGTCTCTGTGGACGAGCGTCTCCACCTCCCGCCTGCCCGCCTCAGCCAGCGAGTCCACCTCCAGCTCTTCCTTCGTGTAGGGGGCCAGCACGTCTCGCTGGTGCAGCCAGAGGGGCTTGTTGAGCACGCGAAGGTCGCGTGCCGGCTGGTTGAACGGGAAGATCTTCCGCCTATCTCGCAGGATGATCTTGCGCATGTGAAGCTCAGTCCAATGGTTGCTTGCCGATCTCGATAGTACAGACCCCGTGGCCGGCAGCAATGCAGGCGGTCTCGCGGACGGAGAAGCCGGTCCCTCTGCCGATCCAGCTCACGGTCTCTTCCAGGAGCCCTACGACAATGTCGCAGCAGGGAGAGCCACGGTTGCGTTGCCAGCTGAAGCCGCACTCCGTGGTGGTCCAGTAGTAGTGGCTGTTGTTCTCGCTCAGCCGTACTGGGTGGCCGGTGAACCTACCGACGACGCGGGAGGTGACCTCCAGCCCTACCCGCAGCCTCGTTTCCAGCGGGAGCAGGCGGAAGGCCACTCGGGTGAGGAAGAGAACAAAGCGCACGTCCCTGGTGCCGATGGCGAAGCAGTGCTGTCCGATTCGCCTGGCCAGGCTGCGGCCCTTGCGGCGACCGTACATCTCATCCAGCGCCCTGAGGAGGCGCCCTGTCTCCTCGAAGGAGAACTCGCGTGCGAAGTTGTTGGGCGGATAGGCGTCGAAGCGGTGTTGCAGGCGGGCCTGCGCCAGCACTGCCTTGAGGCCGTTGCGGCCCAGTACCTCCTCGGATGCAGTGAGGATGGCCCGCCCCAGCTTGTTAGGGTAGGAGTAGCCGTCTTTGGTGTCGCTCGTCCGCTGAGCGCTGTCAGGCATTCACCTGATCCTTCCTACCCGCCTCGTATGGCCGGCGGTCTTCGTCAGCCCGGCGCGACTCACCTGCGCATCTGGTCAGGAATGAGCGTACGGTCTCGTAGAACCGCTTCGGTTCATCAAGCATCGGGAAGTGGCCCGATCTCTCAAAGAAGCGCACGTCGGCCGTCGAGAGGTGGCGCTTGAGCATGTCTCCCTGCCTGGGGCTGACGATCCGGTCCCGTCGGCCGTACACGCCCAAGGTGGGGACGCGAATGGTTCCCAGGCCGGGCCGCAGATCCGTCACCCGCAGTGAGGCGACGCTGCGATGGAAGGACTCGGACGTTGCCCATCCCAGATCTCGTTCGAACATATGGTACCAGCCATCTCGATCCTGCGCCAGCAGCGGGGCCATGAGCCTGGCGATCAGCAGAATAGAGCCCGGAGTGGCCCAGGCCAGCCCGGCGAGGGGCCGGCTCGCCGCCAGGCGGGGGATCAGGGCCAGTCCGTCGCCGGCGATGGGCGAGCCGACGACGACGATGCTGTCCACGCGACTCGGTCGATCGAGCGCCAGGCTGAGACTCACCGTGCCGCCCATGGAGTGGCCCACGAGAGCAGCGCTCTCGATGCCCAGCCGCTCCATGAACTGGTCCACCATGCCGACATAGTCGGGGACAGTGAAGGCGCTGACGTGCTTTCCAGACTCGCCGAAGCCCCAGAAGTCGAGGGCGTAGGTCTTGTAGCCGCCGGCGAACGCCTCCATGAGGCCCAACCAGTGGTCCCAGGATTCGAGCCAACCGTGCAGCAGGATTACCGGGCGGCCGCGGCCATGGGCCTCGAAATGCACCTCCCCTTGATCGGTGACGAGTAGGCTCATCGGGATAGCTGCCTGCGTGTCGTGCGACGATCCTGGCGCGGGAGTCTCCAGGGCTGGCCCGCCCTACGGCGTGCGCGGAGGCTGGCTCGACAAGAGAAGCGGCGGCAGGATTGCTAGTCTTGCAGGATCCAGCCGCCGGCCTCTACCTTGTCCCCGGGTTGCGGCGACCAAGTAGATCGCCTGCCCCTGGCCCGCCTTGCCGCAGCAGCGAATTGGTGCGCTGAGGCGGCCTAGTCTTGGGTGCCCTCCATCGTCTCCAGAATCGAATAGAGGAGCTCGAGCAATACCCGCTTGACGCTGTCCCGCTGGGTGGCGACACAGGGGACGATCTTGACGTCCGAGGCAATGCGCAGGGCGATGCGCATGTCCTCCGGAGACCAGGCATCGGGCATATCCTGCTTGTTCACGGCGACGACGTACGGCACCGGAGCGTAGGCGCGGAATGTATCCAAGATGTGCCGCGCCTCGCGGAAAGTCTCCGGGCGTGTGCTGTCCAGGACGACGACGAATCCCAGCATACCCTCGGAGAGGATCTCCCACATGAAGTCGAAGCGGCGCTGGCCGGGAGTGCCAAAGAGGTAGAGCACCAGGTCCTCGTCCACGGTGATGCGGCCGAAGTCCATGGCCACCGTGGTCTCGTCCTTGATGCGCTCCTCTGCAGAGGAGAGCTTCCGCTCGGTTTCCACGACCTCGATCTCGCTGATGGTCTGGACGAACTCCGTCTTGCCAGCAGCGAAAGGACCCGTGACGACCATCTTGACGGTCTGCATTGCTCAAGTCCGTTGTGTTACAGACCCTGGAAGAACTTGATAAGGCGCTCGACCACGCCTCGCTTGACGGCCGGCCGGCGCATAGCCATAGGCTGGCCCTCCGGCGAAGGCGTTGGCTGTCCCGTCCTGGGCGCCCTCACCATCTCGACCAGGCCGGCCTGCAGCAGGCCGTAGACGATCCTGCGAATCTGGAAATCGGTCATGTTGCAGTACTGGGCCAGCTGCTGGATGCTGTTGCGGGGGTTGATGAAGGAGATCACGCGCCACTCTTCGACGCTGAGGTTGATGTTGCGCAGCTTGGCGTCTGGCCGCTCGGCGAACCTGAGCTTGGCGTCAAGGTCAGGGAGCTCGTCCTGCAGCCGCTCCCATTCCTTCATCCGGCGGCTGCCTTCGAGAATCACGTTCTCGAGCTCCACCGGTATGGCAATACGATCCTCGAAGGGGAGCACGTTGGACTCGAAGCGGAACGTGCCGTCCGGCCAGGTGAAGATGGGGTAGACGTTGTTCAGGATGTGGGTGCGGACGACCTGTACGATGTCCGCCTGGGTGACGTGGCCGGCGTTTATCAGCCACAGGCCCAGCTCCTTGTCTGTGGTGTTGCCGGCCTGGGCCTGAATAGTGCGGGCCATCTCGTCGTTGATCTTGCCGCTGTTGCGGAGGATTGTCGGGAGACCCTCGTCCTTGCCGTCAAGAGCGGCATAGACGAGCTTGCCCTCCTTGAAGCACAGGGCCGCCTTGGCGTCACGCCGCTCGATCGTCAGCGTGCCGGTCTTGCGCGCGAGGTTGATCAGGTTCAGCAGCTGCGTAGTGCTGAAATCGCGCAGGTTTCCTCGTAGCGCCATGTATGCCTCCGCCGCGGCCGGGGCCGCGGGCCGAACCGTGCCTGCCGGACGCCAGCAGCCAGGGTGCCGGCCGAGAGCTGCTGTCCCAAGCGAACCTGAACGAAGACGGGAGGGCGTCTCACGCGCTCTCCTAGTGGCCCGATCGTTCCTCCTCGGGACGCTCGCCTACGGCCGGTCGAGCCAGGCGTTCGGCAGCAAGGCGGATTATACCTTTGCTCCGCCTGGGCCGCAAGTCAGAGGCCGATAGTACCCTGTTCCTATAGCACCTCGACGAGCGAGCCCTCGGTGGTCTTCGTCACCTCGATCCGCGCGGGGAAGAGGTCCTTCATTTCCTCTATATGGGTAATGACCAGGACGCGTGCGAAGTCGTCCTGGATGGCGTTGATCGCCTCGACGAGCCTCTGCCGCCCGGTCTCGTCCTGCGTGCCGAAGCCCTCGTCGATGACCAGCGTCTGCAGCCGTGCGCCCACGCGCCTGGCCAGCAGCCTGGAAAGTGCGATGCGTATGGCGAAGTTGACTCGGAACTGTTCTCCCCCGGAGTAGTTCTCGTAGGGGCGCGGGCCCTGCTCGTCCGAAATGTAGATCTCCAACGTCTCCCGGGCCTCCCCCGCCTGAGTCTCCCGCTGGGTGTCGAAGCGGACGCGCATGCGGCCGCCGGTCATACGGCTGAGCAGGCGATTGGCCTCGATCTCGATCTCTGGCACGGCCGCCTCGATGACCATAGCCGGCACGCCGCGTACACCGAAGGCCGTCCTCAGCTCCTCGTACAGGGCCTGTGAACGTGCCAGTTCTTCTCTGCTCTTCAGCTTGTCCGTCCGCTGCAGTTCAAGCGCCTTGCAGGCTTCCAGTCTCTGCTGCGCGGCGCCCAGCTGCTGCCGCGACGTTCCCTCCTCCTCCCGAGCCTGCTGCAGCCTCCGCTCCAGGTCCGCCCCGTCCTTGAGCCGCTCCTGCAGGGCGACAGCGCCCTTCTGCAGCTCGGCCAGGCGCCTCTCGTCGGCCTTGCGGCGCCCCTGGAGCTGGCGCTGCCTCTCCCGGATTCGCTCCAGGTCCTGCTCCTCCTGCCTGATCTCCTCCCGTGCTGCGCTGAGGCGGGCCTTCTCCTCGGCGTAGCGCTGGTACTGAGCCGTCTCCTTGCGGGCGAGATCGTGGGCGGCGGTTTCGTAGTTGAGGTCGGATTGCTCTTGCAGGACCCGGGCCAGCTCGACTCGCGCTTCCTGGGCGTAGTCCCCACCAGCCAGGGCCATCTCGGCGTCAGCGAGCGCAGCCTGGACCTCCTCCACCTGCTCCGCTGCCTCCCTGCCACGCTCGATGCGCTCGGCCAGGGCCGCCTCCTGCCTGCGCAGCGGCTCGCGATCCCGCAGCAGCCTCTCCCGCTCGCTCATGCTCTTTTCCAGGGAGCGCACCTGTTCCTCCAGCTCGTCCAGCGCCGCCTTATTCGACCGGTGCGTGTCGCCCTTGGTGCTTCCTTCGCTGCGCAGCTGCTCTAGGACCTCGAGGCGATGCTCATCCGTGAGGGGCTGGCTGCAAAGCGGGCACTCGGCCCCCGCTCTCTCCAGGGCTTCCATACGCTGCTTGAGGGCCTCCATGTCAGTTCGCAGAGCCTCGTTGCGGGCGCGCAGCTGTGCCCGCTGCTCGGCTGCCTGCGCCAGCGCGGAGCGGTCCGACTCCTGCTGCTGGGCGACAAGTTCGAGCTCCGCCAGCTTCGCCGTCGCCGCCCCGTGCTCTACCAGCAGAGCCTCGTCCACCTGCCGGTCCCTGAGCTCGGCAGCGCGCCGGGCTGACGAGTCGCGCTGAGCCTGGAGCTGAAGACGGCCCTGCTCAATGCGGGATTCGAGCTGTGCGCGGCGGCTGTGAAGCTCGGTCCAGCGGCTGAGCTTGGCACCCAGCTCATGTTCCAGCTTCACGGCCTTCTCATAGGCCAGGTAGCCGGCCTCGATTTCCTCGGCAGACGCGATCAGCTGCTCTCTCTCCGCGAGCCGCCTGGTACGCGTCTCCTCGTCCCTGGCCAGCGCAGCGAGCTCCTCGTCTGCCTGCTCCCGCCGCGTCGATAGCTCTGCTGCTTGCGCCTCTGCCGTGCGCAGTTCCGTGCGTGCCTGTTCGATCTGCTGGTAGGCCGCTCTGGCCTCCTCGAGCGCGGCGGAGCGCCTGTCTGCGCTTTCCTGCGCTGTGGCGACCGCCTCCTCGTACTCAGGGCGCCGGGCCAGCTCCTGCTCCACTTCCTGAAGGCGGAGATCGATCAGGTTCGCCTCTTCTGCCGCGGTCCGCAGGCGGGCTTTGGCCTGCTCCTCGTACCGTTCCCAGCGATCGAGCCCCAGGATATCGCCGAGCACCCGCTTCCGTTCTGCTGGGGTCTTGATTGTGAACTCGTCCGCCCGGCCCTGGCGGAGGAAGGCGGAGTTGGTGAAAGTGTCGTAGTCCAGCCTCAGGATCTGCTCGATCTTCTCCTGCGTGTTCCTGACGCCGCTCTCGGCGATCGACTGCCAATCGCCGTCGTGCTGCATCTGCAGGTCGAGCAGCGTGCTGCCGCGCTTGCCGGCCTTCCGCCGCCGCAGTACGCGGTAGCAGTGATCTCCCAGCTCGAAGGATAGATCGACCGCCATCTCCTTCTGGCCCAGGTAGATCAGCTCGTCGTCCCTCTTCGCTCTGGCCCGGCCCCACAGCGCCCAGGTCATCGCGTCGAGCAGGGCCGACTTGCCGGCGCCGTTCGCCCCGGCCAGGCAGGCGACATGTATGCCGGTGAAGTCAACGTCGGCCTGGCGATAGCAAAGGAAGTTGCTGAGTACGAGTCTCTGTGGGATCACCTTGTCCGTCTGTGGCTGCCTGATAGGCCGGAGAAACCTGGAACCGAGTTGAGAACCTGGCGGCCTGCTGCGTGGAACGGCTCAGGCTAGACGCGGGGCGCCATCTTGCGCTCCCTCACGTGTCCGAGGATCTCCTCCGCGCTCCGGTAAGCTGCCTCTCCGCTCGCCCCCAACATCACTGCCAGCTCCTCAACCCGCTTCTGGCCCTGGAGAGGGCTGACCCGGGTCACCGTCCGATCGCCCTGCACGGCCTTCTCCACGCGGAGGTGGGCGTCGCCGAATCCTGCCAGCTGAGGCAGGTGGGTAACGCAGAGTACCTGGTGAGTGAGCCCGCCCGGGCCTGCCCCGGCCGCCAGCCCCCACAGCTTCTCGCCTACCTCTGCGCCAACCCGGCCGCCGATGCCCTGGTCGATCTCGTCGAAGATGAGCGTGGGGGTCTCATCTGCGCGGGAGAGGACAGCCTTGAGGGCAAGCATCAAGCGGGAGGTCTCACCACCGGAGGCAGTCTTGGCCAGCGGCTTGAGCGGCTCGCCCGGGTTGGGGGAGACGAGGAACTCGACTCGTTCGATGCCGCTGCTGTCGAAGGCTACCCGCGGCGGGTCGATAGCGGAGATCGCCGTCTCCACACCGTACTCTGCTGCTTGAGCGCGGTCTATGGGTGCGCCCTCCGGGTCCGCCCGGCAGTGGAAATCCACCGCGAAGCGGGCGCCCTCCATACGCAGGTCCTGCAGCTCCCGCTCGATACCTTCGGCCAGACGTTCGGCGGCGTCCCGCCGTAGGCGAGAGAGCTGCAGTCCCAGGCGGCCCACCTCTGCGAGCAGCTCGTCCTGCTCGGTGCGCAGGACCTCAATCCTCTCCTCGCTGTGGGTGATATTGTCCAGCTCCTGGGCTGCCTTGTCCGCATAGGCAAGGACGTCGGCGATAGTCGAGCCGTGCTTGCGCTCCAGGCGACGGATCAGAGCCAGACGGTCCTCTACCTCTTGCAGCCGCCGGGGGTTGAACTCCAGCTGTTCCTGATAGGCTCGAAGCGAACGCGCCAGCTCCTCAAGCTGGTAGCTGGCTTCTTCGGCGGCCCGGCGCTGCGGATCCATTGTCGGGTCCAGCTTGGCCAGTCCCTCGAGCGCGCGCGCGGCGCTACCCAGCAAGTCGAGCGCGGGGATCGATTCTCCGTCGCCGCGCTCGAGCGCGGCCAGAGCCTCGGTAGTCAGCTCGGCCAGCTGCTCTGCGTTGTTGAGCCGTTGCCGCTCCTCGAGCAGGCTCTCCTCCTCGCCCGCCTCCAACGCCGCAGCCTCAATCTCCTTGATCTGGAATTCGAGCAGGTCCGCCCGTCGCTGCAGCTCCTCCTCGCTGCGGAGCAGGTCCGCCAGCTCCTGGCGCACGGTGCGCACGCGAGCGACGACGTCAGCCAGCTCCAGACGCTGTGGCCAAAGCTCACCGTACCTGTCGAGAAGGTTGACGTGCTCGGGAACGCGCAGGAGCGAAAGGTGCTCGCTTTGGCCGTGGATGTCCACCAGCCCCTCCGCCACTTCGCGCAGGAGGGCTAGAGTGACGGTGCGGCCGTTGACGCGGCAGACGTTGCGCCCCTCCAGGCGGACCTCGCGGCCCAGCAGGAGAACGTCGGGCTCGTCCCCCTCGAGACCTTCACGCTCGAGCAGGGAGTCGAGCACGGCGCGGCGAGGGGTGCTCAGCCGGAAGGCAGCTTCGACGATCGCTCGGTCGGCACCGGAGCGGACGACGGTGCTGTCTGCCCGGCCGCCGAGAACGAGCTCCACCGCATCGATGATGATAGACTTGCCCGCTCCTGTCTCACCGGTCACGGCGGAGAAGCCGGGCGCCAGGCTCAGCTGGAGCTCGTCGATGATGGCGAAATCGCGTATGGTGAGCTCCGCCAGCAACTTCGACCTCCTAGACGCGCCGTCCCGGGCGCAAGCGGCCGTACGCTGCTCCGGCAGCCGCCACGACGTAGATTGCGCCCCACAGCTGGGAGCCCAGCCAGCCGAGAAGGAGAGGGGGCACCGCAGGGTCGAGCACGATCTGCGACACAACAGGGATGACAGTGAACAGAAGGCCGATGAGCCAGCCGACTACTATGCAGCCGCAGACGACCAGCCACGTGTAGGGCCCACGCCGCCTGCCCATCGCCCATCGCGCAAGCTCGGCGATACCGACCCCGGCCAGCGGGCCGAGGATCAGGCTGTACCAGCCGAGGATGGGGAGAAGCCAGCCGGCGATGACTGACGGCGGCAGAGCGGCCGCGGCAGCGATGGCGTAGTAGGTCGGCCGGAAGCCCGTGTAGAACACCTTCTGCTGGGTGCTGATGCAGTCGCGACAACGATAGCCGACGTCCGTGCGCACCGCGCACTTGGGGCAGATCAGCTTGCCGCAGCGGTTGCAGCGAAGGTACGTCTCCACGTTGGGGTGAGTAGCACAGAAGGTGGGCTCTGTCATCGTAATGGCTCCGAGAAACGTCCGGCCGGCTCAATCCGGCCTGCGCGCGACAAGGCGGGCCATGAGGGTCCGGTGGAAGTACTCCTTCTCCTGCACGCGGGCGAAGCGGGTCGTTAGTGGGCTGGTCTCGACAAGGACCGAGTCCGAAGGGGACAGCTCGAAAGGACGATCTCCGTCGACTGTCAGCGCTGCCTCGCGGCCGTCGGTGGGCGCTATTAGGATCCGCGATCCCTCTGCGAGAACGAGGGGCCATGGCGCACAGAGGTGAGGCGCCACAGGCACGAGGACGATACTCCGTGCCTCAGGAGATAGGATCGGACCGCCCGCCGCCAGCGCGTAAGCTGTGCTTCCCGTAGCTGTGGCGCCGACGATGCCGTCGACGGCATACTCGGTCATCGGCTGACCGTCGATCTCTACGCGCAGCCGGATAATGCGAGCCTGGGTCCCGCGCCCCACGACTGCGTCGTTGAGCGCGTCCTCCTGCGCGACGACCTTGCTCCCGCGCCTGACGGTGACCCGGAGCATCATCCGCTCCTCGACCCAGTGCCTGCCGTCGAGCACGCTGGAGACCACATCCTGCCAGTTCTCGGGCCGGGCCTCCGCCAGGAAGCCGACGCGCCCCAGGTTGACTCCCAGGATCGGCGCCTGGTGTGCGGCCGCTGCATGCGCGGTGCGCAGGATGGACCCGTCGCCGCCGAGGACGAGCAGCAGATCGCAGTCCTTGACCGGAGGCTTGGGCGAAGGCTCCTCCGTGCTGCCCAAGGACACCTTGAGCTTCTTGGCCTCGAGCCAGCGCGCCACCTCTTCAGCGAGCGGAGCGGCCTGAGGGATCCTGGGGTTATAGACTACGCAGATCTGCTTCACGCGCCGTCAATCTCCAATTGCCTTCAGCCAACCCTCTGGCTCAACCAGTCCGCCATCTCTTCGAGAGCGACATCCGATTGAGTGCCGTCCCTCATATCTCGGACGGCCGCCCGCCCGGCAGCCAGCTCGTCCTCGCCCAGGATGACGGCGAAGCGCGCGTCCCGCTTGTTCGCCTCGCGAAGCTGGGACTTGAGGCCGCGGTCGCCGAACGATAGCCACGTGCCGATTCCCGCCTCTCGCAGCTTCTGGGCCAGCTGCACCGCTCGCTTGCGCGGCTCGGCGCCCAGATGGGCGAGGAAGACGTCCGGCGCGGGCAGAACGGGTACCTCGATCTCGTTGTGCTCCATCGCCATGATGATCCGCTCGAGCCCGGAGCCGAATCCTACGCCTGGCGTAGGAGGGCCGCCGAGAATCTCGGCCAGCCCGTCGTAGCGGCCTCCGCCACAGACAGCGCTTTGAGCCCCGATGCCGGCAGCCCAAACCTCGAAGACCGTCTTGGTGTAGTAGTCAAGGCCGCGGACGAGGCGGTGATTGATGGTGTATTGGCGACCGAGCAGGTCGAGGTACTCACGCAGTTGAGCGAAGTGGGCGGCACAGTCGCCGCACAGGTGGTCCAGGATAGGAGGCGCGCCGGCGATGACCGGCTGGCAGCGATCTGTCTTGCAGTCGAGGACGCGTAGCGGGTTACGGTCGAGCCGGCGCTGGCAGTCGTCGCAGATCTCGCCGCTGTGTTCAGTGTAGTACCGCCTGAGCGCCTCCACGTAGCCGGGCCTGCACTCAGGGCAGCCGGTGGAGTTGAGCTGGAAGCCGAGGTCCTGGAAGCCGAGGTCAGCGTACAGGGACCAGGCCAGGAGCATGATCTCCAGGTCCGCCACAGGATCGATCTCGCCCAGAATCTCGACGTTGAACTGGGTGTGCTGGCGGAATCTGCCTGCCTGGGGACGCTCGTAGCGGAAGATCGGCCCAAAGGTGTACAGCTTCACCGGCTGGGGGAGCACCTGCATACCGTTCTCGATGTAGGCCCGGACGACCCCGGCGGTGAACTCCGGGCGCAGGGTCAACTCCCGGTCGCCGCGATCCGTGAAGGAGTACATCTCCTTATCGACGATGTCCGTCCCCTCGCCCACGCTGCGCGTGAACAGGTCGGTGCTCTCGAAGATCGGCACGTCGATACGCTCGAAGCCCGCTAGCTGGGCCAGGCGCTCGGCGCGCGCACGCACGTGCGTCCAGTACCGCTGGCTGTCAGGAAGCACGTCCTGGGTTCCGGTTGGCCGCTGGTAGCGAGGCATGGTGATGGTTCCGCGGGATCGGACGCCCGGTATTATAGCCCATGTGGGATGGGATGTCCATTGCTGCGGCGAGCTGAGGCGGCTGTTGCTGTCGCTGGCCAGCACGTCGATACCATGGCCCTGCGGCAGCATATGCATCCCCCTGAGCTGAAGCACACGGCTGATAGCAGAACGCTGCCTAGCAGGCTGGGAGTTGCGGGCTCTAGTTGGGCGGGCTGCCAGCCCGCCCTCCGCGGCTGCTCCAAGTACGTGGCCGCATCGTCAAGGTCGAGCCAGGCACTGACATGGCAGAACCGTCGGGACTCCCTCCAGCACCAGAAGGGCTCTGTTTTCTCCGGCCGGCAGTTCAGCGTCGAGCGCGTGGGTACAGCATAGCCGGTTGTGCTGATGCGCCCAGCTGGGAGCAGGGCGGCCTGCTGTCTGCGCTGGCCGTCTGATAGCGATGTTGCAGAGCGTCAACGATAGTGATAATGGGTGTCAGAGATACTGAGAATGCCATACCTTGGTGCCAAAGATAGCGAGAATGGTATCACAGGCTGGACGTGCCGCAAACGGCTACGCCTGAATGACGGCCGGGGCAGTTTGAATGCTGGTAGTGCCCCGGCTTGGTGTCGGAGATAGTGAGAATGGCCTACAAGGATACTGAGAATGCTGTAGGGCCTCAACAGCCGCGCGTCGACCTGCGATTCCATAGCGCCTCCGGCTGCAGGCACGCCGTCAGTCACCCATCCCAGTACCACAGCTAGCGGTAGTAGCCCACTCGCTGCTTGGTGCCTGCCGGTGATTCACCGGGCTACAGAAGGTCGGCGTCAGGCACGTCGCGCTGAGATGTGACGAGATGGGGCCCAGGCACTGACCAGTCCGGGGCGAGGCGCCGCAGCTCGACTGGTCATTCCATTCCCTCTCCGCCCGAACGCGCCGCTGTCCGGGGCAGTGTGACGCCACTGGCGGCTGCCGTCACACGCTGTTGTGGCCGAATGGCACAGCGTATCGCGAAGACGCCGTCGTCCCCGCTTGTGCCTCAGCCCTCAAGCTGCTTGAGTCCGGGTGACGTCGAGAACGCGCCTGCCCAGCCAAGCGATTGCGCAAAGCGGGAAGGTATGATACATTTGCGCAATCATCTTCCGGCCAACTCCGGCTGGCCAGAAGGGGAGGGACGGGCCGGCTCGGCTCCCTAGGTGTGCCAGGGCAAGCGCATGAGGGGAAGGGCTGCCTGAGTGGAATAGCGTCGGTGTTCTCCTGCATTTGGCCAACCCCTCTCCAGGGCGATCTGTTCGAGCCCGAGGAGCCGTCCCGCTGTTCGCCCCTACGGTGCCAGGCCTTGCTGCCGTCTTCGCGGGCGCCAGGCCGGTTGCACGTGCCCCGGGGTGCTCCGGTGCCCGCAGCTACATCCACCGCGGGGCTGTTCCGGGCTGGGCGCGGACGACCGATTTCCAGAGGCTGCGCGCACCGCTGGCGACGGATTGGCGAGGCAGCCTGCTGCCTGGAATGGAAGGGCGTAGAAGCGGCTCTGTTGCCTCGATGGCGCAGGCGTCCCGACGCAGATGGACGAAGGGAGGGCGAGCCGTGAAGGAGTTTCTCAGGAAGCTCGTGTGCCGGGACAACATCGTCGCCTTGGTCGTGATCACCGTTGCGGTGCTAAGCGCCTTCGGCGTGCCCCAGCGCTTCGGAATCCCATCAGACAACATCGCCCTTCTGCTGCTCGGATTCCTCGGAGTCGATGCGCTGCTGGAGAAGCTTGGCTACCTGGACCGCATCGAGAAGACACTGAAGGCACTGGAGAGCCCACCGGCAGGCGCCTTCCTCAAGGTCGAGGACAGGCGACCACCGCTTGAGAAGCGCCTTGAGCATGCTCGGGAGATATGGATTAGCGGAAAGGCCCTCAGTGCAATCACTACTTCGCAATACGGTCTCCTGGAGGACAAGCTGAGAGATGGATGCAGTATCAGAGTTCTGGCGATCGATCCGGATAGTCCGGCCGCCAGGGTGGCATCCAAGAGCAGTCCTACCATGCCGGACCCGGATATGTACGCGGCCCAGATCCGCGCGAGCCTGTCCCTACTTGACCAGCTGAAGAACGTAAGGGCGGATAGCACTGGCCCGGGGCGTAGGAAGCGCGGCACCATTGAGCGAAGAACTCTGGACTTCGTCCCGTCGGTCAGCCTGCTCGCAGTCAACCCTGGTCGCGCGGACGGACAGCTGTCGGTCGAGTTGTACCCCTACCAGGGAGCGGTTGCCGGCAGGCCGGCATTCATGCTGACCGCGGAGAGGGACAGGAGGTGGTACGACTACTTTGTGCAGCGGTTCAAGGCAATGTGGAAGGATGCGGAGGGACCAGGTGCAGGGCCATAGCATCCGCGCCGGTCGGCCTGGCAGGACCGAACAGTCCCACGGAAGCGGGTGTCGTGGGTCGGAAGCCCGGCACCTGCGGCGTACTCACCAGACAGCGGCGCGGCGTCGCTGGGGCGGGATGGTGCAACAGACGTGAGCCGGCACCTTCCCGGTGCCCGGAGGGCCAGAACGGAGCCTGAACGTCCCTCCGGCGACAGGGTCATGGTGTGGACAAGGAGCAGCCTGTGTTGAGCCCCACGAGGACGTGGCCCAAGCTGAGGAGCAGCCTTGAGGAGTTCTTTGCGCTTCTCAAGAGATGGTACGCGTTGGCGATCCAAGATCAGGAGACGAAGGACGCCTTCAGAGGCCTTGCTGCATCCTACGACGAGTTCTGTGCCCGCGTGCCCATAGGGCCACATGTCGAGCAGGCGCGGATGACGCCTCTTCACCGAGACTGCCTCTATCTCCATAGCCTCTACAGGCGCACCAGAGCCGAGGAACGGGAGTACCGCAAGCGCCTTCGGCAGCTGTACAAGTGCAACTATCAGTACGATGTGCTCAAGCTAGCCAGGCACCTTGTCGCTGAGTGGTCCGACGAAGGCGAGGAGGCTGTCAACTGTTTCCTGAGTAAGGACACGCGGCACCAGGCGTTTGCAGAAGCGAGGCGTGCCCTGGCCTCGCTGACCGACGATCAGAAGGCATGGCTCCACGGCACCAATGCCTTTGATCATGTCGTAGCGCTGCTGGTATTCCTCGCCCGGTCGAAGATGCTGATGGACGAGGGGCGCAGGCAGGCCAAGCAGAGGCGTTTCTCTGTGGATTCCAGCCTGGCAAGCCACTTGGCCTCCGGCGATCTGTCTGACGAGCTTAGGACGCAGCTCGCCGAGAATGGCTGTCATCTTGGTGCGTCGGCCGAGATCCTCACGGTCGATGGTGCCGAAGACGCGTGGGAGATCCGCGACCGAGGATCGCGGTGTAGGATAGAGCAGGCCGGCGACTGTCTGGAGGCGCGCCTGACAAGAGATGTCGTCAGAGTGGCGGTGGTGGTTCCTGTCCATCAAGAGACGGACCGGCTGCGGTCTCCGGTTGAGACGCTGGCTGGGGAGGACTTCTGCTCGCTGAAGCTGAAGCAGCTCGAGTTCCTGGTCGATAGCGACCTGGGAGGCTATGGCAAGACCGAGTTGCCCAGCCTGGAGATCGCTCTGATCTTCTGCGGTGACGACGAAGCGACATGCAGAGCACTGCAAGCCGAACCATCGGGGAGCGAGTTTGACCGCAGTGAACCTGAGTCCTCTGCGCAGTTGGGCGACGGAGCCCGAGTGTGCAAATCCGGCCATACTGAAGCCGGGCTGGGTGTCTATGTGATTCACGCGCCGCGGGGTTCAGGCGTGGCGAACAGCAAGCCGCTCAACGTCAAGACGGGGATGCAGTATGCACTTGCGATGGGATGCGATTTCGTCTGCTATACAGACGCCGACATCTCCACAAACCTTGGCCAGCTGGGCGCCCTCTTCCACGAGGCCGTCGTGCACGGCGCAGATGCTGTCGTCGGTTCGCGGAGACTCCCGGGATCGTGGGTATACGGACGAGACCCGCTGCGGACTCAGCAGTCTCGGGTCTACAACCTGCTTACCAGAGTCCTGCTTGGCACTCCTTTCCGGGACACGCAGGCTGGGTTCAAGCTGTTCACCGCCAGGGCTGTCAAGGAGTTGATGAAGAGCGCGTTTACCGATGAGACGATGGCGTTTGACTCCGAGCTGCTCGCCTGCCTGGATCGCGGAGAGCTGCAGGTTTCTGAAGTACCTATTGTCTGGTTTGAATCACCGCTGGAGTCGAAGAGCGCATCGATCGCGACGGCCGTGGACATGCTTGGAGGACTGTGTCAGCAGGGTAGGAAGAGGTTTGCGTCGCCCAGCGGCGATGCCCTTGATCGGATGCGGCACGATAGAGCACTGCGGAATGGCCTTGTCAGCCTCGGCACAAGTAGGGAGCTGCACCTCTTGGTGTCCTTCTGTGTGAGGTACTACAGACTGGTAAGCCCGTGCTATCTCAAGCGCTTCGGCGACTCTGTGAAGACTTTGCTCTACGCGCTGTCACGGAATCAGCTTGCGAAGCAGGAGTTCGAGGAGTTCGTGGATGGTCTGCAGCAGATTCTGAACAGGCTCCCAGACTCGCGCGTTCTCAGCTTCGCCGCGGAGCGCTACCCTCAACTGCTGACCCTGGCCCATGCCGGTTGGCAGGATCCCGCCCTGCTGGCACCGATGCTGTGCTTCCTGCTTGGATCGGCTGTGGTCTCCCCGTTCTGGCCGGCGGATCTACCCGCGGGTATTCCCTCCTTGCACCAGCTGCTGCAGCAAGAGGCGGCGTCTCGCGGCGACTCGGGGCCCGCGGAGGACGCCCTGCCGCGTATGTACGACGAATGGCTAGAACGCTACTTTGGCGGCTCTGCTCAGGCCCATCGGGCGGCGAAGCCAGGCGGGGCAAGAATGCCGGCAACTCTGAGGGGGAGACGCGCGTCTGCCAGGAAGCTTGTCCAAGAAGGCAGGCACGGCATGCGAGGCAAGGTACTTCACCTGGTCGTTCCCGCCATATCCACAACCGGACACAGTCCTGGATGGTCGTCTGCCGCGGTGGACGCGGCAGTGTGGGAGATCAGTCGTATCACAGAGAAGATCGCTGCTCTACAGCAGCTCTACAAGGGCGTGGGAGCGGAGCACAACGGCCTCGGCTACGTGTTCCACCTGATGACCGGCCTGACCTCGGACATGATTCTGTTGCCTGGGAGCATTGGGGATCCTGTATCACGTGCACTCAGCAGGCTCGGCAGGATAGTCTGTGATACAGGTGTGGGGGTCTCGCTGTATGCTATCGATGTGGAGAGGTCGGGCGAGACGTCGACGTGCCTGCTCCCGTTCTGCTTCAACAAGAACGGGAATCTGCCCGTCCCGCTGGAGCTCGTTTATGTGCACCACTCACACCGGGATGTGACGAAAGAGCTGGCGAGTGGCCGCAAGCTCAAGGGTACCCTCCTCTTCCTGGGGTTCAACGCTGCACTTCAGGCGATACGCGATTCGGGGCAAAGCCAGGACGCCTTTGTGGGCTACACTGTGGCGACCGCGAAGATACCGTTGGAGGAGTACGTCTTCCTTCTCGACGCGCTCCTGCGGTCAGCCGCAGGTGGCTGTGCCAGGTGTGTTGCCGTCGGCAGCCGCCGGAACTCCGAATCTGAAGTGACCAACAAGCCCCTGATGAACCACCTGAGGAGCGCAATCCTGAATCTCGCCGTACGCACTCTGTTCCCTGACTTGGGCAATCTCTCGGACACGCAAGCCAGCTGCAAGTTGTTCACTCCGGAGATGGCGGTATCCGTGTTCGAATCCACGGAGGCGCCGTTCTTCTGCTCCACCGGAGGTGAGTGCGACGTCGAGATGCTCCAGCTGTCAGTGTACCGCGACGGCAGCCTCGTGGAGGTACCGATATCATTCTACGAAGGCGAAGGAGTCAAGGGGAGCCTGGGAGCCTCGAGAGGCCCGGATCTCCTATCTGATCTGCTCAGGCTGAGGGCCTCCACGCCGAGCGTGAGCCAGCGGCCGGTCCAGGTGAGTCTGCCGGGCATGAGATACACAGTGCAATACATCGGCAGCGGTACCGAGCACATGGTCTTCAAGCTCGAGCGCATTGATTCCAAGCGGAATCCTCCCCTCGTCGTCAAGATCCCACACGAATCAATCGACACTGAGTTCTTCCTGTCGATGGACAGCCTGTGCTTCAACCGGCTCCGTGGTATGGGCCTGACCAGGACGACGACCAGGACGGATACCGGAGGCCTGGTGACACGCAACGCCCTGTTTCGGGCGATCCTCGCGGGCAGCACGCGAATCACGGGTGACTGGGTAGCGAGTCTGAGGGAATGGAGAGAGTTCAACGCTGTAGTGCTCAAGGGAATCCGCGCCTACGAGGGGAAGACATACAAGTCGTCCGGGTACAGACACGGACTTGGGATCGCGCGGTTCGTGGCACCCTATCGCCTGGTGTCAGAAGATGAACACGTGGTGATTGGGTGGGGCGCCGATCAGGATGAGCGCACGCTCTGCTTTGACGGCGCCGACCACGTCATCGTGATGGACTTCTTCGACGATACAATCAGGAGCTACGTCAAGAGGCGATGTGGTGGACTGGCCGGGCGCGGGGGCACCAGCGCCGCCCAGGGCGAAGTCGCCGCCGCTCTCGAGAACTGCGTGCGGGCGGCATATGAGTTCTCGAGGCGTATGGCCCGGGAGGCAGGGCTGTACGACCTGGACATGAACATGTGGGATGACATCGGCGTGCTCGACGGGAAGACGGGCAAGGCAGACCAGGACAGGATCGAGGCAGATGACCTCAGACTGCTTGACCCTGGCGAGTTGGAGACTATGGTCGACGAAGCGGCAAGTCGAAGATGCCTTGAGTTGCTGTGGAGAAGACTGCGGGACAGCGATGACCCTCAGCACCTGCCCGAGGGAATCGGCGCCGCACAGCTCGGCGAAAGAGTGAGCCAGGGCGTCGGTGACTGGGATGGCGAGCTGTTCGATAGCTTCCAGTTCAGGCACCTTGACATTCTGATGAATCAGCACGGATTGAGCCACGAACAGATTGCGCGAATCCACGGCGCGTGTGCCGAGGAGATGCAGAGTTACCTGGAGACGCTGCTGGAATTGTGCGTTCGTCCCTACAGGCCGGCTCAGCCCAGCGGGCAGGCAGGAAAGGGGTACTGGTGCGTGCTCAAAGGTGCACTGCCCGAGTCGGAGAGCGGGCGGATTGTCAGGCAGACAGCGGCGGTGATGCTTGGCGGGGACGTGCAGGGCAAGTACCTGGCGTCCGGCCAGAACGAGTTCGCGGCCTACGTGGCGCAAAGGGGCATCTCGGTGAGGTCCGGGCCGGACCGGAGGGGGTCCGCGACAAGGAGGTCAAGGGCCATCGCTGGCACGTTCCTGGTGACCAGTGAGGATTTGGTCTTGGATGGGCGCGAGATGCGAAAGAGCCTCTTCCCCACAGACGATCAGGGAATACCCTATCGTGGGGCAGTGGCGACGGGAATCAACGCCCTGTCTCCAGCGCATTGGGGCGCGGACACGAGACCGCGCGTCGTGCTTCTAGATGCTGGCGCGGCCGTCAGAATGTCGATGATCGGCTACGCGGAGCAGTCGAAGGGGAGTATCTGCCTCGATGGAGACAGGCTATGGCGGCAGTCCGCACATAGATACGGGAGGATAGCACGACAGACTGGGAGGGATGACCTGATGGTGTTTGGTGCAGCAGACACGCTGGTCGACCTGGCATCGAACAGCAGCCTCATGGACAACCTTAGAGAGTTCTTCCACGCCGAGGATCCGGTCACCGGGCGCCAGGCTGGCGTGTTCTTCTTTCAGCCGCCATACGACCCGACAAAGGGAACTCCGCTGATACCGCAGTCCAGGAGGGACCGAGATCGATGGATTCTGCACTTCCTGCCATCCTACCTAAGAGGCATGCGGCCTTTCCTGCCTTTCCTTCATCTGTTCGACCGTCAATTGGGCATGATGGAGCAGGTGGATGAGTCGGGGTACGGCATGTGGTTTCGAGATGAGAGCGTACCGGCGCCAATGGATCTGAGGTCTGCGCTGCCGGCCGTCGACAGCATGACAGCTGTGTCCCGCTACATACTCATCTCCGAGGCAGTCAGGCGCCACGGCGGATTGAGGCTTCCGTTTCTGTTCATTCTGTCGAGACGGGTGGTAGACGCGCTGTACGCGTTCTTCAGCTCGCTGGACGCGGCCTCGGCGGAGAACCTCGACTGGTATCGCACCGTCGTTGCGGGCTTCTCGTCAATGCCCGAGCCCGAGTTCATTCAGACTCACTCAAGACACCTCACGCAAGCGCAGGCGCGCTCCCTCTACGGTTGCTTGAGGCGGATCAGAAGGGAGGCATGGAGCGAGTTCCATCGCAGAAAGGCGGAGCAAGTCTCCAGGGCATTCTACGAGGATATCGTGGAACACAGGGCGTGGTGGCACGCATTCGAGTCCCCCGTGGACCTATTCGACTACTACCGGCTCAGCAGGGCTCCCACGGAGAGGAAGGTGGGTGAACATACGGTCAAGCTCTTCACGGACAGCACCGGGACCCCCAACAGGGTCGGCGTCGACGTTTCCATCGGGGAGATGGCGGGGCTCCACAGGACCCTCGCCGTGGTAGTGGCCGGCAAGCTGCCGCGCGCCAGGATCGAGCTCACCCTCAGGGCCCCGTCAACGGATGTGGCGGGACGTTCGAACTACTACCCGTACCTGATCTACTTCCCTGCGGACCACGAGCTCGCAAGTGTGCCGCCGATTCACATGCGCGGGCACGAGCTCTGCATAGTCGATTCCGGTCAATGCGGTCCTGTAGTCGTCAAGCTGCCATTCGTTCACCCGTCGAAGGAGGCAACACTGGGCGCGGCCATCTCGAAGTACGAAGCCGGGGTGTGGAAACCTGAGGTCGCAACTGTCGGAGCCTTGCTCGAGAAGCCGAGAGGAGACCATTGGACCTCTACGATCTGACACGTGCCTGGGTAGCGAAGCTCGCAGAGAGGGCTTCGCCGAGCAAGGGAGTCCTGCCTCACTCGTTCGACGCTGAGAGGCGGGCAGCGCTGCTCTACGCGCAGCGCTTTCGGGAGCCTGCCCCCCTCTTCCTGAGGATAGCTGCCTTGCTCCACGACGTCGAGAGGGTGTTTCCTGCGGGCGAGGTTCGAAGGGAGGACTTCGCCGACTACGACACCTACAAGAGAGAGCATGCCACCCGCTCTGCCGAGATAGCCAGGGCATTCCTGCTGCGTCAAGGAGCGGACGAGGCCTTGGTGGACGCGGTGTCGCAAACGATCTCAAGGCACGAGCACGGGGGGGACAGGTACTCGGACACCATCCTTGACGCTGACAGCACCAGCTTCTTCGAGGACAACTTCGCCTCCTATCTTGCGGAAAACGGGCCGGAGAGAACGAGAGACAAGGTGAGGTTCATGTATCTCCGGATGTCACCTGAAGCCAGGGAGACCGTGAGGGGAATGGACTTCGAGGGTGCTCTGCAGTCTGTCTTCGACGAGGCAGCGGCCGGGGAGGAATAGCCTCCCTGCGCTGCCACCGGAGCTGACCGGTAGGTTGGGTCAATACTGCAGTCCAGCCTGGCTGGACCAAGGCCACATATGGATCTACAGCCGGAGCACGTAGGCAGCGGGACGCCAGCAAAGGGCATTGGCAGTCCTCCTCATCGCACTGGTATGGCTTTGCGGCTGTAGCACGGGCGGAACGCCGACCGGATCGTCGGGCGCTCCTACTCCTGCGCAATCGACCACGGTCGCCTCGCCGCCCGACGGTGCGGAACAAGCGCTCGCCGAGCTGATCCAAGCGTATGCAGCAGTGACATCTCCTGCCGTGTCCAAGGCGGCTTTGTGCGGCGTCGGGGTCTGCCGGCGTCCCGTCCGCGCGGGGTTCGAAACGGCCCCTACCAGAGGGCACAACGGACCCGGGGCGCCTGAGGCGCCCAGCCTTCACGGCCACGACACATTCGGTCGGTGCTGGGAAGCAGTCTCGGCCGCTCCAGCTGCATCACCGCCAGATGTAGGGTGTTGCCACCATCTTTGACACAAGTGCCCGATGTAGGGCATTCTCACTAACTCTGACACTATCCTCACTACCTTTCGCACGATTGTCAATAACTCTGACGCCCTACAGATGCCTCGGGGCATGCACTCGGCGCGGTTGACTGGTGATCGTGAATTCGCTATACTTGGGCGCGGTGCCCGGGTGGGCGTAAGGCCCGCCTGCGGGCGCCAGCGGAGGAACGGTATGATAGCCGAGTGGATCGCGGGCCTGAGGCCGATACAGCAGGCACTTGTGGGCACCTCCTTCACCTGGTTCCTGACGGCCCTGGGGGCGGGGGCCGTTTTCGTGTTCAAGAGCGTGAACAGAAAGGTGCTGGATGGGATGCTCGGCTTCGCCGCCGGAGTCATGGTGGCGGCGAGCTATTGGTCACTGCTGGCGCCGGCGATCGAGATGTCTGAGGGGGGCGGCCTTCCCACGTGGGTGCCGGCCACGGCGGGTTTCTTGCTGGGCGCCCTCTTTCTGTGGGCGGTGGACCGGATTCTGCCCCACCTCCACCTGGGCTATCCGATGGAGGAAGCGGAAGGGATCAAGACGCAGTGGCAGCGCAGCGTGCTGCTGGTGCTGGCTATCACGCTCCACAATTTCCCGGAAGGGCTGGCCGTGGGAGTGGCCTTCGGTGCCCTGGGGGCTGGCTTGCCGGCAGCATCGGTCTCGGGGGCGATCGCGCTTGCGCTGGGCATTGGCATCCAGAACCTCCCGGAGGGGATGGCGGTCTCGGTCCCGCTTCGCCGAGAAGGGTTCGGCCGACTGAAGAGCTTCTGGTATGGGCAGCTGTCCGGCGTGGTCGAGCCGGTCGCCGGCGTCCTGGGGGCGGCGGCGGTGCTGGCGATCAAGCCCATACTCCCCTATGCCCTGGCTTTCGCCGCCGGAGCCATGATCTACGTCGTTGTGGAGGAGCTGATCCCGGAGTCCCAGCTGGAGAAGAACACCCACATAGCCACGTGGGGAGCGATGCTGGGCTTCGCCGTGATGATGACGCTGGACGTAGCACTGGGATAACACTGCACTGGAGACGACCTGTATGTGGCTTTGGGTAGGCGGATTGGCTGCGGGATATGTACTAGGCTCTGTGCCGGTGGGCTTCGTTGTCGTTCGGCTGTTGCGCGGCGTTGACCTGCGCACGGTGGGCAGCGGCCGGACCGGCGGCACTAACGTGATGAGAGCGGCAGGCTGGCCGGTGGCGCTGCTGTGCGGCGTGGGGGACATAGCTAAGGCAGCCCTGGCCGTGCTGATAGTGCGCGCACTAGCCGGGCCGATCATCCTGCAGGCGCTGACCGGCGTGATGGCCGTGCTGGGCCACAACTACTCCATCTTCCTGGGTCTCCGGGGAGGCGCCGGCACGGCCCCTTCGATGGGCGGGGCGGCGGCGCTCTGGCCGTGGAACGCCGTGATCCTTCCCCTCGTGCTGCTTGCCCGGTCCGCCCGCTCCGGGCGAACATCGCTTGGGTCGATCGCTGTGGCAATCGCGCTGCCCGTTGTGACGGGCGTGCGTGCAGTGTTGGGTGCAGGGCCTTGGGCTCACGTGCTGCATGGCGTTCTCACCTCCGTGCTCACTCTCTGGTCGCTGCGTCCGAATATCTGTCGCCTTCTGCGCGGTGAAGAGAAGGCTGTGATATCTACCTAGGCGGCAGCCGCCTTCTGCCTTGGCCGTTGCTGCCCTGTGCCCGCAGGGCGAGGAGGGCCGCATGACTAAACGGCTCGCAGGCATTCTCTCCGCTGCCCTATTGCTTGTGCTCCCGGCGTGTACCGCTGCGCCCACGCCGACGCCGACCGCAACTCCCACGGCCGATGACGCCCGGACGGAGGAGATCGTGCGGGCGATCGCGGAAGAGGCCGTCGCTGCGCTGCGCGACCGAGACATGGAAGCCCTGGCGGCGCTGGCCCACCCGAGCAAGGGGGTGCGCTTCTCTCCCTACACCTACGTCCGGGACGAGCATCTGGTCTTCGGTTCCCAGTCGGTAGTGGGCTTACTAATGGACCAGACGACATATCTCTGGGGCTACTACGACGGCTCTGGGGAGCCGATAGAGCTCACCTTCGCCCACTACTACGAGCAGTTTGTCTACGACCAGGACTTCGCCCATGCGGAGCAGATCGCCTACAACGAAGTGCTGGGGCAGGGCAATACCATCAACAACATACCTGAGTTCTATCCGGACGGTGTCTTCGTCGAGTACTATTTCAGCGGATTCGACCCCCAGTACGGCGGTATGGACTGGGTGAGCCTGCGCCTGGTGCTCGAGCAGGAGGGGGGCGTCTGGTACCTGGTCGGCGTGATCCACGACGAGTGGACCATCTAGGGGCGGGCAAACGGGAGGAGCCGATGGCAGATTCGGGCAGGCGGGTGCCGTATTCCCATAGCCGGCTCAAGTTGGAGGAGATGAGAGAGCGGGC
>CAZHAX010000009.1:0-54961 GCA_964530325.1 uncultured Anaerolineales bacterium | reverse complement strand
GGCGGGTGCCGTATTCCCATAGCCGGCTCAAGTTGGAGGAGATGAGAGAGCGGGCTGCCGCGTTCAGGGCGCATCTGGAGACGCGCCGCAGCGTACGCCACTACTCTGGCGAGCCCATCGAGCGCGGTGTGATACAGGACTGTCTGCTCACAGCAGGGTCCGCCCCCAGCGGCGCTAACTGCCAGCCCTGGCACTTCGTAGTCGTCACCGAGGGAGCCGCGAAGAAGCGCATCCGTGCGGCTGCGGAAGAGGCGGAGTACGAGTTCTACCATGGCCGCGCCGGCCGAGAGTGGCTTGAGGCACTCGCTCCGCTGGGCACCGATAATCACAAGCCCTTTCTGGAAGAAGCGCCGTGCCTGATAGTCGTCTTCGCCCAGAAGTATGGCACTTCGCCTGCTGGCGAGCGAGTAAGCCATTACTACGTGCAGGAGTCCGTCGGGATTGCCACCGGCCTCCTCGTCGCCGCCGTCCACAATGCCGGATTGGCCTGCCTGACCTACACGCCCAGCCGCATGGACTTCCTGCGAGAGATGCTTGGCCGGCCCGAGGGTGAGCGGCCGTTCTGCGTGCTGGTGGTCGGCTACCCGGCGGATGGGGCAACGGTTTCGGAGCTGAAGAGGAAGAAGCTGGAGGAGATTGCCACCTTCGTGTGACCGGTGCGTCGCCCGGGGGTGGGACTGCGGCGGGCCAGCTCGGCGTGTGCTGGCCTGCGCTGTTTGTCTGAGAGCTTGACATGGGTCTCATTGCGGGCCATAATGCCCCGATTTCGGTCTTGCGTGGTCCGAGCCGTCACAGGTACGGGAGGATGCTAGATGCCAAGGCGCGACGACATCCAGAAGGTGATGATCATCGGCTCCGGGCCGATCATCATCGGCCAGGCGTGCGAATTCGACTACTCGGGCACCCAGGCGTGCAAGGCGCTGAGGGCGCTAGGGTACGAGATCGTGCTGGTCAACTCGAATCCGGCCACCATTATGACCGATCCGGCGATGGCCGACGTGACCTACATCGAGCCGCTCAATCTGCAGACGATGACCGAGATCATCGAGAAGGAACGGCCCGACGCCTTGCTCCCCAACCTCGGCGGCCAGACCGGCCTGAACCTCTCGTCCGAGCTGGCCCGGACTGGTGTTCTGGAGAAGTACGGTGTGAAGGTGATCGGCGTGGACGTCGACGCCATAGAGCGGGGCGAAGACCGGACCGTGTTCAAGCAGACGATGCAGTCTCTGGGCATAGAGACGCCGGACAGCGAAGCGGCATACACAGTCGATGAAGCGGAGAAGATCGCCGAGGAGCTTGGCTACCCGGTCGTCATCCGGCCGGCCTACACGCTGGGCGGGACCGGAGGCGGGCATGTCTACAACGTCGAGGAGCTGCGCGTCGTCGCCAGCCGGGGCATCGCCGCCAGCATGGTGGGGCAGATCCTGGTCGAGGAATCGGTGCTGGGCTGGGAAGAGCTGGAGCTGGAGGTCGTCCGCGATGCGAAGAACCAGATGATCACCGTCTGCTTCATCGAGAACGTGGACGCCATGGGAGTTCACACGGGTGACTCCTACTGCACAGCACCCATGCTCACCATCAGCGAGGAGCTGCAGGAGCGGCTGCAGCAGTACTCCTACGACATCGTGGAGGCGATCCAGATCATCGGCGGCACGAACATCCAGTTCGCTCACGATCCCCAGACCGGGCGGGTCGTCGTCATCGAGATCAACCCCCGCACGTCGCGATCGTCGGCACTGGCCTCGAAGGCGACAGGGTTTCCGATCGCGCTCGTCTCCTCGAAGCTGGCGGGTGGCCTGACGCTCGATGAGATCCCCTATTGGCGGGAGGGTACTCTGGAGAAGTATACCCCCTGGGGCGAATACGTCGTCGTCAAGTTCGCCCGCTGGGCTTTCGAGAAGTTCAGAGATGCCGAGGACAAGCTGGGAACGCAGATGCGCGCCGTGGGCGAAGTGATGAGCATCGGCAAGACCTACAAGGAGGCGTTTCACAAGTCGATCCGTTCGCTGGAGATCGGCAGGCACGGCCTCGGTTTTGCGAAGGACTTCCACGAGCGCTCCCTGGGGGAGCTGCTGTTCATGCTCAACGAAGCCTCCAGCGAGCGACAGTTCATCATGTACGAGGCCCTGCGCAAAGGGGCGGAGGTGGACGAGCTCCACCGGCGCACGCACATCAAGCGCTGGTTCATCGAGCAGATGAAGGAACTGGTCGAGCTTGAGGAGGAGCTGCTTGCGCACAAAGGCAAGAGGTTGCCGGACGAGCTTCTGACCCGGGCGAAGAAGGATGGGTTCGCAGACCTGTACCTGGCCAAGATCCTGGCCTCCAGTCAGAAGGAGATCAGGGATCGGAGGACGGAGCTCGGCGTCGTCGAGGCCTGGGAAGGCGTTCCGGTCAGCGGGGTGGAGGAGGCAAGCTACTACTACTCGACCTACAACGCGCCGGACAGCGTCCCGGTCAGCGACCGGCGCAAGGTGATGATCCTGGGTGGTGGTCCGAACCGGATCGGCCAGGGGATAGAGTTCGACTACTGCTGCGTGCACGCTGCATTCGCGCTGCGGGATCTGGGCTACGAATCGATAATGGTCAACTGCAACCCGGAGACCGTTTCCACGGACTACGATACTTCCGACAAGCTCTACTTCGAGCCCATAACTGTGGAGGACGTGCTCAGTATCTACGGGAAGGAACGGCCGGAGGGCGCGGTCGTCCAGTTCGGCGGGCAGACCCCGCTGAACATCGCCCGCGAGCTGGCGGAGGCCGGAGTCAATATCCTGGGCACGTCGGTCGATACGATTGAGCTGGCAGAGGATCGGGACCAGTTCCGGCAGATGATGGAGAAGCTGGGGATCCCGATGCCCGAGGCGGGAATGGCGAGCACGCTGGAGGAGGCTCTGGCAATTGCCGAGCGGATCGGCTATCCGCTCATCGTGCGGCCGTCGTTCGTGCTCGGGGGCCGGGGTATGGAGATCGTCTACGACCAGCAGATGCTGGAGCAGTACGTGGCGGCAGCGGTCGAGGTCACGCCGGACAGGCCGATTCTGATAGACAGGTTCCTGGAGAACGCGCTCGAGGCGGAGGCGGATGCCCTTTCCGACGGCGCGGATTGCTTCGTGCCGACGGTAATGGAGCATATCGAGCAGGCGGGCATCCACTCCGGCGATTCGGCCTGCGTCATCCCGCCGGCGTCGATCCCCGAGCGCCATCTGGAGACGATCCGCCGCTACACGCGCACCATCGCCCTGGAGCTCCGCGTTGTGGGGCTGATGAACATGCAGTACGCGATCGCCGACGACACCGTCTACGTGCTGGAAGCGAACCCGAGGGCTTCTCGCACCGTGCCGCTCGTCTCGAAGGTCTGCAATATCCCCATGGCACGCTGTGCCACCCAGCTGATGATGGGGCAGAAGCTCTCCGATTTGGGTCTCAGCGATAAGCTGATCCCCCACTTCGGCGTCAAGGAAGCGGTGCTGCCCTTCAACATGTTCCCCGAGGTCGACCCGGTCCTCGGCCCGGAGATGCGCTCGACCGGCGAGGTCCTGGGCCTGGATGAGACTTTCGGCCTGGCCTACTTCAAGTCTCAGGAAGCGGCGCAGCAGAGCCTGCCGCTCGAGGGGACGGTGCTGATCAGCGTGAGCGACAGGGAGAAGGACCTGGCCCTGGCGGTGGCGCAGGAGTTCAGCGCGCTGGGCTTCGAGATCAGGGCGACGGAGGGGACGAGGGAGTTCCTGGCCAAGCATGGGATCGACAGCAGCTACGTTCGCAAGCAGCACGAGGGCAGGCCGAACATCGTGGACGGCATAATGAACAGGGAGATCCATCTCGTAGTCAACACTCCTGTCGGCAAGCTGAGCCAGCACGACGACTCCTACCTGCGTAAGGCGGCGATCAAGTACAAGGTGCCCTACATCACGACAATGGCTGCGGCGCTCGCGGCTGCGAAAGGGATAGCCGAGCGCAGGGAACGGCAGACGCATGTACGTTCTCTACAGGAGTATCACAAGGGAATCAAGTAGCGCTGCGACGGACAGTTGCAGCAGGAGGTGGGCATGTCCGAGGAACTGGCTCTCAAGGCTGAAGGGCTGACCAAGTCGTATGGCAGGGTGCGGGCGCTGCGGGGGATCGACCTGGAGATGCGGCGTGGAGAGGTGCTCGGCTATCTCGGTCCCAACGGAGCGGGCAAGACGACTACGATTCGCTGCATGCTGGACCTGATCCGGCCGGACGGGGGTACGCTGCGGGTGATGGGAATCGACCCCCAAGACGACCCGGTCGAGGTGCGGTCCCGCGCCGGATATGTGCCGGGCGAGCTGCAGATGTACGAGAACATGACAGTGGAAGGGGTGCTGCGCTACGTCAACGGTCTGCGGCGAGATAGCGCTGACTGGAGCCATGTGCGCGAGCTTGCCGACCGCCTGGACCTGGATCTCGCGCCGGCGATCAAGAACCTCTCCCACGGCAACAAGCAGAAGGTGGGCGTGGTGCAGGCGCTGATGCACAGGCCCGAGTTGCTGCTGCTGGACGAGCCGACGCTGGGATTGGACCCCCTGATGCAGCGGGAGGTGCTCCGCCTGATCCTGGAGGCGCGGAGCGGCGGAGCCTCGGTCTTCTTCTCCTCGCACATAATGAGCGAGGTGGAGGCGGTGGCGGATCGGGTGGCCATCATCCGCAAAGGCGTGGTGGTAGAGATCGCCGATCCCTCATCGCTCATCAGGCGGGCGATGCGCCGGGCTAAGGTCAGCTTCAGGGAGCCGGTTGACGCCGGCCGGCTGGCTGAAGTCCAGGGGGTGACCGTGCTCTCCGAGGATGAAGGGACCAGCGCTCTACTGCAGGTCGAGGGTGAGATGGATGGGCTGATCAAGGCTCTGGCCGCGCTGCCGGTAAGTGATTTCGAGACGGAGCGGCCCTCGCTGGAGGAGGTCTTCCTTTCCTACTACGAGGACGATGAGGAGGAGGGGTAGCATGATCACGGTATTCCGCTACTCATTGCGGCGGCTGCGAGGTCAGGTGCTCGGCTGGGGCATCGGACTGGCCCTGCTTGGTCTGCTGCTGGTCTCGATGTACGATTCGATTGCCAGCAACATCGGAGCGCTCGAGGACTACCTTGAGGTCTTTCCGGAGGAGTTCGCCGCCTTCTTCGGCGATTTCACCGCTTTCGGAACGCCAGAGGGTTTCCTGGGAGTGGAGTTCTTCTCCTACATGCCGCTCATTCTGGGCATATTCGCCGTGCTGATAGGCAGCGGTCTCCTGGTCAGCGACGAGGAGAGCGGCAGGCTGGATCTCATCATGGCCCAACCGGTGAGCCGCACCGGCCTGTTCCTTGGCCGTCTGCTCGCTTTCGTGGCCGCCAGCGTGGGCATAACGGTGCTGACCTGGGCGGGCCTGGCCGTACCGATGAGCTGGTCCACGATGGACGTCGGGCGGGGGCAGCTTGCGCTCCCGCTGTTGACGATGCTGGTGCAGGTTCTGCTCTTCGGTGCGCTCGCGCTCTTGTTGAGTATGCTGCTGCCCTCTCGGCGGCTGGCGGCGACGACGGCTGGGTTGCTGCTCGTGGCCAGCTTCTTCATCACCGGGTTCGCCAACATCAACGAGGATCTGGAGCCTGTCGCCAAGCTGTCCCCGCTTACCTACTACCAGGCTCAGGAAGCCTTCGGTGGCCTGAACTGGGAGTGGATGGCCGGCCTGCTGGGGGCTACTCTGGTGTTCGTTCTGCTTGGCTGGTGGCTCTTCCAGAGGCGGGATATCCGCGTGGGCGGCGAAGGAGGATGGCGTCTTCCGGCTCTGCCCTGGCGGCGGTCGGGCTCTGGGGAGGCGAACTAGCTGGCGCCGAGCGGCGCTGCGGGGGGGACACGGCCCTCGGCGTATCGGGGAGGGCGGCGGTCGACCGAAGCCGAGTCTGGGGCATGGGCCGCCAGGCTCTACAGGATGGTACCGGCGCAGCCTGTCTGCTTTCGCTGGGGCTAGCGCTGCTCCGGCACGGCTCTTTTCGGTTGCTGTGCTTCTGTTGGCGCTTACAGCCGTTCCCCTGCGGCACATGCTAGAGCGCGGCGCCAATTGTGGAACCGCTGTCAGATCGATACGAGCCTGTCCTTGAGCAAGAGAGCTACGGGCAGAGAGCCGATACGGTTGATGGCTACGCGCGTCGCTGACAGGGCCGGATCGACCCACAGGGCCGCCGACGGGTCGGCCTGACTCGGGCGGGAGGACGTGAGGGAATGAGAGGCACCCAGATTACCTACGAGCCGATCGGGGTCATCCACTCGCCCTTCAGGAGCGTCTCGGGCATGCCCATACAGCCCACCGGCGCAGCCGGCGGGCGCGGCGACGTGGAGGTTCTGCCACGGTATGCTGAGGGTCTGCGAGATCTGGACGGCTTCTCACACATCATCCTGCTCTACCACTTTCACCGGGCGGGGAGGGCTGAGCTCGTCATAGTGCCTTTTCTCGACGTCCGCCTGCGCGGCGTCTTCGCCACGCGGGCGCCGGCCCGACCCAATCCGATCGGTTTCTCTGTCGTCAAGCTGGTCAGCGTGGAGGAGAACCACGTCATCGTTGACAACCTGGACGTGCTGGACGGAACGCCGCTGCTGGATATCAAACCCTATGTACCGGAGTTCGACCAGCAGCAGGCCGATCGCATCGGCTGGTTGGCTGGCCTGAGCGACCGGGCTGTGGGAAAGCGGTCGGACGGCCGGTTCGGCCGCGGTGAACCGTAGTTGAGGCTCCTCTCCTTCATCAAGAGGCCAAAGGGGGGTGTTGTTGAGGCGCATCGGCCAGTTGCTCGCCGTCTTGGTCGTAGCTCTGCTATCCACAGCCTGCCGCGGTAGAGAGAGCAGCACGCCCGACAGCGGCGATTTCGGACGGGAGACCCCAGCGAGCGCTGCCCCCTTCTCCATCTCCAGCCCCGCCCCGCCGAGCACGCTCCTCTCGCCCGGAAGTGCGGAACTCGAGCTGTCTGTCCAGACAAACGCGCCCTCATCCTGCAGATACGCGGTCAATGGAGAGTTGGGCTTCGGCTCGATGACCCCCTTCGACAGCAGCGGCAATACGACCTGGCACAGCACCACGATCGCCGGGCTCGATCCCAGCCCGGCCGTGCTCAACGAGGTCACGGTTCGCTGCGACGCCGATCCCGAGCAGTCTCTCGACCTGATCTACCGCTCGCTGCCGGAGGGGGCACCGGGCCATCCACGGACGAGCAGCCTCTGGGGGATCTACGTCAACGAATGGGCCGACCAGGAGACGATCGACTCCTTCGCCCGCTACGATCTGATCGTGCTGGGCGAGGCGCCGCCCGAGGCGATCGAGCGCTGGCGCGAGCTCAATCCTGCGATTCTCGTCCTCGCGTCCTTCAATGCCGTCGAGTGCAACGATTACTGCGACCTGCCGATGGCAGACTATCTCACCGACATCCACGGACAGCGGGTGGAGATCTGGCCGGATGGGTACCGTCTCAATCTGACCAGGCCGGAGGTGGCTGAGCGGATCGCCGAGATGGCCTACCGGATGATGGTAGGCGACAACCTGATCTACGATGGCCTGTTCGTCGACAACGTCTTTCTCTCGCAATCCTGGCTGCAGAGCGACATCTACGGCAACCCGTTCCGGGTCGATGCGGACGAGGACGGAGCTCAGGACGATCCGGAGGAGTTGGACGCGGCCTGGAAGGCGGGAGTTCTGCACGAGCTGGAGACGCTGCACGAGCTGATGCCGAACGCGCTCTACACTGGGCACGCCGTCGATCTGCACGAGCCGCTGATTGCCGAGATCTTCAACGGCAAGGGCTTCGGCTTCGGAACCGTGGACGTTATCGAAGGGCGAGGTTCCTGGGGAGGGTCGCCCCAGCAGTTCACCGATCTGTGGCAGGAATACCGCATGTGGAACGAGCTCGCCCGAGAGCCGCGCATCGTCTCCGTCGAATCAGCGGTGCCGCACGAGATCGCCTACGGCTACAGCTACCTGCCCTGGGAGGCTGTGCCGGAAGGCGTGCTCAGCTTCGCTCAGCACTACTATCCATACATGCGCTTTGGCCTGGCCTTCACACTGATGCACGACGGCTACTTCGCCCACGAGTACGGCGATACCTGGCACGGCAACAGCTGGTGGTGGTACGACGAGCTCGACTTCGACCTGGGTGAGCCGCTTGGGCCGGCGCGGTACGTCGGCGAGCCGCTGGAGAGCAGCCCTCAGCTGCTGCGCAACGGCGGCTTCGAGGCGGGTTTCGGCGGCAATTGGGGGCTGGCGGTGGCTGACTACCTGGGGGCCGAGGCGTCGATGAGTTCTGACCTCGATGCTATCGCGGGCAGTGCCTCGCTCCGGATCGATGTGGACCAGGCGGCAGAGGGGATATCATGGTCGGTTGCCGCCCGCCAGCCTGGAGTATCGCTCGAGGAGGGGACCAGATACACTCTCAGCTTCTGGGCGAAGTCGGACCGTGTCCGTCGGCTCGTGCTGAACGCGGTCGACGCAAACTGGCAGGGCTTCGGCCTGTGGAGGCAGACGGCGCTGCACGACGACTGGTATGAGTACGGCATCTCCTTTGTGGCCGACCGGACGCTCGATGACGCGGCTATCATCTTCGAAGTCGGTGACTGCGAGGGGACCGTCTGGCTGGACGAGGTCGGCTTGCGTGCTCATCCGGCCGGCACGGACGTCTTGCGGCGGGAGTACGAGAACGGCCTGGTCCTGCTCAACGCGACCAGGCTGCAGCAGGTGATCGACGTCGGACCGGGGTTTCGGCGACTTGAGGGGGAGCAGGCGGCGATGGTCGAGTACATCGTCGACGATGCCGACGCTGCCTTCTCCTGCGGCGGATCCTGGTCGCCGGCATCCTATGACACCGGGCTGTGGACCGCCGAGCCACCCTACTACCACGACTGGGGCGACGGCCTGCACGAGGGGACCGGAGAGGCTCGTTGGTGGCTGGACGTACCACTCGACGATCAGTACACCATCACCGCCTGGTGGCCCAGCTGCCCGGCGACGAACGGCTGGAACGATGCGGCCCTGTTCGAGGTCGTGGCTGGAGAACAGGTCGCTGCGGCCATGGTGCTCGACCAACGCACGGCCGAGGATGGGTGGCATCTGGTTGCGGAGGGCGTCTGGCTGGCATCCGGTGACTCGTCCTACGTCCGGCTGACGTGCAGCGGCGGGCCGTGCGCGGCGGACGCGCTGCACGTTCGCTCGTCGGCACGCTACAACGATGGCTCCTCGGTCCGGTCGGTGACCCTGCAGCCGATGGACGGCATTGTCCTGCAGCGGGATAACCGATAATGGGAAGGCGCTCTCTAGTTCCAGGGAAGGGGCTGCGAAGGCAGCCTATCGAGGGTTGAGTAGGAGGACGGACATGAAGGTGCTATTCATCGGTGGGACTGGTATCATCAGCTCGGCTTGCTCGCCTCTGGCTGTGGAGCGGGGCTACGAGCTCACTCTGCTGAACCGGGGTCGATCGGCGCGGCCCGCGCCGAAGGGGGCTCGCGTTCTGCACGGCGACATCCGCGACCCGGCGTCGGTCGACAAGGCGCTGGGCGGTGAGCAGTTCGACGTCGTCGTTGACTGGATTGCCTTCACGCCGGAGCACGTGCAGGCGGACCTCGAGCGCTTCCGCGGTCGGGTGCAGCAGTACATGTTCATCAGCTCGGCGTCGGCATACCAGACGCCGCCGGCGGGGATGCCAGTGGTCGAGTCGACCCCGCTCTGCAATCCCTACTGGCAGTACTCGAGGGACAAGGCAGCCTGCGAGGATCTGCTCGTGCGGGCCTATCGGGAGGAGCAGTTCCCGGCCACGATCGTGCGGCCGTCCCATACCTACGACTGCACGCTCCTGCCCATGGAGGACCAGTACACGGTTGTCGACCGTATGCGCAAAGGGAAGAAGGTGATCGTGCACGGGGACGGGACCTCGCTCTGGGTGCTCACCCACCACCGTGACTTCGCTGTGGGTCTGGTTGGCCTGCTGGGCAACGTGCATGCCATAGGCGAGGCGGTCCACATCACGTCGGACGAGCTGCTTACCTGGAACCAGATATTCAGGATTGTGGCCCGGGCCGCCGGAGCAAGCGCCCGCATCGTGCACGTACCGTCCGAACTGATAGCCGCCTACGATGCGGAGTGGGGGGCCGGCCTGCTGGGGGACAAGATGCACAGCATGGTCTTCGACAACAGCAAGATCAAGCGGCTGGTGCCGGAGTACCAGGCTACGATTCCCTTCGCCCGCGGCGCCGAGGAGATAATGGCCTGGTATGACGCGGACCCGGCCCGCCAAGCGGCAGACGAGGAGCGCAGCCAGCTCATGGACCGGATCATCTCAGCCTATGAGTCGGCCTGGCCGTAGGGGCACCCAGGCTGGTCCTGCACTCCGCCCAACGAACCCTGGAGACATATGATGAAAGCCAAGCAGTCCGCGGCCGTGCGGCCGTACAAGAACTTCAAGGCCGCCGTCTACGTGCGGGTCTACGAGACCCAGAGGATGGAGGACAAGCGCTGGCTGGAGGAGACGTACGCCGTGCTCAGCCGCTTCGTACACATCGACAAGGTGTACCTCGAAGTGCATCGCGATCAAGTCACAGCGGAGAGGGAGGCGGTGGCGAAGGGCAAGGAGTTCTTCGAGGCCCAGGGGGTGCGCGTTTCCGGCGGGCTGGCGCACGTGGTGTCCGAGCCGGACTGCTTCAAGTCGTACTGCTACTCGCAACCGGCCAGCCGCGACAGAGTGCGGCAGATGGCTGAGTACGCGGCCGGGCTGTTCGACGAGGTAATCCTGGACGACTTCTTCTTCACCAGCTGCCGGTGCGCCTCGTGCGTGAAGGCGAAGGGCGAGAGGAGCTGGTCGGAGTTCAGGCTGGAGCAGATGCGAGGCGCGGCGCAGGACCTGGTCGTGAAGCCGGCCAGGCAGGTCAACCCCAGTATCAGGCTGATCATCAAGTATCCCAACTGGTACGACCACTTCCAGTACTGTGGCTACGACCTGGAGGTCGAGCCTGGCCTCTTCGACCTGATCTACACCGGGACGGAGACGCGCGACCCCGTCTACACCCATCAACACCTGCAGCCCTACCAGAGCTATGCCATCATGCGCTACTTCGAGAACGTGGCGCCGGGGCGGAACGGGGGCGGGTGGGTCGATCCCTTCCGCCGCCGCTCCCTGGATCGCTACGCGGAGCAGCTGCGGCTGACCCTGTTGGCCAAGGCGTGTGAGATCATGCTCTTCAGCTATGGTCACTTGCTTGAGGAAGTGGTGGAGCCGGACGGCACAGCTCGGCCTACGTCGATCCTGGCCCGGGTTGCGGGCTACGAGCTGGAGCGGGTTGATGGTTTCCTGGGGGAGCTGGGGGGTCCACTGGCGGTCAAGAGCTACAAGCCGTATCACTCCTACGGCGAGGACTTCCTGCCGAACTACATCGGCATGCTGGGAGTGCCGATCGAGATCACCCCCGAGTTCCCCGAGGGCGAGGAGGTGGTATTCCTCACGGAGCAGGCGAGCTTCGATGCGGACATCATCAGCAAGATCGAGCGGCAGCTTCTGCGGGGCAGGGATGTGATGATGACCTCAGGCCTGGTGCGTGCTCTGCAGGGGAAAGGCCTGGAACGGCTGGCGGAACTCGAGCACACGCCCAAGAAGGCGCTGGCCCGCAGATTCAGCGACTGGCAGGACGTCTACCCCTCCGAGTACGACATCCTGATTCCCCAGATCCGCTATCCGACTAACGATGCCTGGGAGCTGATCACCGCCATTGACCCCGGGTACGGCGGAGGCTATCCGATCCTGCTCAGTGTCGGCCACGGCGAGGGGAAGCTCTACGTACTGACGATCCCCGACAACGTGGCCGACCTCTATGCCTATCCCCAGCAGGCCCTGACCGCGATCAGGAGGCTGCTGGGGAGGTGCCTGCCCGTCTGCGTCGACGGCCCCAGCCAGGTGGCCCTGTTCGCCTACGACAACGACACGTTCATAGTGGCTTCCTTCAGAGATCATGCAGTGTCCGTGAGGCTGATCGTGGACAGGAAGCGAGCGCGGCTGAAGGAGCTCCAATCCGTGCGCATCATCGAGGGCCACCGCGAGGGCGACAAGATGGTCTTCGAGACGGGCATCGGGCCGCGGGGCTATCTCGTCTTCAAGGTGCAGTAGGCGGCTGCTGGCTGAGGCTGTGGATTGCGGGCACGCTCGGTCCTCGTGGGGAGCGGCGCAGCTGACGGATACTGAGTGGTCGGGCGATGCGTACCTGTGGAGATACCCGGGCCGAGATGGCCGCCGCATTGCTGCAGGTCGACGCCGAGCGGGCGGCAAATGCCATCGCGGCGTACCTGCAAGACCTTCGTGCAGCCCGTGCGGCCGAAGGCGCGCTGCTCGGCCTGAGCGGGGGCATCGATTCCTCCCTGCTGGCTGCGCTAGCGGTGCGGGCACTCGGCAGCGGGCGCGTGCAGGCAGCATACCTCTACGATAGGGATAGCAGCGCCGCGCTGGCCAGCAATGCGGTACGGGTGGCGGAGTGGCTGGGGATATCGCTGCAGCGGGTTAGTATAGAGGAAGCTGCCCGCGAGCGCGGGGCCTACGACTCGACGGTCACCCGGCTGACGAGGCTTTCGCCGCTCGTGGCCCGCCTGCTGCACGGCGCCTACCGCGTGTTGGCAGGGGAGACACCTTTCGTCTCCTCGCTGCGGGCGGGCCCGGGTTGCGACGGTGGCGAGCGAGGCGGGGCCGCGACGCGTGGGGCCGTAGGCGCCTACAGCGGCCAGGGCTTTGTCACGCGACACCGGTACCGCCGCGAGTACCTGGAGGGCCTGGCGCCAGAGCGCAACCTGGTGCTGCTCGGGGCAGCGAATCGCTCCGAGTGGATGCTGGGCTGGTTCGTCGACGGCGGGGTGGACGACCTGCCCGTCGCGGTCCAGCCCCTGATCGGTCTCTACAAGACTCAAGTGCGCCAGCTGGCCAGGTACCTGGGGCTGCCGGAGGAAGTGCGCGCTCAGTCCCCGTCGCCCGATATGATGGCGGGGATCACCGATGAGTACGCTCTCGGCCTGAGCTACAGCAAGATCGACCTGGTGCTGGACTGGCTGGGCGGGGGTCTCTCGCAGCAGGACGTGGAGGCGGTGGGTGTGACCAAGCGGGAGATCGAGCTGGTGCGTGAGATGAATCGTCTATCCGTCTGGAAGCGGAGCAAAGAGGCGCCTCAACTGGTGGTCGACGGTGGGCCACAGGGCGCGCTGAGGGCGGGCTGAGGTCTGCAGGACGCTCGAGAAATCACGGGCATGCCGCATAGCTTGCTGCGCCCCTACCGCCATGCTATAATCGCTTTGGGCCCCCGTAGCTCAGCTGGATAGAGCAGGAACCTCCTAAGTTCAAGGTCGCGCGTTCAAATCGCGCCGGGGGTACCATCGCAGTGATAGGAGCGACTGTGTCACCACGGTCGCTCTCTTCTTGTGTCTGGGCTGCCTGCCGGGTGGGAGGCTACGGTGCTTGAGGTTCGAGGACAGCAGCGACCGCCTGTGCAGGCGTCGCTTCGCCGCGGAGAACAGCCTCAAGCGCGTCCTGAATAGCTTGTGCTGTGCCAGCGGGTATCTGCGGCCTGGGCTGGGCCGATTCCAGCAGGGCCTGCAGCAGCGAGCGGTCCTCACTGGAGTCGGTCCACATCCGCAGGGCGCTCTTGGTCGCGGGGAGGTAGCCGCCGGCGCGCGTCCACGCCGCGTGAGCCTCGGGCGCTGTCAGCGCTTCGATCAGGGCCAGCGCAGCCGATTGGCGTGCCGGTGAGTCTGTGATCAGGACGATGACCCAGCCGTGCCCGAATGTGAGCGGAGTGCCGTCAGCAGTCGGCAGCTGGACAGCGGCCGCCGTATCGTCCGCCTCCAGCCAGTAGCGGGTGGAGCGGACCACCGTCAAAGCACCCTCTCCGCCGACGAATCGATCCCAGGCCTCGTCGGCGTCTGCGATATCGAGTACGGTGGAGGGGGCGATTGCGCCCCGGAAAACGGCGGTCCTGTAGAATGAGAGGACGTCCTCCAGTGCGTCGCCATCAAGGTCCCCCTGCGCAGACGCGAGATCGCCGCCGGCCCCCAGGTACTGGATCAGGGTGCTGTCGTTGACCAGCCCGTTCTGGCCGACCCCTGGGAACAGAAAGGAGATGCGGCCGGACGTAACCTGGGTCCAGGATACGGGCGGCGTGGCGACGAGCGCCGGCCGATACGCAGCGTGCAGGATCTCTGATCCGAGGACGAATCCCACTTGTTCGCCGGCGACGCTCGCCAGGTCGGCGGCGAAGCCGAACTGGTCGGTCAGCCTTGCCGGGGCGAGCAGGTCTCCCAGTGGTTGGAGCAATCCGGCTTCGTAGGCTTCGGCCAGGTCGTCAGAATCCAGGATCGCCAGATCCGGGAGGACGGAAGGCGCGGCGTCCTGTGCCGCCAGCAGGAATTCGAGCAGCCCGCCTTCGCCGTCTGCCGCCTTCTCAGTCACCTCGACCGTGAGGGAAGCGTAGCCCGCGGCGAAGTCCGCCAGCTGTTGAGCAAGGACGGCGGCCTGGGCTGTCTCGCCGTCCGGGCTGAGCTCGAAAGGCAGCCACAGCTGGAGGTCGACGGCACCGACGCTCGATGCGTCTCCCGCAGAGCCGGGCCGAGTCGGGGTGGGGTCGCTGGGCGTGGGCGTCTCAAGCGGAGACCCGGGGCCGGCAGTCGCCTGAGCACAGCCGGCCAGGATCAGGAGAAGCGCGAATGTGGGGGCGAGTCGCTTCGACATGCTAATTCCGGCAGAGGGGATTGGTCGCCCTGGCCGCGCTCAGGCTCCCTGTCCTGCCTGGGTGAACTCCTCGACCGCCTGACGGGTGAGAGGATGATCGCCCAGGGCCACTATCTGGTCCAGGACGAGCGTGACGTCCGAGGCGCCGGCTATGACCGCTGCCGCAGTCTGCTCCGGGCTCTTCAGGCTGGCGGCCAGTACGGTGGTGCGTCCTCCCGTTGCCTCGCAGACGGCGGCCAGCTCGCGTACCAGTTCGAGCCCGCTGATGCCCTCGCTGGAAGCGCGGTTAACGTAGGGTATCACGTAGCGGGCGCCGGCCTCACAGGCGATGTAGGCCTGGTGCGCCGAGTAGACGGCCGTGGCCGCGCAGACTATGCTGTGGGAAGCGAGACGGGCGAGCAGAGCCAGGTCCTCCGGTGTGCAGGCGATCTTCAGACCGATCCTGCCCGGTTTCAGGGCCAGGAATCGGTGAGCTTCGGCTTCGCGGGACTTGAGCTCAGGCCTGTTCAGCTGGTAGAAGACCAGGCCATCCTCGAGGGTCTCGCACAGGGCAGGGATGATCTCCTCAGGGGGCTGAGATTCCTTGGCCAGAAGGGTGGGGTTGGTGGTTATCCCGCGCACGATTCCCAGCGCGGCGGCCTTCTGTGCGTCGGATACGGATGCGGAATCGAGATAGATCGCCATGAGAATCAGTGGTCGGCAGGGGGATGGCCTCTCTCTCGCGCTGGCTTGTCCCCGCCCGATAGCGCCCGGCTATTATACGCTGTATGGCGGGTATGGGCAAGGCAATCGTGCCTGTTGTCCAGGCGAACGGAGGGCAACTCCTTCCGGGCGTCCGAGTAGGGCGGGCTGGCAGCCAGCCTTACGTGCTGGCGTACTCAGTTGGAGGAATGGTCGTGGGGCGTGGGGACGAGAAAGAGCGTATCCAGGCTTTCCTCTGTGTTCTCTGCGTCTGTGTGGTTTCTCTTTGTCCGGGCTGGCGGGCCCCCGGCTCTGCGCCTGGGGATAAATCGCTGGAATCCCGCGCACCGCTTTCAGCTCACGGCTGGCTGCTAGCCGCTATCTGCTGTGGGCTCCAGGGGTATCACCTTGGCAGCCAGGACGCTGACAGCTTTTCCTCGCTTCTGGAGTCTCCCGTCGACTGCGACGAACGGTGACTTCAGCGCCTTCCGGTTTGCTTCGTAGACCTCCGGCCGCAGGGTGATGTTTATCAGTCCGCCTTCGTCCTCCAAGGCCAGGAAGGCTGTGCCTTTCGCGGTGGGAGGCCGCTGGGCGGAGACGATGATTCCGCCCACTCTCAGTCGGCCGCCGTCGCGGAGTTGGGCGAGCGCGGTGCTGGGAGTAACGCCCAGGCCATTCAGCCTATCTTTCACCAGGCTGGTCAGGTGGTGGCGTGCCGTAACTCCGGTGTGGGCAACCTCCGTCAACAGCTGATCACTTGGTGGTAGAAAGGCGAAGCGGGGGCGTTCGGCCGGGTGCGGCTGCAGCGAGAGACCGGGCGGCCTCTCTGCAGCGTCCAAAGCTGCCTGAAGATCCCACGCCAGCTGCCGGCGCGGTAGTCCCCAGCGGTCGAAGGCGCCGGCCCAGATGAGCGGTTCTACTGCCTGCCGGTCCAGCCTGGTGCGGCGGCAGAAATCGGCCAGGGAACGGAAAGGGCCGCTGGAGCGGGCCTGGAGGATCCTTTGGCTTCCCGTCTCCCCCAGGCCGGAGACCATTGCCAATCCCAGCCGTATCGCCTCTCTCTCTACCGTTGCGTGCAGATTGGAGACCTCGACGTCGATGGGGCGGACCTCCAGGCCGATGCGGCGGGCGTCGGAGACGACCACGTGGGGTGGGTAGAAACCCATCGGCTGGTGGCGTAGGATTGCGGCGAAGAAGGCGGCCGGATGGTAGCAGCGCAGCCAGGCGGATTGATAGGTCAACACGGCGAAGGCGGCGGCGTGGCTCTTGGGGAAGGAGTAGCTGCCGAAGGCGAGCAGCTGGGTGAAGGTATTCTCGGCCACTTGGAGAGGTACGCCCCGGTCGAGCGCGCCGGCCAAGAACTCGTCTCGAAAGCGCTCCACCTGCTCTGCGGCGCGCTTGTTGGAGAGCGCCCGGCGCAGCAGCTCCGCTTTGCCCGCGGTGAAGCCGGCCAGGTCGCGAGCGACCTTGAGCACCTGCTCTTGATAGACGATCACCCCGAGCGTCTCCGCCAGCGCCGGCTCGAGGAGTGGGTGGGTATAGGTGACCGGATCGAGTCCCTGGCGGCGGCGCAGGAAAGGGTGCACCATATTGCCCTGGATCGGACCGGGCCGGATGAGCGAGATCTCGATCACCAGATCGGCGAAGGAGCGGGGCTGGAAGCGGGGGATGAGCGTGGACTGGGCTCTCGATTCGATCTGAAAGAGGCCTATGGTCTCGCCACGGCAGATCAGGTCGTATACCTGTGGGTCGTCGGGCGTCAGCTGCTCGAGGGCGGGGCGCTTTCCCGTCTGGGCGGCGACGAAAGCGGCCGCGTCCTCGATGGCCGATAGCATCCGCAGGCCCAGGAGATCGATCTTGACCATTCCTGCCCCCTCTAGGGCGTCCTTGTCCCATTGGGTGACGACCCGATCGGGCATCGTGGCCGGTTCCAAAGGTACGAGGTCGCAGAGAGGTGGTCCGGCGAGCACCATTCCCCCATTGTGGATTCCTAAGTGGCGGGGGACTGAGGCGAGCTGGGGGACGATGCGCAGCAGGTTCCGGAAGGGCTGGCCGGCCAGATCGGCGCCGAAGGTTTCGGCCAAACCCTTGGATTCCTCTATGCTGCGGGCATTACCCACGTCTAGTGTGTCCGCCAGCCGTTCGACCAGTGCCGGAGGGAAGCCGATAGCACGGGCTGTATCGCGCACGGCGGAGCGGGCCCGGTAGGTGACCAGCGTGCAGGCCATCGCCGCGTGCTCCTCGCCGTAGCGCCGGTAGACGTACTGGATCACCTCTTCTCGGCGGTCAGCGGCGAAATCTATGTCTATATCGGGCGGGCCGCATCGCTCCGGTGAGAGGAACCGCTCGAAGACCAGGTCGCAGGCGACCGGGTCGATGGGACTGATGCCCAGGAGGTAGGCGACGAGCGAATTGGCTGCGCTGCCCCGCCCCTGGCAGCGGATGGAGGCGCGGAGGGAGAAGCGGACTATGTCCCAGACGATGAGGAAGTAGTCGGCCAGGCCGGCCTGCTCGATCACTGCCAGTTCCCGCTCCAGTAGATCGCGAGGTGGGGGCTTGGAGTAGAGGCGCTGCATTTCTTGAAGGCACAGCTCTCGCAGGTAGAAGCTGGCCGGGCGGCCGCCGGGGACGGGAAAGAGGGGCAGTGTCTGAGGGCCGCTGGGGAGATAGTCGGTCGCCGGGGCGCAGCGCTCGGCAATGCGCAGGCTGTTCTCCAGAGCGCCGGGGATGGTGGCGAAGAGACCGCTCATCTCCTGGGGGGAGCGCAGGTGGTACTCGGCGTTGGGACGTAGAAGGGGACCGGCCTCCTCAAGCGTGGTGTGGTGGCGGATGCAGGTCAGCACGTCGTGGACCTCTCGTTGGTGCGGGTGGAGGTAATGGGTGTTCCCGGTGGCGATGATGCCCAGCCCTGTATGGGCGGCGAGTTCGAGGAGCCTGCTCGATAATCGTCCATCGCCGCGGCGGTGGTGGCGCTGCAGCTCGATGAAGAAGCTTTCTGGGCCGAAGAGGCGGACGTAGTTCTGGGCCGTTTGCTGGGCCTGCTGGTAGGATCCCGCGGCGACCAGGCGGGGGATCTCTCCCTGGGGGCAGCCGGAGAGGGCGATCAGCCCGCCGGTGTGGTGAGCCAGGTCGCCATGGGCCAGGCGGGCGGTGCCTTTTTCCTGGTCTCGCCGTGCCAGCGTGATCAGCCGGCAGAGGTTGGCGTACCCTTCCGCCGTCTCGACGAGCAGCGTCAGATGGCTGCCGTCTTCGAGCGTCATCTCCGCCCCCAGGAGCGGCTTGATCCCCATCGCGCGGGCGGCAAGGACGAAGCGAATCGCGCCGTAGAGCGCGTCGTGATCGGTGAGAGCTAGGGCGGGGATGCCCAGGTGCGCTGCCTGGGCCGCGAGCGCTTCCGGGGAGGGGACGCCGTCTAGTAGGGAGTGGTCGCTGTGGGCGTGGAGTTCGGCGTAGATCGGGGTGGGGGGATGAGCGCTCAGATGTGTCTTCGCTCCAGCAGCCATCGGTCGCTCCTCAGGTCGCGGAAGACGACGCGCATCTGCCCGTCGTTGGTCTCCAGGCGGAAGTAATCTCGTTCGACCGGCCGGCTCCACCAATGTGTGTCCTCTCGCCACGTTTCGTGAATGGCCGCCACCTCCCGGATGCGATCGCGCCAGATCACAGCCCGTGGTAGGCCCTGGGGATCGGTGGTGACCTGCACGGGTTGAGGAGGCGGTGGTCCCAGGAGAGACGCGGCTACGACGATCATCTCCCCGAAGCGCTCTCTCAGCAGGCGTAGCGTTTCTCTCAGCGAATCGCCCTGTCTCGGTTGGTCTAGATCGAGCGGGGTGTTGGTTTCACTGGATAGAAAGGATAGCTGCGTGGTGCCAAGGTGGAAGGGGCGTAGGGGGTAGATGGTGAGGGAGAGGGAGACTATGGGGCCGGCGGGCGACAGGCGGTTCAACAGGCCGGCCGCCAGACGGGAGAGCTTGCCCGGCTCGGCAGACGGGGGCTTGATGGCAGTGCCGGAGGAGTGTTTCTTTCCGCTCTCTTCCCCTAGCTGCAGCTTGAGCCCTTCGGCCTGGTAGCCGCGGCGGGAGATCGCTCCGGCCATCTCGGTTGTTATCTGGTGGGCGTGGGCCAGGATAGGGGCGCGGCTGGTTAGAGGGTCGTTGAAGGTGCGGGTGCGCGAAATCCGGAGCGGCGGCCGGATCGGGTCTACCGGTCGGAGGTCGATGGCGCGGCAGAGATCGTGCAGTGGGCCGGCATAGGGCCCGAACTGGCGCACGATAGCCAGGCGGGGCAGGGCGGCCAGCGCTCCCAGCGTGCGTATGCCCAGGAGGTGGAGGCGGCGGAATATCTCCGGATCGGCGGGTAGTGTGGAGAGAGGCAGAGGCGAGAGGAAAGACTGTTCCTCGCCGGGTGGTACGAGGCAGCAGCTGCCGGGCCGGGCGGCGCGTGCGGCCTGCTCGGCGACGAACTTGGAGCTGGCCAGGCCGATCCGTATGTCGAACTCGGTTGTCTGCCCGGGGTCCGGCTGTAGGGCCTGGGCCGCTGCCAGCAAGAGTTGGCGGGCCATCTCTTCGTCGGGGCCAACCCGCCGCTCCAGGCCGGAGACCTCGGCGTAGAGTAAACCCAGCGCGCCTGTCTCCACAGTTGGGGTGAAACGGCCGGCGCTGTCGAGAAGCGCTTCGTGGACCGCCTGGTAGGCCTCGTCTTCGGCCGCGACGAAGTTGGCTGCGGGACAGAGCGCTTCTGCCTGGGAGAGACGCATCCCTGGGGTTACCCCGGCGGCGACGGCCTGGGGGCAGCAGTCGAGCACCGCACCGTCGTCCCAGGGCCGTCCGCCGACGACCAGAGGAAATGGTGCCAGGGAAGGGTCGTGTCTTCGCTCCACCTGCACCGGCAGGTGGAGCATCAGCAGGCCAGCCACCTTCATTGTGCTCTACTCTTCTATCGTTCTGCATGACGATAGAACGTTTGTTCTATTATACTCATTGCCAGGGTGGATGTCAAGAGATAATAAGGACCTGGAGCGGCAGGCGGTGGAGCCGGGGGTCGCGATCTCATCGCTCGGCGAGCACGAGCTGGCGGTTCATGTACGCGCTCCGGCCTACGTCCGCTACTTCCACCTTCTCGTGCCGGACGAGCACACCCGCTTCAGCGACAACTACTTCGATCTGGCTGCAGGGGAAGAGCGGACCATCGTCGTGACCAACGAGCTGGCCCCTCTCGCTCCGGAGGCGCTGCACGTGCGGTGGCTGTGAGCATCCGCCGAAGCTCGGGGCGGCTCTCGCTCACCGGGCCCGCGCACAGCTGCTTGCGCGTCTGTGGCACCTGTGCTATATTCGCCGGTGGGTTGGCCCTGGCTCTGATTGCCGCGGCCAAGGGGCTGGCCTGCGCCCTGACAACAATGGTGTTACAGGCTACTTCGCCGCCATCCTTCCGCGGCCAGCTGTAACACAGGCGACCCTGAACACGTTCCAGAAACGTGCAGCGGTGTACTGCGAAAGCGAGGAGCGCGATGCGCACGGTATCACCAGGTCGGCTCTATCCTCTTGTGGCGCTTGTTGCCCTCATCCTCGTCGCCCTGCTGGCGGGTCCTACATCTCTGGCCAAGCCTCCCGTCAGGCCGCCCGCCTACATTGTCTACAGCTTCTACGACGATGTCTGTGACGGGCGCTGGTACGGTGGATACGCGGCCGGCTCCTTCCCGGAGTGGCCGAAGCTGCTGACCTGCCCCGGCAGCCCCTCCGATAGCGACGGGTTTGTCCGCCAGCTTGGCCCTGCCTTCTCCCTTGAGGACGGCCGTACCGCGGTGCGGTCGATCGAGACCCATCCGACCTGGCAGACGGACGGCTACATCGTCGGCCGCTTCTCCCTCTACACGCTGGGGGTCACCATCCAGAGCGGCGACCGCTTCGTCGCCGAGGTCGGCTTCATGAGCGGGGCGTCGGCAGGACGGGCCCGCTTCAGGGTGATCTACGATCCGGATCCGATCGAGCCGGGAACAGTCTACGAGCTGGCCAATATCGTCGACGACTACGATGGCCAGCTGCAGGAGATCTGGGTGGACCTCAGCGCGCACGCCGGCGGGACGGGAGAGATCTCGCTGCGCGTGGATGCGTTGGGCAGCTCCTCCCAGGACTGGGCGGTGTGGGTGGAGCCGCACATCGCTCGAGGGCCTACCGCTACGCCGTCGTTCACGCCATCCTCTATCCCTTCTGCAACGCCCACGCGCACTCCAACCTTGACCCCGACGACTACCAGGACTCCGACCACCGCGGCGACGGCCACGCCCACGGCCTCGCCCACGCCGAGCGCCACTCCTACTGAGATGCCCACTCCTACGATCGCGCCGCCCACCCCGACGCCCCTGCCCCAGAAGGCCTGCGGCTGCTTCCCCAGCGAGTTCAACGAGGCCCGGCTCACCGGATTCGACGCCTTTGTGGTGGGCGACCTGGCCTACGGGCCCAAGGCGGAGGAGCTGCGGGTCATAGACGAGGACGCTGGCGGCGACAACGGACGATTCTACATCTGGGACCGGGAGGAGGGGCACTCGTACAGTTTCGACGCCCGCTATACGCCGAACGACCGCGTCGCTGTCGGCAACGTCGCGCCGGCGGACGATCGAGCCGAGATCATCGTCGCCATCGACCAGGACAACCAGGTGTACATACTGGACCGCCTGGGTGGGCTCGTTTTCGACTTCGATGCGCGGTTCACGCCATACGACTGCCTGGCTGCGGGCAACGTCACCGGCGGGCCGGAGGAAGAGATCATCATCGCCATCGACGAGGACGATCACGTCTACTTGTACGATTGGCGCGGCGAGTCCGTGGGCGGCTTTGCCATCGACGATTTCGATTTCCACGGCTCCTGCTACCTGGGGAAGAAGTGCGATCACAATGACGCTATGGCGGTGGGCGACGTCTTTGGCGACGAGCTGGAGGAGATCGTCCTGCTCGATCAGCACGGCAACGATAGTGTGATCTACATCTACGATGCAAGCGGCACCCTGCTCATGATGACGCAGGTTCGCTACACCAAGTATGACTCCCTGGCCGTGGGCAACGTGCTGGGAGACCAGCGGGCAGAGGTAATCATCGCCGTCGACGAGGACAACTCCGTCTACATCTACGACGCTGTGCTGGGGCTGCTCAAGATCAAGTACGCGCCCAAGATCACCCCGGTCGATCAGCTGGCCGCAGGTGACGTTCAAGGAGACTTGCTGGACGAGATCCTCCTGGCAATCGACGAAGACGACGAAGTCTACATCTTCACCGAGGAGTAATGGGGGCAGCAGATGATTCAGAGGAAGCTGGCAAGGCTGATCGACAGGGTTCTCTTGCTCGTCGTCCTGCTGGAGGCGGTGGCGCCGGCTGCGCCGGTCCGCGCGGCGCCAGGTGCTGACCTGTCTGTGGTGCGGCTGGCGCTGCAGCCAGGCGATCCCATGTTCCTCAGCGCAGTGAGTGCCGAGGTTGTGGTCCTCAACGAGGGCGATCCTTCCGGGGCGACGAGCGTCGCGCTGCAGTGGTGCTGCGGTGAGATCAGCCGCCCTCTGCCGGCGCTGGCCTCCGGCGAGATGGTTACGGTTCTGTTCGCGCACTCTCTCGTCTTCCCCGAGCCAGGAGAGTACGATATCACCGCCGTCGTCGATCCAGGTGACAGCGTGGCCGAGGACGACGAAGGCAACAACAGCGTGACGGAGACGCTATTGGTGGGCCTGCGCTCTGAGCCGGAGCTGGCGGAGGATGCAGCCGGGTGGGGCAATGAGTCTGGCCTGTTGAGCTGCCCCGACACGGACCTGATGCACATCGGCCGCAAGGTCCCCTACGCGCCGCAGGATCTCTGCCCGGACGCCTGGGGAGGTCACGATCCGGACGGCTGCCCCAGGCGTGATCTGGACGGCGACGGCGTCACCGACGATCCGTCCTGGCTGGACTGGGACCAGTGTACGCTCGAGCCTGGACCGGGCGGCAATCCGCACTTCGGCTGCCCGCCGGAGGGTACCGATACAGATCAGGACGGAGACACCATAGAGGACTCCGCCGACACCTGTCCCGAGGAGTGGGGTTTGCTGGAGAATGCTGGGTGCCCAATGCCGGATAGCGACGGCGATGGTATCTGGGACGACGCCGACGTCTGCCCCGATGACCCTGGCCCGGCGCCTGACGGCTGCCCGGTGGCGGGCCCGGAGGGAGACGTGGATGGCGACGGCGTGCGCGAGGACGTATTGTCCCGCATGCCGGACTCCTGCGAGCGGACGGATGATCAGGTGGAGGACCGCGGCTGCCAGGTCTATCTGACGGGCCAGAGGGAGAATGCCTGCGGCACGACCAGCCTGGCCTATACTCTGCGCTATCTGGGTGCAGACTGCTGCGGCCAGGACTGCGCGCCCGACTGCATCGATGACGCCATCCGCTGCTACACCGGCACTGATATGTTCACGGACCCGATCGGCGTTGAGGAGTACGCCGAGGAGCACGGCTACAACGCCGAGATCTACGTCAACGGGGACGTGGAAGAGCTGCGCTGGTTCGTCGACAGAGGCATTCCGGTGCTGATGGAGATCGCCAACACCGCGGGTTCGATCGACGTGAACGACGGCCACTGGGTGGTCGTCACGTCGTTCTGCGAGGTGGAGCAGGAGTTCCCCGCGGGCACTGCCCAGACCGTCATCGGCATGTACGATCCTCATGGCCGCCAGTTTGGTATTACGCCGGATCGTCTTGATCAGTTCTGGGGGCGGATGGTCTTCCCGGTCGGCGAGGCGGATGTGCCGCTGTGGAGCAGCCTGTACATTGCAGTGAGCGATCAGAGCCTGCCGCCGGGCAACTCAGAAGAGGTGCGTTCCCAGCTGGCGCTGGCGCAGGGCATCTCCACTTTCATGACCGGCGGCCAGGACTTCGCGGACATCTTCGAAGAAGGTGAGGTGCACCGTGCTCTGGAGGGCATCATAGAGCTCACCGGCGGCGTGGTGACGACGATCATGGCCGCGGTCTCCATGATCCTCACTTGGGGCGAAGACGTGCCCATCATCGGGGGCATGCTCGATGCGCTGGGAGACATGGCCGGCGATCTGACGCTGGTGGCACAGGACCTGGTCAACGCTGTCGGTGATCTCTTCAACCCCGAGAACTGGTCTGACCCGGAGAAGATGGGCCGGATAGTCGGCGACATCTTCAAGGCGATCGGCGAAGGGATCTGGTCGGTCCTGAAGGGTATCTGGAACTTCATCGTCGAGGGCATCGGCGGCTTCTTCAAGGATCTGTGGGAGGGCATCAAGAAGCTGGGCTGTGATTGGTTCGGTATCGGCTGCCCGCATGCCGTCGTCTACTACAAGCACTATCCAAGCCCGGACCAGTGTCTGGAGACGAACACGTTCGTCGATGGGCTCGCGAGGGTGCAGGCGCTGGGGTTCATCTTTGACTACCCGGCGCCGGGAACCAGTCCGTTGTACCTGTTCGCGGCGGCGGATAGCCCTACGGCGCGCACCTTCCACGTGTGCGATGACCCCAACTGGTCCCGGGCGGATGCACAGGATGTCCGTCTGGGCATCGTCGGCTACACGCTGGATCTGGACCCCGGCGCCGGCTCGGTGAACATGAAGAGCACCGCCCAGCAGTACAGGCTGCTCTGCGACGATACGGCCACCCCGGGCTACCTGCCCAGCGTCATCTCTGCCACGACGACGCTGGAGGGAACGGCGATCCTGTGGCTCATGCAGGCGCTGGAGAATGAAGTCTACACGGCAACGGTAGCGACCGACCCGTGTGCCGGTACGCAGACGTTCGTGACGCCGGTAGTGGGAGGCTACACCCGGGAGATCGTCGTGGGCTACCTGCCACCATCGGAGACGGCGGGTGCGGTCCCGCTCTACAGGCTGTTCAATCCCGATAGGGAAGACGCTATGCTGACGACGATGGCCCCTTCCAGGGCCGGCTTCGCGGTCGACTTCGAAGGTGGCGATGGCCTGGCCGTCGGCGACGTGAACGGGGACGGGCGCGAGGAGATCATCCACGGGGATCGGGGCGACTGGATTCGCGTTTTCGACCAGTCCGGCGCGCTCCTGTCCGAGTTCTCGCTCAACTTCGAGGGTAATGATGGCTTGGCGGCGGGAGACGTGAACGGGGACGGCAGGGACGAGATCATCCACGGCGACCGGGATGACCGGATCCAGGTCTTCGACATGGATGGTAACCGGCTGTCTCGCTTCGAGCTCGACTTCGACGAAGGGGACGGTCTGGCGGCGGGCGATGTGAACGGCGACGGCATCGACGAGATCGTGCACGGAGATCGGAGTGACTACATCCGGGTCCTGGATATGAATGGCACCCGGCTCTCCAGGTTCGATCTCAACTACGAGCGGAACGATGGCCTGGCCGTGGGTGACGTTACCGGGGATGGCGTCGAGGAGATCATCCACGGCGACCGGGACGACTACATCCGGGTCATGGATATCACGGGCGAGCGGCTCGTGCGATTCGACCGTGACTTCGAGCAGGGTGACGGGTTGGCTGTGGCAGACATCGACGGAGACGGAGTCGGGGAGATCATCCACGGCGATCGCGGCGACCGGATCCACGTTCTTTCGATGGACGGGACGACGATCAGGGACTATGAGCTCGACTTCGAGAGCGGTGACGGACTGGCCTCAGGCGACCTGAACGGCGACGGAGTTGACGAGATCGTCCACGGTGACCGAGACGATCGCATCGAGGTCAATCCCACGATTGAGGGGTACGTCAACCACGGATACGTCGGCTACATCTACACCGAACAGGTGCCTGGCACCGTGCCCCTCTATCAGTACCACAACAGCCGGCGCAGGGATCACATGGTGACGCTGGACGGCGGTGGCGAGCCGGAGGGGCTGAGTGGCTACGGCGAGCAGGAGCTCCTGGGCTACGTGCTGGCGCCGGATGAGGTGGGGGCGGATGAGCTGACCTGCAACGTCCCTCTGTGGCGCTTCTGCAAGCGCGTTCGCAGAGAGGAGTAGGAGGGCAACATGCGTATGCTGCGCCGCATTGCAGGGATGTTGAGGCACGCTGGAGCTACGTTGGACGAGATCAAGGGAGAGCGGCTGCGGAGCTCCCTCCTGTACCTGCTCGTCCTCCTGCTGCCCGTTACGGGCGTGCTGCTCGTTCTGAGCCTGATCGTTGTTCCTGTGTTCATCTTTCCGCAGTTGGGCGACCGGGAGTACATGGGCTTCGTGGGCATTGGCCTGATGGTTCCGCTCGTCCTGACCGGCGGGTTCTTTGTGGTTCTGCTGGCCGGGCTGCTGCTGCATCCATTCGTGTGCCTGCTGGGCGGCAGGCAAGGTCTTAGGCGGACGATGCAGGCGGCCATATACGGCAGCACGCCGCTTGTGTTGAGCGTGTGGTTTCCCCCGGCGATGGCGGCCACCCCTGTCTGGTCTTCCGTGCTCACCGGGATCGGCTTGCGGCGGCTGCAGGAGCTGACGACTGCCAGGGCGGTGACGGCGATTGTCCTCCCCCTACTCCTGCTCTTCGGCTTGGGCCTGGCGGCGGGGCTTGTGTTCTGGTAGAGCAGCCCGGCCAGAGCGTCAACGCCTGGGCGGCGGAGAACCGGCTGCTGAGGGAATAGCCGGCCCGGGGACAGGAAAGCGCCGGTGCAGTTGCACCGGCGCCTGTCTTTGATCAGTGGCGACGCCCAGATTTGAACTGGGAACCAAGGGCTTATGAGTCCCCTGCTCTGCCATTGAGCTACGTCGCCCCACCTGCCGCTAGATTATAGCAGGCGGCCAAGGGGGTGTCAACCCGCGGACGGTGCACGGCGCGCCGCGGCCGCGCCCTGCCGGATGGGGGTGGCGAAGCGCAGGGCGACCCTGTATAATCATGTGGCGGGACGGGGCGGGGGGGCTTCCGGGCGGTTTCTCCTGCGGAGGCGATCATGACGAAGAACGACATGACGATCAAGATAGGCGGGGAGGCTGGCCAAGGGGTAAGGTCGAGTGGCGCCGGTTTCGCCAGGGCACTGGCCCGCGGCGGGCTCCACGTCTTCGGGCTGCAGGACTACATGTCGCGCATCCGCGGCGGTCACAACTCTTTCCAGTTGCGCGTAGGCGAGGATCCCGTCTACAGCCACGCAGACGAGGTGCACCTGCTCATCGCCATGGTTCCGGAGACAGTGGAGCGGCACGCTGGTGAGATTGTGGAAGGCGGGGCGGTGATCTGCGATGAAGGAATCGAAGTGGACGAGAAGAGACTGGCGGGCCGAGGGGTTCGCCGATTCTCCGCTCCGCTCATTGACATCGCCGAGCAGGCCGGCAGCAAGGTCATGGCGAACACCGCCGCTCTGGGGCTGGCTGCCGGAGCGACGGGCTACGACCTGGGTCATGTGGCCGGCGTGATCCACGACAACTTCGCTCCCAAGGGCCAGTCGATCGTGGACGCCAATCTGAGTGTGGCCGAGACATCCTACAAGCTGGGGCGCGAGCGGTATGGGGCGGATTTCGAGTTCAAGCTTGAGCCGATCGAGGCGCCGCAGAGGATGCTGATCAACGGCAACCAGGCCATCTGCCTGGGCGCTCTGCTTGGGGGCTGCTGCTTCGTAGCTGCCTATCCCATGACGCCGGCCACGTCGGTAATCGAGTGGATGGCTGCCCACGCCGACCAGTACGGCCTGGTTACCAAGCACGCTGAGGACGAGCTGGCCGCGGTGCTGATGGCCATCGGCGCCAACCATATGGGTGTCCGCGGCATGGTCGCCACGTCCGGGGGCGGCTTCGCGTTGATGGTCGAGGCACTGGGCCTGGCGGGAATGACCGAGACGCCTCTGGTTATCGTCGAATCGCAGCGGCCGGGCCCCGCCACCGGAATGCCCACCAGAACAGCGCAGGGCGACCTACTGTTCGTTCTGCATGCCTCGCAGGACGAGTTCGTCCGAGTCGTGCTCGCACCGGGGACGGTCGAGGAATGCTTCAGTGCAGGCTGGCGATCGTTCAACCTGGCGGACAAGCTGCAGACGCCGGTGATCATCCTGGTGGACCAGTTCACGAGCAGCTCGGTGCGGACCGTCGAGCGGGCCACGCTGGGCTTCGAGGGCGTCGAGATAGACCGGGGTGCGACGTTGAGCGACCAGGATCTGGAGGCGCTCGGCGGCGACTACAAGCGGTACACGATCACCGAGAGCGGCATCTCGCCTCGGGCGCTGCCCGGCCATCCCAGGGGCGTCTTCCAGGCCTGCAGCGACGAGCACGATGAGCGCGGCCACTTCGAGGACGAGGACGCAGGCAACCGGGTGGCCATGGCCGGCAAGCGGCTGCGCAAGGCAGTTGCGGCCGCACGGGAGATGCGCCCGCCTGCCCTGATCGGGCCGGCGGAGGCCGAGACGACGCTCGTTGGGTGGGGATCGACCTACGGGCCGATTCGGGAGGCGGTTGAGCGGGCTAATCGAGCCGGGGGATCGGTCAACGCGTTTCACTTCACCGACCTGTGGCCGTTCCCGAGGGAGGCGGCGAAGCAGCTCGTCGAATCGGCCAAGAGGCTGGTGGCAGTGGAGAATAACGCCACCGGTCAGTTTGCCTGGTTACTGCGCGCCGAGACCGGGGTGCAGGTCGACGATCAGATCCATAGATTCGACGGCAGGCCGTTCTCGCCTGGCGACATATTGGCGCGGCTGGCGTAGGAGGTGGAGCGCAATGGCGAAGAAAGAGCAGAGCGCATTCGCTTCGTCGGTCAAGCCGACCTGGTGCCCAGGCTGCGGCAACTTCTCGATTCTCAGGTCGCTTGAGAAGGCGCTGGGCGACGTCGGGCTGGCCCCGCACCAGGTGATCGTTGTCAGCGGCATCGGCCAGGCCAGCAAGCTTCCCGACTACATGACGGTCAACTCGTTTACTTCGCTTCACGGCAGACCGATTCCCATCGCGCAGGGAATGCATCTGGCTAACCACGGGATGAAGACGATCGTGGCAGCGGGTGACGGCGATACGTTTGGGCTGGGAGGGAACCACTTCATGCATCTGATGCGGCGCAACGCCGACATCACTCTGATGGTGCACAACAACATGATCTACGGCCTGACCAAGGGGCAGTACTCGCCCACCAGCCCGCAGGGATTCGTCTCCAAGACTTCCCCGTTGCCGGCCGGCGCGATAGACCGGCCGGTGAACCCGGTGGCCTGGGCACTGGTGGGCGGAGCGACGTTCGTCGGCCGCGCCTTCGCCGGCGAGCCGGCCCATCTGGCGGAGACGATGGCGGCGGCGATCCGGCACCAGGGTACCAGCTACCTCGATGTCCTCCAGCCGTGCGTGAGCTTCAACCGCGACTACTCATATGACTTCTTCCGTCCCCGGGTCTACAAACTGGACGACAGCTACGATGCGACGGATCGGGACGCGGCCTGGGCGAAGGTGCACGAGTGGGGAGAGCGGATCCCGATCGGAGTCCTCTACCGGGCGGAGGGGGTGCCGACGTACGAAGAGCAGGTGCCCGCGCTCCGGGCCGGCCCGCTGGTCGAGCAGCCGCTGAGAAAGTGGAGCGAGGAGGACTACGCCTCGCTGGAGGCCGAGTTTGTCTAGGGGATTGGGGTGAAAGGGCAGGCCGGCAGAGCTGAGGAACTGGCGACGCTTGGTGGCGGCTGCTTCTGGTGCCTGGAAGCGGCCTTCGAGGCGCTGAAGGGGGTGCTCAGTGTCGATTCTGGGTATGCCGGCGGCGCCGTTCCCGATCCCACCTACGAGCAGGTCTGCGGCGGGGCTACCGGCCATGCAGAGGTTGTCCAGATCTCGTTCGATCCCGCGGTTGTTTCATATCGGGATCTGTTGGAAGTCTTCTTCACTCTACACGATCCGACGACACTCAACCGGCAGGGAGCGGACGTGGGCGCGCAGTACCGGTCTGTGATCTTCTACCATACGCCGGAGCAGAAGGCGATAGCGGAGCAGGTAATCGCCGAGCTGGAGGAGGCAGGTACGCGGGGGGCTCCTATCGTGACCGAGATAGCTCATCTTGAAGCCTTCTATCCGGCTGAGGAGTACCATCGGGACTACTACCGGCGGAACCGGGAGCAGCCTTACTGCCGGGCCGTGATCGAGCCGAAGCTGAAGAAGCTGAGACAAGAGCACGCGCTGATTCTTAAGGTGGCCTAGACGGCCAGACGTGAGGAGGGCGACGAAATGGCTGAGCAGACGGGCTGGAGGGCCTGGGTGATGGCGGCGGTCGCTGCGGCTGCGTTCGCGCTCGCCGCAGCGCTGATGCTCGCCCAGCCGTACGGCGACACGTTGGGTCTGACAATTCGGGCTACAGCAATACTGGGATATGAGGCGGTGTTCCTGGCTGCGCTGTCGTCTGCCGACATGAGGTTGATGCGGCGCCTCTTCGGCCGACCGTTTGTGAAGGTGCACCACCTATTGTCCATAGCCGGGCTGGTGCTGATGGCCCTCCATCCGGTTGGGGTGGCCATCGGTTCGCAGGACCTGGCCGTTTTCGTGCCTCGCTTCGATTCTCTCCGGGCCTTCCTCCGGCTGGGTGGACGGCCGGCTCTGTATCTCTTCGGGCTGGGGGCTCTCACGGCGGCGCTCAGGCGTCCTGCCGGGCGAGGCTGGCGTTATCTTCATCTTGTCAACTACGTAGCCTTCGCGCTGGTGACGGTGCACGCCGTGGCGATAGGCACCGATTTCCAGGCCTGGCCGGCCCGTGCGGTCCCGTTCGCCTTCGCTGCGCTCGTGGTCATCGTTCTCGTGCGCAGGCGGCTCAGCCGCCGCTAACGGCGGGGAGTGGCGGCGGGGGCGCTGGTGCTGCCCCTCAGCCCTCGTCTTCGCGCGTCCGATCTCTGGCACGGACGCCGCCGATTGAGTCGGCAAGGACTTCGTGTAGTGATCACAGGACACCACGCCCCCGTCCCGCGCCTCACCCCCCGCCCGCCCGGCCCCGCCACGCAACACATAGAAGGCCGGTCATCGACTGACCCTGGGGCAGGATCCGCAAGCAGCCTGCGCCGGACGCGGGGCGGCGCTTGACGCGCATCGTCCGCGCCCATATAATGCTAGAGAGGCGATGTTCCCTGGGCGGGTGTTCCTTGGTGCCCAGCGGCAAGCGCTCCGGGCGGGATGGCGGGCGGGGAGGTGGCAGGGTATCTCACGGGCGCGACGGTGGATGATCCTGCCCGGGATGCACCTTCTGTGGCCGAGGCCGGTAGGCAGCCCTGGCACGTACGCTCCCGAGGCGGGGGGCGGGGCGGAGCCGGGTGGGCTGCTTGCGCACCAGGCAATCGCTGGCCGGATCGGGACGGGATCACGATTGGGGTGCGCGGTTGAACGAGGAGGGATGAGCCGTGTCCGAAGATCAAGAACCTGTTGCGGATCGAATGGCGCTGCTGCGGCCGCTGTGGGGCATCATCGCCAGGCCGCGAGCGACTCTCGAGTTGGTGCACGAGAGGGGCGGGCCGAGGCTGTGGCTACCGATAGTCGTTGCCTTAGTCTTCGTCCTGCTGCCCGTATTGGCCGCTGCTCCGATCACGACGGAGCAGGCTCGCGAGGCCGTGATCGCCGCCGAGGAGGACTTGGGCGAGCGGTGGGAGGACATGGAGCTCTCAGCTGACCAGCAGGCTCAGGTTGAGCAGATGATGGGTGTAGTGGCCTCGCCGCTCATCACGGTCGTCTTCCCGGCGGTCGCCAATCTGATTCTGCGTGGGGTAGGGTGGCTGGCCTGGGCGGGCGCGCTGTACCTGGCCGCGATGGCCCTAGGCGGGCGGAGCACCTTTGAGCAGATGCTCCGCATCGTAGTCTGGGCCTGGGTGCCCTATGCGATCCGTGGTCTGCTCCAGACTGTCTACATAGTCGCTGCGGGCCAGCTCATAACCTACCCAGGCCTATCCGGCCTGGTGCGGCCCGCTTCCTCGGCAGCTGACGTGCTGAGGGCGGCTCCCAGCCTGGGCCAGACGCTGCTCACTTCCCTGTTCAGCCGAGTGGACCTGTTTCTGTTTTGGAACCTGGCCCTGCTTGTCATCGGTGTGATTGTGACGACGCACCTACCCCGGCGCAAGGCGATCCTGGTCACGCTGGGCGTGTGGCTCATACTGACCGCCGTAATGATGATGCCCAGCGCTGTCGGCTCTCTGTTCGCTCAACAGCTTAGTTTGACCAGCTACTAGAGGCGACGCCGGCCGGGCGACCCCAGCCGCTTTGGGATTCTGAGCGAATGATGCGCAGCGAGATGCTGATCCGGGCCGAGAACCTGCGCCGGGAATACCAGATGGGCCAGGAGACCGTCCATGCACTGGATGGGATCGACCTGACCGTCGCTGAGGGTGACTTCCTCGGCATTATGGGTCCGTCTGGCTCCGGGAAGTCGACGCTGCTGTACTTGCTGGGTGGGCTGGACAGGCCGACGGCCGGGCAAATCCGGGTGCAGGGTCGGGAGCTCACGGAACTCGATGAGAACAGCCTGGCCGCTTATCGAAGCGAGCAGGTTGGCTTCGTTTTTCAGGTCTTCAACCTGGTTCCCACGATGACGGCGCTTGAGAACGTGGAGTTCCCCATGCTCTTTGCGGGCGTGCCTCCCGCTGCGCGCTCCGACCGGGCGCGCGCTCTCCTCGATTTGGTGGGCCTGGGCGGCCGCATCGACCACAAGCCAACCGAGCTGTCCGGCGGGGAGCAGCAGCGGGTGGCGATAGCGCGCGCCCTGGCCAACGATCCCTTGATCATCCTGGCCGACGAGCCTACCGGCAACCTGGATAGCCGCACCGGCGCGGAGGTGATGAGAATCCTCGCGGACCTCAACCGCGAGCAAGGAAGGACGATCGTAGTTGTCTCACACGATCCGGCGCTGCTCGAGTTCACCAGCAGGTGTCTTCATCTCCTCGATGGACGGATCGCAGAGGCGCGGGCGTGAGTGCACGTATGTGCTGGGAGGAAAGATGCGCAGACTACTTCGCTTGAATACGACGGCGGCCGTTGCGGTGGCCGTTTCCCTCCTCTGGGTGATGAGTTCGGCTGCGCACCCGGCGCTGGGCCGCCCTATACTCACAATCCTGAACTACTCCGTGGAGCCGGCCCGGGTCTTGGCCGGCCAGGAGTTCAGCGTGTCGGTGGACGTCTACAATGCCGGCAGCGACGTGGCACGCGATGTGCTGGTCACCTTTCCGGGGGGCACGTTCCTGCCGGTCGGCGGCGCGGGCCACCTCCTGGGCCACCTGGGCGTGGGACAGACTGCCACCGTCTTGCAGGCCATGCGTGCTCCAGCCGGCCTGGCCTCAGGGACGTACAGCCTGGAGGTGGAGCTCAGTGCCAGCGACGAGTATGGGAACCGCGACGACAATCCGCATACCATCAGCGTGGAGGCGGTGGGGGTGGGTGGCGGGCGTCCCCAGCTGGTGATAGAGGCCTCGCAAACCGAGCCCTCGCTGTTGGCACCGGGCACCTCTTTCGAGCTCACGCTGCGCCTGGCGAATCGCGGCGCCCGCACCGCCAGCCAGGTGCTCGTTGCCGCCGATTCCGAACTGGCGGTGCCGGCCAGCGGCGGAAACGTGGTTTCGCTCGACCGGATTGGCATGGGCCAGGCGGTTACGGTGACTCTGCGACTCATCCTGGGGGATGCCCCTCATTCGGGGCGGCTGGGGCTGCCCGTCCTGCTTGAGTACGGAGACTACAGCGGCGGCACATATGCTGACAGCCAGGACGTGGGCGTAGAGGTCAACGGGGCGCTATCCGGCAGCCCCCAGCTGATCATTACCGGCTACCGCACGGCCCCCGACACAATCGCGCCTGGCGACAGCTTTGCTCTCATGCTCGAGGTCAGCAACGTCAGCGGCGGTGACGCCGACCGGTTGGTGCTCACCTTGGGCGGCGAGGGGGGAGGCGGGCTGGCTCCATTTGCACCGCTCCGCTCGAGCAATGTCAAGTTCGCACCGGCGTTACCGGCGGGAAGCTCTGTAGAGGTGACCCAGCATCTGGTCGCCGATGGCTCGGCCAGCCCTGGCGCCTACACCGTTCCCGTTGCGCTCGCCTTTCTGGACCGGCAGGGAACCGCCCACAGCGACAGCCAGTTGATCAGCCTGCTGGTGGTCCACCGGCCGTACCTGGAGATCGGACTGTACCGGCCCTTGGAGCTGGTCGAGGCCGGTACTCCCTTCGAGTTGCCGGTTGAGGTTACGAACGTGGGCCGGGCGACATTGAACGTGAATACGCTCGAGGTGACCAGCAGCGACCTGGTGATACTGGACGGCTCCCTCTATCTAGGCCCGCTCGATCCAGGTACGTCGGGGTCGCTGGAGGCGATCGCTGTGGCCGAGGTGGGCGGAACTGCCGAGGCCGTGGTCAACGTGCACTACCTGGACGATTTCAACCAGCCGCAGGTGTTGACCGAGACCATCACCGTCGAGATCCGAGAAGTGCAGGTGGCCGAGCCGATTGCTGAGACAGAAGAGGACGCCGGTGACGATGACGGCTTCTGGGATCTGGTGTTCCGCTTCGTCCGGGGCATGCTGGGGCTTGGGAGCTAGGGATTGAAGCCCAGGGACCTGCTTCGTCTGGTGCTGAGCAACCTCGGCCGCATGAAGGCCCGCGTGGCCATGACTGCCGTCGGCGTGGTCGTGGGCACGTCTGCAGTTGTAGTACTCGTATCACTGGCGGCCGGGCTTCAGCGCAGCACCACTGAGCAGATGGGCTCGATAGGCGACCTGACCGAGATCACCGTCTATCCCGGCACTTTCCTGGCGGGCTTCGCTGGGGTGTCCGTTGGCTCAGTGGGTGAGGAGACCCTGCTCACCGACCGTACGCTCGATCGCTTCCGTGAAATGCCTGGCGTTGTGGCCGTCACGCCCTACAAGTCTTTCTATGGGGGCATACTGAGACTGAATCGGATGCCGAGCTCCATGCAGCAGGTGGTGGGTGTCGACCCGGCCGAGCTGGAGGGGCTGGGCTTCGAGCTGGCGAGCGGCATGGACCGGCTGGGACGCTGGCAGGCCCTGGTGGGGGCGCGCGTTGCGGAGGGGTTCTACGACCCTCGAACGGGGCGGCCGGTCGAGGATCCGCCGGAGCTGCAGGGGCAGACGCTTCAGCTGACGGTTTTCCGTATGGTCGCCGGCGACACGCCGGAGCAGCGGACGGCCCGCCTCAGGGTCAGCGGGGTGCTGGAGGAGACCGGTGGGGCGCGGGACTACGCGGTGTTCCTATCGGTGGATGACGTGCTGGAGTTGGAGGCCTGGAGCACCGGCCAGCGGCGCTATCCGAGCCGGGAAGGTTATGATCAGGCTCTGGTCAAGGTTGCCACGCCGGAGCAGGTGCCGACGGTCGAGCAAGCGATCCTGAATGATGGCTTCTATGCCTACTCAGCGCAGAGCATGCTACAGGGCATAAACCTCACGTTCTTGATCATCCAGGGAGTGTTCGGCGGGATCGGCGCCATAGCACTGGTCGTAGCAGCCTTTGGCATCGCCAACACGATGTCGATGGCCATCTACGAGCGGACGCGCGAGATCGGGCTGATGAAGGCGGTCGGAGCCACCAACCGGGACGTGATGTCGATCTTTCTTGCGGAGGCGGGCACGATTGGGGTGATCGGCGGTGTGGTCGGTGTGGTCCTCGGGATCGGGCTGGGAGCGCTGATCGACGTGATTGCCTCCACCTATCTGGGGGCGCAGGCTGTCCAGCAAGGTGGGGCTGCGGCCGCTGAGGCTCAGCTCTCGCTTGTCTATACGCCGTTCTGGCTGCTGCTGTTTGCGCTCGTCTTCTCCGCCGCTGTGGGCCTGGTCTCCGGTGTCTACCCGGCGATGAGGGCGGCAGCGTTGAGCCCGGTCGCCGCGCTCAAGTACGAGTAATGGAGGATGCCCGCGATATGAAGCGCCGACCTGAAGATCTGACGCTCTCTCAGCTGCGCAGGCTGGCCAGACACTGGCCCGCAGGCGGGCTGGATACTCTGTCGCGCGATGCGCTCCTGGAATACGTGCGCGCGGCGCAGAGGCTCGAGGCCGCGCCCCTGAGTGAGCTGCGCGCGCTGGGGAAGACGCGGCAGATCAAGGGAGCGGGGCGCCTGGAGGCAGGGCAGCTCCTACCTCGCCTGCTGCAGGTCCAGTGCTGGAGTCTGATGAACCTGGTCGATCTGCGGGGCCTGGCGCGCGGCCGCGGGATCGAGGGCGTGGCCGCGCTGGAGAAGGGCGATCTCGTCGGGCGTCTGCTGCAGACCGATAAGGCGAAGGAGGTGCCTCTTCGCGTACGGCCGCCGGGAGAGCGCTCGCTCCCGGCGCTGGCGGGCGGCGTGCGCCAGCGGCTGTCTGGCTTGGGGTGGAGGAAGGGCTTCGGTCTGGCTGTCCAGGTGGCCGGCGGACTGGGCACGGCGCTTTGTCTGGGCGGCCTTGTGCTCCTGCCCCTCCTGGCCGTCCGCGCGGCGGCTGCTGTGCCGGACTCGCTCGCCTCATTGGCGGAAGCTGCACGAGGGCTGCAGGAGCCCGTGGAGCTTGCAGGAGGCTCGCTGGGGGAGGCATCCGCTGCACTCGATGCTGTCGGCGAGATGCTGCTGGGCGCGGAAGGATCGCTGGGAACGATCGAGCCGCTGCTCCGCTCGATAGGCGAACTGGTTGGGGAGGACACGCCGGAGGCGATCGACGCGGCCAGGGGGGCGCTGACCTCGGCCGAGGCCGGCGCCGAAGCGATCGATGCCACGCTGCGCACGCTCAGCTACGTCAGCTTCATCACCGGTGTCTCCTACGACCCGGAGCAGTCGCTGCAGGATGCCCTCGCTGAGGTGAACGCCGGTCTGGAGCCGCTCCCGGATGATCTGCGGGAGATTCAGGCCGATCTGGACGCGGCGGCGGAGGACCTGGAGCCGATGCGCACGTCTGCCGCGGAGGTGGCCGGCCACCTGGATGATCTGGCAGCCAGCCTGGAGGCGCTGGAGGAGTACGTACTGGGGCAGTCCGCGGCGCTCGATGATCTGGCAGCGAGTGCAGCTCGAGCGGCCGAGAGGGCGCCGGTCTGGGTGTGGACGGTAGCCGCGGTGGCCGAGCCTCTCGTCGTCGCTGCGGGCCTGGAGCAGATTGCGATTGTTGTCGTTGGCGGTCAGATCCGCCCGGGCGGCCAGGGGACGAAAGGAGCGGCTTACCGATGCTGAAGGAGTTCCGTGACTTCATAGTGCGGGGCAACGTGGTGGACATGGCTGTGGGCATCACCGTGGGCACGGCATTTGGCGTCGTCGTCTCCTCGCTGGTTCGTGATGTCGTTATGCCACCGATCGGACTGCTCCTGAGCGGCGTCGACTTCGCCGATTTCTTCCTTGTCCTGAAGGCGGGGTCGCCGGGCGGGCCGTATGTGACGCTGGCCGAGGCCCAGGCAGCCGGCGCGGTAACGGTCAACTACGGTGCCTTCGCCAACACACTGGTGAGCTTCCTCGTTGTCAGCCTGGCCATCTTCATCCTGATCCGCGCCGTGAACCGTCTGCGCCGGTCGGAGAAGGAAGAGCGGGCGGAGGCCGAGGCGAGGAGGTGCCCGTACTGCCTTTCGAGTGTGCCGCTGGGTGCAACGCGCTGCGCTCACTGCACATCCCAACTCACCGCGGAATAGGGCAGCCCAGTGGCGACCAGGCCGGTGCGAAAGGGGACTGCGGCCGGGAGGTTGTGCGTCGTCTGGCGAGTCGCAGAGAGACCGCCGGGCACCCTAGCTACCCGGCGGTCTACCCCGTCGCGTGAAGAGAGATCGAGCGACTACTCTGCGTGGTCCTCCTGCCCACTGATCTCCGCCGCGCGCTCGACGAGGTGAACGAACTCCGCCACGTCTTCGTCATCTGACAGGGAATCGGCTACCCGGCGAGCCTGGGCCAGGACGGCTTCCAGGCTCGAGCCCGTGGCCCAGAAGCTTTCCCGCAGCACCTCGGCGTATTCGGCGACGACAGCGGCCAGCTGGAAGCGGGTCGAGGCCTCCCCGAAGGCCGGGGCGAAGTCGCCCAGCATCGTGGTCCGGCTGATCTCCGACGTTTCTCCTGTGTCCGGGTTCTCGTAGCGGACGTAGACGGTGATCGCCGTCTCGTCCGCCGCAGCCTCGGCCCAGGGCTTGATCTCATAGAGAGCGGTGACGCTGTGGCCGATGCCGATCTCGCCCGCGTCGACCTCGTCGTCGCGGAAGTCCTCGTCGGCGATGTCCCTGTTTTCGTAGCCGATGAGGCGGTAGCTGCGGATGACGGCGGGGTTGAACTCGACCTGGATACGGGCGTCTCTGGCGATGACCTGCAGCGTCGATGGGAGACGGTCGACGAACAGCCGCTGCGCCTCCTCGATTGTGTCGACGTAGGCGTAGAAGCCATCACCCCGGTCTGCCAGCTGCTCCATCAATACGTCGTTGTAGTTGCCCATGCCGAAGCCGACTGTAGTGAGATAGATGCCCTGCTCGGCGTAGTCCTTGATCTGATTCCAGATCGAGTCTGCGCCGGTGTTGCCAACGTTGGCTACGCCGTCCGAGCAGAGGATGACCCGGTCGATGGCCTGAGGGTCGAAGGCTTCGGCTGCCATGCGGTAGCCGATGATCAGCCCCTCCTCGGCGTTCGTCGCCCCTTCGGGCTGGAGGCGGCTGATCGCCCTCAGGATGGTCGCCGATTCGGCGACCGGGGTGTGCCGAAGCAGCATCCGCCCGTTCGTGCCGTAGACGGCGATGCCGATCTGGTCGCTGGGGCGGAGCTCGTTGACCAGAAGCTCCAGAGCATCCTTGACCAGCTCCAGGCGGGTCTCCAGGCTCATCGAGCCCGAGACGTCGATGACGAAGGTGAGGACGACGTCGGGGCGGTCTTCTGATGATGGCATGTAGCCCTGGAGGCCGATGCGGACGAGCCGGTGCGCTTCGGAGCCGAAGTGCGAGGGGGCACCCTCGAGGTCAATGGAGAATGCCCCTTCGCCCTCGGCCGGTGGGGTGTAGCCCTGGTCGAAGAAGTTGACGTACTCCTCGACGCGCACCGCCTCGTCTGGGGGGAGCTCGCCTCTTTCGACGTAGCTGCGCATGATGGTGTAGGAGCCTGTGTCTACGTCGACGGCGAAGGTGGACAGGTTGTCCTCGTCCGTGTCGACGAAGGGGTTGACGCCGTATTCCTCGAAGAACATGGCGTCGAAAGCCTCGTCGTTGGGCACGTCTGTGCCCCCGGTGCACAGAGTGAGCTGATCGCCCCACCAGGGGCCGCCGCCGCCAAGCGCCGGGCTGGCCAGAGCCGGCCTTGATGCCAACCCGATGGCCACGCTGGCGGCTGGAGAGCAGGCCGCTTGGGTGGGGTTGCCGGTCTCGTATGCCAGAGCGGCATGGGCGGTAAACTCACCCCCGTAGCGAGCCTGAGCCAGGTAGCTAAGGGTGTACTGCCCGGCAGCAAGCTCGGAGATGGTGAAGCTGACCGAGGCGTCTGTCGGGTTGTAGCTGCAGGATGCGACCTCCAGGCCGTTGACCGGCGCCTGGATTGGCTCCAGGCCGGCCGGGAGGCGATCTTCGACGACGATGCCGGACAGATCGTGGGCCAGCTGAAGCCCTAGCTGGATCTCAACGACCTGGCCCTGCGGCAGCGCCTGCGCCGCCTGGCCGGTTTCGACGTCGAGGTACTGGCGGGTGATGGCAATGGGGGCTGCGGGAGCGGCCTGACCTGACGAATCGCTCGCCGAGCGGACGAATACGGACTCACGGGCGACATCGGCGTCAAGGCCGGAGACCGCCTGAGCGATCGCGTACGTCTCTCCCAGCCGCTCTGCTCGTGCCATCCAGCTCACCATGCGCTGCTGCCCGGAGGCCAGGAGGATGGGCTTGGTGGGAGTGCCGATGATCGCCAGCCCATCACTGGACAGTGAGACGTCGATGCTGCGCGTGCACCTGCTGTGGTTCTGAACGATAGCCTCGAGCCGGATCAGGTCTCCGGCCACGAGGCTGCTGGGCACCAGCGGACGGACCGCGATGTCCTGCCCCAGAGCGAAGTCAGTGGAGGACGCGCAGTCGCTTTCGGGTGCTTCCGTGCCTGCTGTCGATGCGTATCCAGACTCACTGGTCTGGAATGACCAGACGTACGGCTCCTGCAGGACGGGAGTGCCATCGTGGCCGACGGCGGACGTGGCAATGGTGACCGTGTGCACGGTTGAAGAGGCCAGCCCGGCAGCAGGCTCGAAGATCAGGTGGGCGCCCTGCCAGACGAAGCGGCCTGGGAGTTCGGGCATGACCTCCACCGAAGCTTCGGTCCGGGAATGGTCCATCGGCCGGTCGAAGAGGATGCCGATCGTGGCCGAGGTCGAGATGGAGTCGCCCCGCGGGCTGACGGAGAGTATCGCCGGCGGTGTGGTGAAGCAGATCGGCGCGGCCGGGGCGAAGGTATCCCCGTTTGCTGCCTGCAGCGGGCCGTCGAAATGGACGGTGTAGTCGGCGCCGCTGGGCAGGGGCTGTGCCGGCGCGAGCATGGCCACGGTGTCGCTCTCGATCCAGTGCCACTCGCCCTCGATGTACGGTTCCAGTCTGAGCGCCTGCTGCACTCCCGGTGTGTCCATAGAGTGCTTGAAGCGGATGGCGAGCGGCGAGCTGCCGTCGCCCTGCCTGACAGGCCGGGTCAAGCTGGATAGGGGGCTGTCTGTACGGATGGCCCAGGTGTGGTCCTGGCCCAGGGGGTGGCCCTCGGCGTCGAGTGCGGCCGATTGGAGCGTGAACTGGTAGCGCGTGTTGGGCGCCAGCGGATCGGAAGGCACGATGCGGAGGGCGTCTCCCTCCCAGGTGAGCTCAAGGGCCAGTGGGGGCTCTACGCTGAGTGCCGCGGCGATGCTCTCCCGGTTCACAGGCCGGCTGAAGTGAACGAGCGTAGCGGTGGCGCTGCTGGTCCAGGTGGTGGAAACGCTGAACTCGAGCTGCGCCTGGCTGGCTCCCTCTGGTTGCTGACCACAGGCTGATAGAATGACGGCGCACATGAGAGCAAGTATGGGGATACGGAGAGGACGTCTTCGGCTGGCTACATACATCAGGCACCTCCTGGTAGTCGTCTGCATCCGCTGGCTATGGAAGGGACGCAGGCCTACAAACGATTGTAGACTATCGCAGGGCCCGGCGCCTGACGGCCGCTCGACGGGTGGCAGACGGCCCTCGGGCGGGAAGGCGGTGCTTTCCATCCGGTATGGCTACGGGGGAGCAGCGGGGGCAGCGGGGTACGCCTGCGCAGGCGCAAGGGCGCGCCTGCTGCATAAAACGTACAGGTCCCCGCCACCGGGACCCGAAGGAACCGGGGCGAAGACCTGTACACACTGGAGTGGGGGGGGACCCCACACCGGCGACTAGTCTACCAGACATCGCCGCCAAGTCAAGGCCGGGTGGCGGCAGGTTAGGAATGGAAAAGAAGGGCCTGAGGCTTGGGCTCTCGGCGGGCCGGAAGAGGCCATAGGCGGGCGGTGGGGGGAGGGTATTGACAGGGCGGTGGAAGCATGGTATAATTTAGTAGAGTTCTAGCTAAAGCCTTGAGTAACCCACGGAGGCCCATTTGGTAGCGAAGGGCCGCGTCACAATGGCCCAGGTTGCCCAGCAAAGCGGCGTTTCGCTGTCGACGGTCTCACTGGTCTTGCGAGACCGGCCTGGCGTGGGGCCTGGAACTCGGCGGCGAGTCCTCAAGTCGGCGAAGGATCTCGGCTATATCCCCAAGAGGCCGACGGCGCCCTACACGGCGGACCTGACGAACATCGGCATGATTCTGAAGGCCGAGCCAGATCGAGTTCCAGAAGCGAACAAGTTCTACTCGCGAGTAGTTGCCGGCATCGAGACTGCATGCCGTCGGATGGGCACGAATCTGTTCTACGCCAGCATGACGGTGGACGAGGACAGTCATCCTCTGGAGCTGCCCCGGATATTGGTGGAGCAGGACTCCGCGGATGGTCTTCTTCTCCTCGGCGTGTACCTCAACGAAGCCCTGAATCCGGTCATCGATCGTCGCACGACGCCCATCATTCTGGTCGATGCTTATGCTACTTCGGGGGCCCATGACGCAGTCGTCTCGGACAACGTCGCCGGAGCGTGCGAGGCAGTCACGTATTTGATCTCGCATGGCCACAGGCACATCGCCTTTGTGGGGAGCCATCCCAAGGCCCATCCGAGCATCCAGGAGCGGCAGCGCGGATACGAGCGGGCTCTGGGTGATCACGGGATTACGGACAGATACTCCGCAGAATGTCACATCGCCAACAACGGAGAGGTAATCGCAGCGACGACGAGCCTTCTGCACGAGAGCCCCGAGATCACTGCGGTATTCGGCGCGAACGACGATGTGGCCATCGGGGTAATCGATGCAGCCCACGGAATGGGGCTCAAGGTTCCGGACGACCTGTCCGTCGTCGGCTTCGACAACATCGATCTGGCGGAACGTGTTTCGCCCTCGCTGACGACGATGCACGTGGACAAGGTAGGCATGGGCAGGCTGGCCGTTCAGCTGTTGGTCAACCGGGTTGAGCACCCGCAGTCCACCCCGGTAAGAGCGGTGGTCTGTCCGCGGTTGATTGAGCGGGGCTCGGTCAGGACGATTTAGCCGCTGCGCGATTGTAAACCACTAGCAGCCTGGGAGTAGCCGCCCCGGTACAGGAGGCGCGCACGCGATGGCAACGATCTCCGGATCGGCACTATCGAACATCCCGTGGGAGAGAAAGCCGAAGGGGCACACGGAGGTCGTGTGGCGCTCGACTCGCAATCCCATTATCCCGAGAGATGCGCTTCGTTCCTCAAACAGCATCTTCAACAGCGCCGTCGTGCCCTTTAAGGGCTGCTTCGCCGGCGTCTTCCGTGTCGACAACAAGAGGCGGGAAATGCGGATCCACAGCGGCATGAGCGAGGATGGCCTGAGCTGGGCGATCGAAGAGGAGCCGATCCAGTTCGTGTGCGATGTGGACGAGTGTGGCCAGTTTGAGCACCAGTACGACCCGCGTGTCTGCTGGGTCGAGGATCGGTATTACGTGACCTGGTGCAATGGCTATCACGGACCGACTATCGGGGTCGGCTATACATACGACTTCAAGGAGTTCCATCAACTGGAGAATGCCTTCCTGCCCTTCAATAGGAATGGAGTTCTCTTTCCCAGGAAGATCAACGGCAAGTACGCGATGCTGAGCCGGCCGAGCGATGCAGGGCACACTCCGTTCGGCGACATCTTCTACAGCGAGAGTCCGGATATGTGTCACTGGGGCTGCCATCGACACGTGATGGCTCCACTATGGAAACCGAGCTGGCAGAATACGAAGATCGGCGCGGGGCCGACACCGATCGAGACGAGTGAGGGCTGGCTCCTGCTGTATCACGGCGTCCTGACGTCGTGCAATGGCTTCCTCTACAGCATGGGAGCCGCCCTCCTCGATCTCGACCGGCCCTGGAAGGTGCTGTACCGGAGCGCGCCATACCTGCTGTCTCCGCAGGAGCTGTACGAGCGCGTGGGGGATGTTCCCAACGTTGTGTTCCCCTGTGCCGCCCTCGTGGACCCACCTACAGGTCGCCTGGCTATCTACTACGGCGGCGCGGATACCGTTACCTGCCTGGCCTATGCCCAGGTGGATGAGCTAGTTGATTACGTGAAGGCGAACTCGCTGGTCTGAGGCTCAGTGCCCGCGGGTTCGGACTCTCCTTGGGTTAGCTGAGGCGAGGACTGCAGGTCAGACGTTGGACAAAGGAGGGGGGATATCGAGAAACACGCCAATCTGGTCAGTCGTTTTCTGAGTGTAGCGATCTGTACACACTGGAGTGAAGTGAGTAAGGGGGGAAATGCTGATGAGTACCAGATACCGTTTGCTGTGCCTGCTAGCTCTGCTAGCACTGGCTGTGGCTGGCTGTGCGCCGGCCGACACGCCCACTGTCGAGCCCGGCGAGGAGCCGACCGCGAGGCCGACGGTGGAGCCCACTGAGGAGCCCACCGTAACCTACACCCGCAACGAGACCCTCTACATCGCCGGCGCGGCCTGGGGTCCGCCCAACGACTGGAACCCCTTCATCGCCTGGAGCAAGTCCAACACGAGTGGGACGATCGGGCTCGTCTACGAGACCCTGTTCATGTTCGATCCGTTGGCGGGCGAGCTGATTCCCTTCCTGGCCGAGAGCGGCGAGTGGGTCGACCCCGACACCTACGAGATCACGTTGCGCTCGGGCTTGACCTGGTCCGACGGCGAGGACATGACGGCCGCCGACGTGGCTTTCACGATGGAGCTGGCCACTACGTATGCCTCGCTGTTCTGGGCCCCGATGTGGAACTACCTGGATTGAGATCATCGTGGACGGCGACCTCGGCCTGACGTTCGAGTTCACCGATCCACTCTACCAGGAGTTTGCCAACAACCTCTACAACATCCCCATAGTCCCTGAGCACATCTGGGCGAGCCGTACAGAGGAAGAGGTAACCAGCGGCCTGAACGAGAACCCGATCGGTTCTGGTGCCTACCTGTACGAGTCCCACAGTGAGGACCGGAACGTGTGGGTGAGGAACCCCAACTGGTGGGGGCAGAGTGTGTTCGGCGCCCCCGCGCCCAAGCGCATCGTCGACATCCGCACCGCCAGCAACAACGTCGCTATGGGCATGGTCCTCAAGGGCGAGCTCGACCTGAGCAACAACTATCTGCCCGGCATCGCCGCGTTGGTCGACCAGGGCTACGTGAACACCTACTTCGCCGAGGCTCCCTACATGCTCGCGGCCAACACGGCCGTCCTGTTCCTGAACCTGACCAAGGCCCCCATGGATGACGTGAACTTCAGGCGGGCGCTGGCCTACGCGATCAACACCGACGACATCGTGAACATCGCCTACGCCAACCTTGTCGCGGCGGCGAGCCCGGCTGGCTTGCTGCCGGCCCTGTCCGACTACATCGACCAGGATCTGGTCGATGCCATCGGCTGGACCTACGACACCGATGAGGCGAAGGCGATTCTGGCCGCTGCCGGATACGTCGACATCACTGGTGACGGCTTCGTCGAGGCGCCCGATGGCTCCGAATTCGCTCTGGAAGTGACCTGCCCGGCCGGATGGTCGGACTGGATGGCGGCGATCGCTGTGATCGCCGACAGCGCCCAGGAGGCAGGGATCAACATCCAGGACGTGACGCCTGACCAGGGCGTGTGGAACGACTCGCTGACGCAGGGCACGTTCGACATGACGCTGAACAACTGGGCAGGGTTGAGCAACACACCGTGGACGCTCTACAACCTCTTGTTCAACGAGCCGATCCAGGAGATCATGGGCAGCGGCAACTTCGGTCGCTACGACAACCAGGAAGTGTTCGATCTGGTTGACGCGCTGGCCGCGATCCCCATGGACGACACGGCGGGCATGCAGGCAGCCTGTTCAGATATCCAGGAGATACTGATGACAGACGTGCCGATGATCCCGTTGTGGTACAACGGCGCCTGGGCCCAGTTCTCCAGCGCGATCTGGACGAACTGGCCGACAGAGGATGCCGACACACCGAACTATCCTCCTGTCACCTGGTCCGGATACTGGCAGCTCGGCGGCCTGCTCATGCTCACAGAGCTCGAGCTAGCGCCGGTCAACTAGCTGCCTCGTAGGTAGTACGGCAAGACCGAGTACGCCCCGCCCCTCCCAAGCAAGTAAGCGGGAGGGGCGGGGTCCTGTGGGGCCCCAGCGGAGGGAGGAGATCGTACGAAGAGGTACTTCGGCCGCAAGCTCCTGATCTACTTGCTCACCTTCTTCATCGCTGTGACGATCGACTGGTTGATCCCCCGGTTCATGCCCGGCGATCCCGTCCAGAGCATGCTGGGCCGCGTGCGCGTGGCGCACCCTGAGTCTGTTGAGGCAATGCGAGGGTTCTTCACAAACGCGTTCGGACTAGATGTGCCTGTTTGGCAGCAGTACCTCAACTTCTGGGCCGCCCTGTTTCGCGGTGATCTCGGCATAAGCGTGTACAGGTTTCCGCAGAGAGTGACGGAGATACTACTTACCGCCGTCCCGTACGACGTTGCCCTTCTTGTTCCGGCGATTCTCTTGAGCTGGTGGGCCGGGAACAAGTTCGGAGCGTATGCCGCGCGCAGGAGATTGCTCGATAACACCCTCCTGCCGCTGGGGTATACGCTGACGGCGACGCCGTACATGTGGCTGGCGATCTTGCTGGCCTGGGGTCTCGGCATCAAGCTCGACCTCTTCCCGATCGCCGGCGCCTACGCGTACGATATGGCTCCTCATTGGTCGCTCCGCTTCATTGGCAGCGTCCTCCATCACTGGTTCTTGACGTTCGCATCTCTCTTCCTGGTGGGGTTCGGCGGCTGGGCGATCGGTATGCGGAACACGATCATCTACGAGCTCGAGGCGGACTACTCCCACTATCTGGAAGCGCTCGGCGCTCCGCAGAAGCTGGTCAGAAAGTATGCCTTCAGAAACGCGCTGCTTCCCCAGCTGAGCGGGCTGGCGCTGCAGCTGGGAGTCATCGTTGCCGGGGCCCTGGTGACGGAGGTCGTCTTCTCGTACCCGGGCATCGGCTACCAGCTTCTCGCCGCCATTCAAAACCAGGACTACTTCCTAATTCAGGGGTGCTTCCTGTTCATAATCATGGGAGTGCTGATGGCCAACTTCATCATTGACATAGTCTTCGTCATCGTTGACCCGCGGACGCGAAGAGGCATGACCGGGGAGACGGCGTGATGAAGAAGACGAAGAACGAGTTCCTGTACTTTGCCTTCAGGAACAACAAGCTGCGCATCGGGGTCTCGATCGTGCTGTTCTTCCTGGTGTTGGCCATAATCGGTCCCTTCTTCACGGAAAACGAGCCGCTAGACTTCGTGCATCGTGGCGCGCCTGTGCGGCCTTTCACTTCCCGGGAGTACCTGCTCGGAACGACGGTGTTTGGGCAGGACGTCTACTCCCAACTCGTGTACGGTCTCAGGGCAACCTTTATTGTGGGCGCAGTGGGTGGAGGGCTGGCCACGCTCATTGGCGTGATCGTCGGCTTCACTGCTGGCTATAGGGGTGGCGAGGCCGACGAAGCTCTGAACATGCTCACCAACATCGTGCTTGTGATTCCGACGCTGGCGGTGCTGCTGATCATCAGCGCCTATCTGGAGGTCCGAGGCATCCTCCTGGAGAGCGTCTTCATCGGCTGCGCTGCCTGGCCCTGGGCGGCCAGGGCGATCCGGGCCCAGACCTTCTCGCTTCGCTCCAGGGATTCCGTGGACCTGGCGAAGCTGAGCGGCAAGAGTTCCGCGAAGATCATCTTCACGGAGATCGCCCCGAACATGATGTCCTACCTGCTCCTGGTCTTCATCCTACAGTTCGGCGGAGCTACGCTCAATGCAGCGACGCTCGATTTCATCGGCGTGGGTCCCACCGAGGGCATCTCGCTCGGGCTGATGATGAATCATGCTGTCTCGCACAGTGCCTTGTTGCTCGATTTCTGGTGGTGGTTCATACCGCCGGGGCTGGCGATTACCGCTATCGTGGGAGCGCTGTACGTGACCAACGTAGGTTTGGACGAGGTGTTCAACCCCAAACTCAGGGAGATGTGACGAGATGAGCTTGCAGGTAGATAACCTGAGAGTCTACTACCAGACCCTGAAGGGAGACGTGCGGGCGCTCGACGGCGCGACGTTCGACATCGCGGACGGGGAGATCATGGGGCTGGCCGGCGAATCCGGGTGCGGGAAGACGACGCTGGCCCACAGCCTGATTCGCCTTACTGCGCCGCTGAGGTACGTCGAAGGCAGCGTGAAGCTGGACGGTGAGGAGCTGCCGATCGCTGACATGGAGAAGATGGACGCCTTCCGCTTCCGCAAGATCTCCATCGTGCCTCAGTATGCCATGAATGCGCTCAATCCGACGCGGAAGATCGGGAAGATGACGGCGGAGCTGCTCGCCTCCAAGGGCGCCCGGATCCGGGAGATCGAGCCCGAATTGCGCAGAAGACTGGACCTGGTCGAGTTGACCCAGGACGTGCTCGGTATGTACCCGATTGAGCTCTCGGGAGGCATGAAGCAGCGGATGGTCATGGTGCTTTCTACGCTGCTCGACCCATCGCTGCTCATGGCCGACGAGATCACCTCAGCTCTCGACGTATCGACGCAGAAGGCGGTGGCCGAGATGCTGGTCCAGTTCCGAGACCGTCACTTCGTCAAGAGCATGATAGTCATTACCCACGACATATCGATCCTCTATCAGGTGGCGGACACGATTCTGATAATGTACGCCGGACAACTGGCGGAGAAGGCATCGACGAAGACGATCATCGGCTCTCCCCGCCATCCCTATACCAAGCTGCTGATATCGTCGCTGCCGCAGGTGGGCGTGAAGGTCGCAGAGAAGCGGCTCCACGGTATCCCGGGCACGCCTCCGCAGCTGCTCGATCCGCCGGCGGGCTGTCGCTTTCGGGCCAGATGTCCCCTGGTTTTCGAGAAGTGCGTGGAGGTGCCACCGTTCATCGAGGTGGACAAGGATCATATGGTAGCCTGCTGGAAGGTGCCGGGTAAGAATGCTTAGGCTAGAGGGACTCTCCAAGACGTACAGGGTGGGCACCTTCGGGGGGAAGGAGCTGCAGGCCGTCTGCGACGTTGACCTGGAAGTCGGCGATGGCGAGGTCGTCTCGCTGATCGGCGAGAGTGGAAGCGGCAAGACGACGATCGGCAGGATGATCCTCAGGCTGATCTCGATCACCGATGGATCAGCCTTCTTCGGCGGCGTGGATATCTCCACGCTGGAGGGCGAGGCCCTGAAGGAGTACTACCGCAAGGTGCAGGGTGTCTTCCAGGATCCGTTCAGCTCCTACAACCCGATCTTCAAGGCGGACCGGATCTTCGCTATGGTGCGGGACGAGTTCTACCCGGCGGTCAGGCCCGTTGAATGGGCGAAGAAGGTCGATCAGTCGCTGAGGAGCGTGGGCCTGAATCCGCCGGACGTGCTGAATAAGTACCCCCACCAGCTGAGCGGGGGGCAGCTGCAGCGCTTTCTAGTAGCGCGGGCCCTGCTGCTGGAGACGGAGTTCCTGGTGGCCGACGAGATCATCAGTATGCTGGACGCATCGCGGCGGATCGACGTCCTGAATCTCCTAGCCGATCTTAAGGCCCAGGGCCTGTCTATCCTCTTCATCACGCACGACCTGTCGCTGGCCTACTACATCAGCGACCGGGCTGTGATTCTCTACCGGGGCCGCGTCGTGGAGATGGGCTCTACGGAGAGGGTCTACTTCAACCCTGTTCATCCCTATACCAGGATGCTGATGGCAACTGTGCCCCGGCTTGACCAGAAGTGGGAAGACGTAAGAGTGGAGCTGAAGGGTCAGCAGTCGGAGCTGACTTCAGGCTGCGTCTACTACGAGAGGTGCACGTCAGCGCGCCGCTGCACCGCCTGCGCCGAGGTTAGGCCGGGCTTGAATCAGGTGGAAGAGGATCACCTGGTGGCCTGCCATATCGAGGAGTAGGGGCAGGGGCGAGGCACTGAACGGGCAGGGCCCGCTTGAGGGGCTCCGGTAGGGGCACGGCATGCCGTGCCCCTGAATCGTTTTCCCACGCTGGTCAACCCAGCAGAATCGACGCGATCTCCTCATCCCACCCCTCGGGCCGGACGAGGCCGAAGTCGTCCTTGTAGGCCCAGTTGGTGTAGGCGATCTCGTGCTCGCGCAGCGTCTCCACCAGGTCCGTGTACCAGGCGATGCGCAGCGGCTGCGGCGTGCCCAGGAAGCAGCCGAACTCACCGCAGTGGAGTCGCTGCCCCGTCTTCTCGCGGACGGCAAGCGGCTTCGCCAGCAGGCTGACCATGCTGTTGCGGTCGAAGTACTCGTTCTCGGCCTCGATGTACCTTCTCAGTTGGTCGTCCAGGCCCGCCAGGTCCTCGGCGGCAACCGCCAGGCCGGGGTAGTGGACCGGACCATGGTAGTCCTTCATTGGCGTCCACGACGTGGCGTAGTGAGTGACCGGCACGGGATCGTAGAAGTGGAAGGATAGGATGCAGTTGTCGTCCTCCGGCACGGCGAGGCGGTCGAACGTGTACGTCTTGTTCGCGCCGTTCGATCCGAGGACGATCATCCGCCGAGGCTCCAGATCACGGACGGTGGAGAAAGCGGCCATGGCCACGCGGTTCCAGTCGTCGGCGTCCGGCGCGGCTGGCTCGTTCAGCAGCTCGTAGGCGACCAGATCGAGGGGGCGCTCCTGGAGGTGATCGGACAGCGACACCCACAGGCCGGAGAAGCGCTTCGCTTCGGCTGGATCGGAGTAGAGTGGGGGCGAATCGTCCATGAAGTGGTGGGTGCGCAGGATGTGCAGATCGACGATAGCCCGCAGCTCTTCCTGCTCGCACCAGTCTAGAGCCGCGTCGAGCAGGCCGAATGCCTCTTTGTCAGGCTCGCCGTTTGCCTTCCACATCTGCTCCTCGTCGATGGGGATGCGAACGTGGTCGAAGCCGACCCCGGCGATGTGGCGGATGTCTTCCTGGGTGAAGAAAGCCACACGCTCCTCGCCGCGGCGCTTGCTCTGGCTCAGCCAGTGTGAGACGTTCGTTCCGCGCCTGATGTGGAATGGCATAGCTCCTCCCTTGTGGCTGAAGTATACAGCATCGAGCGGGAACGGGGTAGAGCGGGCCGACGCCGGCCATGGCTTCAGTTCGGAGTGGGACAGGCCGGTCCAGGGCGGCGTGAGGAAAAGCTTGTTGGCTCAGACCTATGTTAATGTTCAGTGATTCTGTCACCCTAACTGGTCAATGTAACTGTCACCATGCTGATTGTAGCTCAGGTATGGGGTGCGTCAATAGAAGCGTAGTCATGGTCATCGGCCTCTCTTTAGCGAGATAGGGTAGAGGCGCCAGGGATGGTCTGGGGCCGGCTTGTAGGGCTGGCGTGGTTTGGGTTTTGGCTTGGCTCGCTGGGGAGGGGGAGCTGGGGCCGGGGTGTGTGTGCTGGGGGCGGGGGTGAACTCACCGACCCTGACCGGCTGTGAGGTGGCTGGCTGATAGACGATGAGAGTCTTGCCGTTGTGGCAGATGGCGAGGGAGCCGTCGAGGCGCTGGTGGACTTCGACCCGAGCGCGGGAGCAGCTGATGCGGTCTGGTCCTGGTGGGATCTGGAGGAGATGGCCGCTGAAGGAGATGGTATTGTCGTTGTTGACAGTGCGCTGGTGCTTGAAGCAGAACAGGGAATCAGGGTCGAGGTCAGCAGGCCAGGGGAGGTAGGCAGACCCCGGCTGGGCCTGGGGGTGGGAGAAGCGGATATTGTGCTGGGGCAGGTAGGACATCAGAACGCGGTTCGCGTCCTGGAGGCTGCAAGCATTGGCTTCGCGCAGTTCCTTGACCAGCCGGTCTTGGAGGGTGGCGAAGAGGCGTTCCACGCGCCCCCTGGCCTGGGGAGAGTAGGAGGGGATGGGTTCGATACCCAATTCGTCCATCAGGCGCCCGAACTGGCTGCGCGGCTCGTCGCCGGCTAGCTGCTGTTCGACGGTAGGTTCGGTTGGGCTGCGGAAGATGGTATGGCGGTCGGTGTAGACGGCTTGAGGAAGGCCATGAGACTGACTGATCTCTCTAATCAGCTCGAAGTAGCCCGCGGCGTGTTCCTCCTGGCGGAAGAGCGCATAGGCGAGCTCGCTGGTGGCGTCATCGATTGCTGAGATCAGGGTGAGGCGAGGGCCACGGCCCTCCAGCCAATCGTGAGGGCTGCCATCGATCTGCAGGAGCATGCCGGGTTGAGGATAGCGCTCGCGTCGGCTGCGGTGACGGGCTGGCCGTCGCTTTCGAGGACTACCTTGTCCGATCGAACGTCGCAGCCGCCTCACCGTAGATCGAGAGACGCGGATCTCATGCTTCTCTGCTAGCTTCTCCGTGAAATGAGTGTCGTTGTAGTCAGCATAGGTTGTCTTGGCGAGCTCAAGGATGCGTTCTGATACTTCCTCCGGTATCCTCCTGGGAGAAGCGCGGCCGCGGTTGGCGTGGGCCAATGCTGCAGCGCCACGCTCTCTATACGCAGCCAGCAGCCGCTTGGTATGCCTCAACGATAGCCGCAGAACGTCAGCGGCCTGCCAGGCCTTCACGCGTCCGGCGTCCATCTCCGTGATCACCTTGAGTCTAGCTTGCTCTTTCACTGTCAATGTCACCTGTTTGTCCATGGGGTGACATGTTCACTGAACAGTTGCATGGTGACGAATTCATTGAACACCAACACTGTTGGCTCAGACCTATTGACAAGCAGCCGCTGTCGTGGTATAATGGTATCGATTTCAGAAATCGGTTTCCGCAACCGATACCGGTCTGCCTGAGACCGGCCCACCGGGAGCACTATGCCAAGAACAACGATAGCGGACGTTGCTCGGGTTGCAGGTGTCTCGAAAACCACCGTCAGTCGCGTCCTCGCCGGTCAGATCAAGCATGTGCGGACGGATACCCGCGAGCGCGTCCTCGAAGCTGTCGCCGAGCTTGGCTACCATCCCAGCAACGCTGCGCGAAGCCTCAAGTCGAAGAGCAGCTGTACGCTGGGAGCGGTCGGTTATGGCCTGGAGTACTGGGGTCCCTCCTGTGCCCTCTCCGGGATTGAGCAAGAGGCGGGCGAGCTGGGCTACACGATCCTGCTCCACCTGATCCGACAGCTGGAGACGAACGAGGTCGAGAACTTGCTGGAAGAGATGCAGTCCCGCTACGTTGACGGCATCATCTGGGCGGTGCCCCAGATTGGGGATAACCACGCCTGGCTGGACGATTGGGCAGGCGAGCTCGCTGTCCCTATTGTCTTCCTCAGCATGGAGCCGCGCCTCGATCAGCACGTTGTCGCGGTCGACAACTACAGCGGAGGCCTGATGGCCACCAGGCACCTGATGGACCAGGGCTGCCGGCACATCGGGATCATCACGGGGCCGCTCGATTGGTGGGAGGCCCGCCAGCGACGAGCTGCCTGGGAGGAAGCGCTCGGGAGCGCGGGCGTGCCGGTGGACGAAAGCTACGTCGTGGAAGGGGACTGGATGGCTGCCAGCGGCGAGCGCGGCTTCAGCGAGCTCCTGGCGCGCCATCCGGAGATCGACGGCCTCTTCGCATCCAATGATCGCATGGCCTTGGGTGCCCTGAAGGCGGCTCGGCGACTCGGCCGGCGCGTGCCGGGAGATCTGGCCGTTATCGGCTTCGACGATATCCCGGACGCTGCCTTCTTTCACCCCCCGCTCTCTACCATCCGCCAGGACATGGTGGAGCTAGGCCGCCGTGCGGTGCGGAGGCTTGGCCAGGTGATCGAGGCCAATCGAGACGAAGATCCGACATGCCCTGATACGACCTTGCTGCAGCCGGAGCAGATCGTCAGGAGAAGTTCGATTCTCGGTGGGCGCCCGGTGCCCTCTGAGTGATTTGCCGGAGCGCGAGGGCGGCAGGTTGAAGCAGCGCCTGCCTCTTGCCGAAGGAGAGATAGGGCAGCGTTCCCGAGAGCCTGGGCTCTGAGCAGAACAGCCTTTTCCCAGGCAAAAGAATAGGGAGATACCGGCTCACTTGGCGGTGAAGGAGGTATCTCCCCATCTCGACGCAATGAGCTGCATTCTCACGATGACCCGTGATGTCACGCCGCCCACTGCTCGGCTGTATTGTACCCCCATTTGCACCAGTCTCGCCACTCGCGGGAGCTGGGCGGCGGACCTGCCCGATTCGACCCTCTCGCCGTTTCCCGCGGCTAGCGATCCGGTGCTCCTTCGAATGAGGAGATAGAAATGAAGAACACGACGCTGGGTGTCGTAATCGGCAACCGGGGCTTCTTTCCCAATCATCTCTGTGAGAAGGGGCGGAAAGAGATGCTGGCCGTGCTGAAGGATGAAGGGATCGACGCCGTGATCCTGGGAGTGGATGAGACTCCCTTCGGCTCTGTGGAGACACTCCAGGAGGCGCGGCGGTGTGCTGCGCTGTTCAAGCAGCATGCGGAAGAGATCGACGGGATCCTGATCACGCTTCCCAACTTCGGCGATGAGCGAGGCGTGGCGAATGCCGTGCGCATGGCCGGGCTGGACGTACCCGTACTCGTTCAGGCCTTTCCCGACGAAGTGGGGAAAATGACCGTCGCGGATCGTCGAGACAGCTTCTGCGGCAAGATGTCCTCCTGCAACAATCTGAGGCAGAACGGGATTCGCTACACGCTCACCACCCTGCACACAGTGGCTCCTGATTCGGAGAGCTTCCGCCAGGACCTGCGCCGCTTTGCCGCCACTTGCCGGGTGGTACGGGGCTTGCGCGGCGCCAGGATCGGCGCGCTCGGTGCCCGTCCGGCGGCATTCACCACCGTTCGCTACAGCGAGAAGCTGCTGGAGAAAGCAGGCATCAGCGTCGAGAGCCTCGATCTCTCCGAGGCCTTCGGGCGCGCGGAGCGATTGAGCGACGGTGACGCCCGGGTCAAGAGCAAGCTGGACGAGATCAAGGCCTATACTCCTACCAAGGGCGTCCCCGGCGAGGCTCTCTCCAAGATGGCCAGATTCGCGCTTGTCATGGAGGATTGGATTGAGGAGCAGGAGCTAGCGGCCACCGCCGTGCAGTGTTGGACGTCGATCGAGGAGTTCTTCGGCGTCGTTCCCTGCACGGTGATGAGCATGCTCAGCAACGCTCTCAAGCCGTCGGCTTGCGAGACGGACGTCACCGGCGCCATCGGCATGTTGGCCATGGCCCTGGCTTCCGGCCAGCCCAGCGCCTTGCTCGATTGGAACAACAACTACGGTGAAGAGCCAGACAAGGCTGTGGT
>CAZHAX010000008.1:0-126240 GCA_964530325.1 uncultured Anaerolineales bacterium | reverse complement strand
GATCAGGCTCGCGCCATTGCCAGGCGGGGACAGGCAAGGGCGCACGGTGAACATACATTCGTTCATCGTATGCAGCAGGTGCTGGCCACGGTGTTCGGACAGTGAATCTTAGACAGAAAGTGGCCGGTGGTTTGTTCTGGGCGGCCGTTTCATCGGTGTCGGTTCAGGTTGTCGGTTTCGTATCGTCAGCCGTGCTGGCCCGCCTCTTGACGCCTTACGACTTTGGGCTCCTCGAGATAGCCCTCGTCTTCTTCAGCATCTCCGCCATTATCGGTGACTTCGGGTTCGGGCAAGCGCTTGTCCAGTGGGCTGGCAGCGTGCGTGAGGCGGCAAGCACGGGGTTCTTTGCAGTCATGGGCTTGTCGCTCGTCGCCGCTGTGCTGTTGGTCACCGCTGCCCCCGCCGTTGCCGCCTTCTACAACCAGGCGGAGGTTGCCTGGATCCTGAGGGCATTGGCGCTGAGCACGATCTTGACGGGCATCGGCGTGATCCCCAGTAGCCTGCTGGAAAAGGAGTTGGGCTTTCGGCGCAAGACGTCTGCCGAGGTCGCACCTCAGGTTGCCTACGCCTTCGTCGCTATCGGCCTGGCCTATGCTGGCTTCGGCGTCTCGAGTCTGGTTGCCGGTCTTCTGGTCGCTGCCTTCCTGCGTGCTCTCCTCCTGTGGCAGCGGGCCGGATTCCGACCGCATCTCTGCTTCGACTGGGTGATCGCGGGCCGGCTCGTTTCCTTCGGTCGATACCTGGCGTTCATTTCGCTGCTGCTGTACGCTACGAGCAAGCTCGACGTTGTGTATCTCGCGTACGTTGCCGATGCTGCGGACGTCGGCTACTACGGCCTGGCGGTCACGATCACCAACCTGGCTGTCGACCTGGTGGCGTCGCTCTTCGGACGAGTCACCTTCCCCGCCTTCTCAGCTCTGCAGGATGACGTGCGCCGGGTCGGGAGGGCCTATCTCCGCGCCGTGAGCTTCATGACCTACGCGGCATTCCCGATTGCGGCCGGGCTGTTTGCCGTTGCCCCAGCCGCTGTGGTCGGCATCTATGGGGAGGATTGGGCGCCGGCCGTGCCCCTCGTACGTATTCTGTGCCTCTTTGCTCTGATCCGCGCCCTCAGTCGTCTTACGGGGAGCATCTTCACTTCCACAGGCCGGCCGGACGTGACCACAAGGATAGTAGTGGTACGCCTGGCAATGTTCGGCCTCCTTCTGCTGGCGCTTGGTTCCATCGCCGGCACCCCAGGCGTGGCCTGGGCGGCGGCAGTCTCCATGACGGTGGCCGGTCTTTGGGCGGTATGGCTGACGAACCGCCATCTGGGTATCCCGCAGCGGCGCTTCTTATCGGCTGTTGGCCCTCAGCTGACGGCGGCGGTCTTGATGGGTGCTGTGGTTACTGTGGCCGGAACGTTCTTGCCGACGGCATTCGGGGCGCTGGCCGCCTTGGTGCCCCTCGGCGTGCTCGTCTACCTGGCATTTCTCTTCCTGCTGCAGAGAGAGGGCGTCCGGCGGGATTGGTCCGAGATCTTGGCTCTGCTGCAGGAGCGCCTGGCTGCGCGGAGAAGGGGCCAATGACGCCCACACGATGGCTCGCGCTGGGGTCGAACTGAGTATCACTGGCGACGCCCATCTGGTCCGCAACGGCGTGCCTTGAATGCGGCCCGGAGGTAGCCTGCTGCTATCTGCTGCGCAACCGCGGGCAGATCCCGGATAGCTGGGTTGACCCCAGTGACCTGCATCCGTATACTAGTGATAGTGGCGACTTCCGGGTCCACGGTGGCCCCTGGGGTAGATCGGCCAGCGTCCGCCGGCCTGTGCGTAGACGGCTGGCGCGGCAGTCCGAGCTTCGCCGAGGAGCCGCCCGAACTGATCGTCGATGGGTTCATCTCTCTGTCGAGTGAAGGAAGGCATGGGCGAACGGCCAGTTGGCTACTACTCGAACAGGGAAGAGCGCGCCGAGTTCATCGCCGTGAACCTGGCCCCTTTTCTCTCGGGCTCCGTGCTGGACGTAGGGTGCGGAGAGGCGTATCTCAGGGCCCATGTCCGGCACTACATCGGCGTGGACCTGGTCGGCGAACCTGATGTCATCGTCGATCTAGAGAGGGCGGGGTTGCCATTTAGGGATCGCTCGTTCGATAGCGTGGTCTGTGTTCACGTGCTGGAACACCTTGACTCGCTACGGGAGATCGCGGCCGACCTGTTCCGCGTTGCCGGTCGACACGTGGTCGTGAGTGTGCCGAACATGTATGCCCTGGGCTACAGGCTGAAGTTCCTGCGTGGGCAGGTGATTGGTAAGGAGTACAGCCTCATGCCGCGGAATCGTCACAAATGGCTGCCGAGCTGGTCTGAAGCGCGGGCCTTCCTCCGCGACACCTGCCCTGAGGGGTGGAGTGTGTCGTGGGAGTTTGCCTACAGGCCGCGGGCCTGGTGGCGCGTGGGACCGATCTACAACCTGCTGGCGTGCCGCTATCCCAACCTGCTTGCTACCGGGTACTGGTGTGTGATGGGTAGTGAGCGGCGGTGAGGGAGCGACGTACTGGTGGTGGCTGTCCTGCTGCCCCGATGGGGGGTGATGGCCGCACAGAGCGATGGGCCTCGCTCTGGCGGCTGTTTAGGCGAAGCGATGGATGAAGCGGGATCTGGAACTGCACGGATAGTATCTGCGGCAGCGCCTGCCGGCTGGCGTTGGGTCTGTGGCGCCATTGTGCTGGCCGCAGCGCTGCTGCGTCTGTGGAACCTGGGTGCTCCAGCGATGACGGCGGACGAGAGCGGGCACTACTTCATCGAGATGCGCTACATCCACCAGATCCCGTTTGCGCAGCAGCGTTTCCACCCTGTGCTGATGGCTCATGCCGAGAGTCCCAACGCAGTGGGGCACCCCCTGCTTGCGGTCCAGCTCACCAATCTCGTGATGCGTGTTCTGCCGGACACGGCGACAACGGCACGAGGCGTGCAAGCGATGGCCGGTGTGGCGATGGTCGGGGCGATCTGTCTGCTAGGCAAGGATCTATTCGGTGAGCGGGCGGCGATCGTGGCTGGGGCACTGGCGTCGTTCATGCCACTCGCCGTTCGCTACAACCGATCGCTGTACCTTGACTCGATCTTCGCTTTGCTGGTCACCCTGATGACGTGGACGCTGTTCCGGGCCTTCAGCAGGCAGCGGCCCGGATGGACGGTGGCTGCAGGTGTCCTCCTGGGGCTGGCCGGGGCGACCAAGACCTCAGCCCCTCTGCTGCTCCCCTTCGTGGCTGGCTATGGGCTGTTCTGCCACATCCGCGGCGGGTGGAGCGGACCCGTCCGACATAGGGGCACAGAGAAGCGGGCGGCGCGCTCTGCCAGCGAAGGTGCCGCTGGCCTGCTGGCTGAAACATCCGATGGGCCTGGCTGCGGGAGACAGGGCGCGCCTCCGGCAATCAAGCTGCTGGTCATTCTAGCCACGGCGTTCCTTGTCTTCTTGGTCGATGTGGCGCCTGCTGCGTACTGGAAGGCGATAGTGAGTCCCGTGGATCCGGACTATCAGCGGACGATGCTTGAGTGGATTCGCAGTCTCTGGGAGGCGCGCGGCTGGCTACTGGGTGTTTCGGTCTATCTCTGGACGCCACTCGTGCTGATCGCGGCGGCTCTAGCGTTGGCGCGTGCTGTCCTGAACTGGCGGCATGCGTCCAGGGCGGAAGCACTACTTGTGCTCTGGCTACTCAGCCTAATGCCTCTGGTGCTGCTACATCTCCCGGGGACTAGCGGGGAGAACGGATACCTCCCGCTTGTTGCGCCAGTTTGCCTGTTGGCTCAGACCTCAATGCTGAGGCTGCGGCGCGGCTGGCGAGCGCTGGCCCTGACCTTGACCCTGGTGTCCCTGGCGACCGGGGCGGTGCTTTTCGGTTGGAGGTTGATGCCGACGCCCTACTGCTCGTATATGGATCTCGTCGACTTCGGACCGGGGTACTACCCGTGATGGCTACAGCCCAGCCAGCGTTCGTGTTTCTCTCTACGACCGACTGGGACGCACCGCAGTTCGGGTCGCGGCAGCAGATAGCGCTGCGCCTGGCGGAGCGCGGCCACGTGGTGCTTTTCACTGAAGTGCCGCGAGCCTTGCACTCGCTGGTCTCGGACCCCTCTGGCACTTGGCGGGCTGCACGGCGGCTGGGTAGAACTAGGCAGGTGGAGGAGAGATTGCTGGTGTACACGCCGCTCCCTGTGCTGCCGCTCTACTATAACGCTTGGACAAATGCGGTCAACCAGCGCCTGCTCCTTCTGTACCTGCGGCGCCTCCTGAGGCGTCTCGGCCTGGTGGCCGACGTGCTTTGGACGTACTGGCCGAATACGGCCTACCTGGTTTCGCGTCTGGGAAGCAGGGTTTCCGTGTACCACTGCATCGATGACTTCGCCGCGGCCGGGTATCCGCTGACTTCACGGGAAAGCATCGCCGCCATGGAAGCTGAGCAGTGTCGCCAGGTTGATCTCGTGGTTACTCGGACAGAGCAAATGTGCCGGACCAAGAGGAGGTTCAACGCCAACACACACGTGCTACCGGGCGGGGTAGATGTTGAGCAGTTCAATCCCATGTCTGTCGGCGCGCCACCACAGTCGGTGGACGATTTGCCGCGGCCGCGCGTGGGGTTTGTTGGCACAATCGACGATCGAGTGGATGTGGAGCTGCTCGTGCACTGTGCTGAGCGCTTGGCCGAGGTGACCTTCATACTCGTGGGTCCAGTGAAGCGTCATCGGGTGAGGGTCCAATCCTTGTCTGGCCTGGCCAACGTGCATCTGCTGCCAGCCTCTCCCCACTCAGCGGTTCCGGCGATTGTGGGTGGGTTTGATGTCTGCCTGATACCATATGCGGTCAACGACTACACGCGGGGACTCTCGCCCCTGAAGCTATATGAGTACCTGGCGATGGGCAAGCCAGTTGTGGCCACGAGACTGCCCTATGTCGAGAGAGAGGCGAGCAGCGTGCGAATAGCATCTAGCTGTAGCGAGTTCGTCGCGGCCGTTGAAGATGCAATCGCAGAATCCCCCGGCGATGGCGACCGCGCTCGCTGGCGAGCCGCGGCCGAACAGCACTCCTGGTCCGTCCAGGTCGACGAGATCGAGCGGTATCTGGCTGCGCTAGTCCAGGAAGGAAGATGAAGCGGATGGAACCTGGTTGCCTGGCTGGCATGTGCCGAGGCGGAGGTGCAGATGATGCTCCGGGTCTCCCTTTGCGCCTTTCGCGCAGGGACTATGGGTCCAGGATGGCCACGCACGATGATAGCCTGGGGGTGGCGGCGTGTCGTGCCGGACGGACTAGGCCTTCCTGATGCAGGAGCTTGACCAGGCGCGCTTCCAGTGTCGCGGCGAGCGCATCCTGCGGATCGACTCCGCGGGGATGCGCCTGCGTTCTTGCGGCGCCGCTGTCGCCGCCGGCGCTTGCGGGCGGGTGGGGCAGTGGTAGAGTGCGCGGCGGGCTCCCAGCAACGCTGGTGAGACAATGGAGGAGCGACGGCGTGATGGCGAAATCGAAACCTTCTACCCTTAGGCGGCGACAAGTGCTTGTGACGGGGGCCGGGGGGTTCATAGGCAGCCATCTGGTCGACCGGCTGGTCGACGAAGGTGCGAGTGTGCGGGCCTTCTTGAGGTACACGTCCCGCTCTGACATCGGCTGCCTAGGCTTGAGCCCGATCGAGGTGCGGTCCAGCGTGGAGCTTGTGTTTGGCGATCTGCGAGACGAGGACGCGGTCTCTGAGGCAATGAGAGGCGTTGAAGTTGTTTTTCACCTCGGGGCACTCATTGCCATTCCGTATTCCTACCTTCACCCCCGTGAAGTGGCGGAGACGAACGTTATGGGCACACTTAACGTGCTGATGGCTGCCCGGAGACACCAGCCTGCAAGGCTCCTGCATACCTCCACCAGTGAAGTCTACGGCACTGCCCGACGGGTCCCCATAGATGAGGATCACCCGCTGCAGGGCCAGTCCCCATACTCGGCGAGCAAGATCGGGGCGGACAAGCTCGTGGAGAGTTTCGTGCGTTCATTCGAGCTTCCTGCCGTGACGGTGCGTCCCTTCAACACCTATGGGCCGCGCCAGTCGGCCAGGGCTGTAATACCGACAATCATCTCGCAAGCGTTGTGGCGAAGCGAGATCGAGCTGGGTGATGTGACTCCCACGCGGGACTTCACCTACGTCACGGATGTGGTGGATGGGTTCGTGCGAGCTGCCCAAGCGGACGGGGTGGTTGGGGAGACGCTCAACCTGGGCAGCGATCACGAGATCAGCATCGGGGATCTGGCAAGCCTGATCATCCAGCTGGTCGGCCGAGACGTTCAGGTGAGGACTGATCCGGAGCGCCTCCGCCCGCCAGCGAGTGAGGTGCGGCGGCTGAGAGCGGATACGCGGAGGGCTGCGGCAACGCTCGGCTGGCGCCCGCAGACCTCGCTCGAGGCAGGACTCACGCGCACGATCGAGTGGATGCGGGAGCATCCGAATCTATTCGAACCGGAGAGGTACGGGATATGAAGGCTGTAATACTTGCCGGCGGCCGCGGGACTCGCCTTGCGCCCTACACGACGGTCTTGCCTAAGCCTCTTATGCCGGTGGGAGACAGGCCCATCCTGGAGATCGTGGTCCGGCAGCTTGCGCAACACGGCTTCACCAACCTCGTCCTCGCGGTCGGGCACCTCGCTGAGCTGCTGGAGGCATACTTCGGTGATGGCGAGCGATTTGGTGTGGACATCAGCTACTCGCGAGAGAAGGAGCCGCTGGGCACTGCCGGACCGCTTGGCATTGTAGAGGGGCTGACGGAGCGCTTCCTGGTAATGAACGGAGACGTGCTCACAGGGATTGACTTCACGGCAATGCTGGCACACCACGAAAGCGCAGGTGCCCTTGCCACTGTGGCCGTGCACCCCCGCAAGGTCAGGATCGATCTGGGAGTGGTGGAATTCGACGAAGAGGGTTTGCTGACCGAGTACGTAGAGAAACCCGAGCTCGAATACAAGGTCAGCATGGGGGTGTACATTCTGGAACCCCGCGTACTCGAATTCGTGGAGCCGAATGTGCGGCTGGATCTGCCGGATTTGATGAAGAGGTTGGCGGCTGCGGGCGAGAAGGTGAGCTGCTACCTCTACGACGGATACTGGATGGATATCGGGCGGCCGGACGATTACGAACGGGCGGTGGCCGACTTTCCGGAAAGGGCCGATGAGTTGCTGCCAGGGGAGGGGAAGGCGTGATCCGGGTCTTGATCACCGGTGTGACCGGGTTCGTGGGGCGTCACCTGGCGGCGTATGCGCTGGACCAAGGTGTCCGGGTTTACGGGCTGTCTCTCGACGACGCGCCTGTGCCGGGAGTGGAGGGACGGCAGGCAGACCTGACTCTTCGAGAAGATGCCGATGACGCGGTGGCTGCCGCGAGGCCAGACCTGGTCTTTCACCTCGCGGGGGCGGTGCCCCGGGACGGCGTCCACATCTCGCCCGGCGATTTGATCACCACAAATGTGCTGGGTACTCTCCGGCTTCTGAATGCGGTGGAGAAGAGTGCGCCGGACAGTCGCACTCTTGTTGTCAGCTCGGCTGCAGTGTATGGCGCCGTAGGGCCGCGCGATTGCCCAATCGGCGAAGAAACACCGCTGCGCCCCCTGACCGACTATGCAGCCAGCAAGGCCATGCAGGACCTGCTGGCCGGGCAATACGCACGGGCACACGGGATCGCCGTGATGAGGGCAAGGACTTTCAACTTGACGGGCCCCGGCGAGAGACGCGACCAGGTTTGCGCGACTCTTGCCCGCCAGGTCGCCGAGATAGAGGCCGGGTTGAGCGATCCGGAGATCACCGTTCGTTACCTTTCGACGCAGCGGGATTTCACCGATGTGCGAGATGCTGCACGCGCCTACTGGGGAATCCTTGACCGCGGCAGGCAGGGAGTAGCCTACAACGTCTGCTCGGGCCAGGCACGCCCCGTTCGCCATGTGCTGCAGCATCTGCTCGAGCTTGCCGCTCTATCTGGTGTGCGGGTTACGGAGCGGGAGGCGGAGGTGCGTCCGGGGGACGTCCCGGTCAGCGTGGGGGACCCATCCCGCCTGAACGACGATACTGGCTGGGAGCCTTCCATCCCGCTGCAGCAGAGTCTTTCGGACCTGCTTGACGATTGGCGCCAGCGGGTGCGAAGCGGCGTGTCATGAGGAGACTGCGGGTCCTGCAGATCGTGGCCTCGTCCCACGGTGGAGGGGCGGAGGTGGTACGGGGCCTAGCCCAGCAGCTGGACCCGCTTCGGTTCGAGGTGGCCGTGGCGCTGCCCGATGACCGCGGCCAGTTGGGGCCGGGTGACCTGAAGCGGGCTGGGGCGGAGTGCTTTCTCTTCAACATAGCCAGCGGCTTCTCGCTGCGGGAGCTGTGCGGGCTTCGCCGCCTGGTGCGGGGCGGGCAATGGGACATCGTGCACTGCCATGGGTCTAGGGGTGCTCTCTGGGGGAGGCTCGCTGCCGCGGGGCCGCGGCGGCCGGGAATCGTGTTCGGCGTCCACGGGCTGTCGATTGTGCACTACAAGGGCCTGAGGCGGGCTTTCTTGCTGTGGCTGGAGCGACTGCTGCGGGGCATGACAGACGCCACGCTGTGCGACTCCGATGCGGAGCGGCGCGACGTGGTGCTGCACGGCATTGCCTGGCCGGAAAGGGCCTTCACCGTCCGCAGTGGAATCGACGTCGCGAGGCTGGACGGATGCACTTGGAACCGATCGGACGCCCGTGCTGCGCTGGGGGTGGAACCTGCCGAACCGCTGCTGGCTACAGTCTGTCGACTTAACAAGCCGCGCGATTTCGATACTCTGCTTCGTGCGATGCGGATTGCGGCGGATGCTTTGCCGGCGGTCACCCTGCTGATTGTGGGTGGAGGGCCGCTGGACAGGCGAATTGACGAGCAAACCCGGGCTCTCGGCCTTGAAGAAAACGTGCGGCGACTGGGCTTCGTGAGCGATGTCGGGCAGGTGCTGGCGGCTGCGGACGTGTTCGTGCTCGCCACGCGAGGGTGGGAGGGGCTGCCGCTGGCCCCGTTGGAGGCGATGGTGACGCGCCTTCCCGTGGTGATCAGCAACGTCGGTGGCAACCGGGAAGCCGTACTGGATGGCGAGACCGGGACCGTTGTCCCTCCGGGCGAGCCGGCCGCTCTCGCCGATGCAGTGCTGCGCATTCTGAGCGATCCTGCGGCAGCTCGTACTATGGGCGAGCAGGGCCGTCGCAGGGTGCTGGAGGAGTTCACCGCCGAGAGGATGGCCTCCGAGACGGCGGCTATCTACTCGCGGCTTGGCCCACGATGCTGAACGGGATCGGAGGAAATGCCGGCCTACATTGACGTTTCAGCAGCCGTACATCGCAGGGCTGGCCTGGGTCGCTACGCCGAGAACCTCGCCCGGGCGCTGCTCCAGGCTGAGCCGCACCGCTATGCCCTCTTCTACAACCGCGAGAGGGGCGTCGAGCCCCTCACCGGCCTCTGTGACGTCCCGCAGCGCAGCGTCTCCCTGGGCTACAAACCGTGGCGAATGCTGGTCTGGATGGGACAGCTGGCGCACCTTGGCTTCAACCGGCTTGTGCCCGGGGCCGAGCTGTTCCACGCCACTGAGCATCTCTTGATGCCGCTGCGGGGCGTACCTACTGTGCTGACCGTACACGACCTGATATTCCACCATCTGCCAGCCTATCACAAGTGGCTTAACCGATGGTACCTCAATCTGACAATGCCGCTCTTCTGCCGGCAGGCCACGCGCGTGATAGCAGTCTCCGAGTACACAAGGCGCGATCTGATCGAGGTCTACGGCCTGTCCGGCGACAAGATCACAGTGGTGCACGAGGCTGCGGACCCCCGTTTCTGCCCACAGCCGCAACACATGGTGGAAGCGGTCCGGTCTGAATACGGCCTGCCGGAGCGGTACCTCCTCTTCGTCGGCACCGTCGAACCGCGCAAGAACCTGAGCCGTCTGGTTGAGGTGTTCTGCGCTCTGAGCGCGGAGGGGCTGACCGACGGGTTGGTGATAGCGGGCAAGCTGGGCTGGCTGTATGAGGGTTTCCTGGCCAGGCTTGAGCGTTCGCCGGCACGACAACAGGTGACCCTGACCGGGTACGTGCCGGCGGCCGATCTGCCAGCCCTCTACTCTGGTGCGCAGGCACTGGTATTCCCAAGCCTGTATGAGGGATTCGGCCTACCTGTGCTGGAGGCTATGGCCTGCGGTACACCCGTGGCGTGTAGTGACACGTCTTCGCTCCCCGAGATTGCCGGAGATGCTGCCCTGCGGTTCGACCCTGGTGACCCGGAATCGATCGCCGAGATCGTGCGCGGTCTGCTGCAAGATGCTGACCTGCGCGGCGCGCTGCGAAAGGCGGGGCGACAACAGGCGGCCCGCTTTTCGTGGGGTCGAGCAGCAGCGGAGACCGCGGCGGTGTACCGGTGTGCTCTGGGCGTGGGCGGGGCCGCTGACGCTGGGCAAGAAAGGGGAGGAGATGGGAATGCCGGCTAGAGTGGGCCTTGTTGGCCGTCTGTTGGCCTTGCTCCAGGCGACCTGGCTGCGCTGGGTTCTTGTCATTGTGGTGCTGGCGCTGTACGCCGGGTGGATTACGTACGTAGTCAAGGCCGACAAGCCGGTCGACTTCTTCGTCTACTACCTGGCTGCTGGTGCCTTCCAGCGGGGCCAGAATGCCTACGACATCCAAGACGAGGCTTGGGATGACCTGGCGCTTGAGATGGGGGTGACCAACTACACGCGTCCGTATCGCTATCCGCCGCTGACTGCCCAGATTGCTGCGCCCCTCACGGCACTTGAGCCGCCCGTTGCTGCCGCGCTATGGCTGGCCCTCAGCGCGATAGCCTCGGTGACAGCAGCGTGGTTGCTTGCGCTCACGCTGGATCAAACGTACCGCTGGGTGATTGCACTCGGTGCTCTGCTCTTCTTCGTACCACCGCTCACGACGCTGCATGCCGGACAGGTCAACCTGCTGCTACTGGCCAGTCTAGCCGCTGCATTGCTGGCTTTGAGGCGCCGGAAGCCGCTATTGGGAGGCGCTGCACTGGCCGTCGGCGCGGGCCTGAAGGTCATTCCTCTCGCGCTGGTGGCGTACCTGCTGTGGTGCAGGCGTTGGAAGGCCTTGTTGGCTGCCGTTCTTGTGCTGATTGTGCTGTTGCTTCTGGGCACGTTCCTGGTTGGCTGGGAAGGCCTGGCAGCCTACGGTAGGAACGCGGTTCAGCTGGGGGAGCCCGGCCGGCTCTTCCCCGAGCCCACGAATCAGAGCCTCCATGGCTTCTTCGCCCGCCTGTTCACCAGGCACTCCTATGGCTGGTCATTGGCGGATGACGCTGGACTCGCTCGGACGGCAGGTATGGTGGCCGCTCTGGTTCTAGTCCTCGCTACCGCCGCTGTCTGTTGGCGGGTCGGAAACACCGAAGCGCTATTACCGCTCGAGTTTTCTTTGATTGTGACCGCGCTGCAGCTCATCACGCCCTTTACCTGGTACCACCAACTGTCGTTGCTCCTCATCCCGATAGTGGTCCTGGCCGGCGAGGCCTGGCGAGAGCGTAAGCTCCGCTGGATGCTGATCCCCCTCACAGTCGGCTACGTGACCATCGATCTGCATGGTCTGCTGTGGCACCATCTACGGGGATTGACGCTGCTCCAGTCGACTCCCATCTATGCCATGGTCGCGATGTGGATGATGCTGGCCTGGCTCATTGTGTCAAGGAAGCGTGCGATTGCCTCCGGGTAACCCGGGCAGCAGGCGTTGTCCGATGATCCTGTTCTCCTGCTGACCCTTCGTCTCATGGTGTCTCCGGCCTGCCGCTCGATCTCCTCCTCGGCTGTTCGCGGCGGAGAAGGGCGGCGAGCTGCGGGCCGCGTGGGGGCGTGGTATGCCGCCAGCACCTGGGCCTGCGCCCGAGCCGATCCCTCCGTTCGTGGTCGTCTCCGATGTGCCGAATGGCAAGGCACTGTGCTGGTGGCTGAGTTCCTCAGGCTGGAGCGGACGGCGATGGATGCAGGCAGGATGAAGCGGCACTGCTGGCCTGTGGGACAGGCGGCGGGTTCGGCCATCTGCCATGCCGCACTGGTCAGTGAGACGATTGCCCCGGTGGGGGCGAGCTCCGCCACTTCCTTGTGCCGTCACTGGGGAATGAACCCCGCCCTATCTTGGTGCCAACTCGACCGAGAGAAGGCACATCAGTCCCGGTGTCTTGCTTTTTGACCTCAGTGATGTAGAATCCATCAGGCGCGGTTCTTGCCGTCTGCTGAGCGATGCTCGTCTGCGCGGTGCCCGCAGGAGCGGCGTCGCTTGTCGGGTGGCAGGCGTCTCGGGGCAGGGGGCGACCGACAACCAGGTATCTACGCGTGCACGTGCCGAGGCGCGAGTTGAGCCGTGGTGACGGCGGCAGCCGGACGAGGGGGTGGCGCTCATGTCCGCGTTTCTGACTACACCGCTGGGCAAGTGGATAGGGATCGTGGTCACAGTCATCATCGGTGCTGTAGCCCAGACGATGATGAAACTGGGCACTCGGCAGTTAGGGGAATTCGGAGATATGCCGCTCGGTCAGTACCTGTCCAAGTTGATGCTCTCTCCACTGATCCTGGTGGCTATTGCTTCTTATGGGCTGGGTGTGATCCTCTACATGTTTCTGCTATCTCGCCTCGATCTGAGCTTTCTGTATCCGGTGATGACTGCCCTGGGGGTCGTCGCCGCCACGTTCGTTTCCGCAGCCTTCCTGCACGAGGAGGTCTCTCCAGGTCGGATTCTGGGGATCGTTGTGGTGCTCGGCGGCGTGTATATCATCTCGTGGACCTCATAGTCTCCGCATCTTGTGCGTAGGAGAAAGCCCAGGTGCTTACCGTTCTCTCTGTTATTGGCACCCGCCCTGAGGCGATCAAGATGGCTCCTGTGGTGGCAGAACTCGGGCGCTGTGCTGACCAGATCCACTCGATCGTCTGCGTCACGGGCCAGCACCAAGAGCTGCTGGCTCCGGTTCTTGACCTCTTCGGTATCAGGCCGGAGTATGACCTTGCCTTGATGCGCACCGCTCAGACCCTCACTCAAGTCACGACGGCCGTGCTTTCTGCGATGGAGTCGGTCCTGTTGGACGTGGAGCCAGACTGGGTGCTCGCCCAGGGCGACACTACGTCGGTGATGGCGACGGCCCTGGCCTGCTACTACAGCCGGCGGCCCTTTGGGCACGTCGAGGCTGGGCTCCGCACCGGTGACAAGTATCGCCCGTATCCCGAGGAGATCAACCGTATCCTGGCGGACTCGTTGGCTGACCTGCACTTTGCCCCTACTCCTCAGGCGCGCGAGAACCTGCTGGCGGAGGGCATTGCAGAGGGCACCATATTCGTGACCGGCAACACGGTGATTGACGCATTGCTCCAGATCGCCGGCACTGAGCTTCCCTCTGTCGAGGCTGCTCTGGCGGACATACCGCTCTGGGCTGAGCGCATTGTCTTGGTGACAGCCCACCGGCGCGAGTCTTTTGGAGCCGGCCTCGAGCGTATCTGCGCTGCGCTGCGTTGCCTGGCGGAGCGCTATCCCGACGTGCAGTTCGTGTACCCGGTCCATCTCAACCCGAATGTGACCGGCGTGGCATACCCGCGCCTTGAGGGGATATCCAATGTTTCGCTCACAGAGCCGCAGGGGTACGGATCGCTGGTCCACCTGATGAAGCGTGCATACCTGATACTGACTGATTCCGGGGGGATCCAGGAGGAGGCCCCTTCACTGGGCAAGCCTGTGCTGGTGATGCGCAGCGTCAGTGAGCGGCCGGAAGGGATAGATGCAGGGGTGGCCCGTCTCGTAGGCACAGACGAGGCGCGGATTGTGGACGAGGTGTCCAGACTGCTGGACGACGAGGCTGCCTACGCAGACATGGCGCGGCCACTTGACATATATGGAGATGGACAGGCAAGCAGGCGCATTGTTGAGGCCCTGCTCAGCCAGGCGAGGTAGCGACCATGCTCTATGTGCTCCTTCCTGCCTACAATGAGGAGTATGCGCTTCCGGTATTGCTCCCGCGACTGAGGCGGGTGATGGAAGAACACGAGTTGCGAGGGCGGATCCTCGTGGTCGACGATGGGAGCACGGACCGGACTGCAGAAGTGGCGAAGGATGCCGGGGCAGACGAGGTAATCAGTCATCGAAAGAACATGGGTTTGGCGGCCGGGCTGCGCACGGGCCTGGGTTGGGCCGCCGAAGCGGCCCAACCTGATGACGTGATAGTGACGATGGATGCAGACGATACGCACAATCCCGGCCTAATCCCTCGGATGATCCAGCGCATCGACGAAGGGTTCGATGTAGTCGTCGCCTCTCGATTCCGGGCCGGAGCATACACGGTCGGAGTGCCCTTCGTCCGTAGGCTTCTCAGTCATGTCGGGAGCTGGGTCTACCGCATTCTCGTCCCGGTGCGGGGGTTGCGCGACTACACCTGCGGATACCGGGCGTACCGCGCCGGCGTCCTCCAGGTCGCCGTTGAGCGCTGGGGGAGCAGCTTCATCAGTGAGGCAGGCTTCGCGGCCATGCCGGACATCTTGCTCAAGCTGCGTCTGCTCGACAACGTCCTGATGACGGAGTTGCCTTTCATCCTGCGCTATGACCGCAAGCCCGGGGCCAGCAAGATGCGGGTTGCATCGAACGTCGCTGCAAGCCTCTGGCTCGCAGTAAGGCGTGCCTTCGGGAGAGTCGACTGACCGGGAAACCGCCCGATAGGGAACGTGCTGTGAAGCACCTCTGGATTGTGCTGATTCTGCTGGGGCAGCTGTTCCTTCTCAGCTATCGATTGGCCGATCAGTGCATGTGGACCGATGAGATGTACACGGCCCGTATCGTCCGCATGCCGACGCTGCAGGATGCCGTGGCTCAGATTCGACTGACCGAAAGCCGCCCTCCGCTCCACTATCTGGCGCTTTGGGGGTGGGCTCGTGTGGTGGGCTACTCCGAATGGGGGATGCGGTTTCTCGCCATTGCGGGGACGCTGCTGGCTACCGCGCTCGCTTATCGGCTGGCTGGTTGCCTCATTTCCTGGAGCGGTGCCACCTGGGCGGCGCTACTGAGCGCCTGTGCTCCCACGCTTCTCTGGCATGGGCGGATCATACGGGGCTACGCTGTGGCTGTACCCTTGGTCTTGCTCTCGACCCTGGTTCTGTGGAAGGCTACGCGTTCGCCGCAGTATCGCTACAAGGTCCTCTACGTGCTGTGTTGCTTCGCGCTGTTGTTCACGGACTACTTGACTCTACCTATCGTGGTGGCGCACGTTCTCTACGTGGCAGGCCGACTGTGGCTGCGTCGGCGGGGCAGGGCGACCAGGCGCCCCCTCTCCTCCTCAACGCCTGTGCGGGAGCGACTTGGATGGCTGATCGTGGGGTTCGGCCTGCTGGCCGCTCTCGCCGGGTTGCTGCTCACTCTGACGTGGCAGTGCGGCGGCAATGACCCTGGCCGGGGAGTCTCCAGTCTCATTCCTTCTGGTCTAAGCCTGAAGGACCTGGCGAGCAGGGCGCCGGTTATGCTAGCCGCTGCTGCGTTTGTGTTCTACTCCTTCAGTGTTGGCGAGGCCATTTTCCCGTGGTCTGCGGTGGCCATACCCGGCGTTCTGGCAGCCCTGCTCTTCACCTGGGTTGGCCTGCGGCATATGTGGCGTGAACGCCGCTTGGCGGCTCTGTTCGCAATCCTGCTCATCGCGACAACGCTCGGTTTCATCAGCGTCGTTGGCTTTGGCGCCCTTCTCGGTCTGAGCATGCTCGTCATTGCGGCCGCGCGGGTCCTTTACCTGGGACCGTTGCTCGCCATTCCAATGGGGGCAGGGCTCGAGGTCTTTCGGCCGCGGCGGGTGGCCTGGTTGCTGCTTGCTGTGCTTGTTTCCGCGCGGAGCGTGAGCTTGCTTAATCAGACCGCTGGAAGGCACTTCCTGAACCCCGTTCACGAAGTGCCTGTTCGTGAGCTGGCGGTTCAGGTCTCGCGCAGCATCCAGCCGGGAGACCTGGTGATCTTCGAGGAGCCGCTTCCCTTTGATGCTTACTTCCGTGAGCTTGATGCTGACACTCCCCTGTTCACGCCTGCCTCGCATCACATCGGTCACACCATGGCGAGCGACGTCCAGACGGGCAGCCCGGCCTTCCTGGGGCAGGGCGAGCCATTCGTGTCCGCAATCGGAGTCGAGCGGTTGGTAGACTACCTTAAGGATAGCCTGCCGTCCCGCCTGTGGCTGGTGGTTTTTCACCATGAGGGGCATGAGCGCACTGTAGAGACAGAGATCGGTCAGCCGCTCGCGCAGCTGGGCCTGTATCGCTTGGTCTGTCGGGTGGGTTATGCCCCTCAGGACCGGGTCTATGCCCAACTGCGGTCCTGGCTACGCCAGCGGCCAGCGATCGAGTACAAGGCGGAGATCTTGCTCTACGCACGGCCGGATAGCAGCGCAGGTTGTGCCGAGCTGTCTCTGGTGCCAGCTCCATGAACATAGTGCACCTGTACAAGGACTACTTCCCTGTGGTCGGTGGTATCGAGAACCATATACGAGTGCTGGGCGAGGCCCAGGCCGCTGCCGGGCATGAGGTGACCGTACTGGTGTGCGATCCCCGTCGGCGAACACGGGTAGAAGAACTCGAACGCGTGCATCTGATCAAGGTTGGCCGGCTGGGCACGGTTGCCTCGATGCCGCTCAGTCTACGCTTCCTGGTTGCTCCGGCGCGGCTGCACCCCGACGTTGCCCATGTTCATTCCCCCTATCCCCTGGGGGAGCTAGCCAACTGGCTGTTCGGCCGGGCGCGTGCGACGGTTGTTACCTATCACTCGGACATCGTTCGCCAGCGGGGGTGGCTGCGGCTCTATGGGCCTGTGTTGCGCCGGGTCCTGCGAGCCAGTGACCGTGTGATCGCAACCAGCCCAAACTACATAGAGAGCTCACCGTGGCTCAGCCCCGTCCGCGACAAGTGCTGTGTAGTGCCCCTTGGTGTTGACCATGACCGTTTCAGGCCCGGCCTCGCTCCATTCGATGGCCCGCCCACGCTGCTCTTCGTGGGCAGGCTGCGGTACTACAAGGGGATAGAGACTCTCCTGCAGGCGCTCGTCTCCCTACCAGGATTCTCTCTGGAGATCGCAGGGGATGGGCCGATGCGTGACCGTTGGGAGCAGCAGGCCAGCAAGCTGGAGGTACGAGGCCGTGTACACTTCCTGGGGCACATAGATGATGCGGCACTGCCGGGACTCTACCGAAGGGCGCATGTCTTTGTGCTTCCCGCCAACGCCCGCGCCGAGGCGTTTGGGGCGGTCTTACTGGAGGCGATGGCATCGGGCCTGCCTTGTGTCACCACCGAAGTGGGCAGCGGAACCTCCTGGGTCGTCGAAGACGGAGTCTCAGGCTTTGTTGTTCCACCATCCGACCCGGCGCGGCTGGCTGATGTTTTGGGCCAGCTGATTGAAGATGCGCAGCTTCGGCTGGCGATGGGTCGGGCAGGGCGGGCTCGCGTGGAAGAGCGCTTTACGCTCTCGCGAATGATCACCGGTGTCCAAGACGTATACCAGGAGGCGCTCTCTGCTTGATTTCTCTTCCGAATGCGGTAAGATAGCCCGGGAGGATGGGGCTGTGTACTGCGGCTTTGACCCGTCAGCCGAAGGCCCAGGATGGGCGCGGTGAAGGTACTGGTCACCGGTGGCGCCGGGTTCGTCGGCTCCAACCTCGTCGATGCACTTCTGGAGCGGGGTGACGAGGTCACTGTAATCGACGACCTCTCCTGCGGTAAGATAGGCAACCTGGAGCATCACCTCGGGAGCAAGCGCCTCCATTTCGTCGAGGACTCGATTCTAGACCAGACGGCGTTGGCGCCGCTGGTGGCTTGGTCTGAGGCTGTCTTTCATCTGGCTGCTGTTGTCGGCGTCAAGTACGTGGTCGAGGATCCCCTCAGCACAATCATCACCAACATCCGTGGTACTGAGAACGTGCTGCAGTTGGCTGCACAGTATGGCCTGCGAACGGTGATAGCGTCCAGCTCCGAGGTCTACGGCAAGTCGGTCGACGTTCCGCTGCGGGAGAACGGCGAGCGGCTGCTCGGCCCGACGACTGCAAAGCGCTGGTGCTACTCGGACGCAAAGGCGATCGACGAGTACCTGGCCTGGGCCTACGCTGAAAAGGGCCTTCCGGTCACGGCGGTCCGCTACTTCAACTCGTACGGCCCGCGCCTCGATCCCCGCGGTTACGGAAGTGTGATTGCCCAGTTTCTCCTGCAGGCTATGCGAGGGGAACCGATCACCGTCTATGACGATGGCGAGCAGACCCGCTCCTTCACCTACGTCACGGACACAGTGGAAGGCACCATTCGGGCGGGGACGGTCGATGCTGCTGTGGGGCACGTGTTCAACATCGGTTCCGCACGGGAGACGAGTATGAATGAGCTGGCCGCGCTGGCTATCGAGATCACCGGGTCCAGCTCCTCGATAGAACGCGTATCCAGTTCCGCAGTGTACGGGCAGGACTTCGAGGAGGCGAGGCGCCGTGTGCCGGACGTCTCGAGAGCAAGAGAAGTGCTGGGCTTCGAGGCAAGCATCTCGCTTGAGGAAGGCCTGCGCCTGACGGCAGACTGGTTCCGGGCGGCTGGCCTTGTAGACGCCTGATGGATAGGCTTTGCAGGTGACGCGGTAGGAAGGCGGTACTTGATGGCGCAACGGCCCATGGGCGAGAGCAAGTTGAGCAGCTTCTGCAGCAAGGTGCTGGAGGTCGGCTGGCTGCTGGCAGTGGTCATCACACCTCTGTTCTTCAACGTCCATTCCACCCGAGTTTTCGAGCCGGACAAGCTGACAATGCTCCGGTCCATCGCCGTCATCATGGCAGCTGCCTGGGCCGTGAAGCGGGTCGAAGAGTGGGCAGGCGGACGGCGAGGTACCGACCTGACTTGGCGCACACCGCTGGTGCTGCCCACCTTGGTGACCGTGGCGGTCTATCTCGCTAGCACAGCTCTGTCGCTGGTGCCAAGGACGAGTCTGTTCGGTTCCTACCAGCGCCTTCAGGGCACCTACACGACGCTTTCCTACATAGTCGTCTTCCTGGTTGCCGTGCAGGAGTTGCGCACTCGGCGGCAGCTCAACCGGCTCATGACCGTCGTCATTCTGAACAGCCTGCCGATCGCGCTCTATGGCTTCCTTCAGCGGAGCGGCCTGGATCCTCTACCATGGGCCGGCGACACGGAAACGCGCATTACCTCCAGTATGGGCAATCCCATCTTCATTGCTGCCTATCTCATCATGGCAGCGCTGCCCACGCTGGCGCGTGTGGTGGAGTGCTTTCGGGCGATCCTCACCGACGAGGAGACCGGAGCAGGCGACGTGATTCGCGCCTCCTGCTACATATTCATACTCCTTGTGCAGTTGATCTCGATCTGGTTCTCATTCAGCCGAGGACCGCTCGTGGGATTGGTGGCCGGCCTGGCGATCTGGGCATTCCTGGGACTGCTCACTCTGCAGCGCACCGCGCTGGCTGAGCTAGGGCCGAGCGGCGGCGAACCACTGAAGGACTTGGGCCGCGGCACGGCGTTCGCGTTCGGGGTGATGGGATGGACATTCATCGCCGCTTTGATCGTGATCTTCGTCAGCAGGTGGGTTGCGCCCGAGGCCGCCTCGCACACGACGATAGGTGCTATCGGCGCCTTGGTCGTCTTCCTGGGCACGTGGATGGGGATGATCGTCACCCGCAGAGGATGGCGCTGGCTGTGGTTCAGCGCCGTCGTCATCGCCGCTGTCTTCGCGTTCTTCTTCTTGGCGATCAATCTGGTCGAGCCGATGCGTGACTGGGCCGTCCAGCAGCCCTGGTTGGGCAGGCTGGCCGACGTTCTTCAGTCCGAGGGCGGAACGGGCAAGGTGCGCTCACTGATCTGGGAGGGCTCGGTCGAGCTCCTCCTCCCGCACGAGCCGATAGAGGCGCCGCCAACGATGGGCCACCCGGACGGCTATGCTGATCCGTTGAATGCGCTAAGACCACTGATTGGCTACGGGCCGGAGTCAATGTACGTAGCCTACAATGACTTCTACCCGCCTGAGCTTGGCCACTACGAGTCGCGCACCGCCAGCCCAGACCGGGCCCACAACGAGACGTTCGATTCGCTGATCATCACCGGGTTGGCGGGTTTCTCAGTCTACGTGTGGGTATTTGGCGCCACATTCTACTTTGGCCTGAGGTGGCTTGGTCTTCTTCCCGGTGACTGGAGACGACGTGCTTTCTTCGGGCTGCTGGTCGGCGGAGCCCTCCTGGCGGTCGCCGTTGTGGTGCCGCTGCTTGGCGTACACTTCATTGGCCTGGCGATTCCTATCGGCATGGTCGCGGGCCTGCTCGTCTATCTCGTACTGTACGCATTCACCGCCTACGGCGTCCAGGCTGTTCCTGAGGAGCATCCGCACGCACTTCTGCTGATGGGGGTCCTCGCCGCTATCGTGGCCCATTTGGTGGAGATCAACTTCGGCATCGCCATCGCCGCCACCCGCACCACGTTCTGGGTCTACCTGGCGGTCTTCGTGGTTGCCGGCCACGGACTGCTGCAGGATCGGGCGGCGGCCGCCCAGCCTGCCGGCGCTCAAGAGCAGGAGGACAGGCGCAGAAGGCGGAGGAGGAGACGCCGGACTCCTGCGTCCAGCGCCGCCGATGAAGCACTGACAAACCTTGTGGCGCCGACGCTGGCGGCGGCCATCCTGTGTGGTTTCGTGCTAGGGACACTGGTGTATGATTTCACCACGAACACGCAGGGGCTCGAGGATGGGCTGGCCATCATGGGACGAATGCTGACCGGCGGCGCGCAGAACGCGGAGAACGCTTCTGTGGGCCTGCTGCTTGTGTTCGGCCTGACCTGGCTTGTCAGTGGAGCGGTGTTCATTTCCGAGATCGCAAGGCAGAGGGAGAGATCATCGAGTTCGTACGCGATCCCCGGTGCTCTGCTGCTCTTCCTCGCCGTTTCGCTCCTTGTCGTGTTTTGCTTCTCTCTGCTGCTAGGCGATGGCATGGCGCAGATGGTCCGCAACAAGCCAGCGCAGTTCTACTTGTCTCAGGACCTTGCTGAGTACGAGGCGGCGGGTGCCGGTACTGAGCTGTCCCGCTACTACGTCTTCGTAGTAGCCGTCGTGGTCATGGGCGCGGCAGCGCTTTACTTCGGCGACCGGCCCGCGCCGCTACGGGGCGGGCACGCGCCGGGCGGATTTGCGGTTGCATTGGTCATGGTGCTTGCAGTCGTGGCCATTCCCGCTACCAACGTGGCCCCGATCCGGGCCGACATCATCCAGAAGCGGGCTGCTGGGTACGAGAGCGGCGGCTATTCAGAAGTGGCGGTCGGCATCTACCAGGCGGCGATAGATCTTGTCCCCTACGAGGATCGCTACTACCTTGATCTGGGAAGGGCCTACCTCGACTGGGCTGTGCGCGTGCAGGAGCAGGCCGATCGCGACTTGCTGCTGGAGCGCACGGAAGAAGTGCTTCTGGCGGCTCGGGAGATCAGCCCGCTCAACACCGATCACAGCGCCAATCTGGCGAGGATGTATAGATCGTGGAGCGGGTTGACGAGCGACACAGATCTCGCGCATAGACTGGTCGAAGCGTCGTCCCAGAACTACGAATACGCCACATCGTTGAGCCCGAGAAACGTGTTGCTCATCAACGAGTGGGCCGTCCTGCAGTTCTACTACCTCGGCGACGAGATTCGCTACCAGGAGTTGATCAGCCGGTCGCTCGAGCTGGACGGCGATTACGACGAGACCTGGATGATCCAAGCAGATGTGCATCTGGCCAAGGGAGAGGCGGCTGAGGCGATCCCGGACCTGGAGGCGGCGTTGGGTCTGGACGCTAGCGCCCAGCCGGTGGCTGGGCGTCCCCACTGGCACTGGAGCACACAGCATGGCGATATCCCCGTATACTACCCGATGGCGTCAGCCTGGTATGCCTACGGCCAGGCCTTGATGATGGTGGAACGGTATGAGGACGCCATAGCCGCGCTGGAGACGTTCGTAGCGTCGGCGCCAACGGTTGCCTATACCTGGGACTGCCATCGGCTGCTGGCGATCGCGTACGCCAGACTCCAGCAGCCGGCCGAGGCGATCCTGAATGCCCAGACAGCCCTTACCCTGGCTCCCGAAGAGCACGTTCCCGGCCTGCAGGCACTGCTGATGGAGCTGCAGGGTTCGACTGGAGAGTAGCTACGTGATTGCCTATCTGCTCGTATTCGGTGGAGCGCTGGTGCTTGCTGTCGCCGCCACGCCTGCGGCTCGCTGGCTGGCGCCCCGCGCTGGCTTCCTCGATCGTCCCGACAGACGGCGGATCCATAAGCGGCCCGTCCCGCGACTGGGTGGCATCGCGATATACGTGGCCGTCGTCGCGGCCGGCGTCATCCTGGGCGAGCAGTACAACGTGAATGAGCTCAGTGCCATACTGATCGGTGCGACCGGCATGTCGTTCATGGGCATTATCGACGACCGCTGGGGCGTCCGGCCGCTGGTCAAGATGGGCGCCCAGGTCCTGGCTGCTTTGCTGCTCTATTCGAGCGGCATCTACGTGGGAACCTTCCACAATACGGTGCTAGACTTGCTGGCAACGGTGCTATGGGTCGGCTTCATCACCAACGCCGTCAACAACCTGGACAACATGGACGGCTTGGCAGGTGGCGTCTCCGCAATAGCGGCGGTCTACTTCGCCCTGATGTGCTCATTCAGCGAACAGACCCTGGTGGGTGCGCTGTCGATCGCGGTGCTAGCTGCCTGCCTCGGCTTCCTCTTCTACAACCTGAACCCGGCGAGCATCTTCATGGGCGATTCGGGATCGCAGTTCCTTGGGTTTGTGCTGGCCGCCGTCGGCATCAAGCTGCGCTTTCCGGACAACGTCACCTTCGTCACGTGGATGGTGCCCGTTCTCGTGATGGGCTTGCCTATCTTCGATACGACGCTCGTGATTGTCTCCCGGCTGCGCAGAGGCCTTAACCCGCTCACCACGCCCGGCCAGGATCACATCTCGCATCGGCTGGTGGCGGCGGGGCTGACACAGCGGGAGGCGGTGCTTGCGCTGTACATCGTCTCGTTTGTACTGGGGATGCTGGCCGTCTTTGTCACCCGCGCTTCGGTGATGGAGGGGTACGCTGTCGGGGGGTTCGTGGCCGCAGCTGGCGTCTACGGTCTCTGGTGGGCGGAGAAGCTGCCGTTTCCGGAGAGGCAGTAGACTACGTCCGGCGCGGGCCACCAGAGGTGTTCATGTCCACAACGGGAAAGAGAATCGCGGACCGGAGCGCGCACGTGGCCATCATCGGCCTTGGCTACGTGGGCCTGCCGCTTGCTGCCGCCTTCGCCAAGGCCGGCTTCAGAGTCATCGGCGTTGACGTAGACCAGCCGAAAGTCGACCACCTGAAGGCCGGCGAGAGCTACATCACCGACGTCGAGGATGAGGCCATTGCGCCTCACGTTGCTTCCGGCCTCTTCACGCCTACCACCGACTACGACATGCTGAGGGATGCGGACGCCATCCTGATCTGTGTGCCCACGCCGTATGATGCGCAGCGGGCTCCTGACCTCTCCTACATCGAGGCGGCGAGCTATGGGATCCGGCCGCGGATGAAGAAGGGCCAGTTGATCGTCCTCCAGAGCACCACCTACCCTGGAACGACGGAGGAGGTGGTCTATCCCATCTTGGCCAAGAGCGGTCTCGAGGTGGGCAAGGACTTCTATCTCGCCTTCTCGCCCGAGCGGATCGACCCGGGGAACAGGCAGTGGAACGCCTACAACACGCCGAAGATAGTGGGAGGGATGACGGCTGAGTGCACCGCGCTCGCCTCTGAATTGATGGGCCAGATGGGCGCCACCGTCTGCGCCGTATCATCGCCCCGCGTGGCCGAACTGGCCAAGCTGCTGGAGAACACGTTCCGGGCGGTGAACATCGCCCTGGTGAACGAGCTGGCACTGCTGGCGGAGCGGATGAGCATCGACTTCTGGGAGGTGATCGAAGCGGCGAGCACGAAGCCGTTCGGCTACATGCCGTTCTATCCAGGGCCCGGCGTCGGCGGTCACTGCATTCCGGTCGATCCCTACTACCTAAGCTGGAAGGCGCGCGAATACGACTACTACACTGAGTTTATCGAGCTGGCTGGCGAGGTCAACCAGGCCATGCCCTATCACGTCGTCGACCTGGTCTCGCAGGCACTGTCTTCGCAGGGGAAGGCGCTGCTGAAGGCGAAGGTGCTGGTACTGGGCGTGTCCTTCAAGCCGGGGATCGATGATCCGCGCAACTCGCCGGCAGAACGGGTGATCGAGCTGCTGCTGGCGCGTGGGGCGGAGGTGCGCTACCACGACCCGTTCGTGCCCAGCTTCGCCGTGGGCGGCGACGTTGTTCGTCGAGATAGGGCAGTGCTGGAGTCGATCCCGCTCACGGCGAAGGAGCTGAGCGAGCACGACTGCGTGGTCATTGTGACCGGCCATCGAACGGTCGACTACGGGCAGGTGGTGAAGAAAGCGAGTCTGGTCGTAGACACGTGCAACGCCACAGCCGGCGTGGGCTCCGGCGCGCCCAACGTCGTGCGCCTGGGAGCGCCCATCAAGCGCTGACATGGACTCGCCAGAGCCCTCCGATCCAGGAGAAGAGCTCGTATCTGCCGTACCGCCTCCTCCTCCGCCGCGCCACCTCAGGCTGGTTCGTGTTGTCACTGTCGTAGCTATCATCGCCGCTCTCGCGGCGGCGTTCTACTATCGCGACAACCTGGAAGAGCTGCAGGGGTACGGCTATGCCGCCGTCTTCTTCGCCGGCCTGATCAGCAACGCCACGTTGATTCTTCCCCTGCCCGGCCTGGCCGTGAGCTCGGTGCTGGGGGCGGTGTTCAATCCCCTGATAGTAGGCGTCGTGGGCGGTGCTGGCCAGGCGCTGGGTGAGCTGACGGGCTACCTGGCCGGCTACAGTGGGCAGACATGGGTGGATGAGAACAGGATCTATGACCGCCTGGCTCGATGGATGCAGCGGCACGGGACGCTGACAATCTTTGTTCTGGCTTTGATACCGAATCCCGTATTCGACGTGGCCGGGCTGGCGGCTGGCGCGCTACGCTTGCCCCTGTGGAAGTTCCTGCTCAGCTGCCTGGCCGGGAAGATCATCAAGAACGTACTCTTTGCCCTGGGCGGCGACTGGATCGGGTCGCTATCTAGAGACTAGACAAGCGTTCTGGCAGGCCGCGGAGCAGGTCGGCACTGGCATGATCGTGTTTCCCCTATGAACAAGCGAGCGGGGAGGTGCGCGAGTGGCTGAGCCATCGCTTCGCTGGAAGGGACGCATCGGTAGTCTCAAGCCCCTTGCGGTGCTCGTGATTATCGCCGCTGCCCTGGGCCTCGTCGCCTCGGTAGAGAGCCTGACGACGGCACGGGCGAACCCGACGGGGCCACAGCCCGTGTCGATTCGCGAGATCGCCGAGCGCCTCGTCGATTCCAGGCAGTACGTAGTGGTCGCGGGCTTCGCTGAGTACGAATGGGCCTACTCATACGAGGAGAACGGCAGAACCACCGTCGTCTACTACTACCTCTACGATGAAGACGAGGGATACATCCTGGTCGTGGAGGCGGATGCGACCAACCTCGAGAGCAGAGTGGATGCAGACGTGGCGCTCTCCGGCATCACCTGGACGATGCCCGGCGACCTGAGGGCCCTGGTGGAGGAAGACGCCGAGGAGTTAGCGGACTACGGGTGGGTGCTGGCTTCGACGCTGGTGCTCAAGGAGGGGGAGGCCCCAGGCAGCGAAACGGCGGCTCTGGCGTGGACGATTGGCCTCGGTGTGGCCGGTCTGCTGAGTGTCTGTGTGCTCTTCTTCCCCGCGGTTGTGTTCACGCCGGGAGCGGCGCATGCCGGCGGCACCGGGCCGCAGGTTGAGAAGACGATAGGGGTGCAGGCCTCAGGCCGACTTCAGAGGCTGAAGAGTCTGCAGCCGGCTATCGAGGTCGGAAGGGGGTGGCGGAAGTTCACCAAGGCGGTTGCCAATGTTGTGCCTCTGCAGAACCGGCGGGTGATGCTCTACATTCACCACATCTACCGCTACAGCGGGATCAAGGTCAGCGACACTCAGTGGGCGCTCGTATTCGACCCGATGAACGTCGTGTCGGTCGAGCCCGGGAAGGTGGTCGGGTTCAAGGACCGCTGGGCTGTTCGGTTCGTGCACAGGCAGAGACGGGAGAAGCCTGAGGAGCTGATAGTGAGCTTCGCCTCTCCGGAGGACCAGGGGGATTTCGTGGCCCTCCTGCGGGCGGCGGGCTTCGTTCTCGGCACCGGGCTGAACCACATTGTTTGACGCCTGCGCACCCGGGTGGTATAATCGTCACACAATCTGAGGAATAGAGACAGCGATCAGGAGGAGTAGGCGGGCTCGGCCCTGGCGAACCGATTCCGGGCAGGGAAGAGGGCCACCGATTGCAAGCCCTCGCAGCGCCGTCCGCCGAAGGTCGCCTGGGAGTCGAGCGGCTCAACCAGTGGGTCGGGCAAGCCGCTCCGGGTTCGCCCGTTAGGGCGAGGGCCCGTACGATCGGGCCACAGAGCGCGAACGCTGCTCTGACCGGCTGGCAGGGCGGCTTCGAACCAAGGTGGTACCGCGGAGATGACCCCCTCCGTCCTTGAACGGAGGGGGTTTCTTGTTACCGACAGAGAGCGCGGAGGAGGAGCTGATGGAGGAAGAACTGGGCAGGACGTACAACCCGGGCGAGCACGAGGAGCGTCTCTATGCCTGGTGGGAGGAGCGGGGCTTCTTCCGGCCGGAGACGCAGGTTGAGCTCGGCTTGGCGTCCGCCGACGGGCCGCGTTGGTGCATAACCATGCCGCCGCCGAACGTGACCGGGGCGCTCCACCTGGGGCACGCCATGACCGCGGCGGTCGAGGACCTGATGACGCGTTATCATCGCATGCGCGGGGACCAGACTCTCTTCCTGCCCGGCAGCGATCACGCGGGAATCGCGACCCAGAACGTGGTCGAGCGCGAGCTGGGCAAGGAAGGGTTGACTCGCCACGATCTGGGGCGGGAGGCGTTTGTCGAGCGGGTCTGGGAGTGGAAGGAAGTCTACCACCGCCGAATCACCGCGCAGCACCGAAGGCTGGGCATCTCGTGCGACTGGACACGAGAGCGCTTCACTCTGGACGATGATCTCAGCCTGGCGGTGCGGACCGCCTTTGTGCGCCTGTACAAGAAGGGTCTGATCTACCGCGGTACCTACCTGGTGAACTGGTGTCCGCGGTGTGAGTCTGCCATCTCCGATCTGGAGGTTATCCCCGAAGAGCGCAGCTCCAGGCTCTGGTACATCCGCTACCCGATCCTCGGCGAGGGCTGGGAGCGGCCGGCGGGGGAATGGGGCAGCGGCAACTGGGCAGACGGGGCGACAGAGTTCATCGAAATGGCTACCACCCGTCCGGAGACGATCCTGGGCGACACTGCTGTGGCCGTCAATCCCGGCGACGAGCGGTGGAGCCAGCTTGTAGGGCGGGTGGCGCTCCTGCCCGCGATCGGACGGGAGATCCCGGTCATCGCTGACGATGCCGTCGACCCCGAGTTCGGCACCGGAGCGGTGAAGGTGACGCCGGCTCACGATCCGACCGACAATGAGATCGGGCTGCGTCACGGGCTCGAAGCGCCGGACGTGATGACCGATGACGGCCGGATGAATGATCTGGCCGGGGCCTACGCGGGCCAGGAGCGGTTTGAGTGCCGGGCCAATATCGTGGCCGACTTCAAGCGGGAGGGACTGCTGGTCAAGGAGGAGCCGTACTTCCACGCTGTGGGTACGTGCCAGCGCTGCAGTACGGATATCGAGCCGCGTGTGTCTACCCAATGGTTCGTGAGCACGAAGCCTCTGGCGGAGGCGGCGATGGAGTCGGTGCGCGAAGGGCGGACGGTCATAATCCCCAAGCGCGAAGAGAAGCGCTTCTTCGGCTGGATGGAGGAGATCCGCGAGTGGTGCATCAGTCGCCAGCTCTGGTGGGGCCACCGCATACCGGTCTGGTACTGCGACGATTGCGGTGAGCAGACGTGCGAGCTCGGCGATCCCAGCGGGTGCGCGCACTGCAAGAGCAAGAACCTGCACCAGGATGAGGACGTGCTCGATACCTGGTTCTCCTCTGGGCTGTGGCCGTTCTCGACGCTTGGCTGGCCGGACACGGACTCGGCTGACTACCAACGCTACTACCCTACCGACATGCGGGAGACGGCCTACGACATCCTGTTCTTCTGGGTGGCCCGGGAGATGATGCTGGGCAGTGAGATGACGGGAGAGACTCCCTACAGCACGGTCTATCTGCACGGGCTGGTGAGAAATGAAGCGGGCCAGAAGATCTCCAAGTCTATGGAAGACATCGACGAGTATGATCCCCTGAACATCATCGACAAGTACGGAGCCGATGCCTTGCGCTATGCGCTGCTGACGAGCTCCACGCCGGGGCTGGATATGAACCTGGATCCCCGGCGGCTGGAGGGAGCCCGCAACTTCACGAATAAGATCTGGCAGGCTGCCCGGTTTGTGCTGTCCAACCTGGAACCTGGACGCGCGGTGCCGCAGGCGAAGCAGCTGACGAGATTGTCGCTGGAGCTGGTCGATCGCTGGATCCTCTCGCGCCTGAATGGCCTGGCAGGGGGCGTAACCCGGCTGTTCGAGGTCCACGAGTACGGAGAGGCAGGCCGGCAGATCTACGACTTCTTGTGGGGGGAGTACTGCGATTGGTACATCGAGGCCAGCAAGGTGCGCCTCTACGACGAAACGAGCGACAAGATGGTCCCTCGCGCCTGTCTGCTCCAGGTACTGAGCACAGCGCTGCGGCTGCTGCATCCCTTCACTCCATTCGTCACCGAGGCCATCTGGAACGCGCTCCCCGAGCCGGTGAGGCCTGCCGGCTCAGTCATGATGAGCCCCTGGCCGCTGGTCGACGAGGCACGGCTGGACGAAGAGGCGGAGTCCAGAATGGCGCTGTTGATGGACCTGGTGCGCGGCATCCGCAACGTCCGGGCGGAGTACGGCGTGACGCCGGGGAAGAGGATCGCTGCTCTCGTCGCTGCGGGCGACGCCGCGGAGTGGCTCGAGGAGCAGCGGGCGGTGCTCAGCGCGCTGGCGAAACTGAACGATGCCGAGCTGCAGATCGACGAAGCCCTCCCGGCTCCGCAGCAGGCGGCAACCATCGTGGCGGGTGAGGTGGTCTGCTATGTGCCGCTCGCCGCGCTGCTCGATGTGGATGCCGAGCGAGAGAGGCTGAATGGCGAATTGAGGGGAATCCGAGAGCGGGTAGCGCGCAGCGAGGCCCTCCTGGCCGGCGACTTCGCCAGGAAGGCGCCCGAGGAGGTCGTGACCCGCGAGCGGGATAAGGTCGAGGCGCTGAAGGGGGAGGAGGAGAAGCTCAGGGAGCGGCTGGGCGCTCTCGGGTAGGGGATAGCCCTTCCCAGGCGTGCAGAAGCTGGCCGCCCAGGGGCCCCTCAGGTCACAAGACCTCGGGGGCCCTTCTTCTTTGTGCTGTTGGTGTGGACTTGACACGAAACCCGTTTAGCGATATAATAGATAGTATGGATATGAGGATTTGTATCGCTATGTTGTTTCAGCGCACGCAGGGGGCGGGGCACGCAACGTCTCGGTGGTCCTGAATGACCGGCCGTTCTCGTTGGGCGGTGGGTGTGAGGGCTGACGGACAGAGGGAGGAAGCTGTGGCCAAAGAGGGCTCGGGCGGCGAACAGAACCGCAGGGTGGTCCTGCTCTACTGCCATCGCGTCTTGCGCCAGGGGGAGTCTGTGGGCGCTGCGGCCGATTCGTCCTTCGGCCTGCCTATCCAGCCCGTGGCCGTCGCCTGTGGGAGCAGCGTAGAGGTCAGCCACATTCTCAAGATCCTGGCCGATGGCGCGGCGGCGGTCGAAGTGGTTACCTGCGCCGACGACTGCTGCTCCTCCTTGCTGGGCAGCCGCAGGGCCCAGCGGAGGGTCGAATACGCTCGCCAACTCCTGGGCCAAGCTGGTGTCGATCCGGCGAGAGTGGGCCACACTCTGGCCTCGGATGCGACTTCAGCTGAAGTACTGGAGCTGGCTGTCTCCAGGGCCAAGGCCGTCTTCTCGGAGATGCCCGGGGTGCCGAAGGGAGAGGACCAGTGATCTTCGCGGAGCGCAAGCCACTGGAGGAGATCGTCCACAGCCTCAACGGCTACAGACGCGTCCTGCTCGTCGGCTGCGCCACCTGCGCCGCGGAGTGCGCGGCAGGCGGCGAGCGGGAGGTCGAAACGCTCGCTCCGTTGCTCCAGCTGGCGCTCGAGAATTCCGGCCGTCCCATCGAGATCGCAACGGCGATGCTGGAGAAGCAGTGCGAGTGGGAGTTCGTTGAGGAGATCGCCGAGCGGGTGAGGGGGGCGGACGCGGTGCTGAGCCTGGCTTGCGGTATCGGCGTGCAGGCTCTGGCTGAACGGTATGCCGACATTCCTGTCATACCGGGAGTCAACACCTCGGCGCTGACCATGCGTGAGGAGCTCGGCGTGTGGGCGTCGCGCTGTGCCGCCTGCGGTGACTGCCTCGTTGGGGAGACCTTTGGCCTCTGCCCTATCGCCCGCTGCGCCAAGAGCCTGCTCAATGGGCCCTGCGGTGGCACAAGGAAAGACGGCAAGTGCGAAGTAGACCCGGAGATCGACTGCGTCTGGAACCTGATCGTAGAGAGGGCCGCCTCTCGCGGCCAACTCGACACGCTGCGCCAGAACCGCTCCCCCAAGGACTGGTCGAACTCCGGACACGGTGGCCCGAAGCGGGTGGTGCGCCAGGAGATGCGGCTGTGAAGCCCTATTCCGGCAGCAACCTCGAGAAGGTCCTGGCCGCAGGCCACTTCGCAGTCACTGCCGAGGTCGGCCCGCCCAGGGGTCCAGATCGAGAGGCGATGAAGAACAAGGCCGTCCTGGTGAAGGGCATTGCCGATGCCTACAACGTGACCGACAACCAGACCGCGGTAGTGCGGATGTCGAGCATCGCCGCTTCCAAGCTGCTGATCGACGAGGGACTGGAGCCCGTGATGCAGATGGTCTGCCGGGACCGCAACCGCATCGCCTTGCAGTCCGATCTGCTGGGCGCATCGGCTCTAGGTATTCGGAACTGCCTGTGCCTATCGGGTGACCACCAGGTGGCCGGGGCCAGCGGGAAACTGAAGGGGCATCCCGGGGCGAAGAACGTGTATGACGTTGACTCTGTCCAGCTCCTGTCGATCCTGCGCGGCCTGCGCGATGAAGGCTTGCAGCAGGGCGGCGACTCCATCGAACCGAATGCCCCCCTGTTCATCGGCGCGGCCTGGACGCCGCTGGCCACGCCTGAGGAGTTCAGGACCCTGCGGCTGGCCAAGAAGGTGGACGCAGGCGCCGACTTTATCCAGACCCAGGCGGTCTACGACGTGGACCGGTTTGCCCGGGCGGTCAGGCGGGCGGAGGACATGGGACTTACGGAGCGGGTAGCGGTGCTCGCCGGAATCATCGTCCCCACCTCGGCGGGCATGCTCAGGTATATGGATGCCAACGTGCCCGGAGTAGAAGTGCCATCCGCCTTGATCGAGCGTATGCAAACGGCCGCCGACAGGAAGGCGGAGGGGATCAAGATCGCCCTTGAGCTCGTCGAGGCGGTGAGGGCGATTCCCGGCATCAGCGGCGTACATCTACAGGCAATCGAGGCGGAGCACTTGCTGCCTGAGGTGGCGGAGGCTGCAGGCCTCCTGCCGCGCCCGCTGGTGGCCTGATGGGGACAGGGCCCGCTATGGAAGGCAAGTATCAAGTGCAGGTCAACCCCGCGCCGGCCAGGCATCACCCTGTGCCGAGGCTCATCGCTGTCGAGGACGACGGCTGCCTGGGCTGCCGCGACTGCGTGAAGCGGGATTCGTGCGTCTATGACGTCTACACCAACCGCGAGTTCGACGCCAAAGCAGTTGTGGATTCGGTGGACGTAGAGTGCGTGAGCTGCATGCGCTGCGTACAGGAGTGCAAGAAAGGCATTCTGTCTCGCGCCCGCGACCCCCGCTTCGCAGCGATGGGGGATACCTATTGGAGGCCGGAGTGGATCTCCAGCATCTGGAAGCAGGCGGCGACGGGCGCAGTCCCCGTGTCCGGTGCCGGCTACGACGGCCTCTTCGCCGGGCCGGGCTTCGATCAGATGTGGACCGATATGTCGGAGATAGTGCGACCGACCAGGGACGGGATCCACGGCCGCGAGTACATCAGCACCACAATCGAGCTGGGGCGGCGGCCGAACAGGCTCGAGTTCGATGATAAGGGGCGGCTACTCACAGAGATGTATCCCTGCGTCGAGATCCCCATCCCGATCGTCCTGGACGCACCCCTGCGCCGTCTCGGCCGCGGCGACGTGCCTGCCGCAATTGGCAAGGCAGCCCACATGCTGTCCACCTATGCCGTGGCCAGCTACGCCGATGCAGCCGGTCTGCTGGCAGACTGGCGGGCCAACCTGATCGTCCAGTTCGACCCACGGACCGACGACGCGCAAGGACTGGAGGGCGTAGCGATCGTCGAGCTGGCGGACTCGGACGTCGCGGAGGAAGCCATATCGTCTCTCAGGCAGTCCTGGCCACAGACGGTCATCTCCGTCCGCCTTCCCGCCGATGAGCGTGCCGCTGAACGGGCGCGGATCCTGGCCGGCAGCCACGCTGGCGTCATTCATCTACAGGCGGGGCGGGACGGCCACGGCCTGGGGCAGCGCAGCGGGGATTTCGTGATCGATCTGGTCAAGGAGATCCACTTCTCGCTGCTGGAGGCTGGGCGGCGCGATCAGGTGACCGTGCTGGTGAGCGGCGGTATCGCCCTGGCGGAGCACGTGGCCAAGGTGGTGGCCTGCGGAGCGGATGGGGTCGGCCTTGATCTTGCCCTGATGGCGGCTCTGGAGTGCCGGCTTTGTCCGGACTGCGAGGACCGCATGGTCTGCCCGGTTGAGCTGGAGGCGGCGGCGATTGACTGGGCGACGCAGCGGATCGTCAACCTGGTCGGATCGTACCACGCGCAGCTGCTCGAAGTGCTGGGAGCCATGGGCTTGCGCGAGGTGCGGCGCCTGCGCGGCGAGCTGGGACGCACGCTATTCTTCGATGACCTGGAGCGGGAGAGCTTCGCTCCGCTGTTCGGCAAGCGCATCCACTCGCTGGTGGAGTCGCTGGATGACGGAGCGATATCCGGCAACGGCGCTCTGCCTTCGGCGCCCAACCACTTCTATCCACCAGCCGCGGACCTGGCGAAGGAGTGCCCGCCGCGTTTCCGCAACCGGCTCGGCAAGTACAAGGTAGCCCGGACATCGGATTGCGCCGCCTGCGGCAAGTGCGCCGAAGTATGCTCATACGGCGTGTTCGAGCGTGCCGGGGAGCGCATGGGCAAGCCGCAGTCGCACCTGTGCCGGGGGCCCGAGGTCTGCCGGGCGGCGGGTGCCTACTGCGCCGATCAGTGCCCGGAGCAGGCGCTGCGGGTAGGGGAGGCGCCCAGCTGGCGGTCCTTCGGCGACGCGCGCTGGCCGGCGGAGCTCCTGGTCAGTACCTGGCGGCAGGCGGAGACGGGTCACCCGCCGGACTTGGGCCTGGAGTACAGAGTGGGGGCCTCGGGCGGGGGGTTCGACCGGATCGATCTGGCCTTCCCCAAGAAGCGCACTCCCCATGCTGTGAGGCCCGAAGATGTGGACCTGAGCATCCCTCTGAATCGGCGGGGCGACGGGAGGCCCGAGGTCGTCATCGGCTTTCCGATCTACGGGGGCGGGATGAGCTTCGGCTCGGTAAGCCTGCCCACGATGCTGGCCCGAGCCCGCGCCTACCGGGCCTTCAATTCCTTCACCTGCACGGGTGAGGGCGGCTATCCCGACGCATTACAGGAGTATGGCGAGAATGTGATCACCCAGGTGGCCACTGGATTGTTTGGCGTGCGAGAGGAAACGATCCAGCGAGCGCGCATCGTCGAGTTCAAGTATGCCCAGGGCGCCAAGCCCGGGCTCGGAGGGCACCTGCTGGGTGACAAGGTCACCCCTGCAGTGGCGCAGATGCGCGAGGCCGTGCAGGGCGCCGCCCTGTTCTCGCCCTTCCCGTTCCACTCGGTCTACTCCGTGGAGGATCACAAGAAGCACGTTGACTGGGCGAAGGAGATGAATCCCAACGCACTCGTGTCGGTCAAGGTGTCTACTCCGAGCGATGTAGATATGGTCGCGGTGGGCAGCTATTACGCCGGCGCTCACATCATCCATATGGACGGCAGCTACGGGGGGACCGGCGCGGCCCCGGACATCGCCAAGAAGAGCATCGCCATGCCAATCGAGTACGCCATACCCAAGGTGCACCGTTTCCTGGTCGAGGAAGGCATCCGCGACCAGATGACGCTCATCGTCTCCGGTGGGCTGCGCACCGCCTGGGATGTGGCGAAGGCGATCGCCCTGGGGGCCGACGGCGTGGTGATCGGCACGGCCGACCTGGTGGCGCTCGAGTGTATACGCTGCAAGGCCTGCGAGAGCGGCCGTGGATGCCCGCGCGGGATTGCCACAACTGACCCCGAGCTTTCACAGCTGCTCGACGTCGACTGGGCCGCGCAGAGGCTGATCAACCTGTACCACTCCTGGTGCGTCCAACTTCAGGACATCCTGTGGCGCTTCGGGATGGGAAGTGTGAGGGAGCTGGTGGGACGCAGTGATCTGCTCGTACACCTGGACTATGACAACGCGGTGCACGACCAGGGCGCAGCACGAGGAGGGAGGGTGTGACCATGAGTGATCTCCCGGAGAGAATCCTGGCTTCGAGAAGCGGAATGATGGCCGGCGCGCCGGGGCGAGGGCAGAAGGTGGCCGAGGAGGGCGGCTGCGGCGTTGTTGGTTTCGCCGCCAGCGTGCCCGTGAGGGGGCGCCACATCTTCGAGCCGTCGATGCAGATGCACAACCGCGGCAACGGCAAGGGCGGGGGCGTCGCCGCGGCGGGCCTGGTACCAGAGCAGATGCTCGTGGACAAGGCTACGCTGCGCAATGACTACCTGCTGCAGGTTGCACTGTTGGACCCGCAGGCGGCTGGCGAAGTTGAGCGGGAATGCATCCTTCCCTGTTTTGTCGTTGACCAGAGGCAGGCGCTGGAGCCAGTGGCCGACTATCGCGATCTGGGTCTGCAGGTGAAGCCGCCTGACGTCGTTCGCTACTTCGTGCGGGTAAAGGAATCCGTGCTGGGGGAGTTTGGCGAGAAGAACAACCTGGCCGACGCGCCGCCCCGTGAGCTAGAGGACGAGTTCGTCTACCGCAATAGCTTCCGCCTCAACCAGCGCTTCTACGCATCGCTCGGGGAGAAGAGAGCCTTTGTCCTCTCGCACGGGCGCGACCTGATGATCTTCAAGATCGTGGGCTACGCGGAGGAGGTCGTCCGCTACTACGGCTTGGAGGACGTGCAGGCCCACGTGTGGATCGCCCACCAACGGTATCCGACGAAGGGGCGCGTTTGGCACCCGGCCGGTGCACATCCATTCATCGGGATGAATGAGGCCCTCGTGCACAACGGAGACTTCGCCAACTACTACAGCATCTCCGAGTACCTGCGCCAGCACAACATCGCGCCGCTGTTCCTGACGGACACCGAAGTCTCTGTCCTTCTGTTCGATCTCTGGCACCGGGTCTATGGCTATCCGATCGAGTACGTCATCGAGGCGCTGGCTCCGACGACCGAGTTCGACTTCGAGCGGTTGCCTCCGGAGAAGAGGCGCGTTTACAGAGCGATCCAGGCACTCCATATGCACGGCTCGCCGGACGGCCCCTGGTTCTTCATCATCGCCAGATCGGATCCCGACAGAGACAAGCTTGAGCTGCTGGGCATCACCGATACCTCGATGCTCCGTCCCCAAGTCTTTGCCCTGCAGGACGGCGAGGTCTCCATCGGCCTGATCGCATCGGAGAAACAGGCCATCGACGCCGCGCTCCGGTCGCTCTCTGCCGAAGACGCTCGCTTCAGGCTGGTTGCTGATCGCTACTGGAACGCCAGGGGAGGGAGTCACACCGATGGCGGCGCCTTCTCCTTCTCGGTGAAGCGCGGCAACGACCGCTGCACGATCAGCTGCGTGGACAAGTTCGGCAACCGGGTCGAGCCGCCGCCCGGCAATGGCGTGGCGATCTTGAGGAATGGTGGCTCCAACGGCAAGGCCCTGCTGGGTGTGCGCGCCGAAGAGGCCCTAGGGGCCGGCGATGCTGACGAAGCCTTCGCCTGCGTGGCCGGCGCAATCGGCGATTGGGACGCGGCTCAATTGCGGGAGTACGTTCGCCGGGTGGCAGCGGACAGCCAGGCATCGGATATAAGCTTCGATAGGGCGATTGACACGCTGGCTCTGCTCATCGACCGCCGCTACGACTGTGGCGAGATGAAGCGGAGCGTGATGAAGCAGCTCGTGCAGCAGGGAATCGTGGACGTTCTCGACAGAGTGTCGTCGATAGGCGAGGCGTGCGGTGGTTCTGTCCGCCGCATCGACTGGGAGACGAAGAGCGCGCTGCGTGTCCCCTACGGGCTGGAACGGACACTCGTCGTCTTCGCAGAAGGCTTCCCCCCGGAGGGTGAGGAGTGCGATTCGCGGCTGCTGGTGGCTGCGCACCGGCTGGGCTGGAAGCGGTTCATCGTCTACGGCCTGCGCGGCCAGCGCTTCCTGGGCTGCGGGTTCGGCCCGGATACGGACGGCGTGCGCATCGACGTCTTCGGCAGCTCTGGCGACTACCTGGCTTCGGGCATCGACGGCATGGAGATCCGGGTCCACGGGAACGGCCAGGATCAGCTGGGCCAAATCATGAAGCGCGGCACCCTGGTTGTGCACGGGGACGTTGGTCAGACCTTCATGTACGGTGCGAAGGGCGGCGAGGTGTACATCGCCGGCAACGCGGCCGGCAGGCCGCTGATCAACGCGGTGGGCAAGCCCAGGGTCGTCATCAACGGTACGTGCCTCGACTTCTTGGCCGAGTCGTTCATGGCCGGAGATCCGCACAACGGCGGCGGCTTTGTGGTTCTCAATGGAGTCGAGTTCGACAGCCAGGGGCGCGTGCGCCCGAAGGACAGCCCATACCCGGGGTCGAACCTGTTCTCACTTGCCTCTGGAGGGGCCATCTTCATCCGCGATCCGGAGCGGCAGCTGGATTCGTCGCTGCTGAACGGCGGTGAGTTCCGACAGGTGGACGATCGCGACTGGAGCCTGGTTCTGCCCTATCTGCAGGCCAACGAGCGCCACTTCGGCATCTCCGTAGACCGCGACCTGCTTGCAGTGGAGGGAGTGCAGCTGCCTCCCCAGGAGGTCTACCGGAAGGTCAGCGCCGTACCGGTGGGAGTTCTATCAGGCCATGAGTAAGGACCTGTTGGTGGCTGCTGGAGTCGCTCCCGGCGGACGGGTCGGCGGGGGCAGGATCGCCTGAGCGGCGGCAGACTCGAGCTTTGTCTGCAGGGAGGCGTAGCAGAAATGGCTGAGGGGGTCGGGATGATGCACGATACGTAACGGTGTGGCTGCTGGTTCCTGCCGGTTCGCCCGTAGACGGGAGAGGCAATCAGAGGTATAATCACTGCATTGGGTAGTGCACCCATGAGGAGGGGGAGAAATGGGGAGTCTGACGGCAAAGGACGTACTGAAGGTCGTCAAGGAGAAGGAGGTTAAGTTCATCCATCTCCAGTTCACGGATGTCGTGGGCGTTGTGAAGGGCATCACGATTACAGACCAGCAACTAGAGATGGCCCTCGACCAGGGAGTCTGGTTCGATGGGTCCTCGGTGCAGGGCTTTGCCCGTATTGCCGAAAGCGACATGTACCTTATGCCTGACCCCGGCACGTTCCAGATCATCCCTTGGGAGAGCGAGCCGGGCGCGGCCACGGCCAGGCTGATCTGTGACGTGTACACACCCGCCGGAGAACCGTTTGCCGGCGACCCTCGGCGCGTGCTCAAACGAGCGATGGCCGAGGCGGAGTCGATGGGCTACGTCTTCATGACCGGGCCTGAGCTGGAGTTCTTCCTGTTCCGCTGCGACGGCAATGGCACTCCCTCTTTGGCGCCACATGACCGGGCTGGGTACTTTGACTACTCGACCGACTTGGCCGTGGAAGTGCGAAAGGAGATGGTTGCCCTCCTCCAGGCCATGGGCATCGTCGTCGAGGCCAGCCACCACGAGGTAGCCGCCGGCCAACACGAGATCGATTTCCAGTACTCGGATGCGGTTACGTCAGCTGACAACGCTATCACCTTCAAGTACGTGCTCAAGGCGGTGGCGATGCGGCACGGGCTGCACGCCACGTTCATGCCCAAGCCGATCACCGGGATAAACGGCTCGGGAATGCACACTCACCAGAGTTTTATGTCGACGAAGACTGGGGAGAACGTGTTCGCCGACCTGAAAGACCCGTTCGGCCTGTCGGACCTGGCCAGGCACTACATCGCCGGGCAACTGGCTCACGCCAGGGGTATGTCCGCCGTCTTGGCGCCGCTGGTGAACTCCTACAAGCGGCTCGTTCCGGGCTACGAGGCGCCGGTCTACATCAGCTGGGCGCGCATCAACCGGTCGGCGCTGATCCGCGTGCCCAAAGTGATCACCCCCAAGGCGACCAGGCTCGAATTGCGCTGCCCGGACCCCAGCTGTAATCCGTATCTGGCGTTCGCGGTGATGCTCCATGCGGGATTGGACGGAGTGAAGGGCAAGATGAAGCCGCCGGAGGCGCTGGAGGAGAACCTGTACAATCTCGGCGAGGCGCGGCTGCTGGAGCATCATGTGGAGACGCTGCCCGGCTCGCTGGGCGAAGCGCTGGACTGTCTGGCCGAGGACAAGGTTGTTCAAGACGGTCTGGGCGAGCACGTCTACGGGCGGTTCGTGCGGGCCAAGCGCCAGGAGTGGGACGAGTACCGCATGCAGGTGAGCGAGTGGGAGGTGAAGCGGTACCTGCCGACCTTCTAGCTGGCTCAGCGGCCGGCGCCAATGGCCGGCCTGTCAACAAATAGCCCAAAGAGAGGGCGTCTGCCGGATAGGCAGACGCCCTCTCTGCGCTGCTTGACAGGCGGGAGAACATAGGTATAATCCATCACATCCCTCAAGCCATCGTATTGTCTGGTTGCACCTAGCGATCGGATGGATCGGAGGCATGATGGCCAGCGACGACCTCGGGAACGCCATTCTGCGCTACATAGTGGAGAAGGACGCGGGTGATCCAGGCCACCCGGAGGAGATCAAACTGGCCCCCATGGATGACCTCGCTGCGGAGATGGGGGTCAGCCGGGGGAAGCTGCGCGAGGAGCTGCTTGCCGCCCAGGCCTTCGGAGTGGTGGAGATGCGGCCCGGGGACGGCACGTATGTGAAGCCGTTCGACTTCTACACTCCTGCGCGCACGCTCGTCTTGTACGCCATATCTCGTGACCGGGCTAACTTCGACCGCCTCTATGAGCTCAGGAAGCACCTGGAGATCTCCTTCTGGGATAAGGCCGTGGCCGACTTGACGCCCGATGACCTGCAGAAGTTGCGCGATACGATCGAACGGGCAGAGCGGAGGCTGGGAGGCACGCCTGTGGAGATCCCACACAACGAGCACCGCGAGTTCCACATGGGGCTCTTCAGCAAGCTGGACAACGAGTTCGTCCTCGGACTGCTCAGGTCCTACTGGGACGCCTATGAGGCCGTGGGTCTCCACCGCTACTTCGACTATCAGTACTACGCTCGCATGTGGTCCAGCCACAAGGCGATCGTGGATGCCCTGGGCGAGGCCCGGGTAGGTGAGGGGAAGAAGATACTGGCGGGCCATTTCACGCTGCTGCAGTCAAGGCTGGACGGCGAGCCTGCCTCCGCATAGTGGGAGCGCAGTACTCGCGGCGTTCGCACCGGCCGGGCGCCTATGGGCCCGCCGGTGCGTTGTGTAGACCAGAGGAGAGAAACGGAGGCATGACTATGACAGAGGAGTTGAACCCGTTTGCCATCGCGCAGAAGCAGCTGGACCAGGCGGCGAAGATCATGGGGCTGGATGCGGCCACGCACGAGCTCCTTCGTTGGCCGCTCCGTGAGCTGCACGTCACACTGCCTGTGAAGATGGACGACGGAACGACCAAGATCTTCCACGGGTTCCGGGTGCAGTACAACGACTCGCGCGGGCCGACGAAGGGAGGCCTGCGCTATCACCCGGCCGAGACGATCGACACCGTCCGTGCCCTGGCGGCCTGGATGACGTGGAAGACCTCGGTGATGGACATCCCGCTGGGAGGCGGGAAGGGCGGCATTATCTGCAATCCCAAGGAGATGTCCGACGGGGAGCTGGAGCGGCTCAGCCGGGCCTACATCCGGCAGGTGGCGCGCATAATCGGCGAGGAAATGGACGTCCCGGCGCCCGACGTATACACCACGCCGCAGATCATGGCCTGGATGATGGACGAGTACTCGGTCATCCGGGGCTACAACGTTCCCGGAGTGATCACCGGCAAGCCCATTCCGCTCGGCGGGTCGCAGGGACGGGGTGATGCGACAGCGCGCGGCGGCGTGTTCTGTATCCGCGAGGCCGGGAAGGCCCTCCGCATCAAGCTGGACGGCGCTACGGCTGCGATTCAGGGCTACGGCAATGCTGGGAGCTTCGCGCACGTCCTGGGCTCGGAGATCCTCGGCCTCGACGTCGTCGCTGTATCCGATTCGAAGGGGGGCATCTACAACAAGGCCGGCCTGGACGCCGAAGCGGTGACGGATCACAAGAAGAAGACTGGTTCAGTCGTCGGTTTCAAGGGGGCGGACAGCCTGACCAACGCCGAGCTTCTCGAGCTCGATGTTCAGGTGCTGATCCCCGCTGCTCTGGAGAACCAGATCACGGGCGCAAACGCTGGCAAGATCAAGGCGAAGATCATTGCCGAACTGGCCAACGGGCCCACGACGCCTGAGGGTGACGAGATCCTGCACAAGGCGGGATCATACGTCATCCCCGACTTCCTGTGTAACGCCGGCGGCGTCACCGTCTCCTACTTCGAGCAGGTCCAGAACGCCTACGACTACTACTGGGACGTGGGTGTGGTCAACGAGAGACTGGACCAGAAGATGACAGCAGCGTTCCACGCCGTACACGACGAAGCCCGGAAGCGGAAGATCGCCAACCGCATGGGCGCCTACGTCGTTGCCGTGGGACGGGTAGCGGAGGCCTGCAAGCTGCGCGGCTGGGTCTAGGCGGGCCTGTGCGCTTCCGACGGGCAGCATTCTCGCCGCCGGCCGGCGGGACATTGGCCCTGGGCCGAGTGTCCTGCGCGGGCCGGCGGCTTGCTCGTGCGCCAGCTGAGGGGCACTACCGGCCCCCCCCCCCTAGAGTGCAGGCAGGAAACAGATCGCCTGCTGTCGTTCAGCGTCGGCAACCAGCTCGGCGTATGCCCCGCCCGTGGCTTTACAGACGTCCACTACACGAACTACGTCCTGCAGCCCCGCCGCGTCGGGGACCAGGTCGGCCAGGATGCTTGGCGACTCGAGGAAGAACTCGCGGCGGAAGACGTGGCTCTTGTCGCGGGGGTCGAGCGCCAGGTAGATCGTCTGCCCCTCGACCAGGTCCTGGAAGAAGTGGGTCCCGTACGATACCTCCGGGGCTCCGTCTCCCTCACCCATTGCGGTCTCCACCAGCACGGCCGCGTTGTCGATTTCGGCGTAGCTCACGCCGACCCCCAGGCTGATGTTGCTGCTGCCAAACCGCCCGGGCCCTACGATCAGCTCCTGGCCGTCTGCCTGCCGTAGGCACGAGTTGATCCGACCAATAGCGTGGGCAAGCGACCGCTTGTCCTCCTCGCTGCCTATCGCCGCGTAGGCCTTGGCGTCGATGTAGACCGCATAGCGGATCTGCCTGAGCGCGCCGGCTCCAATGAAGCGGGACGTTCTGAGGAGCACCCTGTCCTCCGGTAAGCCATGCGGATAGGACACCGCGGCGGCGGCCTTCTCCGCCCACATGGGGCGGCACTGGAGCAGGTTCACCCGGACATCCCGATCCGGCTTGGAGCAGGCGGTGAACTCGATCTCTACAGGCCGGCCATAGGCCTTCTCCAGCTTGGCCAGCACGGCCCCGACGATGGGGGCCAGTTTGGTCTGGTTGATCAGGTTGTTGAACGTGAGGACCAGGTCGGCGGGCTCTGCCCGCACCTGATTGGTGACCGGATCGTATATCGCGCCGTCTCGCATCTCCGAGACGAGCAGATGGAGCAGTGGGTAGTCCCCGGGCGCAACCACCTCGCTGAAGGGCAGGGTAACGAACGCGTTAGCGCCCAGATCGAGCAGATCGACCCGATGCTGTGAATACTTGGCCACCTTCGTGCCGATCTCCGGGCGCAGGCGGGGGTTGCTGATCGGAATCATCCTGGGATAGTCGAATCCCACTCGTTCGACCGCCCGCGTCCCCAATCCGAACACGAGGCGCATTATGCCCTTGCTCGGATCGATGCGATCGGTCCAAACATAGAGGTTGCGGCTGAGGGCCACTCCTGCGAGAGATGGGAAGAAGTAGCCACCGAACGGCTGTCCGGAGACTCGCTGCACGAGGATCGCCATCTGCTCGTCGCTCTCCTGCAGCCCTCTCTTGCGCCGATACGAGAACACATTCGGGTGCAGCGCGCTGGCGTAGACGAGCTTGACCGCGCGCAGGAACTCCGCCAGCCTCTGTTCTGGAGAGCCCTGGTTGGGGCAGAACTCGCTCCTGTACTTGCCGGCGAACGCGTTTCCGAAGCTGTCCTCCAGGAGGCTGCTCGACCTTACGATAATGGGGGCCTGCCCGAAGTACTCCACCAGGCTGCGGAACTGCTCGACGATCCCCGGCGGGAAGCTCCCTTCCAGGAAGCGCCGTTCAACGTCAGCAAACGCTTCGGGGGAGAAGCCCAGATCACCTACCAGCTGTAGTCTCAGGCGGAACAGGTCGTTGTTCACCAGATACGTGAAGAAGACGTCTGACCCGATGTAGAAGGAGTCGTGCGCTTCCAGTATGTCTGAGAACGGCGGATCGTGCTCGTCATCATCCTCCAGGATTCGCCTGGCCAGGAGCATCCCGGCTGCCTTGCCGCCTATACGCCCCGAGCCGACAAGCCGCTCACGGACATGGAACAGATCGTCGATTGTCAGATAGCGGTCGGCCAGTTCCCGGAAGTCGCTGCTGCCGCCGATCAGCATTCGGCACAGCTCCTGCTTGAGGGCCAGTGCCTCCGGCGTCAGCGCATCGTCGCGCGCGCCCGCCCGTGTGTACTCCTTCAGACGCTCGTACACCGTTTCCCACGGCGCGCACGAGGTCATGCCCGAATCGAGCGGTGTGGCCCGGGCCCTTGAGGTGATCTCGGCTGCATCGCCGCTTGAACACAGCGGTAGCCACTCACCAGCCGACACCAGGTGGGGCAGGAACATCTGCGGCGAGTAGCGGTCCCACACCTTGAGCGGATGCACGTAGACGGCATCCTCCACGCGGTAGACGCTGATCAGAAGCTGGGTTGTCTCCCGTATGCGCGCGACAGTCTGATGGAGGTGCTTGTCACGTGCCAGCCCGAAGTAGGCCACGGTGTCCAGCTCGAAGAGGAGCGGGCAGGTCACCTGGAAGAAATTGGCCAGCAGCTCGTCCGTCGCCCATTCGACGGCCAGCGCGGAGAGGCTATCGAAGACGTAGAACACCTCTCGCCCTCTGTCCTCTACCACCTCGTGCACTGCGGCGGTGAACGAATCGAAGCCGAGATGGGAGTCCAGTTCTACGATCTCCAGGCCTCGGCGCTGCTCGAAGATCGGCTCGTGGGGGGCGAACCTGAGGTAGACGCACTGGCGCCCGTCCTGCAGCGCCCGCTCGATGAATGGAGATGCGAAGGTGACGTAGTCCTGCAGGTCATCTACCTGCCAGACCACATTGTCGCCGAGACGCAATCCCTGTACTACGTCGTCGAGTTCTTCCAGGCCGCTCGGTATCAACACTCTTCTTCCTCTGCCGGGCAAACCATCGCCGACCAGCAGAAGCGCTCTCACGATGGCTGCCACCGGAAGTATACTATAGTTCCGATCGGTCGACAAGGATCGGGTGCCGCCCCGCCCCGGGCGAGCCGGAGGCGCCGACGCCATGCGCTGTTGACTTTGTGGGCCTTTCGAGGTACGATTGTGGACGCGATTGCAGGCACGTCGATTCTGCGAGGAGGGTACTGTGTATCACAAACTAGTGATCGTCGGCAACCTGGGCCGGGACCCGGAGATGCGTTATACGCCGGACGGCACCCCGGTTACGACGTTCTCCGTGGCTACGAACCGGAAGTGGACCAGCCAGGATGGCAGCCAGGGTGAGGAAACCGTTTGGTTCCGCATCACCGCCTGGAGGCGGCTGGCGGAGACGTGCAATCAGTACCTGCAGAAGGGGCGCCAGGTTCTGATCGAGGGTAGGCTGCAGCCGGACAAGGCGACAGGCGGGCCACGTATCTGGACTGGGAACGACGGAACCTCCCGCTCTTCGTACGAAGTGACGGCGCAGACCGTGAAGTTCCTCGGCCGCGTTGGCGATGTGCCCGCTGAGACGCCCGAGGACTCCCCGGAGGAGCCGCCCGCCGACGACGAGGACCAGATCCCCTTCTAGTAACCGGGTAGATCACAAGATACGGCCGGATTGGCGGGCCTGACACTGTGCCGGCCCGGCCTGCCGGTGGCCGAAGGCACCCGAGTTCGGACCGGGTCCGGCATGAACCACCTGAGCCAGCTGCGAGACTCTTCCACCCGCCCGGAGGTGAAGCCGTGAAGCAACAGCAGGGCAAACCTATGCAGATCAAGATCCAGGTCCCGCCCAATCTGGAGGCGACCTACTCCAACTTCGCGGTCATCTCACACACCCCGTCCGAGATGATCATCGACTTCGCTACCGTCCTCCCCAATACACCCAACACACGCGTCCTGGCTCGGATTGTGACTACGCCGATGCACGCGAAGATGCTGCTGCGCGCTCTCTCGGAGAACCTGGATCTGTACGAGGAGCAGTACGGCGAGATCAAGATTCCTGCGGACGGGGACCTTCTGGCTAGGCAGCTCTTCGGAGGTGCCAAGTCGCCGCCCGATGAGGCGCCCGACTCTCCTGACTCCTGACATCCGACGAGGTACCGACACGTGGACGAACTAGAGACGATAGCACAGGCAATACGCTCTGATTTCGCTGCTCAGAACGAGGTTCGTGACAGCGCGCTTCGCACCAGCCGGGAGCTGATCCGAATCTGCGCTACGGCCATACGGGCCAGTCACAGGAACGATTGGGATGATGCGCGTGCGCTTCTGCAGGATGCAGACAAGCTTGCTGCCGAGATAGGCGCCATACTGGAACCCCATCCCCAACTCTACTTCGCCGGCTACACACAGGATGCCTTGAAGGAGCTCGTCGAAGCCCACGCTACGATCGCCATGGCGAATGGCGCCCCGGTGCCGAGCCCGGACGAGCTGACGGTGTCCGGGGCCACCTATCTGAATGGCATCTGCGAGGCCGCCAGCGAGATGCGGCGCCGTTGTCTGGATGAGCTGCGGCGGGGCAGCGTTGAAGAGGCCCAGCGCCTTCTCGAAGCGATGGACGCCGTCTACGACGTCCTGGTCTCCTTCGATTTCCCCGACGCGATAACCGGTGGCCTGCGGCGCCGGGTGGACCAGCTCCGTGGCGTGCTGGAGCGGACTCGCGGCGACCTGACCAACAGCCTACGCCAGGAGCGGCTCGTCAAGACCCTCGAGGAGTTCGAGGAGCGCCTGGGCCAGGACTAGGCCCCTGGCGGGGTTCTGGCCGGCATTGCTCGTCGTCCATTGCGGCAAGCTTCCCATGCCCCTCCGCCCGATTGTAGCCCGAGTTGGCGTATCCCCATGGCTGAGCTCCAATGAGAACGATGCTGGCGGTGCTGGCGCACCCGGACGACGAGACCTACGGAGCTGGGGGCACGCTTGCTCGATACTCAGCCGAGGGCGTCTCGGTCCATCTCGTGTGCGCCACGCTGGGCGAAGCAGGCAACGACTTCCTGCCGGATCTGGCGGACTGCGAAGACCTGGCTTGCCGGCGTGAGCGTGAACTCCGCTGTGCGGCCGCCGCTCTTGGCCTGGCTGGCGTGGATCTGCTCCGCTACCGGGACTCCGGAATGGCGGGGTCGCCCGCGAACGAGCACCCGGCTGCTCTCGTGCAGGCGCCGCTCGAGGATGTGGCTGGGGCGATCGCCGAGCGGATTCGCGATCTCAGGCCACAGGTGGTCCTGACGCATGGGCCGTACGGCGAATATGGGCACCCGGACCACGCGGCTGTCCATCGGGCCACGGTGGCCGCCTACGAGCTGCTCCCGGACCGGGACAGGCCAGCCAAGCTCTACGTCTACACGCTTGGCCGCAGGGGCATGCGTTGGTTCGTGCGGCTGATGCCGCTTCTGGGCTTCGACCCGGAGGCAGTGGGGGCAAACCGGGACGTCAATCTACGTGCAGCGTTGGCGAACCAGCTGCCTGTCACCACGCGGGTCGACACCTCTTCGGGCCAGGCGGCGAAGCGACAGGCGGTTGCTTGCCACGCCAGCCAGCACAGCGGGCCGGAGTCGTTCTGGGGCATACTCCCCCGCTGGGTCGTGCGGCGCTGGGAGCGGACGGAGGCCTTCCACCGCCTGATCCCGGCCTTCCAAGCAGGGGAACGGGAGGAGCGGGATCTGTTCGCCGGCATCGATTGAGCAGCCGGAGCCACCAACGACAAAAGGGCCAGAGCTACCACTCGGAGCGCTCTGGCCCTCTCTCTTTTGATCCGGCAGAGCGGGCGATGGGATTCGAACCCATGACCTTCTCCTTGGCAAGGAGACATTCTACCGCTGAACTACGCCCGCGTGCGCGTGATTATACCATACGGTGCGGGGCCTGCAAGCCGAAGTCACCCGGGCTGCGCCTACTCCTCAGGCGGACCCACGATCACGTGGAGGCCGTGCTCGATGATGGTGTACTCGATATGCGTGGCGGAGAGATCGAACACCTCGCCGTCCGTCTGGATGGGGGAGGGCGGATCGCACTCTATCGTCAGCCGCCTCGTCCGCTCGCAGTGGACGTCGTCGCGATCGATGTGCGTTCCCTTGAACGTCGATGGCAGGAGAGCCAGCAGCTTCAGCCTGCTCATCCTGCCGGCGTAGATGAAGTCAAGGAAGCCGTCGTCCGGCCTGGCCAGCGGCGTCATCCAGAAGACGCCGCCCGTCCTCGGCCCATTGCCCACGGAGATCAGCGGTGTTAGCCCCTCGTACTCCCCACCGTCCCAGGAGATGCGCACGTACCAGGGATGGTGGCTGAGAACACCGCGGAGCGCCGCCAGCACGTAGCGGGGGATACCCTTCACCCGCTTCATCCTCGCCTGCGTTAGGGTGACGACCGGTTCCAGGCCAATCGCCGAGTTGTTCACGAAGCAGTGACCATTTACCACCCCGACGTCGATCGGACGGGTGTGCCCCCTCTGGATCACACGGCAGGCCTGCTCTACGTCCTTGTCCAGCTTGAGCATGTCGGCGAAGTCGTCGGCCGAGCCGAGAGGGATGATCCCCATCGGCCCGGCGACGCCGCCTCCGGCCGCTTGCATCACGCCATTGAGCACCTCGTTGATGCTGCCGTCGCCGCCTGCGGCCACTACGGGCGAATAGCCTGCCTTCACAGCCTCTCGCGCCAGCTCGGCTGCCTGGCCAGGCCTCTCCGTCACCGCCAGGTCGCACTCGAACCCGATGTCAGAGCAGACCTGCTCGATCGTGTCTACCGCCGATCGTGCTTTCCAGCGCCCTGCGTACGGGTTTACGATCACCTTCGCAGTACTCATGGCTGCAGGCTATGATAGCCTAGATCGTCCCGGGCGGCAAGCTGTGTCGGGCGGCACTCTCGCTTGACGAAAGGGCCAGTTTGCGATAGAATAGCGCCGCATTGGGCGCGAGTCCTGGCTCGCGCCCTTCGCTCCGAGTACGGCCCGGCGGTGAGCCGGGTGTTCGGGTGGAGGTATCGCATGGCTCAGCAGGAACAAGGTGTGCAGCTGGCGGCCGACGAGCGGACGGTCACTGGCAAGCAGGTCAAGGAGCTTCGCCGGGAGGGATTTGTGCCCGGCGTACTGTACGGGCGCGAGTTCGACTCGCTATCTCTCCAATTCGATGAGAGGGTTCTCAGCCGCGTTCTCTCGCAGGTCGGCGGTAGCCAGCTGATCAGCGTGAACGTCGAGGGCAAGAAGGCGCCCGAGATGGCCCTCGTCCGCGAGGTACAGCGAGATCCGATCAGGGGCACTGTCCTCCACGTCGATCTCTACCGCGTCCTGATGACCGAGAGGCTCACGGCCGAGGTTCCGCTCGCGGTTGTGGGCGAGTCACCGATCATCACCAAGAACGAGGGCATCCTGCTGCATGGCCTCTCGTCGATAGAGGTGGAATGTCTACCCGGCGACCTGGTCGATTCGATCGAGGTCGACCTATCCACGCTGCTCCAGGTGGACGACGCGATCATGGTCGCGGATCTGGCAATCCCGGCCGGTATCGACGTCCTGACCGACCCGGAGGAGACAGTCGTTCGGGTGGCTCCGCTGGCGGAGGAGGAGGTCATCCCGATCGGTCCGGAGGTGGAGGAAATCCTGCCCGAGGGCGAGGAGGGCGAGATCCCCGAGGAAGAAGCCGAGGAAGCGGCTGCCGAGGAAGAGGCTGGAGAGGAATAGCTTCGGACGGGCAAGGCAAGAACGTCAACAGCGGCGGGCCGAACGGCCCGCCGCTCTGTCGTAGGCCGGCGAGATGGGAGTTCGGCGGGCCTCTTCGCGAGCAGGTCTTGACAGCGGCTCCGATCCGCATTAGAATCCAGAGCACTCTCGCAGTCCTGCGAGGGAGCGAGACCTATGGAGTACCGGGACTACTACAAAGTGCTGGGCGTTGATCGCAACGCCAGTGACAAAGATATCAAGCGGGCCTACCGCCGACTGGCCCGCGAATTCCATCCCGACGTCAATCCCGGGGACCAGCAGGCCGAGGAGCGCTTCAAGGAGATCAACGAGGCGCACGAAGTGCTGGGCGATCCCGAGAAGCGGGTCAAGTATGATCAGCTCGGCGCCAACTACCAGCGCTGGCAGCGCATGGGTCGTGACCCCGGCAGCTTTGACTGGTCCCAGTGGGCCGGCGGCGCGCCGGGGGGAGTGCGCTTCGAGTGGCAGGGCGATCTCGGTGACCTGTTCGGCGGAGCCGGAGGCGCATTCTCCGACTTCTTCCAGACGATCTTTGGGGGGATGGCCGGCGGGGGAGGCGCTCGAGGAAGGCAGGGCCGCGTGCAACCCGGCCGAGATCTCGAGGCGAATGTCGAGATCGATCTGGAGGAGGCGTTCAACGGTACTACTCGCCTGCTGGAGAGCGACGGGAGTCGCATCCGGGTCAAGATACCACCGGGGGCGAGGACTGGCTCGCGGATCCGGGTCAAAGGAAAGGGCACGGCCTCGTATGGCGGAGGGCCGGCCGGCGATCTCTATCTCAACGTGTCTGTGAAGCCGCACAGGAAGTTCGAGCGGGATGGGGACGACCTTCGCTGCGGCGTCGAGGTCGACCTGTACACGGCCGTCCTGGGCGGTGAGACCCGCATCCGGATGTTGAACGGGGAGGTTGCGCTGAAGATCCCGGCGGGCACGAGCGGCGGCAAGGTCTTCCGCCTGCGGGGCAAGGGCATGCCGAAGCCTAGCAGCCCGAAGCAGCATGGAGACCTGCTCGCTACAGTGCGCGTGAAGGTGCCGGACAAGCTGAGCAACCGCGAGCGGGAGCTCTTCGAGGAACTCGCCGGCAAGGGAGGAAAGGCCAAGGGTGGGAAGTAACTGGAATCGAGTGGCACTGGCCGCAGTTGCGCTGTGCGCGCTGGGCTGCGTCTGCACCGGGGCCGGCCTGTTGGGGGGGCCTACAACCCCCGCGGAGGGCGAGCGTGTGCCCGCTACTCCGACGCGCGTGAGCGGAGGCGACCAGCTGGACAGCGGGGATGAGTTGCTTGTCAACCTCTATGAGCGGGCGGTCCCCGGTGTCGTCTTCATCAAGGTGTTTGTCAGCGACGGGGAAGACCTCGTGCCCCTGGCCACTGGGTCGGGTTTCGTCATTGACATGGATGGGCACATAGTCACGAACGAGCACGTCGTCAGTACGGCCGACTCACTTCAGGTCACGTTCAACAGCGGCAGCATTGCCACGGCGGAGGTTCTGGGGACGGATCCGGACGCGGACCTGGCGGTGATCAAGGTCGATGTGGAGGCAGAGCTCCTGGTCCCTCTGCCACTGGGCGACTCGAGCTCTCTGCGCGTGGGGCAACGTATCGTCTCCATCGGCAACCCCGCCGGCCTGGAGGGCACGATGACGCTGGGCGTGGTGAGTGCGCTGCACCGTAACCTCCCGGCCACGGCGGACGAGACCGCCAGTTTCCAGAACCCCGACATCATCCAGACGGATGCCGCCATCTACTTCGGCAACTCGGGTGGGCCGCTTCTCGACCTGCAGGGGAACGTGGTCGGAGTGACGACGGCGATCGCCGCGCCGGATGGCTATCCTATCGGCCTTGCCTTCGCCGTGCCCGTTGACACGGTCAAGCGGGTCGCGCCCAGCCTCATCTCCGATGGAGAATACGCCTATCCCTACCTGGGTGTCACGGGCGTTACCGCCCTGTCGATGGCTGAGCTAGCCGGGCCACTCGGTCTTCCGGTCAGCAGCGGAGTGCTTGTGGCCGACGTCCGTCCCGGGACGGGTGCGGCCGACGCCGGCCTGCAGGGCGGCGATCGCGAGGTTGTTGTCCAGGGTATCCCGATCGCTGCGGGAGGAGACATCATCACGGCAATTGGCGATCACCGGCTTCGCGACTTCGATGACCTGGTGCTGTGGCTGGTGCGCGAGGGAGAGGTGGGCCAGACTGTGGTGCTGACTGTGCTCCGGGACGACCAGGAACTCCAGATCCCCGTGACGCTGGGCCAGAGGCCCTAGGCAACTGCTTATGCGTCCAGAGGTCGCATAACCATGTTTGGAGAGAGAGACCTGAAGGAACTGGCTGCCTACGAGCCCTCGGCGTCGATGATCAGCCTCTACTTGAACCTCGACCCTAGAGAACAGAGCAGCGACGAGTACCGTCTCGAGCTGCGGCGTCTGCTGAAACAGGCATCGGCTGCGGCGAGCCGGGAGGACGTCGAGGCCGTGCAGGTGTTCTTCAACCACGAGTATGATTGGTCCGGCCGCGGCGTGGCTGTGTTCTCCTGCGAGGCGGATGGCTTCTGGCGAGTCTATCCGCTCGCCGTGCCCGTCGCCTCCGCCGTGACGGTGGCCAACAGGCCCTACGTGTGGCCGTTGGCTGCGCTTGTCGAGGCCTACGGCCGGTACTGCGTGGCGATCGTGGACCGCCGGGGTGCGCGGCTACTGGTCTACGAGATGGGAGAGCTCAGGGCTGAAGAGGAGATCGTGGGCGAGGAGGTGCGCAGGCTCAAGCGGGGGCGAGGCTCACGTGGCGGCTACGGTGGCCGTGGCGGGTCGGTCGTCACCAGCCAGCGTGAGGGAGAGGCTGTGCGGCGGAACATCCGAGAGGCCGCGAAGGCCACGCGCCGCGTCTGGAGCGCGCACAAGCCAGAACGGCTGATCATTGGGGCCACGGAGCGGACCGCCGCGCAGTTCGCTGAGGCTCTGCCCAAGCGGCTGCAGGACTCGCTGATTGGCACCATCAGCGCGGACGAGAACACCCCTCTGCCCGACATCAGAGAGCGGTCACTCGACCTAATCCGGGACATGGAGGTCGAGCGTGAGAGCGCCCTCGTCGATGCTGTCTTCACCGCAGCGGCGAAAGGGCGGGGTGGCGCGATCCGTCTGGCGGATACTCTCGGCGCCGCCCACGAAGGGCGGATTCAAACTCTCGTCTTGAGCCGCGGCTACCGCAGGCCGGGGTATGAGTGCAGCGGCTGCGGCTACATCACCGATCAGGCATTGAAGACGTGCCCCTTCTGCGCAGGCAAGTTCGCGGAGATCCCAGATGCCGCGGAGGCCCTGGTGAAGAAGGTGCTCGAGGACGGAGGTCGCGTCGAGATTGTGGAAGATAACGCTCGCATCGCCGAGTTCGGCGTGGGAGCTTTGCTAAGGTACTAGACATGTCGGGTAGAGCGCTACGCCGCCCGAGTCCGTGTGCAGGCATCTCGTTACAGGAGGCAGCGCAGTGAGCAAGTGGGAGTGCACCGCGTGCGGGTATATCTACGATCCGGAGGTGGGCGATCCCGACAGCGGAGTCGAGCCGGGGACGGCCTTTCAGGACATCCCCGACGATTGGACTTGCCCTGAGTGCGGTGTAGGGAAGGACATGTTCGAAGAGCTGGTGTAGGGCCTCGACAGCTCACCTCTGTGCCAGTTTCGGGCGCGGCGTAAGAGGCTCAGAGACTGCTACCTTGCCATGCAGACAGCAGTCTCTCTGTCGATGCGGACGGCGCTAGAGAAGGTTGCAGAACGGATTGATGTGCAGTAACATGACCACATCTTGGAAGCACCTCGAGCGATTGCAGTCAGCGCACGAGATCGATGACCATCACAGGGAGGGAGAAGCCAGATGGGAACGAAGGGACGCGAGATTGTAGGCACGGATGTTGGAGGGCTGATCAAGAAGCTGAACAAAGCCCTGGCGGACGAATGGCTGGCCTACTACCAGTACTGGGTAGGAGCGATTATCGCCAAAGGACCTGCCAGGAGCAACGTCGCCGCCGAACTGCTGGAGCACGCAGACGACGAGCTGCGTCACGCCGGCCTGCTTGCGGAGAGGATAGTGCAGCTGGGTGGGGACATCCTGCTTTCGCCCAAGGACTGGTACGAGGTTACCACCTGCGGCTACGAGGTCCCCTCTGATCCACATGTCGAGGTGCTCCTGGAGCAGAACATCAAGGGCGAGCAGTGCGCGATAGGCGTGTACCAGGGGCTGACGGAGCTCACGCAGGGCAAGGACCCGATCACCTACGCCATGGCGCTGGAGATCCTGTCGGACGAGGTCGAGCATGAAGAAGACCTGCAGGCGATCGCCGAGGACATCCAGCTGATGAAGGGCGGGAAATGACGGCCAGACTGGGAGAACGGATCCAGCAGGCCGACTGGAAGAAGGAGAAGCACGTCCCGGTCATTGAGTGTCCGGATGAGGTGCAGGCCGGCGTGCCCTTCGAGGTCCACGTTGGCGTCGGGAAGGAGATCGCCCATCCCAACACAACCGAACATCACATCCGTTGGATCGGGGTCTACTTCCAACCGGAGGGCGGCAAGTTCACGTACGACGTAGGACGCATCGACTTCAACGCCCACGGCGAGTCGGTCGCCGGACCGAACCAGGGGCCGGTCCACACAGGACACTCCGGAACTGTATCACTCACCGTCAGTGAGCCGGGCACGATCTACGCGCTTGCCTACTGCAACATCCACGGCCTTTGGGAAAGCAGTAGGGAGATCAAGCTCAGCTAGGCTGGATCGCGCAGACCGGGCCTGACGTGAGGGCCGGCGTGCGTCAATCTGGGAGCGGCGCTGCAGCCGCTGCTGACGCTCTGCGTTCCGCTCCCGGCCTGTTGAGGGCCACGCCCTCGTCTCTTGAAGGGAGTACCATGGCTGTGTTCACCGCCGCAGAAGCGCTCGAGATGGCTAAGGAGATCGAGCTGAACGGAGAGACGTTCTACAAGGCGGCTGCGAAGGAGGCGTCCGAGCCCGACATCAAAGAGCTCTTCGAAGATCTGGCGCTGCAGGAGCGTTCCCACTACAGGGTCTTCCAGCGCATGCTGGATGGTCTGGGGACCTCCCGGGACTTGCCGCCTACGGAGGAGGAGGAGTATCGCGCCTACGTGACTGCTGCGCTGGACAACGCCCTGTTCTCCGGGCCGGACAAGGCACTCGCCGCGGCCAAGAAGGCCACAGACCGCGTCTCCGCCCTCCGCGTGGCCATGGGCTTCGAGAAGGACACGATGCTCTTCTTCTACGACCTGCGCGAGATGGTCAGCCAGTCCCAGCGAGATGCTGTGGACGGGGTGATCCGCGAAGAGAAGCGGCATCTTCGTCGGCTGGCCGGCTTCCTGTAGGGGGCGGCGTGCATCCTGTTCAGATATCCCCCGGCGTTTACTGGATCGGCGTCAACGATCGGACGACCGATCTCTTCGAGGGCTTGTGGCCGATTACTCCAGAGGGAGTGTCTTACAACTCCTACCTCGCGATCGACGACAAGAAGGCGATCATAGACCTAGCCAAAGCGGTCAAGACGGACGAGTTCTTCGACCAGATCGATCAGATCACGGACATCGCGGGGCTTGACTACGTGATCGTCAACCACATGGAGCCGGATCATACCGGCGTACTGCGATCCCTGCGCCGGATTGCCACAGAGAGCACCATCGTATGCACGGAGAAGGCCGCGGCGATGTTGAGCGACTTCTACGGGATAGCTGACGGCATACGCGTGGTTGCTGACGGGGAATCGCTCTCGCTCGGCGGGCGGAAACTGACCTTCTTCTCCACTCCCTTCGTCCACTGGCCTGAGACGATGATGACCTACGACGACAGCAGCCAGATCCTCTTCTCCTGCGATGCCTTCGGCAGCTACGGGGCCCTGGAAGGGGTGCTGTTCGACGGCGACTGTGCTGATCTGCCGTTCTACGAGCGCGAGGCTCTACGCTACTACGTCAACATCGTGGCCCTGTTTAGCCAGGCGGCGCTCAAGGCGATCGACAAGCTGGCCGACGTTCCGGTCGCTGTCGTCGCGCCATCGCATGGTCTGGTCTGGCGTGACCATCCGGCCAAGATCGTTCAGCTGTACCGCAAATGGGCCGAGTATGCGACTGGGCCGGCCGAAGTTGGCGCAACGCTGGTCTACGGCTCGATGTACGGCAATACAGAGCGGATGATGAACGCGGTGGCCCAGGGGATCGCCTCACAGGGCGTGCCTGTCAACATCTTCGACGCGGCACGTACGCACGTCAGCTACATCCTTCCGTCCCTCTGGGCCTACCGCGGGGTGATGGTCGGTGCGCCGACCTACGAAGGCTCGCTCTTCCCGCCTGTCGCCCAGGTGCTGGCGGCCGCGAGCCACAAGCGCATCCGCAACAAGGTTGCCGCCCGGTTCGGCAGCTACGGCTGGAGCGGCGGTGCCCAGCGCGATTTCGAGCGCCTCATCGAACCCCTCAAGTGGGAGCTCTGCGAGTCGCTGGAGTTTGCCGGCGGCCCCAGTTCCGAGGATCTCGAGCGCGGTGAGGAGCTGGGCGTACGGTTTGGTCAACGGATCAAGGAAGGATAGATAGCGGGCAGCCGGAGCCGGCGCCAGTGTCCCCTCGCTGGCCGGCCAGCCCGGAACAGGGCGCCTTGCCCTACGCGTCCTGCTTTGCTATAATCGCGCTAGAAACCTGGCCCGAGTTCGTCTCGCCACGCAGAGCAGTCGAGTTACTACGCGCCTCCGGGTGCGCCGCCCACGCGATTGGACGGATAGATGTGCGAGGCCGCCGGACAGGACGACCAACTCCTCTCTGAAGTCGCCGCGCTCTTCGAGGCGTGCAGTGCGCGCACCCAGCCGGCCTCACCGGACGAGCTGGGCCCGCTGATACTCGAGAGGGCAGTAGCTCTCTTGCGCGCGCCGGGAGTCGTCCTCTGCGAGCAGGAGCCCACTTCCAGAACGCGGCTTGCCGCCGCGCGCGGCGTTTCCCTGCGAGCCGATGGCCGTTTCTTGCCTCGCTTGCGTTCGATCGCCGAACTGATTCGGAAGGGCGACCCGATGGAGGTGGACGGACGTTCAGTCTTGAAGGCTCTCGGCCTTCCTGTTCGCTCGAACAGCTTCGACCGCGCGTTGTGTGCGGCGGCCGATGCCCGCGATCCTTCCGCTGTTCTCCTATTTGCATTACGCAATGATGGACGGCCATTTGGCGCTGCCGAACGGGCGCTGGCCCAGGTACTGGCGGCCTGCGCCGGATGGGCGGTAGCCGGCAGGCCGATGCCAGGTGATATTGCAGCCTACCACGAAGGACGGCTGCGGGAGGCACTGGGCCGCGAATCCCTGGAGCGCGCGGCCGCCGAGCTAGAGAACCGGCTGGCTGCTCTTCGCCGGATTGCCCTGGAGCTGGCATCGGGAGGGGACTCGCTGCGGGCTCTCCAAGCGATAGCCAACCGGGCCGTGGAGCTGGCCGGCGCTTCGGGCGGGGCCGTCCTATCGACCGTTCCAGGCGAGAGCGGCTTGGAGGCCGTGGCCGCGGTCGGCGAGTGCAAGGCTCTCCTCGGCTGCAGGGTTGATCCGGGCGATGGGGCACTCCATGCCCTAAGCGAAGCGGGGGAGCTCGTCTCTGCCGACAGCTTGATAGCAGGGTGGGCTGACGCTGCGGACTTGAGTGTGGGCAGTGTGCCTCCCTCGGTTATGGCGCCCGCCTGCTGGGGCGATGAGCTGTTCGGCGCACTTGTGGTAGCAGGCGGCCAGGCAGATCGCCCGGCTGAAGGGCAGGGCGAGATGCTCGCACTCCTAGCTGCGCTTGCCGCTGCGGTGATCAGCAATCAACGACTGCTGGCCGCGGAACGGCAGCAGCGGGAGCTATCCGATGCTCTGGCCCAGGCGGCCTTCACCATCAACAGCACGCTCCATCTTGACCAGGTCCTCGATCACATACTCGAGCAAGTTCAGCGCGTGGTGCCCGGTGATGCGGTCAATGTGATGCTCGTCGACGGCGGGACCGCGCACATCGTGCGTGAGAGGGGATACCAGCGTTTGGACGCAGACGACGACTACCTCGGCAAGTCCGTACCGATCGCGGACTATCCTCCGCTGGCACGCATGCTGCGGACCGCTGAGCCGGCTTTCATCTCCGATACGAGGAGCCCTGGCGAATGGGTGGCTGAGGAGGGACAGCAGTGGCTGCTCTCCTACGTTGGCGCTCCGATACGGGTCGGCGATGTCATTGTCGGGTTCCTCAACGTTGATGGCACCCGTCCGGGCCAGTTCGGCGCCGAGGACGGTGCGCGTCTCAGTGCCTTCGCTGGCCACGCGGCCGTCGCAATCGAGAACGCGCTTCTCTACAGGCGCCTGGACGAACAGAACGAGAACCTTGAGCTGCGAGTGCATCAGCGCACCGTAGACGTGCAGGCGGAGTACGCTCAGCTTGAGGCGATCCTGGACAGCTCGTCGGATGGAATCGTCGTCGTCGACGGTGGCGGGAGCATCATGCGCACGAACAGGGTCGCCGAGACCTGGCTTACCCAATCGCTCTCCCCGGGAGACGGAGCCGCTCTTCGCGAGGCCATACTTCAGATCGCCGGGGGGGGAGCGGAGGGGCAGCCGGGCCGGGTTCTGGAGCTGACGGGCCTTGACCTGCATCTGAGCGCGGCGCGCGTTTCCGAGGAGGACCGCGCGGGCCGACCGTCCGTCGTCGTCGCGCTTCACGACGTGACCCCCCTGAATGCGCTTTCCCGCATGAAGTCTCAGTTCGTCTCCAACGTCTCCCACGAATTGCGGACTCCGGTGACGACGATCAAGCTCTATACGTCGCTGCTGCGGGATACGGCGCCGGAGAGGCAGGCTGAGTATCTGGATAGGCTGGAGGCGGAGGCAGATAGGCAGGCTTGCCTCATTGAAGACATCCTCCAGATATCTCAGATCGACCTGGGTCGGATCGAGCTCGACTTGGCGATGACGGACCTGGCCGATGTCGTGCGTGGCATAGTCGACGGGTTCGCACTGGAGGCAAGCACGAAGGGCGTGGAGATTCAGATCGACCTGAGCGAGGAGTGCCCGCTGGCCCTGGCGGATGCGGATCGGATAAGCCACATGCTGCGCAATCTGGTCGCGAACGCTATGCGCCATACGCGGGAGGGAGGGCGGATAGTGGTAGCTACGCGGCGGCACGACGCGGAAGGGCGTGTGTGGGCTACACTCTCCGTTCAGGATGATGGCAGCGGCATCCCGGAGGATGAGTTGCCCTACGTCTTCGAGCGCTTCTTCCGGGGCCGGGAGACCCGGGAGATGCAGGCGCCCGGCACAGGAGTGGGATTGGCCCTGTCGAAAGCAATAGCCGACCTCCACGGCGGGCGGATCACCGTTCAGAGCCGGCTGCGCCAGGGCTCAGTCTTCACTGTCTGGCTGCCGTCGACCGAGCCAGGGCAGCGCATCTACCGCCAGGCGCGCCTTGAAGGCTGGTAGCACTGAGCGATAGGCGGCAGAGCCGCCGGACCGAGCTCGGTGGTGCGCGGGCCTATCGGAAGGGGGTCAGGGTCGGTGGTTTCGTACAGTAGAATGAGGCCGGTCGAGATCCTCCTGGTCGAGGACAATCCTGGAGATGTGCGGCTCACGCTGGAGGCGTTCAAAGAGACCAAGGTACGGAACAACGTCAGCGTGGTGAGCGATGGTGGGGCCGCGCTGGCCTTCCTCCGCCGGGAGGGCGAGTACGGCGATGCGCCGCGGCCCGATCTGATACTGCTCGACCTGAAGCTCCCCGTAGTCGATGGGCGTGATGTGCTGGATCAAATCAAGGCCGACCAGGCCCTCAGACGCATACCCGTCGTGATCCTCACTACGTCGGAAGCGGAGCGCGACATACTGAAGACCTATCAGCTCCACGCCAACTGCTACATCACCAAGCCGGTTGACCTGGACCAGTTTATCGAAGTGGTACGCTCCATCGACCAGTTCTGGCTCAGTATCGTCACGCTGCCAGCGGAGGGGCCGGAGTGACCGTAGAGGCCCACAGATTGCTCGTAATCGAGGACGTACCAGGCGATGTGCGTCTTCTGAGGGAGGTATTGGCTGCTGCTGGTCTTGGGATCTCCGCTGTCGAGGTGGTGAGTTCGCTTTCCGATGGTCTCGACCGGCTGGCCAAGGACGGGGTTGACTTGGTGCTGCTGGATCTGATGCTTCCGGACAGCAGTGGCCTGCAGACGTTCATCAGGCTTAGGGATCACTCGCCGGCAGTGCCGGTGGTCGTGCTGAGCGGGACCGATGACGTGAGTCAGGCGCTCAATGCAGTGCGCCAGGGTGCTCAGGACTACCTGGTGAAGGGACAGGCGGATGGCGACGCAATCGTCCGCTCCGTGCGGTATGCTATAGAACGGAAGCGTGCGCAGGAAGAGGCGTCCTGCAGGACGGCGGAGCTGGAGGCGCTTCGAGAAGCAGGCCTGGAGATGGCCGCCAGGCTCGAGCCCGAGGCCCTGCTCCGGCTCATAGCCGAGAGTGGAAGGGAACTCGCGGGCGCTGCCGCCGCGGGCCTGTACCTCCACCGCCAGGAGGAGGCCGTCCTGGAGTGGGCAGTGGAGGTTGGTGAGCAGATCACAGAGCCGGGGACCAAGCTCGGCCTGGGAGAGGGATTGGCTGGCGCTGCCTGGAAGGAGGGGAAGCCGGTCGTAGCGAACGATTACCCGCGGTATGATGGGCGGGCCGGGTCCTGCGAGGATTGCAGGTTGGGCGCGATGGTGGCCGTTCCCGTGCATTGCGGCGATACTCTGCTGGGGGTACTGGCGGTCGGCTACGAGGCAGGGGCGGGCGTCGCTGCTTCGACCGTCGAGCTGCTGGAGCTCTTTGCCACGCAGGCTGCAGTGGCCCTGGAGAACGCCAGGCTGTACGGAGAGCTGCGGCTTCGGGCCGAGCAGTTGGAGGCGACGGTCCGCGAGCGTACAGCCGAGGTGCAATCCCAGGCAGCGCAGGCTGAAGCAATTCTCAGGAGCAGCGCGGATGGGATTGTGGTCACGGACGCTGCAGGCGACATCGTAACCGCCAATCCGGTAGTGGAGGAGTGGCTGGGTCAGAGCTTGTCCAGCGAGGACGCCTATCGGGTGCGGCAGTTGATTGCCGAGCTGACCGCAACAGCAGCCGGGCGGCCAGAGGCTACGCTGGCCCTGAAGGGGCTGGACCTGGAGCTGAGGGCCGCTCCGGTGCTCGATGGCGCAGCCGGCGAAGCGGCAGCGGTGGTCAATATCCACGATGCGACCCACCTGCACGCGCTCAACAGGATGCGCTCACGCTTCGTGTCCGATGTCTCCCACGAGCTGCGCACCCCGGTCACGGCGATCAAGCTCTATGCAGAGCTGATGCGCACGCAGCCCGAGAGATGGCAGGAGTTCCTGGAAACGCTGGCCGGTGAGGCCGACAGGCAGGGCCGCCTTGTGGGGAGCATACTGGAGATCTCCCGCATCGACGCCGGAAGACTCGAATTGAGGCCTAAGATAGTCGAGATGGACGACCTGGCGGAGGGGACGATTGCCAGCCATCGACCGCTGGCGGAAGCCCACGGGGTGACGCTGAAGCGGGTCCGCCCCAGGAAGGGCGGACCGGCGGCAAACGTAGATCCCGAGCGTATGTCGCGCGCGTTGAACAACCTGGTCGAAAACGCGATCTGGTACACTCCGCAGGGAGGAGAGGTCGTGGTTTCGACTGCAACCCAGACTGCAGACGGCAGGCGCTGGGCAACGCTCGCCGTCGAAGATACCGGCGTCGGGATACCGGACGACGAACTGCCGCGGGTGTTTGAGCGTTTCTACCGTGGCAAGCAGTCACGAGAGATGCAGGTGCCGGGGAGCGGACTGGGCCTGGCCATCGTCAAGGAGATCGTGGAGCTGCACGGCGGCAAGGTGACGGTGGAGAGCACCGTCAACCAGGGGAGCACCTTCACGATATGGGTCCCGGCCGGCGAGTTGGCCGAATAGGAGGCGAGGGATGACGGGAGAGGAAGGGACCGGCGTCGAGGGTGCCCGCATCCTCGTGGTGGAGGACCATGAGCCGCTGCTGGCTGCCATTAGGGACGTCCTGGTAGGCAATGGGTACGAGGTGGTGGTGGCGGCAGACGGTGTCGACGGGCTGCAAGCGATGGACGAGCAGATGCCCGAACTCATCGTGGCCGACATCATGATGCCGCGCATGGACGGGTACCAGTTCTACGAGGCGGTCAGGGCGAACCCGGCCTGGGTCTCGATCCCTGTGATATTTCTGACGGCTAAGGCGGAGAAGCAGGATATCCTCCACGGAAAGGCGCTAGGGGCCGAGGACTACATCACTAAGCCGTTCGACCCCGAGGAGCTGCTAATCGCTGTTCAGGCGCGGCTGAAACGGGCCGCTGCGATCCGCCGGGCGGAGGAGGCCAGGTTCGACGAGATGAAGGACGAGATCGTCACCATACTCGGTCACGAGCTACGCACTCCGGTAACGTACATCCGTGGCTATGCCGACCTGGCCCTGAGCGATCTGGCGTCCCTGTCGCCGGACGAAGTGCAGGAGTTCCTCCAAGGGATCAGACGCGGCGGAGAACGGCTGACGAAGCTCGTGGAGAGCCTGCTGAGCGTCATTCGCCTGGACACCGGGCGCGCAGAGCAGGAGTTCAGCACGCTGGCGCGCGTGCACAGCGACCTGGGCGAGGTCGTCGAGGCCACCGTCAAGCGCAGCAAGCAGGACGCCAACGAAGCGGGCGTGCAACTGGAGACGGAGGTAGCGGCGGATCTGCCCAAGGTGCGGCTCTGCGAGCCCCTCTTCGCCGAGGCACTGCGACGGCTCGTGGAGAACGCGATCAAGTTCTCCGGCGAGAAGGATAAGGTGGTGAGGGTAGAGGCGCGCCCGGCAGTCGGCTGGGTGGAGATCGCCGTGATCGACCAGGGTGTAGGCATACCGTCTGACCAGATTCCCCGCTTGTTCCAGCGTTTTCGCCAGATCGATCGCGATGCTCTGGAGCAGCAGGGCGTGGGGTTGGGGCTGCCCATCGCCCTGGGTTTCATCGAGCTCCATGGGGGCAGGATAGCAGTGGAGAGTGCCGTCGGCGAAGGCAGCACGCTCACCATACGCCTTCCCGCCCTCCCTCCCGAATCGGAGTAGCGGCCGCGCCTGGTTTCAGGCGGAGCGGGTCGATTGTCTGGCGTGGGGTCCGGCGCCGGCATGGCCGACTCCCGCATCCCCGCGCAGCGGCACGCTCCCGTAGCAGCTCCTGGTCTGCCCCAGTTACTCTCTCTGGTGCGCGTCCTACACAGGCCGTGGCGTCCCTTCTTCCGGCGTGGTATACTGATACAATACCGCGTCGCGGCGGAAGATAGGCGGCCTGGAGAAGATGGCGAATCGCTTGGCTGGAGAGAACAGCCCATACCTACAGCAGCACGCCCAGAATCCGGTGGACTGGTATCCCTGGGGGGCAGAGGCGCTTGAAGCCGCGAGATCGGCTGACGTGCCGATCTTTCTCAGCGTGGGCTATGCGTCCTGTCACTGGTGCCACGTGATGGCCCACGAGTCCTTCGAGGATCAGGAGATCGCAGATCTGCTCAACAGCCGCTTTGTCAGCATCAAGGTTGACCGCGAGGAGCGTCCCGACCTCGACCAGGTCTACATGGGCGCCGTGCAGGCTCTTACCGGACGCGGCGGCTGGCCAATGTCCGTCTTCCTCACCCCGCAGGGCAGGCCCTTCTACGGGGGCACCTACTTCCCGCCAGATGGCAGGCACGGTTCGCCCTCCTTCAGGGACGTTCTGCTGGCAGTGTCCGAAGCCTGGGAGAATCGCCGGGTTGAGCTGGAGGACGGCGCTCGGAATCTGGTCGCCGCAGTCGAGCGCGGCATCGCCTTTCCGGTGCAGCCAGCGCGGGATGGCCTCAGTGCGGACACGCTCGATATTGCCCTGGGCGGTTTACTCGGAGCTTTCGATACAGAGCATGGCGGATGGGGCAGCGCACCCAAGTTCCCGCAGCCTATGTTGCTGGAGTTCCTGCTCCGCCGCTACGCCGCCAGCGGGAATCCGCAGGCGCTGGCAGCCGCCGTCACTTCGCTGGAGGCGATGGCCCGCGGTGGCATCTATGATCAGCTGGGCGGTGGCTTCCACCGCTACTCGGTAGACGAAGAGTGGCTGGTGCCCCACTTCGAGAAGATGCTCTACGACAACGCTCAGCTGGCGCGCGTCTACCTGCACGGCTGGCAGCTGACAGGTGAGCGCCTTTTCCGGGGCATTGCCGAGGAGACGCTCGACTACGTGGCCCGGGAAATGACGGCGCCGGAGGGCGCATTCTACGCCGCCCAGGACGCAGACACGGAAGCAGAGGAGGGGCGGTTCTTTGTCTGGGAGGCGGCCGAGATCCGCCAGGCGCTGGGCCCGGAGGCGGAACGCTTTGTGGAGGCCTACGGCGTGACCGACGAAGGCAACTTCGAGGGTCGCAACGTCCTCTCGTTTCGGGGCACGCCGGATGAGCGGGCCGCCCTGGCGGATGCGCGGGACAAGCTCTTGAGATTGCGGATGGAGAGGACCAGGCCGGCGCGCGATGCGAAGGCGATCGCCTCGTGGAACGGGCTGATGCTGGCTGCCTTCGCCGAGGCTGCCCGAGCCCTCGGGCGCGACGACTACGCTGAGCTGGCCGAGCGGAATGGTGAGTTCGTGCTCAACGAGATGCGGACGGGCGACGGTCGTCTTTCCCGCACCTGGATGGCGGCCGAGGCGAAAGGGAATGGGTTCCTCGAGGACTATACGCACGTGATTGAAGGATTGATCGAGCTGTATCAGGCAACGTTCGATCCGCGCTGGTTCGAGGCAGCCCGTGGCCTGGCAGACTCGATGATCGACCGCTTCGGCGGTGCCGGCGGCTTCTGGGATACGAGCTGCGACCACGAGGAGCTCATAGTGCGGCCTCGCCAGGTGCAAGACAATGCTATCCCTTCAGGTGGTGGTATGGCAGCCTACGTGCTGCAGCGTCTGGCTCAGCTGGCGGTGGATGGCCGATACGCCAGGCTTGCAGAGGAAAGCCTTGGCGCTATGCAGTTGCTCCTTTCGCGCTATCCACTGGGCTTCGGCCAGTGGCTGGTGGCCCTCGACTACGCATTAGGACCGGCGCGCTCTGTGACCATCGCCGGTGACCCCGCAGGCGCTGCCTGCCAGCTCTTGCTGGATGTGATCCATAGGGACTACCGGCCTCACCAGGTAGTTGCTGCCGGAGACCCGGCGGCGGCCGATCTTCCGCCACTGCTGCGAGGCCGCAGCACGAAGAATGGGCAGGCCACTGCCTACGTTTGCACCCGCGCTGCCTGCGGTGAGCCTGTGACCGAGCCGGCGCGGCTAGAGGCCATTCTCGCTGAGAGTGGGGAAGGGGGGTAGACTATGGGCCGCAGTCAGATCATCGGAGCCGGGACAATGGCGCCCGACTTCTCGCTCAAGGATCAGGATGATCAGGATGTGACGCTCACCAGCCTGAGAGGGAAGCACGTGGTTCTATCATTCCATCCGCTCGCCTGGACGAGCGTCTGCACGGCCCAGATGCAGGACCTGGAGGAGCACCGCGCTGATTTCGAACGTCTCAACAGCGTGGCGCTCGGCCTGAGCGTCGACAGCGTACCATGCAAGAAGGCCTGGGCGGATTCGATTGGGGTCAAGGAGACGCGACTGCTGGCCGACTTCTGGCCACACGGCGGAGTGGCCCAGCAGTACGGCGTCTTCCGGGAGAGGGATGGCTTCAGCGAGCGGGCCGCCTTGATGGTGGATGGGCGCGGCGTCGTCCGCTTTGCCAAGGTATACCCGCTCAGCGAGGTGCCGGACGTCGACGAGGTGATCGCTGCTCTGGAAGGGATCCAGTAGCCGGCGTCGGTCCTGGGGGGGCCGGACGATGGAAGAAGAGGCTCGGAACTGGTGGAAGTGCTCCGAATGTGGCTACACGCTGCAGGCCGCGAGTCCTCCGGAGACCTGCCCGGGGTGCGAGCGGAAGTGCGCCTTTGTGGATGCGACCTGCTACACACCGGAGTGCGGTGGACCGGGCAGGATCGACCCCCAGGTCAATCCCAGGCGCTAGAAGGTCTGGCAATGGACTCGGCGTTACTCAAGGAGGCATGAATGGCTGAAGCACGGGGAAGCGTCTCCGGTAGGAACACGGATCATCAAGTCGCATTCTATGGCCTGTCGACGTGCATGTGGTGCCGGAAGACCCGCATGGCTCTCGAGGAGGCGGACGTATCGTTCGACTTCGCTTACGTTGACCTGCTGCAGGGGGCAGAGCGCGAGGAGGCCGTCAACGCAGTACGCCGGTGGAACCCAGCCGGCTCGTATCCTACGGTGATCGTCGACGATGAGAAGTGCGTCGTCGGCTACAACCCAGACAAGCTGCGCGGGGCGTTGGGCCTGTGAGCGAGGAGACCGTCAGCAAGGAGGCGGTGGAGGCACTGTACAGGCGCCTGGATGAGGAGGCGCAAGGCTCAGGCTACCACCTGAACCCAGACGCCGAGTTCACGCGGGCGCTGGTCGAGAGCCTGCTGGTCAATGAAGCGCGGTACGGCTACTGGGCCTGTCCATGCCGGCTCGCCGACGGCAATAAGGAGAGCGATCTCGACATCATCTGCCCTTGCGACTACCGGGATGCTGACCTGAACGAGTGGGGCGTATGTTTCTGTGCGCTGTACGTATCGGACGAGGTGCTGGAAGGCGAGCGGGAAGTTGCATCGATACCGGAGAGGAGGCCGCCTGTGGCTGAACGTGCTCAGCATCGCTCGGGCCCCCAAGCGCCCACTCCTGCGCGCGAGGCGCCGCTGCCCGTGTGGCGGTGCAGGGTCTGTGGGTACCTGGCTGCTAGGGAGCAGCCGCCTGGGGTCTGCCCGATCTGCAAGGCGAAGAGGGACCGATTCGAGCGGTTCTGGTGAGGGTGACAGGCGATGGGAGAGGCAGTCATTGTCCGCCAGGATAGATTGTACCAGATTGAGGTGCTCGCGCGCGACGCGCACGACGAGCGCTCGGAGGCGTACTACCCCGTCGAGGATGTGCGCTTTCTGACGCCCTACGGGATGCTGCTGGCATCACTAGCCTCCTGTACTGCGGTTGTGTTGCTCACCTATGCGGAGCATCATGGTGTAGGGCTGGAGAAAGTGGAGCTGCGGGTCACCTACGACCGGGTCTACGGAGAAGACTGCAAGACTTGCACTGACGAGTTCGACTTCGAGGAGCGCATACAGGAGGAGGTCGAGCTGCACGGCGAGCTATCAGAGAGCGACAGGGAGCGTTTGTTCAGGGTCTCGATGCAGTGCCCGATTCACAAGATGATCTCTCACGGTATTGATATCGAGTCCAGACTGGCGGAGGGCCAGCCTTCTGGAGAGGAGCAGGAAGCGTGAGCCGTCTGGCCGAACTGAACACACCTGTATTCTGGGCCGAAGGGCATCCCGGTGCGCTCACGGCTCAGGGCTGGGAGGTCGAGATCAGTGGCCTTGTTGACAATCCGGCCACCATCACCTACGAGGAGGTCGCGGCCATGCCCGCGACCGTCGCTGATGCCCGGATGACCTCCGTCTCTGGGTGGAGTGTGCGGGGGAAGTGGAAGGGCGTTCAGCTCAGTTACCTTATGGACCTGGTCAAGCCGAAGCCAAAGGCTGCCCACCTGCAGTTCATTTCGTACCGCAGCATATACACGACCTGCATACCGCTCGAGGTGGCGCTGCGGGAGCGCACTCTGCTTGCCCATACCTTCGACGGCGAGCCGATCGAAGTCGAGTATGGAGGGCCGCTGCGCATCTTCTGCCCGTACCTGTGGGGCTACAAGTCAGCGAAATGCCTCGTCGCTATCAGGCTTGTGGACCGCTCCATTCCTGGCTTCTGGGAGGTGCGTGGGTATCCGGACGATGCTCACATCAAAGCCAGACGATTGCTCGACGTGAATACGAGTCGCCAGCGCCGCATCCCAGGCGGCGAAGTGATCGAGTTCCTGGACTGACGGCAGACAGACGCGGAGGGAAGGGGATGAGAACGAGAAGGCTCGGCGACACTGATCTGGAGCTCACTACAGTAGGGCTCGGCACCTGGGCGATTGGAGGCGGGGGGTGGGACTACGGGTGGGGTCCCCAGGACGACAAACGCTCGGTCGCCACGATCCGCCGAGCGCTTGACCTGGGCATCAACTGGATAGACACGGCGCCCGTCTATGGGCTGGGCCGCTCGGAGCAGGTCGTAGGGCGGGCGATCAAGGGGCGCAGGGATGAGGTCCTGATCGCGACCAAGTGCGGGCAGGTGTGGCACGAGGGCGACACGGGCGCGCACAGCCGGCTCAAGGCGGACAGCATCCAGCGCGAGGCGGAGGCCAGCCTGCGCAGGCTGAGTATCGACGTGATCGATCTCTACCAGATACACTGGCCCTATCCGGATGAGGATATCGAGGAGGGCTGGGGGGCGATCGCCGATCTTGTAGAGGAGGGGAAGGTACGTTACGGGGGAGTATCGAACTTCAGCGTGTCTCAGCTTGAGCGGGCCCAGCCTATCCATCCGGTCGCGTCTCTGCAGCCGCCCTACAGCATGCTCCGGCGCGACATCGAGGGGGAGCAGCTTCCCTATTGCGCAACTAACGGAATCGGCGTGGTTGCCTATAGCCCGATGGAGGCTGGCCTGCTGACGGGCAAGTTCGACAAAGAGCGAGCCGCCGGGCTGGCGGAGGATGATTGGCGCCGGAGGAGCGACCAGCATCGAGAGCCCCGTCTGAGCGTCAACCTGGCGCTCGTTGACAAGCTGAAGCCGATTGCGGAGGGGAATGGGAGATCGGTTGCCGAATTGGCCATCGCCTGGGTCCTGCGGCGGCCGGAGGTGACTTCGGCGATAGTTGGCGCCCGCCGTCCCGAGCAGATCGAGGAGACGGCCCGGGCAGCGGACTGGGTTCTGTCCGAGAGCGACAGGGCAGAGATCGAGGACGCGCTGGCCGAGCGGGAGAGAAGGCTTGGCCAGGAGCAATGAGGGAGCTAGCCATGACAGTGGATGCTGACGGCGAGATCGCGCTAGGGAGGCCTGCGCCCGACTTCGAGCTCGAAGACACGGAGGGCAATACAATCCGTCTTTCCCGATTCCGCGGCGAGCGGAACGTTGTGCTGATTCTTACGCGCGGCTTCCTCTGACCATTCTGCCGGGCGCACCTGGCGCAGTTGCGCAAGGACTACGAGGAATTCGTCAGGCGAGACGCGGAAGTAGTTGCCATAGGCCCGGAGGGACCGAGGCGTTTCAGGCAGGTGTGGGAGCAGGAGGGATACCCGTTTGTCGGCCTGGCAGACTACCGCCACGTCGTCGCTGATACCTACGGGCAGGAGGTCAACCTGGTCAAGCTCGGACGAATGCCAGCGATGCTCGTGATCGACAAGCAGGGGATAATCCGCTTCGTCCACTTCGGGGACAGTATGGCGGATATCCCAGGCAACCCCGACATCCTCTCCCTGCTGGATCGCCTCAACGAGAGCTGACCGAGCGCCGGGGAGGCGCAGTTCTCCCCGGTGCGGCAGGGACGACGATTCACCATAAGGAGGAATGCTATATGGACTGGGACAGCCCTCAAGGGATTCTGCGACGCGGCATGAGCCTGGAGAGAGACGGCTATGCCTTCTACAAGCAGGTCGCCGACCGAGCCTCTGCCGAGCGGGCGAAGGCGATGTTTCTCGACTTGGCCAGCCAGGAGGCGGATCATCTACATCTCTTTCTGGCGCAGTACAGGGCGCTCGAAAAGGGGGAAGGCTGGCTGACGGTCGATGAGGCGATGGCGACCGACCTGGGCCTCGACCCGGCAAACCCTGATCTGCCAGGGGAGGAGCCGCCGCGAGCGCTGCCCGTCTTCACGCCCGAGCGCGGGGTGTCCGTGCAGGGAGATATCGCCGCCTTGGAGTACGGGCTGGAGACCGAGCGGATCACGCGCGATCTGTACGCGGACGCGGCGGCTAAGACGGACGACGAGATGGCCAAGCAGGTCTACCAGTTCCTGGTATCGCAGGAGGAGAAGCACTACCAGCTACTCGACAACACCCACCGGTATCTGACGGAGAACGAGACCTGGTGGGACAGCGAGGAGTATCCATTCTTCACCGGCTGAGCCAGGCTGCTAGTAGTCGTCGCTGGGCGGCAGGCCGCGTCCGGAGGCGCGCTCGGCCATCCAATCCTCGAGCGTCACGGGCGGCTGCTGGCTCACTTCAGTTCGCCGCTGCAGGCTAATGGAGCCTACCGTGCACGAGGAGGCACATAGGCCGCATCCAATGCAGCGCGACTGATCTACAGAGCAGACGCCGTCTTCACCCAGGGAGCGCGCGGAGATCGGGCAGCGCTCGACGCAGTCGCCGCATCCGGTGCAGGACTCGGCCTCGACTGTCGCCACGAAGTCGGAGCGCACGACCGCATTCGGCGTGGGGTGGTTTGCCAGTCCCCGCAGGACCCCGCAGCAGCAGGAGCAGCAGTTGCAGATGTAGTAGGTGCTGTCCTGGTAGTTCCCTGTCGTGTGCACCAGGCCGGCCTCCTCAGCCTCCCGCAGAAGGCGGAGGGACTCCTCCTTGGTGATCGCCTTGGTGACGCTGCTGCCGTCGAATGCGCCAGGGACCGGCGCCAGTATCAGGCAGCTTGATACGAGGCGTTCGCAGCCCTTGCCCACCAGTCGCTGTTGGGTGCGGCAGATGCAGTCGCGAACGCCCCAGGCCTTGGCGCTTTCCACAATCTGTGATGCCTGCTCGTAGGGGTGGACGTCGATCTCCACGGAGATCGCCTCCTCCACGGGTATGACCCTCTGCAGGGGTGGATGCTCGGTGAAGACCGGCCCGCCCAGCGCTTCCTCGAAGTACTGCTCGAATAGCTGGGCCAGCTCTCGATCCAGGCGTGAAAGCTGTTCCTCGTAGATGCCGACGATGAACGGCATGAGAGCGAAGAGCAGCTCGCCCTCGCCTTTGCGCAGACCTATCTGCCCCTTGCGGACCATGGCTCGCAGAGTGCGCTTGGCCTCCGCCGGCTCTGCCCCTGCACGCGCTGCTATCTCAGCTGCCGGCTCGAACTTGACCCGCATCACGCTGGCCAGCTCCGCCTCCTCCGGCTCGAAGATCTTGGCCAACAGGCGCAGCTCGACGCCGCTCTCCGTCGCCGGAAAGCCGTTCGGGATCATGTCCAGTGTCCGGGCCAGTCTTTCGTATACGTCGTTACTGTTCAAGTGCCTGATCTCCCTGATCCACTAGAAGTGATCTTCATAGCCGGTGATGGATAGCTCGTCCCGCATCGTCTGCAGCTCAACGCGCAGCCCGTCGTTGACGGGTATGCCTTCAGCGCGGATCTTGGCGCCGATGAAGTGCTCCTTCTCGCCGGCCACGTATACGTGGTCCGCTCCGCGGACGAGCCTGCCGGCAGCGAGCGCACGCATGATCGCGCCGGTCGTTTCCCGCGATCGCCCCACCGGGACGAAGTGGTCGATGTCGATGGCCAGGAAGAGATGGCCAAGCATGTGAGGCCGCCGCGAGCCGTCTTCCGCCACGCCAAGCAGGTCGCTCAAGAAGGCGCCGCCAGACAGCGATGCCGATAGGATCTCCACCATCGCCGAAAGGCCGTAGCCTTTGTGTCCGCCGATCTCCTCCCCGGCGCCACCGATAGGCAGCAGCGCAGCCTCCCCTCGGCCGAGGCTGCCGAGGACCTGCTCTGCGTCCGTCATCGGCTTGCCGTCTGGGCCGATGACCCATTCCTTCTCCAGTGGCTTGCCGGCGCGCGCGGCTACCTCCACCTTTCCCCTCTGCGTGATCGACGTGGCCCCGTCGAAGCAGAATGCGTGGGGGCCATCTGACGGGGCGGCGAAGGCAATCGGGTTCGTGCCCAGCAGCGGCTGGGTGCTGAACGTCGGGGCGACGGATGGCCGGGCGTTGGTTACCACCAGGCCCATCATGCCGGCCTCCGCTGCCATGAGGGCGTAGTAGCCCGCGATCCCGAAGTGGGTAGAGTTCCGCACTGCGACAGCCCCCAGGCCGCACTCCTTCGCCTTCGCCATAGCCATCTCCATGGAACGATAGGCAATCACGTGTCCCATTCCATGGTGCCCGTCCACCATTGCGGTTGCCGGGCCCTCTGAGACGACCTCCATCTCTGTGGTGGGATACTGAATGCCGGCGCGGATGCGGTCGTAGTAGTACTTGAGCCGGCCGATACCGTGCGACTCGATGCCGCGTAGGTCCGAGGCGATGAGCACGTCTACGCAGATGTCTACCTCCTTCTCCGGGACTCCGAGAGCTACAAAGACATCGTGCATGAAGCTTCTCGCCGCGGCAACGGGTAGACGGTTCTTTGTGGCCATATCTCTCCAGGCAGTGCGGGTTCTCTTCTAGGCCAGCTCGGCGGCCAGGCGTTCCCGGGCAAGGGCAACCGCCTGCTCCGCTGCCTCCTGCGGTGTGGCGGCGCGGTGGATCGGCGCTGGTGGGTGGCCGTCTCGCTCGACGTGCCAGGTGCCGAGGCCGACGATAGGGGTGCCGAAGGCTATCGAATAGGCGATCTCGGTCAGCGTGCCGTAGCTCCCGCCAATAGCGACGACTGCCTGGGCCGTGCGGGCGATGATCACGTTGCGGGCCTCGCCGATGCCTGTGACGATGGGCAAGTCCACGTACGGGTTCGCCGCATTGCGGTCACTGCCCGGCAGCACGCCGATCGTCAGGCCCCCGCCCGCCTTGGCCCCGCGGCAGGCTGCCTCCATCACGCCGAGACAACCCCCGCAGATCAGGGTTGCGCCCAGCTCGGCCAACCTCTTCCCGACAGCCTCAGCGACCTCCATCTCCTGCGCACTGGGCCGGCGGCCTCCGATGACGCCGATGATCAACCGACGTGGTTGTTCCATTCACTCATCCCCTCTCCTACCCGTTCAGCCCCTGAGTAAGTCGGTACTCGTGGAGCGTGGTGTACTCCGCGCCCGTTGCCTTGAGCACGCTGCGTATCAGGACGAATCCGTCGACGCTGACCTCGGCCAGTCGGCCTGCCGTTGTCTCGGCTACCTCACTGCCCACCTGCGCCGCCTGGCCGGCAGATGCGCGGCGCCCGACGCGCCCTAGCGTAAGGTGAGGAGTGAATCCGCGCCCTTCTGGCTTGAATCCGAAATGAGCCATTGCCTCCTCTACCCCATCTTGGAGTGCCGCCAGGCGGCCTGTCGGCTCCTGCACGCCCACCCAGACCACACGTGGTCGGCGAGAATTGGGGAAGCAGCCGAGCCCCTCGACGGTGAATGTGCACGAGGGGGCGTGGCGTGAGAGTTCCTCAAGCGCCTTGTCGAAATCGGGAACCTGGCTCAAGGGCACGTCGCCCAGGAACTTGAGCGTAAGGTGGATGCCTTCGGGCCGCACCCAGCGGACGCTCCCCGGCGGTATGCGCCGCTCCAGGTTGTCCTGCAGGGCGCCGAGCTCGTCCAGCAGCGCCTGTGGAAGCGGCACGGCGATGAAGGCGCGGATTCTCTCCATGATTCAGAAGTCCCAGTCAGGCTTCGGCTCCGGCAGGCGGAGCGCCCAGTCCAGTTGCTCCAGCAGCGCTGCCGGCCCGGACAAGTCTGCGGTCACCGCCAGTCCGGTGGCCGGCCCGACGCCGAGCCACAGGCGGCTGAAGGCATTGACGGATGCGCTCAACGTGGGCAGAGCGGGATCGGCCCCACGCTCGGCGCCCGAGGAGGGGCCAAGCGTGACCACGTACTCGCCTGTCACTCCGGTCCACGCCTCGTCTTGGCTGAGGAAAGCGCCTATGGGATCGCTCAGGGCCAGGTTGAAGCGGACCTCGTCACCCCGCAGATGCGTTCGCTCAAGACAGCCGGGCAGGTCCATGATGCGAGCCTGCCAGCAGTAGATGGGATCGCCCGGAGCCTCTCGGCCGTATCGCCAGTTCGATCGCCAATGCCTGAGAGGCTTATTCACGAGGTCTTGCAGCTGAATGCCCGGAGGCTCGTGCAGCCGAATGAGCGATATCTGGTCGCCGAGGCTGCGCAGCAGGCCCATCAGTTCCAGGAACTGCGCCGGCGTGCGATAGGAGAGCCACTGGACATTGTAGGGGCCGTGCTCGACATCGAAGGCTTGCGCCCAGAGGCAGTGGGTCAGCTGTCCTGTCGTCGCATCGTGGTACCCAAGGCCAAAGCCGTTCTTGCTCCAGACCATTTCCGCACCGGTGATCTCCGGCGGTGTGATGTTCACCGAGCCGTGCGAGCGCATCCTGGCGAGGCGCGAGGCGTGAGCCTCCTTCCACGTGTCCTGTCCCAGGCGGCGCGCCGTTTGCGCCGTCACGTCGACGACAAGGCTTGCCGGATCGAGGAAGACCGAGCGCTCAACCTTGCCCGACCCGAAGCCCAGTTGGTCGTAGAACCCCTGGTCGAAAACGCCCAGCGCCGAAACGAGTGCTCCATCTGCGGCGCCCCGGGCAACCGCCTTGGCCGCGAGCGCGCTTGCCAACCCTTGCTTGCGCGCGACGCGGCCTGTAGCCACGCTGGTTACCGCACAGAGGGGCAGGTCATCGGCCAGGTGGCGGATTGTGCCCGGCGCGGTGCCTACGAAGCACTCTGCCTGGCCATTAGCCTGGGCGACGAAGCCATGCCCGCTGGCAACGAAACGGTCCATCGCCAGCAGTTGTTCCTCGCCGTCTTTGACCCAGCCGACTTCGCGCCAGAGGCGCCTGACGTCGTCCCGATCCTTCTTCGCTTCGTACTCGCGTAGCATTAGACTCCTGGTTCGCTCAATCCACGGGGCGGGCCCCACAGGGGGTACCTGGGCTCGCACTTGCCCGCAATACGCCCCCCCGGCCCTGGCCGGCTCGGGACGCGATGCTCGAAGCGTGACCTGCTAGGCCGTCGCCGCTAGAAATGCTCGATATCGGACCAGCCGTTGTCGTGGCAGTCGTTGCCCATGATGGTGGGGTTGGATGTCACCTCTATTGAGATGCCATACCGCCCGTTGTATGCGCATATGTTGTTGCTGGCGATACCGCCTCCGCTGTCGCTGAAGCTGATCCCCACGAGGCCGTTCTCGTTGCAGGTGTTGCCCTCGAGCGTCGGCCGGGCCCGGTCACCGACGACGATGCCCATCTGGTTGCGCAGGCACTGATTTGCGCCGGCCGTGCCCCCTGCGTCCGCAGCGTACACAATCCCGGACGTGGAGTTGTCATTGCAGTTGTTCGCTTCGAGCATCGGCTGAGACTCGTTCCACACGCCTATGCCGACCTCGTTCTCCGTGCATTCGTTCTGCCGCGCAGTCCCTGCCGCAGCGTTGGTGTATAGGATGCCCGCGGACGCGTTCGAGCTGCAGGTGTTGCCTTCCAGCGTCGGCGCGGCCTCGCCGGTGAGGCCGATCCCCACTTCACTACCGGATACCTGGTTCCCCTGCGCTGTTCCGCCAGAGCTGCAGCAGTATCCAATTCCGACGACGGAGTTATCCGTCACGCGATTTCCCTCAAGCGTTGGATGGGCCGTGCCTGTGACGTATATCCCCATTGTGTCGTTTCTCTCGATGGTGCAGTCTCTCACCCTGCCTGTCGTCTCGCCCAGTATCCAGAGCCCAGCCCGATCCTCGTACTCGTAGGCTGCTATCGCGCCGGAGAGACGGCAGCGCTCGAATGAGATCTCTCCTCCCCGGACTACGACCACGTCTCCGGCAGAGCCGCCCACGTGGCTGATCGTGAGGTCGGAAGCGCCGAAGGGCCCGTCACCCGTGAACCGTATGGCATAGCCCTCCGCCGTGGAGACGATCTCCGTCTCATCCATTCCGGCGCCGACGAGGCGGAGCGACCTGCGAACGTTGAGTCGCCGGCTCAGATTGTAGGTTCCGGTGCCCAGCCTGATCGTCGCCTGGTGGGGGGCATTGCGCACCGCCTCCTCCAGGGAGGCGTAGTCCCCGCTGCCATCCGCCTCGAGCCGTATGGTGACGGGCATGAAGGCAGGGGTCGCCGTCGCCGAGGCCACCTGGTCGGACTGGATGACTGAGGCGATGAAGGTCGCCGTGGCGTCGATGTCGCCTTCGGCCGGCCCGCAGGCGGCTGCCACGAGACTGGGGATCAGCAGCGCAAGCAATCTCTTTCCGTTCTGGCTCACTGCAATCCCTCCGTCAGACCAGTAGAGCGCTAGGGCCGCTGATCGTACAGATCCTGCTCAAGATTGTCGGACAGCACGTTGCCGTCAAGGAGTGGCTGCGCGGTGACGTCGACCCAGATGCCATACCGGCCGTTATCGTGGCATTCGTTCCTGTAGGCCAGGCCACCGGAATCGTCCGCGTAGAGAATCCCGGCCTCCTCGTTCATGGCGCACTCGTTCTTCCGCAGATCGGGATTGGAGCGGCCGGCGAGTTGGGCCCCGTAGACATTCCGCCACAGTGCGTTCTCGGAGGCCGTGCCACCGGCGTCGTCCTTGAAGAAGATGCCGGCACCGCCATTGTCCGTGCATAGATTGCCCATCAGCTCGGGCCGGGCTTCGTCGGAGACCGTTATGCCGTGCACCCCGTTCCATACACAATCGTTGCCTGTGGCGATCCCGCCCGCGCCGTCGCGGTACAAGATGCCGGCAACGGAGTTATCGGTGCACACGTTCCAGCGAATCGTGGGGAAGGCCTGGCCCGAGACTACTATCCCGGTTGCCCCGTTCGAGCACTCATTCCGCTGCGCCGTACCGCTGGCCTGATCGGCGTACGCAATGCCGATCTGCGTGTTCTCTGTGGCGAGGTTCCACTCCACCAGCGGCTGGGCCTGCCCGCTGACGCGAATCCCAATGTCGTTGTAGTCCGCAATGGAATCGCGCACTGTGCCTGTTGTATTCCCAATCAGCTCAAGGCCGGCCCCAGCCTCGCCCCGTGTGGTGGTGGCCCCTGTGAAGCGGCAGCGGGCGAAATAGGCCTCGCCCCCGTTGGCCACTACGACGTCTCCGGCCTGGCTGCCCTCGCGCCTGAAGGTGACATCCTCGGCGCCGAAGGGGCCCGGACCGGTGAACCTGGCAACGGTGGTGAGGCCGGGACCGGAGACCACCGTCTCGTCAATCCCCACGCCTCTGAGCATCAGCGGCCGGTTGACCGCCAGTGTCTCCTTGACCTCGTACGTGCCGGCGGCCAGGTAGATGGCCGCACCGTCGGGCGCGTTTCGGACGGCGTCTTCCACAGAAGGGTAGTCACCGCTGCCGTCAGCGGATAGGTAGACGGCGAATGGGGGCGGGGTCGAAGTCGGCGTGGGCATGGCCGCGCGCGTGGCCAGAACGTCCGCGGCGATGCGCGTGATCGTTGCCTGGAGTTCCTCCGGGGTCTCCTGACACGCAGACACCGCCAGCAGTGCCAATGACAACCCCGAGGCGAGTGTGGCCAGCAATGGAGTGCGTGCCTTCACTTCTGCCGCTCCATTTCCTATGGTGGTACGACTCGGCGACAATCCGAGTGTAACACAGGTGAACGTCTCTGCCAAGCGAGGGTGTGGACGAAGGCTTTGGAGAGGCGGGCGATGGGGTAGGCGCGCTCAGTCTGCCCGGCTATTGCCGGGGCTGGCGAGTACGCGGTGGATGCCCAGGGCTGAGGCCCTGGGCTGGTAGCTCAACCCCACTCCGCCGGTTCCTGCCTTGGCGCGTCAGTGACGATGGACTTCTGCTTGTCCGCTCCCATCGTCTCCAGCGCTGCATCCGGTTGCCCTATTGGGAACGCTCTGAGCCTGCCAACCAGCGTTCTGCTGTCAGCCGTGGGATTCAGCCCACGGCGTTGACCGCGTACCTCCCTCTTCCTCGTCCTCCCAGGCCTGGCTTGCCACTGCAAACCGCATCGAGTACAATTCGCGGCATCATGCCGGGAACGCTTGTGGAGAAGATGCTGGCCTCGAAGGCAGGCCTGAGCCAGGTCGTGCCGGGACAGATAGTCGAGGTTGAGGCGGACGTGGCTCTCAGCCACGACAACACCGCTGCGATCATCGATGTCTTCCGGGCAATTGGCGCCGCGCGCGTCGCCCGCCCGGATACGCACATCGTGGTTCTCGATCACGCCTGCCCTGCGCCCACGACCAGGCACGCGGAGAACCATCAGGCCATACGCCGGTTCGTGGCCGAGCAGGGGATCGAGAGCTTCTACGACGTGGGCCGGGGGGTTTGCCACCAGGTCCTGGCCGAGGAGGGATTCGCGCTGCCAGGCGAGCTTGTTCTGGGCGCCGATTCACATACGCTCACGGCCGGGGCCTTCGGCGCGCTGGCGGTGGGCATCGGTAGGAGCGAGATGGCCTCGGTCATGGCGGTGGGCACGATCTGGCTGCGTGTGCCGGAGAGCATCAAGGTGGTGGTCAGCGGCAGGCTCCCCAGAGGAGTCACGGCCAAAGACCTTGTGCTCCGCGTCCTGGGCGATCTGAGGGCGGATGGGGCCCTGTACATGTCGGTCGAATGGCACGGCGAGGCCGTCGAGGCGGTTGGCGTCGATGGCGCGATGACGCTGTGCAACATGACCGCGGAGATGGGGGCAAAGAACGCCTACGTGGCCCCTTCGGCTCAGACGCTGGCCTGGTTGGAAGGCCGGGCCAGGCGGCCGTTCGAGGCAGTCTATCCGGATAAGGCAGCCGAGTACGCCCGGGTGGTCGAGTACGACGCCTCGGCGCTGGTGCCTGTGGTGGCCAGACCACACACTGTCGACAACGTGGCCCCGGTCTCCCAGGTCGCCGGAACGCCGGTCGATCAGGCGTTCTTGGGTACGTGCACGAATGGCCGGGCGTCCGACCTGAGATTGGCGGCAGAGGTCCTGGAAGGTCGGCGCGTGTCCCCTTCGACCCGGCTTATCGTCATCCCGGCCTCATCCGAGATTTATCTGGAGGCGCTCGAGGCGGGTTACATTCGCACGCTGGTCGAGGGGGGTGCCGTTGTCGGGAGCCCGGGCTGCGGCCCCTGCATGGGCAATCACATGGGCGTCCCGGCCGCCGGCGAGGTGACCGTCAGCAGCGCCAACCGCAACTTCCGAGGGCGAATGGGAACGCAGGATAGCGAAGTCTATCTGGCCAGCCCGCTTGTCGTCGCCGCCAGCGCAGTCATGGGGCGTATCGCCCATCCGGAGGACCTGCAGTGACGATCAAGGGGCGTGTGTGGAAGTACGGGGACAGCGTCGATACGGACCTGATCTTCCCTGCCAAGTACTGCTACACCCTGAAGGACCCCGAAGAGATGGGCCAGCACGCGCTCGAGGGGCTCGACCCCGAGTTCAGCGGCAGCGTTCAGCCGGGCGATGTCATTGTGGCCGGCAGGAATTTCGGCTGCGGGAGCTCGCGCGAACAGGCGGTGCTCAGTCTGATAGCCAAAGGCGTCGGGGCTGTCGTGGCCCGCTCCTTCGGACGCATCTTCTACCGCAACTCTATCAACAACGCTCTGCCGGCAATCACCTGTCCTGAGGCGGTGGATGGTCTGGAGACGGGGGATGAGGTCGAGATAGACCTGGAGCAGGGAAGGGTTTGCAGCGGCGGGCGGGAATTCGCCTTCGCGCCGCTCCCCGAGGCGGTGCGCGGCATCTTCGAGGCCGGCGGCCTGATCCCCTACACGCGCCGCCGGCTTGGGCTGGAGAAGTAGCGCGTGGGCGGCCCGTCGAGGCGCTGGCTGGCTCGGGGGGCCGCTGTCGTCGCCGTGGCGGCAGCGATCATCCTCGCCGTGCTCGTGGAGCCCTTGCCCGAGTCGGTCGACATCGGGCCCACGCCAACCGCCAGCCCCACCCCGCAGCCCACGCGGACGCCTACCGCAACCGCCACCGCTACTGCGACCCCCGCGCCGACGGCGACTCCAAATCCCCCGGGCCGAGTTGAGTCGGGCAGCTACTGGAGCGAGACGACGGGCAGCGCGGAATCATACCTGGTCTATCTGCCGCCGGGCTACGACACGTGGGAAGGGCGCTACCCTGTCCTCTACCTGTTCCACGGATGGCCGTACGACGAGTATCACTGGGAGGAGCTGGGGGTTGGCGACGCCGCGGATGCCGGGATCCAGGACGGCTCGCTCCCCCCGTTCATCATCGTCCTTCCTGGAGCGGACCCGAATGGCCTCTACGTTACCTCGAGCGGCGGAGAGGGGTCGTTCGAGGCTCAGGTGGTCTCCGATCTCGTTCCCCACATCGACGCTACCTACCGGACCTGGAGTGACCGCGCGGGACGGGCTATCGGCGGGATCTCTCGCGGCGGGGTCTGGTCGCTGGAGATAGGCTTCCGGCGGAGCGACCTGTTCGCTGTGGTCGGCGCACACAGCGTCGCCTTGGAGGTCAACCGGGCCGAGCCGGAGTACGATCCGTTCTTCCTGGTGGACGAGCCAGGCCTGGCCACACAGCGGATCTACCTGGATGCGGGCGATGCGGACTGGGCGCTAGCTGCCACTCGCCAGCTGCACGAGGCGCTTGACGAGCGGTCGATCGAGCACACGTACGTCGTTCACGAGGGGGCTCACGTCGACGGGCTTTGGGAGGCCAACCTGGTGGAGTATCTCGAGTTCTACACCGTGGATTGGCCGGTCGACACAGTCGAGTCCTGATCGGGGATCTCCGCGCGCCGTCCTCCCCGCGTGCCGGTCTAGCCTCCGCCGTAGAGCAGCTGGTATATGGCCAGGTTCTCCCGGACGTAGCGCACGTAGTAGCGGGTCTCCGTCAAGGTGATGATCTCGGCGAAGAGATCGGGATCGTCGCCGGCCTCCTCCAGCCACGTCTCTGCGTTGCTGGGCCCGCCGTTGTAGCCGGCCAGCGCAGCGTCGAACCGCCCGTCGAACTGCTCGCCTCTCTCTGCCAGGTAGTAGGCACCAAAGCGGACGCTCACGTAGGGCAGGTGCAGCATGTCGGTGTCATAGCCCACGGGCCACGAAAGGTCGGCGGCGATCATGGCGCCGGTGGATGGAATGACCTGCATCAGCCCCCGCGCGCTCATCCAGGAGGTGGCGATGCCTTCGAAGACGCTCTCCCGGCGAATCACGGAGTAGACGAGCAGGGGATCAAGGTTGAACTCCGCCGCGCCAGCCACCACGAGGTCGGCGTAGTAGGTTGGGTAGGCGAGCCGGGCGATGAACTCGGGGGCCTCCAATACCGTCTCCGCTGGAGAGAGGCGGACCACGGTCTCGGCGCATAGGATAGACGAGCGGTACAGCCCGATATCACGGAAGAGCAGAGCCAACTGGTACTGGACGAGAGCGTCGGAGGAGGAGTCGCGGCGCAGCGCTTCGAGCTCGCTCTTCCCCTCAGTGAACCGACCAAGGCGCCAGAGCTCCAGCCCGCGCTGGAGGCGCTGATCCTCCGCCCACGGCGCCCCCAACTCGGCGACTTCGACTTCTTCGCTCAGCTCGAGCCAGCCCCGCAGCCACTGCTCGGCTTCAGCCTGATCTGCGTGGCTATCGTAGTTGGGGGCGTAGGTGGTCGACGGGAAAGGCGGAGCGAGGGGATCGCTCGCCAGGTCCCGGGCGCGCGTCCCGTAGTAGCCCAGTGGGTCGGCTTCCTGGGCACGCCGGAAGGCCTGGTTCGCTGCTTCCGGATCGCCCATCCGCAGCTGAAGCTTGCCCAGCCACATGAGGGCGGCGGGGCCGTAGGCGGAGTCCAGATAGGCTTCGGACACCGTACCCCACGTCGCTGCAGCTCCGGCTGCGTCGCCCAGCCGGTACGACTGGAGGCCGCTGCGGAATAGGCAGAGCGGCCCGTAGTCCGACTCGGGGTAGCGAGAGCCGCAGTCGAGGTAGGCGGCGCGGGCACCCTCGACGTCGTCGGTCCTCTCTAGAAGAAGAGCCGCGCGCCACAGTGCTTCGGGTGCCCGGTAATGATCGGGCAGCTCGTCGACCAGTCGGCGGTACGCTTCGACGGCGTCCGACACCATGTCCTGGTCAGCGTAGGCGCGGGCCAGGCCGATCCAGGCATCTCCCCAGTAGGCGTTCTCCGGGTGGGTGTCGATGAGCATCTGGAACTCACCCTCGGCCAGGGCGGGACTCCCCGCCGAGAGAAACGAGAGGCCTGCATACCAGTGGGCGTCGCCAGAGTGAGTCATTGGATAGGCGTTGATGTAGTTGTAGAAAGCCTGCACGGCTGGACTGTAGGCCTCGGCGTAGTAGTCGACGAGCCCGCGCTGGAAGTAGTCCACAGGTACACCCGCGTCGACCAGCTCCACCAGCGATAGGTAGGCGTAGTAGTCGCTGGGATAGAGATCGACGGCCAGCATGTACCTACCGTAGGCTGCTTCACTATCGCCGGCCAGCATCAGCGTCTGCCCGGCCTGGTATTGGAGGCGCGCCTGGCTCACCGGTGCGCCCGGCAGGGCGAGGATTGCGTCGTACTGGGCAAGAGCTGCGCTGTACTCGTTCTGCGCGACGTAGGCGAGCCCCAGCTCTTCGCGCGCCGCTGCCTCGAAGGTAACCGAAGGCGCCTGTACAGCGGCCTGGAGGAAGGCCGCCGCTGCTCCTGCGTAGTCGGCTCCCTGGTGAAGGGCCTGGCCGAGCCAGCGATTCACGTAGGCCTCAATCACGGAGCCATTCGAGGCGTACGCCCGGTACTGATCTGTCGCCCGGATGGGATCGCCCAGGCCGACCAGGGCCTCGGCCAGGAGGAAATGGGCATCGGTCTCCAGGTCACTGGCCGGGTGGTCAGCGAAGAAGGTTTCGAGCGCAATCACGCTCTTCTCGAACTCGGAGCCGCGCAAGTAGGCAGTGGCCAGGCCCAGTCTGGCTTGGGCATCAGCGTCCCGATCGAGATCCGCAGACAGGGCCTGCTCGTAGGCCCAGGCCGCCGCAGGGAAGTCGCCGTTGTGGAGCGCGCGGGCCGCAGCGGGCAGCAGCTCACGCGGCGCCGGGGTAGGTGTCGCCGTCGGCGTGGGGTACGGAGTCGGAGACGGGCTGGCCAGTGGCGACCGGACTGAGTAGCCCGGAGCGTAGCAGGCTAGGGTGGCCGCCAAGAGCCCCAGAGAGGCGAGGAAGGCCGTGAGCGGTCGCCGCATATCGCTACGTATTATCGTCGGCCGCGGCGCTTTGTCAACACGACTAACTCAGGCAACCGCGCAAGCAGCGACTGGTTGACAGAGCTGGCTTCTGGCGTAGAATCGCACCAGACTGGGGGAGGAGGCCGCATGGCGCAGGATCTGCAGGCGCTCGGGCGTATGGCGCGAGAGCTGGCGAGCACCGAGGGCGAACGGATGGTCATCGGCGTTGGGGCCGTTTCCAGTCTCGCGTCTGAGCGCGGCGTCTCGCGGCGCGAAGTCGAAGTCGCGGCTCTGCAGGCTGGCGTTGCCCCGCGGCGTTACCTGCGCAACCTGGGGACCATCGGCCTCGAGGGACAGGCCCGGCTGCTCGGTGGTGCGGTGGCGATCGTCGGCCTTGGTGGGCTGGGCGGCTATGTCCTCGAGGGTCTGGCCCGTATGGGAGTGGGGCGCCTGGTCCTGATCGACGGTGACGTGTTCGAAGAGACGAATCTAAACCGTCAGCTCCTATCTCAGCCGGACAGGCTGGGCCGCTCCAAGGTGAAGGCAGCACTGGAGCGCGTCCAGGCCGTGAACGGTGCGGTCGACGCCGTGGGCTGCGAGCTGGCACTGAGCGCAGAGAACCTCCCCGATCTGCTGGCAGGGACGGATGTGGCAGTCGACTGCCTGGACAGCCTACCCTCTCGCCTGATGATGCAGGAGGGTGCGCAGGCGCTCGGCATACCGATGGTGCACGGAAGCATCGCCGGCTTCCTGGGCCAGGTGATGACCATCCTGCCGGGCGACCCCGGACTCCGCACGCTCTACGCATCCCAGGCAGACCTACCGGAACGCGGGCTGGAGGCGGAAGTGGGCACGCCGGCTGGTACACCGATGGCGGTTGCGGCCTGGCAGGTGCAGGAGGTTGTCAAGATCATCCTGGACCGGGGAGGGCTGCTGCAGAACCGCCTCCTGGTGATGGACATGGAGGCCGGCACCGTCCAGGTGCTTCGATTGAACTGATCCCCTTGGCTTCTGCGAAGTGAGCTTGGTCCGACGGCAGACCCGCGTGAACCGGTTGCGGGGGCTTCATTCTGCGGTATAATCCCCCCGGCAGAGAGGAGTCGCGTGCGAGCGCTCATCACAGGGGCAGGGGGATTCGCGGGAAGCCACCTGGTCTCGTTCGTCGAACGTGAGACGGACTGGGAGATTCTGGGGACCGTCTACCCGGACCTGGTCGAGGACGGCCATCCGCGGCCGCGCGTGCGGCTCCAGAATGTCGATCTGCGCGGTCCAGGCGCCGTAGCAGACCTGGTTGCAGGCTTCAAGCCGGACTTCATCTTCCATCTGGCAGCGCAGTCCTTCGTGCCGTCGTCTTTCGGCGATGCCTGGGACACGCTGGAGAACAACATACGCTCGCAGCTGAATCTGCTGGAAGCAGCTCGGGCACTGGAGAGCTCGGCCCGTGTGATAGTGATCGGGTCGAACGAGGAGTACGGGAGGCCCGAGCCCGCCGATCTGCCCTTTACTGAAGAGACTCCTCTTCGCCCCGCGAACCCGTACGCCGTCAGCAAGGTGGCGCAAGACTTGCTGGGGCTCCAGTACCACGTCGCCTATGAAGTCGACGTCGTGCGCCTGCGCCCGTTCAATCACACAGGGCCAGGCCAGTCTCCGCGTTTCGTCGTTCCGGCCTTCGCCTCTCAGATCGCCAGCATCGAGAGGGGAGAGCAGGAGGCGGTCATTCGAGTGGGGAACCTGGACGCCTCGCGCGACTTCAGCGACGTTCGTGACATCGTACGGGCCTACTACCTGGCTGCGACGAAGGGCGCGTCGGGAGAGGTCTACAACCTATGCTCGGGGGAGCCGCGTTCGATCCGCGCTCTTCTGGATCAGTTGCTGTCAATGGCGCAGGTGGATATCAAGGTGGAGGTCGACCCGGAACGGTTCCGCCCGCTTGACGTGCCGGTCGCCTACGGCAGCGCCGAGAAGTTCAGGTCATTGACTGGCTGGAGACCGGCGATCCCGTTCGAGCAGACGCTGGCAGATGTACTCGAGTTCTGGCGTGGTCAGCCAGGCGGCTGACCGGCCGGACTGGCGAATCGGCAGGAGGTTGCGCATATGCCCACGGCACTGATCACCGGAATAACGGGCCAGGATGGTTCCTATCTGGCCGATTTTCTGCTGGAGCAGGGGTACGAAGTAGTGGGGATGGTGAGGCGGACGAGCACCGTCAACTTCGCTCGCATCCAGCACATCCAGGACAGGCTCACGCTCGTCTCCGGGGACCTGCTGGACCAGGGCTCGCTGATCTGGATCCTGCAGGCTCACCCGGTCGACGAGGTCTACAACCTGGCTGCGCAGTCGTTCGTTCCCGCCTCGTGGGAGCAGCCTGTGTTCACCGGCGAGGTTACGGGACTCGGTGTCACGCGCATGCTGGAGGCGGTGAGGACCGTCGATTCGAGCATCCGCTTCTATCAGGCCTCGAGCAGCGAGATGTTTGGCAAGGTCCGCCAGGTGCCGCAGAACGAGGACACACCCTTCTACCCGCGCAGCCCCTACGGCGTGGCCAAGGTCTACGGCCACTGGATCACCGTCAACTACCGGGAGTCATACGGGCTCCACGCCACGTCTGGTATCCTGTTCAACCATACCAGTCCCCGGCGGGGGCTGGAGTTTGTGATGCGCAAGATCACGCACGGCGTGGCCAAGATCAAGCTCGGGCTGGCCGCCGAGCTGCCTCTGGGCAATCTGGACGCCAAGCGGGACATCGGCTCGGCCGCCGACTACGTTCGGGCGATGTGGTTGATGCTCCAGCAGCCGGCGCCTGATGACTACGTCGTGGCCACGGGAGAGTCCCACTCGATCCGCGATATGTGCGAGGAGGCCTTTGCCTGCGTCGGCCTCGACTGGGAGGAGTACGTGAAACAGGACTCGCGCTTCATGCGCCCCGCTGAGGTCGATCTGCTCGTCGGCGACGCGAGCAAGGCGCGCAACGTACTGGGCTGGCAGCCGACGGTGAGCTTCAGCGAGCTGGTGCAGACGATGGTGGATAGCGATCTGGAGCTCCTGAAGCGGGCGAACCGCCCCTAGAGCGGGGCGGCTGACTGGCGGGGACTGACTCCGTATGACGAACATACGCTTTGGAACGGACGGATGGCGCGCCGAGATCGCGGAGGAGTTCACCTTCGACAACGTGCGCCGTTGCACTCAGGGCTTCGCCCGCTTCCTGACGGACGAGGGGAAGAGCGGGACCGAGGTGGTCGTCGGCCACGATCGGCGCTTCGGCTCACGCCGCTTCGCCGTGGCTGCGGCGGAAGTGCTTGCGGCGAACGACTTCTGTGTATGGCTGACCGAAGGCCCTGCGCCTACGCCCGTCGTGTCCTATTCGGTCGTCGATCGAAAGGCGAGCGGCGCGGTCAACATAACGGCCAGTCATAACCCGGCCTCATACAACGGTTTCAAGGTGCGAGATGCACGAGGGGCGGCAATTGCGCCGACGGGCCTAAGCGCAATCGAGGCTGCCATCCCGCCGATTGAGGAAGTGCCGCGGGTCGACGCCGACGAGGCCTTGGAGGACGGGCGTATCCGCGTGTGGGATCCGGCACCCGCCTATGTCGAACACATCGGGGGCCTGATCGAGATCGACCGAATCAAGAAGGCCGGCCTGAAGCTGCTGGTGGACCCCATGTGGGGAAACGGCATCGGTTGGTTCCCCCGCGTGGTTGGGAGTGGGGCGACCAGCATAACGGAGATCCACAACATCCCAAACCCGAGCTTCCCCGGCATGGAGAGGCCGGAGCCGATACCGCCGAACGTGGACGAGGCGCTGAGGAAGACGGTGGAGATGGGCGCGGATGTCTGCATCATGACGGACGGCGACGCAGACCGTATCGGAGTGGGCGACGAGAACGGCGTGTTTGTCAACCAGCTGCAAGTCTATGCCCTACTGGCCTACTACCTGCTCGAGGTACGCGGAGAGCGGGGGCCGATAGTCAAGACCCTGTCCACGACTTCGATGCTGGACAAGCTGGGGGAGATATACGACGTGCCGGTCTACCAGACGGGAGTCGGCTTCAAGTACGTGGCGCCGAAGATGCTGGAGACGGATGCCATCATCGGCGGGGAGGAGAGTGGAGGGTATGCGTTTCGGGGCAGCGTGCCCGAGCGGGACTCAATCCTGGCCGCGCTCTACTTCCTGGACCTCATGGTGGCTACCGGGAAGAGCCCGTCCCAGCTGCTTGATCAGCTGTTCGACAAGCTCGGCGCCGCCTACTACTACGATCGGATAGACACGGAGATGGACAGGGACGAGAGGCCTGAGGTCAAGGCCCGCCTCGACTCTGCGCGGCCCGAGGAGTTGGCCGGCCTTGCCGTGGAGGACATCGTCACCTCTGACGGCTACAAGTACGTCCTCGAGGACGGCGGGTGGCTGCTAGTTCGATTCTCCAACACGGAGCCTGTGATCAGGGTCTACTGCGAGACGACCGACCAGGCGAAGGTGAAGGAGTTGCTCAAGGCGGGCCTTAGACTCGCAGGGCTGCGTGAATAGGGGATCGTGGCTCTGCGGCTGATCGACTCCCACGCCCATTTGGGCTCGAAGGCCTTCAATCGGGATAGGGAGGCGGCTATCGGAAGGGCCCGCCAGGCGGGCGTTGAGGCTATCGTCGAGGTGGGAACGGACCTCGAGTCGAGCAGGGCAGCTGTTCGCCTGGCCCGGGAGCACGACTTTGTCTACGCCGCGGTGGGCATCCATCCTCACGATGCGGGCCAGGTCAACGCCGGGGTTCTGAGCGAGCTGGAGGAGCTGGCTCGCCAGCCGGGGGTCTTGGCCATAGGAGAGATTGGGCTGGACTACTACCGCGACCTGTCACCGCGTGCTGCGCAGCGGAGCGCCTTCGGCGAGCAGCTCGAGCTGGCCAGCAGGCTGGAGCTGCCGGTGATCCTGCATTGCAGGGACGCCATGGCCGACCTGCTCGCCGGGATGCGCGGCCGGAGCGGCAGGGGCGTGCTGCATTCGTACCTGAGCGGATTCGAGTATCTCGACGAAGTGCTGGGCCTGGGCCTCTTTGCGGGCATATCGGGACCGGTGACTTTCCCTGATGCGGAAGAGGTTCGCAGGCTGGCCAGTGCTATCCCTGGGGAGAGGCTGCTCATCGAGACTGACTGTCCCTACCTGGCGCCGGTTCCGCACAGGCGCGAGAGAAACGAGCCGGCGTACGTCCGGCACGTTGCGGACGCGGTGGCCCAGGCAAGCGGCAGGACGTCAGAGGACGTGGCCCGGTCCACGGCGCTGAACGCGCGGACGGTGTTCGGGATAGCGTGACTACCAGGTTGGCTATACCTCGAGTGCCTGCTCAAGGCCTGGTCCAGGACGAGCTGGAGCGTGTGGAGGTGCTTCTCCGTGCGCGAGATCCGGATCAGCACGAGGTGATCACAGCCGAGGTGGAGCGGCTGCTCGCGGGCGGCGGCAAGCGGCTTCGCCCCATGCTTGTGCTTCACTCGGCTCACCTATGCGCCGCCGATATCGAGAAGGCTATCTACGCGGCTGCAGCGGTCGAGCTGCTCCATACGGCGACGCTGGTCCACGATGATCTGATCGACCACAGCCCTGTACGGCGCGGCGTGCACACTATGAACGCGCATCGCTCGCCGGGCACGACGGTCATAGCAGGTGACTATCTCTTTGCCCGGGCGGCGTTCCTGGCGTCGCGGACGGATAGCGTTCGACTGATGAGGCGGTTCGCCGAGACGCTGATGACCATCTGCAGCGGCGAGGTACGCCAGATGTTCGACGGCCACAGCGCAGGGGTTACCCGGGAGGACTACGTTCGTAGGATCTACGCCAAGACCGCGTCGCTGATCTCAATGTCCTCACAGGCCGGAGCCGCCCTTGCCGATGTGCGCCCCGAAGAAGCCGGCGCGCTGGAGAAGTATGGCGACAACCTGGGTCTCGCCTTCCAGGTCGTCGATGACGTGCTCGACTTCGTTGCCGACGAGGAGATACTTGGGAAGCCGGTGGGCGGCGACTTGCGGCAGGGTCTGGTGACGCTTCCCCTCCTGCTCTTCCTGGAGGAAGAGCAGGAGCACCCGGCAGTTCTCCGGGCGGTTGATACCGGGATGCCTGCCGCTGTGAACGAGGCGGTCTCGGCGGTGGCCAGCTCGAGCGCTATCGAACGCTCGCTCGAGGTTGCCCGGGAGTATGCCGAGCAGGCCCGGGCCGCTCTTGACGTGTTCCCCGGCTCTCGCCACAGGGACGGCCTTCTGGAACTGGTCGACTTCGCCGTCCAGCGCAGCTTCTAGCCTGCAGCTCTCTGTAGAGACACGGTGGATCTCTCGATTGTCGTCGTCAGCTGGAACGTCTCCGGCCTGCTGCGCCGCTGCCTCCGGTCGGTGGAGCAGAGCGCGGGTTTGTCGGGGTTGCAGTACGAGATCATCGTCGTGGACAACGCATCGACCGACGGCAGCGTGGCCATGGTTGGCGCGGAGTATCCGCAGGTACAGCTGGTGGCCAATGAGAAGAACGTTGGCTTCCCGGCGGCCAACAACCAGGGCCTGGCCAGGGCTTCTGGCCGGTACGTTCTGCTTCTGAACCCAGACACGGAGGTAATTGAGGATGCTTTGGGCAGGCTCGTCGGCTTCGCCGAGGTGAACGCTGACGTCGGCGTCGCAGGGCCGATGCTCCTCAACCCGGATGGCTCGATTCAGGAATCCAGGCGCCGCTTTCCGACAGTGGGTGCCGCTCTGTTTGAGTCAACCTGGCTACAGCCCTACGCTCCGCGGCGGCTGCTCAATCGCTACTACGTGTTGGACCGGCCCGCGGATGAGGCCCAGGACGTGGACTGGGTGAGCGGCGCCGCGCTGCTGGCCCGGCGCGGGGCCGTGGAGCGGGTAGGCCCTATGGATGAAGGCTTCTTCATGTACTCTGAGGAGCTGGACTGGTGCCGGCGGTTCAAGGATGCGGGTTGGCGGGTGAGCTACGTGCCCGAGGCCCGGATTGTCCACCACGGCGGCAGAAGCAGCGAACAGGTCTCCGCGGAGCGCCACATCCACTTCCAGCGGAGCAAGGTGCGCTACTTCCGCAAGTACCACGGCTCCGGTGTGGCCCTGGCGCTGCGTCTGTTTCTGCTGGCGAGCTACGTGTGGCAGATTGCATTGGAGGGCGCCAAGTGGCTGGTGGGGCATAAGAGGGCGATGCGGGCTGAGCGTATCGGCGCGTATTGGCACGTACTGAAGACGCGGCTCGCGCAGCCGTGATTCGCGGGCGGGTCATAGGCGTTTCTAACGAAGATATAGTAGATACCTCCCAGACAAATCAGCGGAAGCTGGTACACTAGTAATGGTGGCATAGGATCGAGGAGCCCTGGCTCTGCCACCGCACTCAGGGTACGACTGGGAGGTGTCGAAATGAGCAGTAGTAGGAAGAACACACTGGTTGGGGTACTGCGAATCACGATGGGCTGGCTGTTCCTGTGGCCGTTTCTGGACAAGCTGTTTGGCCTCGGGTTCAGCACGCCGACCGAGCGCGCCTGGCTGTTCGGGGCGGGGCCATCGCCAACGGCTGGGTACCTGGGCAATGCCACGACGGGTCCGCTGGCCGGCTTGTTCCAAGGCCTTGCTGGCAACGCAGTGGTCGATTGGCTGTTCATGCTGGGGCTGCTGGGGATCGGCCTGGCCCTGGTCCTGGGGATCGGAGTTAGAATCGCCGCCGTGTCAGGCGCGGCGCTGATGCTCCTCATGTGGGCTTCGGCTCTCTGGCCAGTCAACAACCCGATCATAGATGACCACATCATCTATGCCATACTCCTGATATGCCTGGCCGCGGCCGGTGCTGGCCAGTGGCTCGGTCTAGGCCGCTGGTGGTCGGAGAGGGTTAAGAGCCCCGTGTTGGTCTGAACCGCTGGGCAGTCGGCGCCGCCGTTGCCAAACGCAGTGCAGGCCAGCGGCCGCGACCTCATCCGGAGCGGCAGATAGTGGGCCTTCGCCGGATCTACCAAGAGGGGCTAGGGCAAGTCTTGGACGCGCGGTGTGCGGCAGGTGTGGGAGGAGGCCGTGGAAGGTGAGCCGATCACTGTATCCCTGGCCTTCGTAGCCGGCCTCCTGTCGTTCGCCAGCCCCTGCGTGCTCCCGCTGGTTCCGGCCTACGTGGGCTACCTGGGTGGCCAGCTGGGGGGCGAAGGCGGTGAAGCGTCGCGCTGGCGAATCTTGGCCCACGGCGTCTTCTTCGTGGCTGGATTCTCGGCCGTATTCGTCGCCCTCGGGGCTGCGGCGACGGCGATAGGGCGGCTTGCGCATGGGCTGCAGCCCATACTGACTGCGCTGGGCGGCCTGCTCGTGCTTCTGGTCGGTCTCAACCAACTGGGCGTGCTACGAATACCGCTGCTGTCATCAGATGCCCGCTATCATCTCCGGGCGGGGCGCGAGCTCGGTTATCTCTCCTCCGCTCTTGTGGGCGTCTTCTTCGGCGCCGGATACTCGCCCTGCGTCGGCGCTCCTTTGGCGGCGATACTCACGCTGGCGTTGAGCGAGGCATCGGCATGGCAGGGGGCGGGCTTGCTGCTCGCATACTCGCTGGGCATCGGCACCCCGCTTCTGGCCATGGCGCTTGCCATCGACAGGGTGGCGCCTGTGCTGGCCCGGGCCAGCCGGGCGATGCGCGTGGTCGGCTTCGTGAGCGGCCTGCTCCTGGTTGTCGTTGGCGGGATTATCCTGATCAACAGCGTCGGGTCGCTGGTCTACTAGCATCGTCCAGCTTCGCTATCCTCATGCGGGGCTGCGTGTCCTGCCTGATCCGGCACTGCGGTCGTTTCGAAGCCAAGTTGGTTGACAGTTCTCTTCCTTCCGGCTACAATACCGCCCGATCTCAAGGACGAGAGGGCTGAATGAAGCGCATCACGAGCGCTGAGGTGAGGCAGAGCTTCCTCGATTTCTTCGCTGAGCGGGGGCACACGGTAGTGCCCAGCGCGAGCCTGGTCCCCTCCGATGATCCCACGCTCCTCTTCACCAATGCTGGGATGAACCAGTTCAAGGATGTGTTCCTCGGGCTGGGCGAGCGTACCTATGTCCGGGCAGTGGACACTCAGAAGTGCATGCGTGTCTCCGGCAAGCACAACGACCTGGACGATGTCGGCCGCGACGGCACGCACCACACCTTCTTCGAGATGCTTGGCAACTGGTCCTTCGGCGACTACTACAAGAAGGAAGCGATCGGCTGGGCCTGGGAGTTGCTGACCGGCGTCTGGAAGCTGCCCGCCGATCGCATCTGGGCGAGCGTGTTCGAGGACGACGAGGGTGACCTGGGCCCGGACGACGAGGCCGGCGGCTACTGGCGTTCGGAGACAGCCATCTCGCCCGAGCACGTCGTCTACTTCGGCCGGAAGGACAACTTCTGGGAGATGGCAGAAACGGGACCGTGCGGTCCCTGCAGCGAGATCCACTATGACCGCGGTCCCGAGGCGTGCACGTGTAAGAATGTGCCTGGCCACGTTTGCCGGGTCAACGGCGAGTGCGGCCGGTTCGTCGAGCTGTGGAACCTGGTCTTCATCCAGTACAACAAGGATGCTCAAGGCGCTTTGGAGGCTCTGCCGGCTAGGCATGTCGATACGGGCGCCGGCCTGGAGAGACTGGCGGCCGTGCTCCAGGGTGTTGACTCGAACTACAAGACCGATCTCTTCCAGCCCATCATCCGCCGGGTGCAGAAGATGACCGGCCACAGCGACGAGGAAGTGGAGTCGAATATCGTCGCCTATCGGGTCATCGCCGATCACGGGCGTGCGATCGCCTTTCTCGTCAGCGACGGGGTCCTGCCCGGAAACGAGGGGCGCAACTACGTCCTTCGTATGGTGCTGAGGCGCGCAGCCCGGTTTGGCCGCAAGCTCGGCTTCGACCAGCCGTTCCTGACCGAAGTGGTCAAGACGGTGATCGACACAATGGGCCCGCATTTCCCGGAGCTGGAGGCGAGACGCCCGTTCATCCTGACCACGATTGGCCAGGAAGAGGAGCGCTTCCTGAGAACGCTTGACCTCGGGCTGGCTCGCCTCGACGAAGCGCTGCTCGCTCTTGAGGGCGAGGGAGTGGACACGGTGCCGGGCGAGGTCGCCTTCCGGCTGTATGACACGTTTGGCTTGCCGCTGGAGATCACCCGGGACGTGGCAGGGGAGCGCGACTTCGGTGTAGACGAGGCGGGCTACGAGGCTGCTCTGGAGAACCAGCGCCAGATGGCCCATAGCGCGGGCGGCTTCGAGGTCGCTGACGAGGAGACCCTCAAGCGCTACCGGTCGCTGCTTGATGACCTGCAGAGCGAGGGGCTGTTGCCCGAAGAGGGTGTGAGGCACGACCCCTACACGGGCACGGACGTTGAGACGAGCATTGCCGCGATCCTGCGGGACGGGCGGCGGGTGAAGACGGCGAAGGTGGAGGACGAGGTCGAGATCGTGCTGCCGGAGACTTCGTTCTATGTCCAGTCCGGCGGCCAGGTCTCCGATGCCGGATTCATCACCGCTCGAGTGCCTCAGGCGGAGGGCGGCCCGGCGGCCGACTCCGAGACCGTCGAGCCTGCCTGGGAGATCGAGGTAACAGACGTGCAGGAGCCGATCCCGGGGCTGATCGTGCATATCGGGGCTGTGAAGCGCGGCAAGCCGCGCGTGGGTGAGGAGGCCTGGGCGGCCGTCGATTTCGAGCGCCGGCTGGACATAGCCAGGAACCACACTGCCACTCACCTGCTGCACAGCGAGCTGCGCTACATACTGGGCGAGCACGTGCAGCAGGCGGGATCGCTGGTCACGCCCGACCGGCTGCGGTTCGACTTCACTCATTCGGCCATGCTCACAGAGGATGAGCTGGCTGCGGTCAATCGGTCTGTGAATGACGCGATTCTGATGAATTACCCTGTGGACGTAGGGCACCAGTCATACCGCTCGGCCGTAGAGGACGGCGTGATCGCCCTTTTCGGCGAGAAGTATGGGGACGAGGTTCGGGTCATCCGGGTTGGTTGGGAAGACGAACCCTTCAGCCAGGAGCTGTGCGGCGGTACCCACGTTTCGGAGACAGGAGCGATAGGGCTGTTTCAGATTGTCTCAGAGCAAGGCGTGGCGGCCGGCGTACGGCGTATTGAGGCCGTCACGGGGCGTGCAGCCTTACAGCTCGTCGAGCGACAGATGGGCGTACTCCAGAGAGCGGCGGCCTACCTCGGCGCATCCCCGGATGAGGTCGATAGGCGTGCGCTGGCATTGCTGGAAGAGCTGCAGGCCGCGCGCAAGGAGATCGCGGAGCTGCAGAAGGGGCAGGCGAAGCGGGACTTCGAAGCTCTGGCCGAGCAGGTTCAGTCGGTGGCCGGAGTATCGCTGCTTAGCGCCCGTGTCACAGTTGCCAGCATGGACATGCTCCGCGAGATGAGCGACTGGTTCCGGGAGCGTATTGGATCGGGCGTCGTCGTGCTCGGCGCAGTTGTGGGCGACCGGCCGGCGATCGTGGCTGCCGTCACTTCTGATCTGGTCTCTCGCGGCATAGATGCTCGCAAGCTGATCAAGCCGCTGGCCCGCCAGGTCGGCGGCGGCGGAGGAGGAAGGGCTGCTTTGGCTCAGGCGGGAGGCCGGGATGCCGGGAAGCTGGACATCGCGCTCGGCCAGGCGCCCGATGTCTTGGAGGATCTTCTCGCCAGCGCGGCTCCGGGGGCGGCTGGGGCTTAGTGTAGCCGCCGGGCCTCGCCCGCTGTATGAGTTCGGGTCTCTTCTGCTAATGTGCTCCATTATCGACCTCCAGGCTCTCGACGACATAGCCTCGGTACGGGACCGGTTGCGGCCGATCCGGGCCAAGAGGGTAGCTCTGACGCTGCCCTGGGGAATGAAGGCCTTCTCCAGGTTCCTCGATTTCGAACTACTCCGCCGTGAGGCGGACCGGCGTCACCTGGAGATCGCGGTCGTGTCGGAGGATCCCGATCGTCGTCGTCTGGCGGCCGCTGCAGGCGTGCCAGCGTTCAGAACACCGGACAAGGCTCTCGCGGCTCCGTCCTGGCGACGGAGAACGCCCGAAGCGGTGGAGCCGCCGCCGTCGCGCTGGTGGGACGAGCCGGACGATGGCGGCTACGATGCGCTGCCGGCCGATGCGCCCTTGTTCCCGAACTCGCGCCTGAACGTGCGCCTAACCGCATTCGCAGTAACCATGCTGGTGTTGGCGGTCACGGCCTATACGGTGCTGCCCAGCGGTGTCGTGACGCTTGTGCCGGACGGCAGCCAGTTCGAGACGATCGTCGCGATCTCCGTGGACACGGAAGTGGACGGCTTCGACCACGTCGCACGGGTGGTGCCGGGCCGCTCTCTAGGTGTCTACGTAGAGGACTACGGCGAGATGGAGACCACTGGCCTGAGGTACTTGCCGAGTGGGCTAGGGCGCGGCGAAGTGCTCTTTACCAACTTGCTCGGCCAGGACTACCCGGTCCCCGCAGGTACTGTCGTAGGCACCTCGTCGACGGGCTACCCGGTGCGCTTCAGAACTACGGAGGAGGTCGTCGTGCCCGCCGGCGGCCAGGCCACGGCGCCGATCGAGGCTATGGAGCAGATGGTGGGTAACATCGGTGCCTTCCAGATCAACCGGGTGGAGGGGATCGCCGGCTCTGCCGTCCGTGTGACGAACCCATACGCGACAAGCGGCGCCGAGGGTGAGGAAGCGCGGGTGGCGAGCGAGGAAGACCGGGCCCGACTGGCGAGCCAACTTACACAGCACCTCTTGGAGCTGGCCTACGACGAGATGACGGACATGCTGGGCCCCACGGAGATGCTGTTCCCCGACGGCCTGAGGGTTGAGGCGGTGCCGAAGCGCAACTACACTCACATGGTGAACGAGCGGGCAGACACGGTCGGACTGCAGATGCGCCTGCTAGTGAGCGGCCTGGCGATCGACGTCGACGATGCGAAGGCTGTGGCATACGCTGCGCTGGCGCGCTATCTCCCGGAAGGCCACATCCTGGTAGATGCCCGCTTTACGTTTGGAGAGGTAGCTGAGGAGGACATTGGCCCTGGCCGGTTCAGCTTCTTCGTTGCGGCCCGGGGGTACTCCACGGCAGCCGTTAACGTGGGAGAGGCCGTTGCGTTGGTGCGGGGAAAGAGCGTTGCTCGGGCAAAGGAGCGGCTGCTCGCCGCGTTCCCCCTGGCCGAAGAGCCGGCGATCTCGGTTTGGCCTGCTTGGCCGGGACGGGTGCCGCTTCTCTCGGTGCGCATTGACGTCGACATCGTGCCGCAGCAGGGCAACCTCGAACAGCCGCTCGTGGCCGTAAACTAGTCATGCGCGTCTTGAGCCTGGACGTGGGCGATCGCCGCATTGGCGTGGCGATCGCCGATCCTACCGGAACCGTCGCATCGCCGCTCACAGCCATCGTGCGCGGCACGCGGGAAGAAGACTTCTCAGCAATAGCCCAGCTGGTCTCAGAGCACCGGGCAGGCCTGGTCGTAGTCGGGCTGCCGCTTGGGCTGAACGGCTCCGAATCCGAACAGGCGAGAACGATCTCCCGCTACGCGGGGGCGCTGCGGGCACGGGTCTCTGTCCCGGTGGTGCTGTGGGATGAGCGGTTCACGACGGCTGAGGCAGAGGAGGTGCTGCTCAAGACTCGTGGGCCTCGAGAACGTCGCCGCGCACGGCGCAGCGGCGATCTGGATGCGATTGCTGCCGCACTGATACTGCAGAGCTATCTGGACAGCGAGCGGGCGGGGTCTGGCGATCAGGGAGGGCAGTGTTGAAGAAACCAGTCCGGGTCGCGGCATTCCTGTTGGCGCTGGGCACCGTGGGGGCGGCCGGCTTCCTTCTGATCTCGTTCCTGGGGCGCAGCTCCGGAGGGACGGGGCCGATATCGCTCAGCTGGTGTAGTATCTTCTCGCCAGAGGGGTACATTGGCGCCTACCTGGACGCCCACGCCGCAGAGCTGGCCAGCCCGGGAGGGACGGACGATACGCCCGTAACCTTCATTGTACAGCCGGGCCAGACGGCCACGGAGATCGCCGAGACCCTCGCCGTCCGCGGCCTTGTGTCCGACGCAGAGCTGTTCCGCCGCTACGTGCAGTACTACGAAATGGATGCGGGCATCGAGGCCGGGGAGTACACGCTGCGCCAGACGATGACCATCCCGGAGATCGCCGTCGCGCTGCAGAGGGGGCTCGCGCCTGAGGTGGTGGTCACCGTCCTGGAGGGGTGGCGGCTGGAGGAAACCGCCGCCGCGGTGGCGGATCAGACGAGCATCGATGAAGCGGAGTTCCTGGCCCTGGTGACCACCGGCTGGCACGATCAGGTATCATCATACGGCTTCCTGGCGCAGGTGCCCGGAGAGGCCAGCCTGGAGGGCTTTCTGTTTCCGGAGACCTACCGGCTGCCGGAAGATGCAGTCGGATTGGACCTGCTGACGCGCATGCTGGAGACCTTTGACGCCCGAGTGACGGGGGACGTCCGGGCCGCGGCAGCCAATCAGGGCTTCACCCTCTACGACCTGATAACGCTTGCTTCCATCGTCGAAAGGGAGGTGGTGCTGGACGCGGAGCGACCCCTGGTTGCCGGCGTCTACCACAACAGGCTCGATTGGGCCGGCCCGCTCCTCAACGCCGATCCGACGATACAGTACGCGCTTGGCGTGCCAGGCGACTGGTGGCCGGAGCTTAGTCCCGACGATCCGCTGACCGATACCCCGTACAACACCTATCTGTATGTCGGGCTGCCGCCGAGCCCTATCTGCAGCCCGGGCCTGGCTTCAATTCAGGCGACGGCTCGGCCCGAAGAGACAGATTACCAGTACTTCGTCGCTGACTGCGTTCTTCAGGACGGCAGCCACATATTCGCCTCCACGCTCGAGGAACACGAGCAGAACGTGCTGATCTGCCCTGGCGGGGAACCTTGAGGCGAATCGGCCACTTCGCGCCCGGTGCGATCGGCATAGGGCAGAGGACAGGGGTTGCGCTTCTCGCTGTCATAGTCATCCTGCTGGCAGGATGTCGCTTCCCCGGCAGCGTCAGGCCCTCGATCAAGATAGGTCTGGTAGCGCCCTTCGAAGGCCGTTATCGATACATCGGCTACGACGTGCTCTACGCAGTGCGCCTGGCACTGCGGGAGGCCAACTCCGACGGCGGTGTGGGTGGCTACAGCGTGGAGCTGGTGGCCTACGACGACAGGGGCGACCCCGAGCTGGCCATCCAGCAGGCACGGAAGCTGGCCGTCGATCCGCAGGTGGTGGCTGTCATAGGCCACTTCCAGGAACAGACCACAGAGGCGGCTGCGCCAGTCTACGACGACTCCGGCATTCCTCTGGTGGCTCCTGGCATGCTCTCCTCGTCGCTCACCGGCGACTATGAAGGCGTGTTCCGCCTGGGGCCCCCCGCTTGCGCGCTGGCGCAAGGTATCCTCGATTGCCTGGAAGCCGAGCCCGGCGACGCGGGCCTGGGCCTGGTGGGCGCCGAGGGCTATCTGGGGCGTGCCATCCTCTTGGAAGCTGAGGCAGGTGGGATCGGCGTGGAAGTGCTGACTGCGGATGGGGAGACAGGATGGCTGGACGTGCTCCCTGACTTGGCTAGCCCGCTCGTGTGCGACGCGGAACCGCTGCCAGCCGGCCGGGCTGCCAGCGATCTGCGGGCGCTCGGTTGGACAGGGAGGCTTTATGGGGGGCCGGCGCTCACGGCGGGCGACTTTGCCTCGGTGGCCGGCGGGGCGGCGGAGGGAGCGCTTGCCCTCACGCCGTGGCCGTTTCCGGGCGACGTTCCGGGGAGCGACGCCTTCGGGGAGTCGTACGAGGCAATGGGGTACCACGTCGGGCCGCCCGGGACGCTGGCGCTGCCAGCCTATGAGGCCACTTGGCTCTTGCTCGAGGCGCTGGAGCGGGACATCGAAGAAAACGGCGTACCCAGCAGGGCCGGGATGGCGTCCGCAATCCCCAGCACTAGTCGCACCGGGCTGCTTGGGGAGATCGTCTTCGATGCGGCCGGCGAATGGGCCGGCGCGCCGCTGTATTGGTACGAGATCCAGCCGGATGGGCTCCCGCTGCTCGTTGAGGATCCGGCCTGCGCTGCCGCTCCCTAGGCCAATGAGCGAGTCTACTCGGCGATGCGCTTGTAGAACAGCGGCGGCCGGGGAACGGGGTCGTCGCCGATGGCGTGGGCGGCAAGTATGCGCTCTCGCGCGGCTGCCAGACCGGCCTTGTCCTCGGCGTGCAGGGTGAAGAGCGGCGTGCCTTTCTGGACAAGATCGCCCACCTTGTAGTGAACGATCACTCCCACTGAGTGGTCGATCGCCTGACCCTTCTTCCTGCGCCCGCCGCCGAGATCGGTGACGGCTTCGCCGATCTCCGCAGCGCGGGTCGAAGCCAGGTACCCGCTGCGTGGCGCTGCTACCGCCTGGGTCAGCCTGGCACGGGGCAGCTGCTCTGGATCGTCTATGCACTTCAGGTCGCCGCCCTGCGCCTCCACGAGTTCCCTGAACTTGTGCCACGCCGCGCCCGACGAGAGGGCATCAATGGCAAGCGTCAGGGCTTCGTCTGGATCCGCGGCCTTGCCGCTGACCTGAAGCATCTCGGCGGCGACGACCAGGCAGTGTTCGCGTAGATCGCCGGGGCCCGATTCGTGGAGGGCAGCAATCGCCTCTATTACCTCGAGCGCATTGCCGACCGCCCAGCCCAGCGGTTGGTTCATGTCGGAGATCAGGGCCACCACTTGCCGGCCGGCTCGGTTGCCCAGAGCTACCATCGCCCCAGCCAGTGCCTCTGCACCTGCCAGCGTGCCCATGAAGGCGCCATTGCCGGTCTTCACGTCCAGCACAATCCCCTGTGCTCCGGCTGCCAACTTCTTGCTCATTATCGAGCTGACGATCAGCGGGATAGAGCTGACCGTCGCCGTCACGTCGCGCAGGGCGTATAGGTTGCGGTCCGCCGGCGCCAGGTCCGCGCTCTGTCCGGTGAGCACTATCCCTATCTTCTTGAGCTGCGACTTGAACTCGGCCTCAGTCAGGTCCGTTCGATAGCCGGGGATCGATTCAAGCTTATCTACTGTGCCTCCGGTGAAGCCAAGACCGCGGCCTGTCATCTTGCCGACTGGGACGCCGCAGGCGGCGACAATCGGGGCAACCACGAGGGTGACCTTGTCGCCCACCCCTCCGGTGGAGTGCTTGTCCACGACGAACGGCGCCACCCGCTTCAGGTCGAGCATGTCGCCGGAGTGGGCCATGGAGAGGGTGAGCCAGAGGGTTTCCTCTTCGCTCATTCCCTGGAGATACGCTGCCATCAGCCAGGCGGCCGCCTGGTAGTCCGGTATCTCGCCCTTGGTGAAACCGTCGACGAAGAAGCCGATCTCTTCCTCTGTCAGCTGGCCGCCGTCTCGCTTCTTGCTGATCACATCAATGGCGTTCATTCGGCACCTCATCTCGTCGCAGCTGTATTATACTACACACCTCAACTTCGGCCGAGGATTGCGGCGGCCGGCGCTTCCGGCTATAATCCGGGTGAGCGGGCAGGCGGTCCCTGTACGCGGGGCGGTGGAAGGAAGGCGGGTATGCCGAAGGTTGACCTGATCCTCACCGGGGCGAGCGTGGTGACAATGGACGCCAATCATACGCTGCTCACCCCTGGGTCGATTGCCGTGAAAGATGGCTCCATAACCGCTGTGGGTACGCCTGAGGAGGTCGAGGCCTCGCAACAGGCTGCTGAACGGGTCGACCGGAGCGGCTGTGTGATCATCCCCGGGCTGATCAACGCCCACACGCACTCTCCGATGAGCCTCCTGCGGGGCCTGGCCGACGATCTGCGCCTGGACGTCTGGCTCATGGGCTACATGATGCCGGTGGAGAGGGAGTTTGTGCGATCCGACTTCTGCTGGCTGGGCACGCAGCTGGCCTGCGCAGAGATGATCCGGGGCGGCACCACGTGCTTCGGGGATATGTACTACTACGAGGAGGCGGTGGCGGACGCGGCGGCACAAGCTGGCCTTAGGGCGGTCTGTGCGGAGACCGTGCTTCGCTATCCCACGCCCGACGCCCTGAGCTACGACGAGAGCCTGCAGCATACGCGCGACTTCATCGAGCGCTGGAAAGGGCACGAGCTGATAGTGCCCGCCGTAGGTCCGCACGCCCCGTACACAGCAACGAAGGAGCTGCTGAACGACTCGGTGCGGCTGGCGCTCGAGTACGACGTGCTGCTGCATACGCACTTAGCGGAGACGGCGCAGGAGGTCAAGGATCACCTGGCCGCAGAGGGGGTTGGGGTTGTCCAGTGGCTGGACGAGCAAGGGTTGTTCGAGGGCAAGGTTCTCGCGGCCCACTGTGTGCACCTGGATGAAGGCGAACTGAAGATGCTGGCTGAGCGGCGCGTCGGAGTGGCGCACTGCCCGACGAGCAACCTCAAGCTTGCGAGCGGGATCGCGCCCGTGGCCGAGATGCTGGAGCTGGGCGTCACCGTGGGCATTGGCACGGACGGTCCGGCCAGCAACAATGACCTCGACATGTGGGAGGAGATGCGTCTGGCCGCCCTGCTGGCGAAGGGGGCGACGATGCAGCCTACGGTGCTTCCTGCCCGGCAGGCGCTGGAGATGGCGACGATCGGGGGGGCGCGCGCGCTGCACGTAGACGAGCTGGCCGGCTCGATCGAGGTGGGGAAGCGGGCTGACCTGGCGGTTGTCGATTCGACGGGCGCCCACGTTACGCCGGCGTTCGAGCACGATCCTGAAACGCTCTACAGCCGGCTCGTCTACGCAGGCAAGGCGAGTGACGTGAGGGACGTCCTGTGCCAGGGTGAGTGGCTGATGCGGGATCGGATACTGCTGACGCTCGACGAGGCGTCGCTGATAGCTGAGGCTGCTGGAGTGGGCCGGAAGATAGACGCCTTCATCATCCAGCGGGAAGAGAGCGTCCTCAGCAAGCTTCTGGCTATTGCGGAGGTGGCTCAGGACAAGACGTTTGAGGTTCAGGTTAAGGTGCGCCTGTCGGACATCAGCGTGGTCGACGAGGCGCTGGCCGGTCCGCGGATCACGGTAGTGAAGCCCTCCCTGCGGCGCCAGTACGACACCTACTTCCTGTTCGACGACGCGGACGACAGCCGCCTGAGATACCGGGAGGACCTGGTGCTTGATGAGAGTGGAGAGGTGGGCGAGGCCCTCTATCGCCTCACTCTGACCACGGGAACAAAGGAAAGGGAATACGACCGCTCAGTGCTGTTATCTCGGTCTCGCTTCGATGCTCCGGCCAACAAGAGCCTGCGCTTCTATCGTGAGTACTTCAAGCCAGACCAGGAAATCGAGGTCGAAAAGGAGCGCCGGCGCTACCGGGTCCGCTACGGGGGTACAGACTTCGCCATCAACCTGGATAGGCTCGCCCGGCCGGAGCTGGAGGGCGTGTTCCTGGAGATCAAGAGCCGCACCTGGTCCGGTCAGGACGCCGAGCGGAAGGCGGGGATGATCGGCGAGTTGCTGGCCCTGTTCCAGGTACAGGACGAGGAGTTGGTGCGGTCCGAGTACATGGAGCTGGCGTCGGCAGGCTAGCTGCCCTGCATGCTCGCCTCAGCGGCTTCCAGGAGCTGGACGCCGATATCAGCCGCCAGGCCCACCTCGGCTGCATTCTCGATGAGAACCACCACGGCGAAGCTGGGTTCGGTGAACGGAGCGACCCCCAGGAACCAGGCGTGCGGCTCAGGACCCTCGCCGGACATCGCCTGGCTCAGGTGGCCGGCCACGCTATCGGAGTAGTGCCCCCAGGCGCCAAGCAGCTCGCGGGCCAGTGCGGGCGGTAGTATCCGCTCTCCCTCGTCCGGGCGATCCAGATCCTGCCAATTGCCGTCTGGGTGCCGCACGCGCAGCCCGAGCCGCGGCGCTACCATCTCACCATCGTTGCCGAGCGCGGCGACGACGAGGGCCATTCGAAACGGAGAGACCGTCAGCTCTCCCTGGCCGATCGTCTCAGCACGCAGCGAGGCCGTGTCCGTGACCACGGCTGGCCCCCATTCCGACGCCTCCGTGGGGATCTCCAGAGTGGGTGGGGTGGTCAGAAGAAAGCGATCCACGGCCCGGCCGAGTCCGTTGGTACCAAGGGTCTCGCCGAGAGCGGCGAAGGGCGCCGGGCAGGCTGCTCGGTACGCGTCCCCCAGCGTGTCCGGGTCCGACGATGTGAATACGCAGCCCATGGAGAGGCCATCTACGTCCACCGGCTGGCCGCCGCCGGTGACCGGGTCGTCGAGGCTGGCTGCACCCGTGGCGAGTGCCTCAGCCAGCATGATCGTCTGCAAAGCAGAGCCTGGCTGGTACAGGCCTCGCACCGCCCGGTTTAGCAGCGGTGCGGACGGATCGTCTCGCAGCTGGTCCCAGTCGTCGTCGAGCGTTGCTGGTTCGAAGCTGGGGCTGGAGGCGAGAACGAGGACGTCGCCATCGGATAGATCGAGCAGGACGGCGGCCCCGCTGTGCCCTTCGAGCAGGTCCTGGGCGGCAATCTGGAGCGAGGAGGAGAGGGTGAGCTGCACGTCATCCCCTACCGGTGGCCGGTGGAGGATGGCATCCCAGGTGGCCTCCCAGGCCGTACGTCCGGCCTCGCCGCGCAATTCCTCATCGAAGGCCGCCTCAATACCCGCGGCCCCGTAGCGCAGGCTGGCGTAGCCCACGGCGGGCGCCGCAGCCACCACAGGATAGAGCCGCGCCGCCGTGCCATCTGAGGCGACCTCAGTCTCGGCAAGTATCGACCCGGCGCGGTCGATGATAAGGCCACGGACGACGCGTTCCTCGTACAGAACGCGGCGGGGGTTGTCCCCGCGCGCTGCCAGGTAGTCCGCCCGGGCCACGCCCCAGTAGCCGCAGGTTGCTCCCAGGAGGACCAGGGCCATGCCGAGCACGAATGCGGCGGAGCGCATGGGGGCGTGTGCTGCACGCACGATCTCCGACGTGGCGGTAACGTCCCTCTCCCTGGCGGAGACGTGAAGCAGAAGCGCCAGAGTGACGAAGCTGACCAGCAGGGAGCTGCCGCCATAGGAGATGAAGGGCAGCGTGACGCCGGCTATTGGCGTTAGCTTGGCATTGCCTGACATGATGACCCAGGCCTGAATAACCAGCCCGGCCGTGAGGCCGCAGGCGAGAAAGCTCTCGAAGGGCCGGGCGGCGCGAGCCGCTGCGGCGAATCCGCGCCAGAGGAGCAGAGCATAGAGGGCTATGACTGCCACCGCGCCCAGCAGGCCGAAGTCCTCCGCTATGGCGGCGAAGACGAAGTCTGTATGGACAGCCGGGATGTAGTTGGGGAAACCCAGCCCCAGCCCCTGGCCGAACACGCCTCCGGCCCCGAAGGCGTAGAGCGACTGCACGATCTGGTAGGAACGGTCGGTTGCCTCGGGCCAGGGATTGAGCCAGGCGTCGACGCGAAGCTCGACGCGGGCGGACAGGAGGTAGCCGACCAGGCCGAGAAGGGCGAAGAGCAGCAGGCCCAGAAGCACATAGCGCCTGTCCGCGGTGGCGACATAAAGCATGGTCAGGAAGGTGAAGAAGAAGAGCATAGCGGCGCCCAAATCCTGCTGCCAGGCCAGGAGCACCATCGCCAGGCCGAACATAACGAGCAGGGGGCCGACGTAGGCGAGCGGCGGGACCCTGATCCTGCCTATGGTGCGGCCTACGGACACGAGGAGCTCCCGTTTCTCCGCCAGGTAGGAGGCTGCGAAGACCACCATGAGGAGCTTGAGCAGCTCTGACGGCTGAAAGTAGACGCCCCAGAAGCCCAGCCACAGGCGGGGACCGTACCCCGTGGGGTTGACGCCAATGACGAGCGTCGTGGCAAGGAGCGCCAGGCCGATCAGCAGCCAGGTGTAGCGGAACCTCCTGAGCCACCTGAGATCCCTGCCCAGGCGAATGGCTCCTGCCGCAGCAGTGGCCGATATGGCCAGCCAGGCCGTCTGGCGCACAAGGAAGGTCGGGGCCAGCCGGCCGATGGTCAGCAGCCCCCAGCCGGTGACAAGCGCGCATAGGGGCAGGAGGTATGGATCCCTGCGCGGCAGGTAACGATTCAGTGCCCAGTGGATGAGGGCGAAGGAAGCGAAAAACGGCGGGACGAAGAGGAGCAGCGGCCAGGCGGGCCCGGTCTGCACGGATGCGACGAGAGCGATAGCACCGCAGAGCACGAAGGCGGAAGCGACCAGTAGGAGCAGCCCTTCGCGGCTGCCGGTCAGCTCTATTCGAGCACCCATGGGCGGCCCGCATCATACCCCATTCTCGGCGATTCCACAACCTCGAGCTTCCCTACGTGTGCCCGGGTGCAGGTGTGGGGCTGCAGAGTTGAGAAACGGCGGGAATGTGGTAGAATGCTGTCCGACAGAGAATGCGAGGAGGAACCCCATGATCGTCACAGCGACGGAGCTCTTTACCCAGGCCTACGGCAAGTACGCGCTGGGAGCATACAACATCAACAACGCGGAGCAGACGATGGGTCTGTTCCGGGGCAATATCGCCTCAAGCGCCCCGTTCATCGTCCAGATCTCGCGCGGTGCGCGCAACTACACGGACAAGCGCATGCTCGAGGGGATGATCCGTGCTGCGGAAGAGATCTTCCCCGAGGCCATATTCGCGGTCCACATCGACCACGGGGACGAAGAGACCTGCTACGATGCGATCGATTCCGGCTTCTACTCATCTGTAATGATAGACGCCAGCAATCTCCCCTTTGAGGAGAACATCGCCACAACGAAGCGGGTGGTGGAGCGGGCCCACGAGAAGGGTATCAGCGTCGAGGCGGAGCTCGGACAGCTGGGCGGCGTCGAGGAAGACATAAGCGTGCAAGAGGAACACGTCCACCTGACCGACCCGGAAGAGGCAGTTGAGTTCATTGACAGGACCGGCTGCGATAGCCTGGCCTGCGCGATCGGCACGAGCCACGGCGCCTACAAGTTCTCCGGCAGCCAATCGCTCCACTTCGAGATCATAGAGGGGATCCGGAAGCTGAAGCCGGGTTTCCCGCTGGTGATGCATGGCTCATCGTCCGTGCCGCAGGAGGAGGTGGAGCGCATCAATGCCGCAGGCGGGCAGCTGAAGGGCGCCAAGGGGGTTGACCCCAAGCAGTATCTCGCTGCGGCCAAGCTGGGCGTATGCAAGATCAACATAGACACCGACGGGCGCCTGGTGTGGATGCGCGTGCATCGCGAGTACATGAAGGAGCATCCAGACGTGTTTGACTTCCGACCCATGGGCAAGGTCTACATGGAGGAATACAGCAAGTTCATAGCCAGCCGCAACGAGTTGCTGGGCTCGGCGGGGCAGCTGGAAGCGGTACGGGCGAGCCTCTGTAGGTAGATCTGTAGTCACCGGTACGGGTACGAACAGAGAGGGCGCTTCACGGGCGCCCTCTCTTGCTTTGAGGCGTGCGGCTATCCGCTGCTACGTGGGCGCCGCCTGATCGCCGGCGCCCACGCTATTCAGAGCGGTGGCCAGGGCGTCGTTGATCGAGGGGTAGGCGGGAATGCCCTGTTCCTGCAAGGCCCTGTGCTTCGGTCCCTCCCCCGGCGATATGCCGTACGCCCGCAGCTCCGCGTTCAGGCCGGCTTGTGTGAGCGCGTCTACCGCCCGCCTGGACGCGGCCAGGCCGCTTGGGGCGTCCTCGAAGACGTGGATCGTCGGGCTGCGAAGCGCGGCCAGGGGTTCCTCAAGCGTGGCCTTTGTGTGGAGGGTGTGGGCGGCCCGAAGTGCGGGCTTCTGCTCGCCGCAGGCAGCCAGGCCAATCGCCGCCAGCGCCTGCACAGGCGAAGGCTTGACCAGATGCTCGACGATTTCGCCCGTCTGAGCAGCCAGCCAGTTCAGCGACCCCAGGCCGAGGATGGGGTAACCTTCCAGTTCAACCAGCGACCGGGCCATCTCCGCCTCCGGCGGGTGGCCGGTGCTGGAAAGGCCTGCCTCCGGCGGAGGCAGGCTGGGACGCGCGGTGTATAGTGCGGCGCGGATGAGGCCGGAAGCAGCGGCTTCGTGTAGTCGCAGGCGTAATTCCTTCGACAGCAGGGGCGTATCGAACATCTCCAGGTAGGAGGCGGCCTCCACCTCCGGGTCTATGCCGTAGACCTCCTGCACCCGCTGGGCGCCGACGACAAGGTGCTGGAAGCGGCGGGTCACAGGAGAGCGGTAGAAATCGTACGTGTGGCCCAGGAGTTGACCGAGCAGTTGGGCCAGGGGTGGGAGGAGCGGGGCCAGTTCCTCGCTCCCGAGCGCTTCCTGCCACAGGACAGCCCGAGCCGCCTCGGCTATGCCTGTGCCGGGGGTGATGCGGGCGCCTATGCGCTCTGCAAGCGCGGCGTAGTCAGGCCGCCGGAGCTGGCAAGGGGCGGCGGCGAGAGCGGAGAAGGCCGCCGCCCAGTCGGCGGGGAGCGATGGAGGCGCGTCACAGCGCAGCCGCTGCAGCAGATCGTAGGAGATGCAGATAGCGGCCGAATCCCACTCGGAGGTTATGGCCTGCGCCTCAAGGGCGCGGACTTCCTGCTCCGTGGGGGGCAGCTCGCCGACGCCGATCAGACGCGTGAAGTAGGCTACGGTATCCTGCAGGGCCTTGAGATAGCCCTGCGGATTGACCAGCACGCCGTCTATATCGAACAGGAAGAGATGGCTCACCGTGAGTTCCTGTGCTCGGAAGGGCCGGGGAGACGTCTGGCTAGTCCTCTATCCTGGTGAAGAAGCAGCTGCGAGCGCCCGTGTGGCAGGCGGGCCCGGCCGGGTCTACGCGCACCAGCAGCGTATCTCCGTCGCAGTCCGCCAGGATCTCGCAGACGTTCATGAAGTTGCCGGACGTAGCCCCCTTGTGCCACAACTCCTGCCGGCTGCGGCTCCAGAAGTGCGCCTGGCCGGTCTCCAGCGTCAGCTGCAGCGCCTCCGCGTTCATCCAGGCGACCATCAGAACGTCTCCCGTCTCCGCATCCTGCAGCACTGCCGTGATGAGACCCTTCTCGTCGAAGCGAACGTCTGCGCAGCTACACTTCTTCACGTTCTTCCCCCATTCGTACAGGTATGCCCTGGGAGGCCATATAGGCCTTGACCTCGGCGATGCTCAGCACGCGGTCGTGGAAGAGCGATGCGGCAAGCGCCGCGTCCGCCTTCCCTTCAGTCACTGCCTGGGCGAAGTGCTCCAGCTTGCCTGCGCCTCCGCTGGCGATCACCGGCACGGAGACCGCCTCGGCAATGGCCCGGGTGAGCGGGATATCGTACCCATTGAGCGTTCCGTCGGCGTCCATGGAGGTCAAGAGGACCTCTCCGGCGCCCATTTCGACGGCTTTCGCGGCCCATTCGACCGCGTCCAGCCCCGTAGGCGTGCGGCCGCCGTTCACGTAGACCTCCCAGCGGGCCGGGTCGTCGTCCACCTGTCTGGCATCGACGGCGATGACGATGCACTGGCTGCCAAAGCGCTGGGACGCGGCTGTGATGAGCTGGGGGTCGTTCACGGCTGCCGTATTGATGCTCACCTTGTCTGCGCCTGCCAGGAGCAGGCTACGCACGTCGTGGACTGAGCGCACTCCGCCGCCCACCGCGAAAGGCATGAAGACCTCTACAGCCACCCGCTTCACCATTTCAACCACGGTGGCCCTGCCCTCGGGCGTAGCCGAGATGTCCAGGAAGACCAACTCGTCGGCGCCCTCGGCATTGTAGAGGCGGGCGCACTCGACGGGGTCCCCCGCGTCGCGCAGATTGACGAAATGCACGCCCTTGACGACACGGCCGTCCTTCACGTCGAGACAAGGAATGATCCGCTTGGCTAACATAACTACCCTCCTGCGGTGGTTTTGTCGTCCTGTGGGCCCTTGGTGCAGGGAGCCAGCTGCTCAAACAGCTCTGCCGCGTCGCGGACGAGCTTCGGGCAGACCTTCCTGTACAGCCCTTCATCGAGCGCCTGCTTGCGCCCGGCCTCCTGGCTCACGTCGCAGCCGAGCAGATCGCGGCAGGAAATCGACCCGTTACGGGCCCGGAATGCCTCCACGAACTCGGCCACGACGTCATAAGCCTGCTGGCGTCCTTCGGGGCTACGAGCTGCGTCCTCTGTATACATAAGACCGATGAGGATGATCCCGCCGGCCACAGCGCCGCAAGTCCTGCCCAGGCGTCCGAGGCCGCTGCCGAGCGGCGCGCCTATCCTGGAGGCCACCTCGGCGGGCAGGCCTCGAGCAGGACCATACGTGACCAGGACAGCCTGGGCGCAATTGAGCCCCTGTTCGAAGCTCTTCGCCGCTCGTTCGACTGCAGTCACAGCGTATCCTTTCTTTCGAGGCTGCGCCATCAGGCAGGCGTGCCTAGTCTGGTTCTGCACCCACAGCCAACGCCTCCGCCAGCTCGATGTGCGCTTCGTACAGCGCGCGGCCGATTATGATTCCACTCAGGCCTGCCCGATACGCCTGAAGCACGTCTTCAAGCCCGGCAACGCCTCCAGAGCCAATGACGTGGAGGCCGGAGGCCTTCGCCAGCGCCGCGGAGGCAGCCGTATCGAGGCCGGCGCCCGTTCCATCGCGGGCGACATCTGTGTGTACTGTCCAGCGCACGCCTCTTGAGTACCACTCGCGGGCCAGTTCGATCGCAGCGCGCTCCGCCGACTTCTTCCAGCCATGCGTCTGAACGAGGCCGTCTCTGGCGTCGATGCCTACGGCTATGCGCTCGGGCCCGTACAGGCGCAGGGCGGTGCTGACGAGCTCCGGATCGAGCACGGCTGCAGTGCCAATGACCACCCTTTCCACGCCCATATCCAGCGCCCGGCGCAGAGCGTCTGCGCTGCGCAGCCCGCCTCCGAACTGAACACGTGCTTCAGTGGCCACGAGGCCCTCGAGTGCCTGAAGGTTCGCCTCGCCCGCCTCGCCAAATGCACCGTCCAGATTGACGACGTGTATCCAGGCCGCTCCCGCCTCTCTCCAGCGCTCAGCTACGGCCTGGGGGTCGGTCCCGTATTCCGTCTCCCGCCCGGGGTCGCCCTCCACCAGGCGAACCACGCGCCCCTGGCGCAGGTCAATTGCCGGGTAGATATCCCAGATCCTCACCTTCACATAAGCTCCACGAAGTTGCGCAGCACCTGCAAGCCCAGCGCCTGGCTCTTCTCAGGATGGAACTGGATGCCGTAGACGTTCTCTCTGCCGGCGACCGAGGCGAAGCGGCCCCCGTACTCAGTGGTCGCGATGACGTCAGCCTGCTGGGCCTGGCCGTAGTAGGCGTGGTTGAAGTAGGCCCAGGCAGGCGCCGGCAGGCCGCTGAGCAGCGGATGGTCGCGCACAGGTTCGATCTCGTTCCAGCCCGTATGGGGGATTTTGAGCCCCTGCTGGACCAGCGCATCGGGAAAGCGGACCACCCGGCCGGGCAGCAGGCCCAGGCCCTCGTGCTGCCCCATCTCCTCGCCTGCGTCGAACAGCACCTGAAGGCCCACGCATATGCCGAGCAGCAGCTTACCGTGGGCGACGGCGGCCTGCAAGGCGTCCGCAAGGCCGGTGCGCCTCAGGCTGGCCATGCAGTCCCCGAAGGCGCCTACGCCTGGCAAGACTACCTTCTCGGCCTCGCCCAAGGGGCCGGGATCGTAGGCCAACTGCACGTCCGCCCCGACGGTTTGCAGAGCCTTGTGCACCGAGCGCACGTTGCCGGCCCCGTAGTCGATCAATGCGATCACAGCTTGCCCTTGGTGGAGGGTACGGCGCCTCCCAGGCGCGGTTCGGGGCGTGTGGCAGCGCCCAGAGCACGCCCGAGCGCCTTGAAGAGAGCCTCGGCCTTGTGGTGATCGTCGCGCCCGTACTCGACGTGCGCGTGCACATTTGCCCGGGCGCTGACCGCAAATGCCTCGAAGAAGTGCGGGATGAGCGTGGCCGGGATGGCGCCCACCGTAGGGCAGGACCAGGCCATTTCCGTTACACCGTAGGGTCGGCCGGACAGATCGACGACGACCGTGGCCAGCGCCTCGTCCATGGGCACGGTGGCCGAGCCCATTCGCACGATGCCCGAGCGGTCGCCGAGCGCCTCGTCAAATGCCTGGCCCAGGGCGAGCGCGGCATCCTCGACGGTGTGGTGTGCATCGACCTCAAGATCGCCCTTCGCCTTGACCTGGAGATCGAACAGCCCGTGTACGGCGACTTGAGCGAGCATGTGATCCAGGAAGCCGATCCCGGTGGCGATGTCGCACTCACCGGCGCCGTCGAGATCGAGTGTGACCTGGAGGTCTGTCTCCCTGCTCTTGCGAGACACCTTGGCTTTGCGCATACTATACCCTCCTCAACGCCTGTAGCAGCCTGTCGGTCTGATCCGGTCTGCCTACGCTGAAGCGGACGTGGTCATCGAGCCCCGGCTTGTCGAAGTACCTGATCAGAATACCTTCCCCTTCCAGTGCCAGCTTGAGCTCGCTGGCGTTTCGCCCCACGACTTTGCACAGCACGAAGGTCGATTGTGACGGGTAGGGCCGCAGATAGGATACACCGGACAGCAGATCCGTCAAACGTTCTCGTTCGGCTACCATCCGCTCGATGTGGCCCTCCAGATAGGCAGGGTCCTTGAGCACGGCGATCGCGGCTTGTGCTGCGGCGATGGAGACGTTGTAGGGCTGCTTGATCTTCCACAGGTGGGGTAGGAGCACCGAGGGGAAGCCCCCAAAGCCAACGCGCAGCCCGGCCAGCCCGGCCCACTTGCTGAAGGAGCGGAGGACAATGAGATTATCGTGCTCGAGCACCCGGCGGATACGGCTTCGCTCCACGCCAGCGAACTCGACGTAGGCCTCATCCAGGACGACGATGACGGGCAGGCCGACGAACCGCTCCAGGTCCTCATCTGGCAGCCAGCCGCCGTCAGGGTTGTTCGGGCAGGCCAGGAACAGCAGCTTCGCACCGCGCTTCCGGACTGCCTGCTCCACGCCGTCTGCGTCAACCGAGAAATCGGGCCGGCGGCGGACAGAGACGAGCTCTGCGCCGGCGATGGCGGCATCGAAGGCATACATTCCGAAGGTCGGCGGGCAATTGACGACGACGTCACCCGGCTCGATGAAGAGGCGCATCACGAGATCGATCAGCTCGTCTGCGCCGGCGCCGGCCAGGAGGTTCTCCGCCGGCAGGCGGGTGAATTCGGCCAGCGCTGCGCGCAGGGCCCTCGACTGGGGGTCGGGGTAGATGTGGGGGTACCGCAGAACGGCCAGGGCCTCCTTGGCGGCCGGTGGTGGACCGTAGGGGTTCTCGTTCGCGTCGAGCTTGACCAGCTCGCTCTCCTCGAGGCCCAGCCTGGAGGCGATTACGTCGAACGGGTAGACAGGGGCATATGGGTCCATCGTTACTACGTCCGGGCGGACGAGCGCTTCGACATCCACAGCTTTGGTCTTGGCCATGGTCCTCTGCTTCCTGGCTATTCTTGGCGTGCCCGGGCAGCAGCCGCGTGTGCGCCCAGCGATTCGGCGTCCGCAAGGCGGGCTGCGGCGGGCGCGATCGACGCCGCTGTGGCTGGATCGAGCCCGACGACATTGATGATCTTGACGAAGTCGAGCACATTGACCGGCGACGAGAAGCGGGCCGTGCCGCCGGTGGGCATTATGTGGTTGGCGCCGGCGACGTAATCGCCAAGCACCTCGCAGGAGTGTTCGCCGAGGAACAGCCCGCCGGCGTTCTTGATCTTGGCTGCCCAGGCCTCAGGATCACGTACAGACAGGCACAGGTGCTCCGGCGCGAATTCGTCCGCCAGCGTGATCGCCGTGTCCAGATCAGGCGTGATCACTATACCTCCCTGGCCCCCCAGCGACTCGGCGATGATCTCGGCCCGATCGAGCTGTTCGAGCTGTTTGCCAACCTCGACGGCGACAGCCTCGGCGAGCCTGGCGGATGGTGTCAGCAGGATCGCCGTGGCCAGTGTGTCGTGCTCCGCCTGGGCTAGAAGATCGGCGGCGACCCAGGCCGGGTTGGCAGACTCGTCCGCGACGACGATCGTCTCCGTGGGGCCATAGAGACCATCGAGACCTACGCGGCCGTAGACCTGGCGCTTGGCCAGCGTGGTGAACAGCCCGCCTGCGCCGACGATCTTGTCGACGCGGGGCACGCTCTCCGTCCCGTAGGCCATAGCGCCGATCGCCTGAGCGCCGCCGATGCGGAAGAGGCGATCGACCTGTGCCAGATGGGCGGCGGCCAACACGACGGAGGAGGGCTGCCCATCATCGCCCCGTGCCGGCGGCGTGCAGACGACAATCTCTCCCACGCCGGCCACGCGGGCGGGCAGGGCGGCCATCAGCAGCGACGACGGCAGCGGCGCGGTGCCGCCCGGCACGTAGACGCCCACCCGCTGGAGGGGGACGACTCGCTGGCCCATGGTGCCGCCCATGTCTGCGCTTTCCCAGGATGCGATCGGCTGGCGGCTGTGGAAATCCCGGATGCGGCCGGCGGCCAGCTCAAGTGCGGCGGCAAGGTCCTGGGGCAGGCCCCGCCACGCCTCTTGCCAGAGCGCGGGATCGACCTCGAGGCCAGCGAGGGCCACGCCGTCGACTCGTTCCGTCCATTCCCGGACGGCGGCGTCCCCGCGCTCGCCGACGTTGGCCAGGACGCGCGCAACCGCCTGCTCCGGTGTGAGATCCTCGCCGAACACGCGCCGGATCGACTGCCGCGTGGAATCGGGCACTTCATCGAGCACCAGGAAGTCCCGCCTCCGAAGCACGCTCTCGTGCGCCTTCTTCCAGTCCTTGTAGATCTTGATCACAGTGCCCACTCCCCGGACGGCCCGATCGCTGTACTCGGAGCTACCGCCCGCCGCACAGCGGCAGCAGATAAAGAAAAAGCCCTCACCGGTTGACCGGGAGGGCCAGACGCAAGCCGCGCGCGTCACTCAGGCGAGACGGCGCCCACCCAGTCCGAGGGCCAGCAAGCGTGAGTATGGATGCGAAGTGCGCCTATCTTGCCGAACACGGTGGCTATTCTACCATCATCGTCTGCAAAGTCAAGCAAGCGGGTCACGGTGTGGAGAGGCGCCACCACACGATCGGGCTGGGTCCGGATTGGGATTGTCCGCAGAGAACGCGGAGGAGGAGGGAATCCGAAGCCGGACCTTATCAGTGGTCCGGCCGGGCGTGCCGAGAGGATGAAGTGACCACGCTCCAGCGTAGCGGCACCAGCCTGACGCTCGAGCGTTGGCCGAAAGCTCAACGGCGCTAGACCCGCCCGCTACGCCTGGTGCTGTCACGTAGGGCGGGCTGGCAGCCGGCCCTACTTCGCTACTGGTGGCTGCGACTGAATCCCACAGGATGCGTGCTTGGCCGTAGGGGATGGCCCATGCTATACTGCGGTTAGACTCCTGGGCATGAAGTGGATCGCGGATGGGAGGCTGGCGCAGTGAGGACGGTCGAGGCACTTCTGGGTGGGCTGGGCGCTGATCGGGGGGTGAGGGAGGTACTGATCGGCTCCTTCTGGACGGCGGTGGTGGTCGACGGTGATCCGCCTCGGTGTGGACTGGCCTCTGCGCTGCGCCCGGCGACGCACCAGACAGGGCCACCGGTGGTCGACGCCGGTGCTCTTCTGGAGCGGTCGGCGCTCGAGCTGGCGGATCTCCTCCGGTCGGAGAGCACACTGGAGGCGAGCATCGGCATGGCCGCGTTGAACGCGCTGCTCGAGGTCGACGAAGCTGCGTGCAGGCAAATGAACGCTGAGGAACTGATCGTGGAGCAGGCCGCCGGTCGCCGTCTAGCCGTGATCGGTCATTTCCCTTTCGTGGAGCGTCTGAGGCAGGCGGCTGGGGAGTGCTGGGTTCTCGAAATGCGGCCGCGGGAAGGCGACCTGGGGGCGGATCGGGCCGCTGCCGTCCTTCCGCGGGCGGACGTCGTGGCCATAACCGGGACCTCGCTGCTGAACCACACGTTCGACTCCCTGGTGGCCATGTGCCGGCAGGATGCCTACGTGCTGGCTCTTGGGCCCAGCGCGCCTCTCTCTCCGGTGCTCCTTGCCGCCGGGCTCAAGGCTATCTGCGGCACGCTGGTTAGGGATCCTCGTCCTGTGCTGCGCTCAGTAGCGCAGGGGGCGACGTTTCGGCAGATCAAGCGCGGCGGGGGCGTGCGGTTGCTGACGCTGCAGTAGTGGGCGGGCGTAGGGTCGCGCCCCGGGCTATTCCGGGTATAATCAAGCCGTACGACCCTACCGTCCTCCGGCACCTGGCGAGTGCGGTTTGACCTCAACACCGACCGATGCTGGACGAGCGGGCTCTTCCGGGACCCACGCAGCGACCGAGCGTTTCGGACGACCGGGAGACCGGGCACCTGGCGTAGCGGTTTGGCAGACGAGCTGGGCGGGCTGAGTAAGCAAGGCCGCCTGGCTGCACGGGTCTCGTCGTTCAGCGCTTCTGTACCCGACGGGCCAGGATGCCTCGTTGTGTCGCCAGCAGGCTGCCGGCGGGGCGCTAGAGGGGCGTTGTGGAAGGAGGAGCGATGTTCGAGCACATCCTTGTTCCGCTGGACGGTTCCACGCTGGCAGAGTGCGTATTGCCCCACGTCGTGGCCATGGGCCACGTCTTCGAGGCCAGGGTCACACTGCTCCAGGTCTTGGAGAGGGAGAACGCTCCGGCTCAGCAGGGATTCGTCGACCCGTTGGGCTGGTACATGGGGAGCGCCGAGGCGCAGGCCTACCTGGACGGCATGGCCGGGAGGCTGCACGAAGCGGGAGTGAAGGCGGAAACGGCGGTCACGGAGGGAAGAGCCGCCGAGCAGATCATCGAGTTCGCCCGCGGCAACAACGCGGACCTTCTGGTACTGAGCAGCCACGGGAGAAGCGGGCTGAGCGGCTGGAATGTCAGCGGCGTTGTCCAGAAGACGATCATGCGTGCCTATGTCCCGGTGATGATCGTGCGCGCCTATCAGCCGGCAGCGGGAATCGACGAGGTAAAGTATACGCGCGTCTTGATTCCTCTCGACGGTTCGCGGCGGGCGGAATGCGTGCTACCGCTGGCGACGAAGATCGCCCGGAGCCAGGGTTCGGAACTCCTGCTCGCTCACGTCGTGCGTCAGATTGGGATACCCTATCTGGGTGTCCCCGATCCCGAGGACGAGGCGCTGGTGGAGCAGATCATGGAGAGGAATCGGGCTGAGGCGAGCAACTACCTGGATCGGTTGAAGCCGAGGGTAGACGCCAGCGTTCGGACCGAGTTGCTGGTCAGCGACAGCGCGGCGACCGCGCTGCACGACCTGATCGGGCGAGAGCATGTATCGCTGGTGATTCTCAGCGCGCATGGCTACTCGGGCACGACGAAGTGGCCGTACGGAAGCCTGGTTATCAACCTCATCGGCTATGGTACAACCCCGCTGCTGATCGTCCAGGACCTTCGCCCGGAGGAGGTGGATCGGAGCCGGGCGGAGATCATCGCCAGGGAGCGAGGGGGGCACTAGCGTATGCCGAAGAGGCGCTCCGGGCCGGCGCCCTCAGATGCCCGGCCTGCAGACCGGCTCCTGCGCCGGTCCCCTCGAGGTGGGCTGCCCCTTGCCCGCCGCTTCCGGGAAGAGGAGAAGCGGCTCAGGCAGACCTACTTCAGCCTGACGCAAGCCTCGAAGGCCCAGACCCTCCTGCCGTACGCTGCGGAGTGGCTGCTCGACAACTTCTACGTGGTCGAGCGGGCGAGCCGCCAGGTGCGGGGAGACCTGCCCAGCGGTTACCACCGGGAGCTGCCTGTGATGGACAGGCCTCCCCTCGAGGGCTTCCCCAGGATATACGCTTTGGCTGTGGCCATAGTGGGCGATAGCCGTGAGCCGCTCGACCTCGAGCACGTTCGACGGTGCATAATGAGCTACCAGCAGAGGCAGCCCCTGACGACGGGGGAGCTGTGGGCCCTGCCGACGATGCTGCGCTGGAGGATGATTGAGAACATCAACGCGGTGGCGGCCGAGATTCTGCGGGCGGAGGACGGGAAGGAGAGAGCGGAGCGGCTCGAGGAGTCCGAGCAGACTGCGATCATCTCCAACTGCATACTTTCGCTGCGCATGCTGGCGAACGAGGACTGGCGGGACGTGTTCGAGGCGGTCAGCCCGGTCGAACGGCTGCTCCGCCACGATCCTTCGAACATCTATCCGAAGATGGACTTCGACACGAGGGATCGGTATCGGGACGTCGTCGAGGAGTTGGCCCGTGCGGTCGACATCAGCGAAGAAGCGGTGGCCCTTCAGGCGATCAGGCTGGCGGACGAGTACTGCCGCGGCAACTCGGAGTGCGACTACCCGCTTGCCTACGGCGCCACTCCTGGGAGGCCGGCGCACATTGGCTACTACCTGGTGGACGAGGGGCGAGAGCAGCTCGAGGAACGCCTGGGCTATCGCCCGTCTCTGCGGGCGATACCGCTCCGGTTCGCGCTGCGCCATCCGCTGCTGACCTATCTGGGCGGCGTGGCGGTATTCACAGGGCTGATAGTGGCTGTGCTCTCCTCGTACGCCGCGACGGCGGGAGGATCACCCTTGGTGACGGCGGCTGTCGCCGCACTGACCGCGCTGCCCGCGAGCGGGGTGGCGGTCAACCTGATGAACGCGATGATCACCCATTCCGTGTCGCCCAAGCCGCTGCCCAGGCTCGACTTCGACAAGGGTCTGCCTGCTGCGTGCAGGACTGTTCTGGCGATCCCAGCGCTGATCGGCAGCGAGCAGGACATAGCAGCACTACTCCAGCAGCTGGAGAAGCACTACCTGATCAACGAGGACTGGTATCTACACTTCGCGCTGCTGACCGATTTCGGCGACGCCCCGCGCCAGGAGATGCCGGAGGACGAGGGTCTGCTGAGGGCAGCGAGGACGGGGATCGAAGGGCTGAACGGCAGGTATGGCGCGGGGGGCAGCGGGCCCTTCTATTTGCTTCACCGGCGGCGGGAGTGGAATCCGGCGGAAGGCTGCTGGATGGGCTGGGAACGAAAAAGAGGGAAGCTGGTCGAGTTCAATCGGCTGCTCCTGGGGCAGGGGGAGACGTCGTTCGTCGAGAAGGTTGGCGACCTGAGCGCTCTCGGTGAGGTACGATACGTGATCACGCTGGACGCGGACACGGAGTTGATGCGAGTGGGAGCCCGGCGCCTGGTGGGAACGATAGCGCACCCGCTGAACCAGGCGCGCTTCGATCCCGAGAGCGGCGAAGTGGTGGCCGGCTACACAGTGCTGCAGCCGAGGGTGGAGATCAAGCCGGGCAGCGCGAACAGATCTCGCTTCAGCCGGATCTACTCGGGAGATACGGGGATCGATCTCTACAGCCGGGCTGTCTCGGACGTCTACCAGGACTTCTTTGGAGAAGGGAGCTTCGCCGGCAAGGGGATCTACGACGTGGCAGCCTTCCAGCGCTCGCTTGAGGGCCGGGTACCGGAGAATGCGCTGTTGAGCCACGACCTTTTCGAGGGTATTCACGGCCGAGCGGGACTCGTTTCCGAGGTGGTGCTCTACGAGGATTACCCGCCCGGCTATCTGGCGCATGCCCACCGGCTCCATCGCTGGGTGCGCGGCGATTGGCAGCTCCTGCCCTGGCTGTTCCCCCGCGTCCCGCGAGCGGACGGATCGAAGGCGAAGAACACACTATCGCTCCTGGATCGCTGGAAGATCTTCGACAACATGAGGCGCAGTCTGGTGACGCCGGGGATTCTCGTGCTCCTGCTCAGCGGATGGACGGTTCTGCCGGGGTCAAGCTGGGTGTGGACGGTGGCCGGCGTGGCTGGTCCGGCGGTGCCGCTGCTTGGCAGACTTGCCGGTGCGGCACTACGCAGGCTGTTCCGCAGCCGGGGGATCGTGTCCCGGCAGGCGCTGGGGGCAGATGTGGCCCGCCAGCTGCTCAGCCTGGCCTTCGTGATGTACGAAGCGTTGATCATGGTCGACGCCGCTATGTGCACGCTGCACCGGCTATTCTTCACACGCAGGAGGCTGCTGCAGTGGACGACTTCGGCACACACCGTACGCCTGTTCCGCAGAGAGGGACGGGTAGGACTGGCATGGAGGCACATGTGGAGCGCGTCGCTGATCGCTCTGATGCTGGGCGAGGTGGTGGCCTACTTCAGGCCGGAGGCTCTAGTGCCGTCGCTTCCGGTCCTGTTGGGTTGGCTGGTCTCGCCCTACATTGCCTACTGGTTCAGCAAGCCTCTGGAGCCGAAGAGGACGGAGCTCTCGGAGAGGGAGCAGCTGGAACTGAGGTGCCTGGCGAGGCGGACCTGGCTCTATTTCGAGCGTTTCATGGGCCCGGATGATCGCTGGCTCCCGCCGGACCATTTCGAGGAGCACCCGCGGGGGCTGGTGGCTCACAGGGTCTCGCCGACGAACGTTGGCCTGGGGTTGCTCTCGGTGCTGGGGGCATATGACCTGGGCTACATCGGGCCGATGAACTTGTCGCTCCGTCTGCGGGCCTCCTTCGAGACGCTGGTCCAGATGGAGAAGTACCGGGGGCACCTGCTCAACTGGTACGACACGAGGTCGCTGGCGCCGCTGCCGCCCCGCTACGTCTCGGTCGTGGACAGCGGGAATCTGGCGGCCTGTCTGGTGGCTCTGGGGCAGGGATGCAGGGAGATCAGCCGGGAGCCCATCCTGCGGCACGAACGATGGCAGGGGCTGGTGGACACGTTCTATGTTCTGGACGAGACGGTCAAGGAGATCGAGCCGAAGGGTCTGGACGCAGAGCTGGAATCCTGGCAGGAGTTCCTGGATCGGGTCATGGGGCTTGTGCCGTCCGCTGAGGTCGGCCCCGGCGGCGGGCTCGACCTGCTCGACTGGCTGACGGCCGAGGGTTGGGCGGAGGCGGACCAGCTGCTGAGGGGCATCATCGCCGCTGCCTCCGAGCGCCTGGAGGCCGAGACTCTGGGCAATCTGCGGGTATGGTCTGAGCGGGCGCAGGTCCAGATCCAGAGCCTACGGGGTGAGATTGACCTGTTGCTTCCCTGGCTCGCGGCCGCGCGCCAGGCCCCGGAGGCGGTGTCCGGCGAGGCTGCCGAAGGGCATATCGCCGACGCCTGGCGGGCGTTCCTGGATGGATTTCCGACGGAGGTGAGCCTTTCCCAGGTGGGATCGCTCTGCAGGACGGGGCAGGCCGCGCTGCGAGAGATCCAGGCCGCGCTGGGGAACTCATCGGGCTTGGGGGATGCGGTCGAAGCCGGCAGATCCTGGTGCACAGGCCTGAGCGCGGATCTGGAATCGGCGCGGATGGCTGCGGAGGTGCTGCTCTACAGCTACCGGGACCTGGCGGGCCAGGCGGAGAGGCTGTTCGAGGGGATGGACTTCCGCTTCTTGTACGATAGCCGCACGAGTCTGCTGCACATCGGATACAACCTTGACGCCGGCCGGCTCGATCCCTATCACTACGACCTGTTGGCTTCCGAGGCCCGGATTGCGAGCATCGTGGCGATCGCCAAGGGAGACGTTCCGCAGCGCCATTGGCTCCACCTGGGTAGGCCGTTGACGGAGGTTGGACGGACCAGGACTCTTCTATCCTGGAACGGCTCCATGTTCGAGTACCTCATGCCGCTTCTCCTGATCCGGAACCATGAGGGTACGCTGCTCGATCAGAGCATGAAGGCCGCGGTCGAGCGGCAGATCGAGTACGGGAGGCAGCAGCACGTCCCATGGGGCATGTCAGAGTCCTCCTACTACCGGTTGGATGCTGGGGGGGATTATCACTACAGCGGGTTTGGGGTGCCGGGGCTGGGGCTGCGGCGTGGCCTTTCTGAAGAGCTGGTGATCGCTCCCTATGCTTCCATCCTGGCCCTACCGATCGCGCCTCGGGCGGTGTTGAACAACGTCCGACGTCTGGCGAGGCTGGGAACGCTGGGCAGGTATGGCTTCTACGAGGCGATCGACTTCACACCGGAGCACGTGCCGGCCGGGCAGCGGTATGCCATCGCCCAGACGTACATGGCGCACCACCACGGCATGTCGCTCGTTTCGCTGGTCAATAGACTCGAGGAGAACGTGATGGTACGGCGTTTCCACGCCGATCTGCGGGTGCAGGCAACCGACCTTCTCCTGTACGAGCAGGTCTCTCCTGAGGTAGAGACGGAGTCTCCGCATGCGGAGGAACTGAGGGTGGCGCTGAAGCCCCCGGCGAGCGTACCGGTGGAGCCGTGGGACGTGGCGATGGATGCGCCGCTGCCTGAGGTACATCTCCTTTCGAACGGCGACTACTCCGTGGTGGTGGCGGGGAGCGGAAGCGGGTATAGCACCTGGAAGGGCTACGCGCTGACGCGCTGGCGGCCCGACATCACGCAGCAGAACTGGGGCACGTGGATCTACGTCCAGGACCTGGGGACGGGTGCGCTGTGGTCAGCTACTTGCCAGCCCACGCACGCCGGCTCGCCGATGCAGCAGGTGCGTTTTCACGCTCACATGGCGGAGTTCCGGAGGCGCGACTATGGGATCTCGATGTCGACGGAGGTGACGGTGCCGCCGCGGGACGATGCCGAGATCCGGCTGGTGACGATCACGAACCACAGCGCACGCGAGCGGCGGCTGACGCTGACGAGTTACGCCGAAGTAGCGCTGGCACCGCAGGGGGAGGATGCGCGCCATCCGGCTTTCAACAAGATGCGCATCGAGAGCGAGTACCTTCCGCATCTCAATGCTGTGGCGTTCCGCCGGCGCCCCCGGTCATCGGATGATGGGCCGGTCTACCTGCTGCACATGCTGTTGACGGAGCCGGCGTACAAGGAGACGGGAGCCTTCGAGACGAGTCGATCGCGATTCCTGGGGAGGGCCGGGACGGCCAGAGCGCCGGCTGCGCTGCGATCGGACGGGCCGGGCTTGACGGGCACAGTCGGAGCGACACTGGACCCAGTGATGTCGCTGGGGCAGCGACTGGACCTGGAGGCGCACTCGACAACGCGGGTGGCGTTCATCACGTTGGCGGGCAGCTCGCGGCAGGCGGTAATCGCAGGAGCGTCCCGCTATCGCGAGTGGTATCATGTCCGCCAGGCCTTCGATCAGGCCCGATCTCAGGCGGAGCTGGAGCTGCGGCGGCTGGAGATAAGCTCTGGCCAGCTGCAACGCATCCAGCGACTGCTGTCTCCGGTTGTGCTTTCGGGGCCGGGGCTGCGCGCCTCTCAGGACACGCTTGCCGCCAACAGTCTGGGCCAGCCAGGGCTATGGGGCTTCGGCATCTCCGGCGACTTCCCGATCGTCCTGGTTCGCACACGCGACGAGGAGGGCATGGAGCTGGTGCGCGAGGTGTTGGCGGCGCATGCCTACTGGCGGAGGCGGGGGGTGCTGGTTGACCTGGCAATCCTGAACGAGCATCCAGGCGACTACAACGACGAGCTGCATGGGCAGCTGAAACGGCTGATCCGCCGGATGAACAGCGACGAGTGGATTGAGCAGCGGGGCGGGGTGTTTCTCCTGCACGCCAGCCAGATGGGCGAGGCGGAACGGGTGCTGCTGCGCACTGTGGCCAGGGCTGATCTCTCCGCGGATGACGGTTCGCTGGAAGCCCAGCTGGACCGTATCCCCGCCCCGCCGGCGCCGCTGCCCTCTCTGATCGCAGTGCGTCCAAGCCAGGAGGGGTTCGAGCTGACGCCGCGGCTTGAACGTCCCAAGGACTTGTTGTTCGACAACGGTTGGGGCGGGTTCAGCGCTGACGGCCGGGAGTACGTGATGTATCTCGAGCCGGGCAGCCGGACGCCGGCGCCCTGGGTGAACGTGGTGGCGAATCCGCATGGGGGATTCGTGATCTCGGAATCAGGCAGCGGCTTTACCTGGGTGGAGAACAGCGGCGAGAATCGTCTGACGACCTGGCACAACGACCCGGTGTCCGACCCGCCGAGCGAAGCGCTCTACCTGCGGGACGAGGAGACAGCGGAGGTATGGACGCCGACTCCGCTGCCGACGTCGGCCAAGGCTCCGTACCTGGTGCGTCACGGCGCGGGCTACTCTGTGTTCGAGCACCACAGCCACGGGCTCAAGCAGCGGCTGCGCGTCTTCGCGGTGCCGGACGGGCCGGTGAAGGTGCTGCAGCTGCGACTGGAGAACGTCTGGGACCGGGTGCGGCGGATCACGGCGACGTTCTACGCCGAGTGGGTACTGGGCACGTCCCGCGGGGTGACGGAGATGTACATAGTTCCGCAGGCAGACCCACACCGGCGGGCGCTGCTAGCGAGGAACACGTACAGCACGGAGTTCGCAGGGCGCGTCGCCTTCGTAGCTGCGAGCAAGGAACTACACGGGCTGACGAGCGATCGCACGGAGTTCCTGGGCAGGCGAGGTTCGCTGGCTGCGCCCGCCGCGCTGAGGCGGGTGGGGCTGGCATCGTCGACGAGGCCCGGGGTGGATCCGTGCGCGGTGCTGCAGATCCATCTGGATCTGGCGCCGGGGGAGACGCAGGAGGTCTTCTTCATGATTGGCCAGGGGCGCGATGGGGACGAGGCGCTCAGGCTGATCGACAAGTATGGGAGCGCCAAGCAGGTCGGCGTGGCCTGGAAGGGGGCCAGGCAGCTGTGGGAGCGCCTGCTGGGGACGGTGACAGTGCGGACGCCTGACCGGGCGATGGACGTGTTGCTGAACGGCTGGCTACTCTATCAGGCGGTGTCGTGCCGGCTGTGGGGGCGGTCGGCGCTGTATCAATCGAGCGGCGCGTATGGGTTCCGGGACCAGCTTCAGGACGTGACGGGCGTTCTACGCGCGGCGCCCGAGCTGGCGCGGGAGCATATCCTGCGGGCGGCCAGTCGCCAGTTCGAGCAGGGCGACGTTCTTCATTGGTGGCACCCGCCCAGCGGTCGCGGCGTCCGCACCAGGTGCTCGGACGATCTGCTCTGGCTGCCGTACGTGACTGCTCAGTATGTGGAGGCAACGGGCGATGAGGCGATACTGCATGAGGAGATCCCGTTTCTCACGGCGGACACGCTGGAGACGCAGGAGCGGGAACGGTACGGTTACTTCGAGGAGGCCGGTGAGGGTGGCTCGCTCTACGAGCATTGTCTGCGGGCGATCAGGAAGGGGGACACGGCCGGCGCGCGGGGCCTGCCCTTGATGGGGAGCGGCGACTGGAACGACGGGATGAATCGGGTGGGCGAGGGGGGCAAGGGTGAGAGCGTGTGGCTGGGCTGGTTCCTCTACGCGAACCTGACGCGTTTTGCTCCGATCTGCGGCCGGATGGGCGATCCAAGCCAGGCAGAGGCGTTGCTGGCCCGGGCGGAGGAGCTGAGGCAGGCGATCGAGGATCAGGCCTGGGATGGGAGCTGGTACAGGCGAGCCTACTTCGATGACGGCAGTCCATTGGGGTCGGCGAGCAACGAGGAGTGCCGAATCGCCTCGATGGCCCAGTCGTGGGGCGTGCTCTCGGGGGCAGCCGATCCAGACCGAGCGGCCTGCGCCATGCGGGCGGTGGACGACGAGCTGGTGCGGGAGGAGGACGGCCTGCTGCTGCTGTTCAAGCCGCCTTTCGACAAGACAGAGCGCGACCCGGGCTACATCAAGAGTTATCCGCCGGGTATTCGGGAGAATGGGGGGCAGTACACGCACGCTGCGCTGTGGGCGGTGTGGGCATTCACCAAGCTGGGGATGGGGGATCGGGCGGGCGAGCTATTCCGGCTGCTCAACCCGGTCTATCACAGCGACACTGAGGAGACAGCGGGCAGGTACCGGGTTGAGCCTTATGTGGTGGCGGCGGACGTATACAGCGTGGCACCGCATGTGGGCCGCGGAGGCTGGACCTGGTACACGGGCTCGGCGGGGTGGATGTACCGGTTGGGGCTGGAGGCGATACTGGGAGTCCGGCGAAGGGGTGATTCGCTGATCGTGGAGCCGTGCATTCCGAGCGACTGGCCTGGATACGAGGTGGACTATAGATTCGGAGAGACGCTATACCGGATCCGGGTGGAGAACCCGAAGAAGGTATGCCGGGGAGTGCGGGAGGTGAAGCTAGACGGGGGGGTGCTCCCGGGGGAGGGGATTCCGCTGCGGGACGACCGGCGGGAGCACGAGGTTGTGGTGGTGCTCGGGTGAGGGGATCCTCTCCGCTGTCGCAGCGAGACGGCACAGTCGCAGGTGGCTGCTTCCGCCTCGAGTGGTGCGCCGGGCTGAAGCGGCCGATCTACGCCGTGCAGGACATACCCCCTGAACAGGCTACAGAGCTCCTCCTAAGCCATGCGAGGCGGGACGATGGATGGAAGCTCGGCGCGCTGGGAGATGTACATAGAGGAGCTGAAGGTGCATGCGGACTGGCCAGCAGGCAGGCAGAGACGCAGGCGATGGGGCATCGGCTGAAATCCCAGGCAGCTGGCGCTGGCGGTCGTCTTAGGGGTGGTCTACGCCCTGGCACTGCTACTCCTACTCCGTCCGTGGGCGGGAGCTCACAGGCGGCTCTGCGGCCGGTCTAGGTATCGAGGGGGCTGCGAACGGCGAGGCCGCCGCGCTTGAGGACGTGGGTATAGACCATGGTGGTCTTGAGGTCCTTGTGACCGAGCAGCTCCTGGACGGTGCGGATATCGTAGCCGTTCTCGAGGAGGTGGGTGGCGAAGCTGTGGCGAAGGGTGTGGCAGCTGACGCGCTTGGGGATGGCGGCGAGCCGGGCTGCTTTCTTGACGGCTCTCTGGAGGCTGCTGCCGGAGAGGTGATGGCGGCGGAACGAGCCAGAGCGGGGATCCTTTGAGAGCTTGGCGGCGGGAAAGACGTACTGCCAGATCCACTCTTTGGCGGCGAGGGGGTACTTGCGGTCGAGGGCAGTGGGCATGTAGACGGAGCCGTGGCCTGCGGCCAGGTCGCGATCGTGGATGGCGCGGACGCGGCGGAGGTGATCCTGCAGGGGGGCGATGGTGGCGTCGGGGAGCATAGTAGCGCGGTCTTTCATTCCCTTGCCATCGCGGACGATGATCTGGCGCTGGGCGAAGTCGATGTCTTTGACTCGAAGGCGCATGCATTCCATGAGGCGGAGTCCGCTGCCGTAGAGGAGTTGCCCCATCAGCTTATTAGCTCCTTCGAGCATAGCGATGACGGAGGCTGCTTCTTCGCGGGTGAGGACGGTGGGCAGGCGTTTGGGCCGCTTGGCGTGGGTGAGCTCAATCGATTCATCGAGTTCCTTGTGCAGGACGTGGCGGTAGAGGAAGACGACAGCGTTGAGGGCCTGGTTCTGGGTGGCGGCAGCGACCTTACTGTGGACAGCCAGGTGGGTGAGGAAGGAAGTGATGTGGGCGGCGCCCATCTCCTGGGGGCTCTTCCCCTCGTGGAAGTCGATATAGCGCTCGACCCAACGGACGTAGCTTTTCTCGGTGCGGATGGAATAGTGCTTGCGGCGGACGGCAGCACGAAGCTTCTCGATGAGCTCAGTCTGGTCCCAGGCCATGGCGATCTCCTTTCGGGCGGGTATTGACATCGCCGTGCAGCGGCGTATACTGGTAGAAGGGCCTTGGGTGGGGCGGAGCCCCGGGGTCGTGAGGCGGGGACGAACAGGGCATACTATACCGCATTCCCGGCTGATAGCAAGCCGCCAGGCCCCGCTACGCGACCGTGGCGCAGTCGATAAGGCCGGAGCGGGGGAGAAGAAGGCAGGATTGCCATCCAGTATAAGGTTGGGTGGCTGGCCTTTGCTTCCCGCACGTGCACTTGAGTTTCTGTGAAAGACGCGACTGCGAGACTTCTCACATACGCCAAGGAGTTCTACCTAAGTGGAGAGCGTGAGCTCGACCAGCAGACGAACTTTGCACTCATGCAGGCTGTCCTCAAGTTCCACGATGCAGTTGAGTACTGTGTGAGAGCTGTCGTCGAGGAACACGCCGTGAGTCACAACAGGAACGCGGGCTTGCTCCCCCTGATGAAGAGCGTGGACAAAGCCATCCCCAGCAAGAAGCTGCCCCTAGCCTCTCAGGTTGACTTCCTAAACGCAACACGAGGCAAGATCAAGCACCACGCCTCTGTGCCGTCCCTTGACGACACGCAAAGATGCCGCATCCACGCTCGCGATTTCCTCGACCAGACCGCCAGCGACTACCTTGGCGTCGAGTTTGCCTCGGTGAGTAGGCTGCTGCTCATTGAAGACTTGGTTGTCCGCGGACATCTTCAGGCAGCTGACGAAAGACGCCTCCAGGGCGACTACCTGGAGGCGATGATTGAGGTGAAGAAGGCCTTCCATCTTGCGCGCCCGTCAGAGCGCACATTCATGTCAGAACACGCCCCATTTCGGCATGGCCTTTCCATCTCTGGTTTCGCCGACATCCAGGAGATCCGACGACCACTTGAGGAAATGCTGAGGAGGATCAGCGAGTTGGAGGATCAGGTCTCGCTCGTCATGATGGGAGTAGATGTTCTTCAATTGCGCCGATTCGAGGAGATAACGCCTCATTTCGAGTTCTACTTCAATGGCACGTGCTCGATACTCTGGGACGATTCGCTGGCACTCACAGCAGAGATCGTGCAGGAGGCACAGGCGTACGTTGTCGACATGACGCTGATCTGGCAGCGTATGGGAGTCGTGGGCAACCGCCCTGACTGGCCGCAGTTCAGACACAGGCCGTGGCGGGTGTTGCGCGAGGAAGACTGGCACTACGCGAACCAGCCGCCTGATGCTGCCAAGGAGCCGTAGGCGAGCCACCCAACACGCGCATGCAGCTGACGCCTCACTCGGTCGGTATTGCAGCAGGTTTCGCTTCAGTATCCTGTAGGTAATAGCGGCGTCGGTCCGGCTCATTCGGTCGCAGCTGATGCGCCAATCGTTGGGCGGCGCCACGAGTCAGTGAGGTCAGAACCATGGAGTGCACTCTTGCGCAGATACTGGTATCCTTTCTGACTGCTTTGGCCACCGGCATCCTGTCCTCTCTCCTGTACTGGCGGAAAGCCGCTGCTGACCTGCGGAACGAGTTCAAGAGCAGATTCAATCGCCGGAAGTGGGAAGCCTACACAGAGTTCGTGGACACGTGCTTTCACCTCTATTCAGGAGGACCTGACTGGAGCAACAAGGTTCTCGACATTGGAGAGCGTCTGTATCCCCGCATGGCCCTATCCGCATCAGATGACGTTCTAGAGGCTT
>CAZHAX010000007.1:22546-130950 GCA_964530325.1 uncultured Anaerolineales bacterium | reverse complement strand
ACTGAACCGAAGCCCTGCTCAATAACGACCGAGTGAGGCGTCAGCTGCATGCGCGTGTTGGGCTGCCCGCCCTAGGAGCCGTGCTCCGCCGCGGAGGAGACAAGCTCAAGTTCGGCTGCCGAGAAGTCGGCCATCCAGACGGTGTATCCGTTATCAGCCACGCACTCGACGATGTAGGTTGCAGCGCCCGCGTCTGTGGATGAAGCAGCAACTTGGACTATGGCCCCTACATCACCGACTCGTGGCTCGCGTGACACGCCGGGGCTGCCCTGGAATGGCCGATCAGGGACAAGCAGCCTGCAAACCCTAACGACATCATACTCGTCGAAGGTCAACATACTACTCAGTCAGTAGTGCTTAGCTTCCGGCGGGACTGCCCAACATGTGATTGGATCGCAGTTTCGTCCTATATCACCGCAGTTTGGAGTCATGGACGGGTCGAGGGACATATAGCTGCCATTTCTGGATCACTATACATACAGAGTGCAACATAATACCCCGCATTCTACGCCGCCCACGCCCTCTCTCTGGTATCGGGGTACTCACCCCGCGTTCCAGGGTTACCACTATACGATAATACAACAAATAACGCAGAGGACAAACTCCCATCCCCTGCGGCCGCGTCGCCGGTCTTGCCTCGCTTTTCGGACCAGGTTAGCTCTGCGTCGAACTGTCCTCTTTCCGTTGCAGGCCTGGGCGACTCGTGCCCCAGGCTCACTCTGAGTTGGCTGCCCAATCTTTACTAGAACTGCCCAACCTTTATTGATAGCTGCCCAGTCTTTATTGAAATGTACACGCTCATTTGCCCGCCCCGTCGCTCCCCCTCAACACTCACTGTGCCCGCAGGCATAGCAGTGGCGGCAGCCCTCCTCATTCACCAGCGTGGCGTTCCCACACTCCGGACACAGATCCCCGGCCGGGAACAGCTTCAGCTGCTCGTTCCCGCTCTCGTCCCCCTGCGGCTCGATCATGCCTAAGTACTCGGCCAGCGCCCGGGCCACGCCGTCCGCCAGGCTGCGCACCTGGTCCTGCCCGAAGCCGAGCACCCGGCCGCCGCCAATCCCCTGCAGCTGGCGGACCACCTGGTTCAGCCGCTTGCGAGCGTTGAGCGGCGAAGGCATGCGCAGGTTGAGCGAGATCAGCCGGCCGATCGCCTCCGCCACCGCCGCCGTGTCCGACCCCGCCTTGCCCACCGTCAGGAAGGCCTCGAAAGGCTCGCCCTCCTCGTCCGCGTTGACCGTCAGATAGGCGGTGCCCAACGGCGTGGGCACGCGGAAGGTCTGCCCGGTCAGCCGGTCCGGCCGGGGCCGGATGGCCACCGGCCCCATCAGGCCGCGGCCCATCTCCTTCGCCTGGCGGGTCTCCTCCGTCTCCAGCACCACCTTGTCCCGCGAACCGGTGATGTAGACGGTGAGCCCCTTGCAGCCCAGCTTCCAGGCCAGCTGGAACGCCTCGGCCACGTCCTCCGCCGTCGCCTCCGCCGGGAAATTGATCGTCTTCGAAATGGAGCTATCCACAAAGGCCTGCAGCGCCCCCTGCATGCGCACGTGCTCGGTGGCGGTGATGTCGCTGGAAACGACGAACACGTCCCGCACCTCCTGCGGCACGTCCGGCACCTGCTGGCAGCTGCCGCTCACGGCCACGTCGTCCAGGATCTGCTCCCTCGTGTTCTCGTCGACCCTCGCCTCGACCAATGCGTCCACGAAGAGGGGGCTGTCGTACCTGAGCTCCAGGTCCTCCCCGTTATCATTCACCCGCCGCACGTAGGCCAGGGCGAAGACCGGCTCGCAGCCATAGGCCTCGCAGCCGGCCACCGTGGCCACCGTCCCCGTGGGCGCCGACGTCGTCTGCGCTGCGTTCCTGATCCCGTAGCGGCGAATATCCTCTTTGATGATCTCCCAATCGAGCGCCGGCCGCCCCCACACTCCCAGGCGGGAGTAGGGCGTCAGCGGCAGGGGCGGCGTCCAGGTCACGTCGTCCTGATCGTAGATAGAGCCCTTGATCGCCGGGAAGGCGCCGCGCTCTCGCGCCAGCTCGACGCTGGCGGCCATCGAGTGATAGCGAATGAACTCCATCACCTGGCCGGCCAGCTCCTCCCCCTCCTCGCTCCCGTAGCGCACGCGCATCCTGGCCAGCAGGTCGCCCAGCCCCATGATCCCCAGCCCGATGCGCCTGGTCCGGTGGGCCGCCTCCTCCAGCTGGGGTACGGCGGGCACGAAGGCGTTGGCGCTGATCACGTTGTCCAGGAACTTCGTCGCCGTGCGCACCGTCTCCGCCAGGGAGCCCCAATCGATGCGCGCCGGTGTGCCGTCGCCGCCCTGCACGTGGAGAGCGAGATTGACCGACCCCAGGCAGCAGTTCTCGTAGGGGAGCAGAAACTGCTCGCCGCACGGATTGGTGGCCTCGTAGTCGCCCAGGTGCGGGCAGGGGTTGTCCTTGTTCGCCGTGTCCAGGAAGAGCATCCCCGGCTCGCCGTTGCCGTGGGCGCCGGACACGATCTGGTCGAACAGCGCCCGGGCGTTGACGGTGCGGGAGACGGAGCCGTCGCGAGGGCTGACCAGGTCGATCGTCCCCTCCTCCTCGACCGCGCTCATGAAGGCGTCGGTGACGCCGACGGAGACGTTGAAGTTGTTGATCGCGTTCTCGTCGCTCTTGCAGGTGATGAACGACTCGATGTCCGGGTGGTCGACGCGCAGCACAGCCATGTTCGCCCCGCGCCGGGCGCCGCCCTGGCTGACGATGGCGCAGGCGGTATCGAAAACGCGCATGAAGCCCACCGGACCGGTCGCCTGACCGCCGCTGGAGACGACGAGCGCGCCCTTCGGCCGCAGCCGGGAGAACGAGAAGCCGGTCCCTCCCCCCGTCTGCTGGATCAAGGCCATGTTGCGCAGCGTCTGGAAGATGCCGTCCTGCTCCTTGCCCATGTCGTCTTCGATGGGCAGGACAAAACAGGCGGCCAGCTGCCCCAGCGGGGTACCCGCCCCGGTGAAGGTGGGCGAGTTGGGCAGGAAGCGCAGGCTGGTCAGGAGATCGAAGAAGGCCCGCTCCGACTGCGCCGCATTGCCGCCCCACTCCGCCTCCACTGCGGCGACGTGCGAGCAGACGCGGTGGAACATCTCCTCCACCCCTTCGATCGGCTCGCCATCCGGCCCCTTACGAAGGTAGCGCCGCTTCAATACCGCCAGGGCGTTATCAGACAGCTTGATCTCAGCTGCCGGCGGCGACGCTGCGACCTCTTCTTCTCGCTCTCCCTCTGCTTCCTGCTCCGGCTCTGGTTCTGCTTCCGGCTCCTCTTCCGGCGGCTGCTGAAACAGCACGTCTGCCGTGGCCTGCACCGCAGTCTCCATCCCTCTCCGCCTCTCTGCCCAGCTAGTGCTTCTGCCCTCTCTCCTCTAGCAGCCGATCGATCTCTCCCCGGACCGCCTCCAGGTCGTCGAGACCGAGATATACGATGGCGTAGCGAACGTAGGACACGGGGTCCAGCAGCTTCAGCTCTTCGATGACCAGATCGCCGATCACCCGGCTGGGGATCTCCGTCTTGCCCATCTCCCGCAGCTGCTGCTGTACTCTATCGACCAGCCGGTCCAGCTCGCCGGCCGAGACCGGCCTCCGGGCGCAGGCCGTGCGCAGCCCGGAGAGCAGCTTCGCCGGGTCGAACTCCTCTCGCCTGCCGTCCCGCTTGATCACCAGCGGCGTGGTCAGGATGGCCCGCTCTACGGTGCTGAAGCGCTGCTTGCACTTCTGGCAGACGCGCCGCCGCCGAATGCCACTTCCGGTCCGGTTCGTGTCTATCACACGAGTCTTGCCGCTGCCGCAGTAAGGACACTTCATTCATCTGTCCTATTCGACTGCCGGACCTTGCTTGGGCGCTGCGATGGGAATGGAACGCGCCCTACATGTGGGGACTGTGGCGGTATTCGACCCCACATCTAGGGGCGAAGATGGCCAGATTATACCATTCCCTGAAAAGCGATGCAAGTGGAAACAGGCACCCAGTCTTAAAGAAAAGAACGTCTTAAGGTAGGTGAATTCCGGGGTACGTGCAGTGGAGGATGACCCAGGGTGCGCCTGGCTCGATCTGCCGCGCACCCCGGGTTACGTCTGCCGCTGCGCCGCGCGGCAAGGGCAGCGCGGCCATTCCACCACCTCCTACAGCATGCGCTGCCGCAGGAATGCCGGCACCTCCAGGTCGTCCACGATCGCCACCGGCGGCAGGCCGATCGCCGCCTCCTCAGGCTCATCCTCTTCCTCCACCGCTTCGGCGAAGGCGAGCTGAGTCGGCGGCAGGTGGGCCCGGGTCTTGTCGAACCCGGTGGCGATGACGGTGATACGCACCTCGTCGCCCTGCGTCTCGTCGATCACCGCGCCGAAGATCAGGTTGACGCCCGGGTCGGCCGTCCGCTTGATCATCGAGGCCGCCTCGTCGACCTCGTGCAGCGTCAGATCCGGCCCGCCGGTCACGTTGAACAGGATGCCCCGGGCGCCGTCGATGGTGATATCGAGCAGCCGGCTGGAGATCGCCTGCTGCGCCGCCTCGACAGCCCGGTTCTCGCCCCGCGCCGCTCCCACCGCCAGCAGAGCGGCGCCGCCCTGGGCCATGATCGTGCGCACGTCGGCGAAGTCCAGGTTGATCAGCCCCGGCACCGTGATCAGCTCGGAGATGCCCTGCACGCCCTGGCGCAGCACGTCGTCCGCCAGCGCGAAGGCCGCCTGCAGCGTGACCCTTCTGTCAGTGATCTCCAGGAGGCGGTCGTTGGGGATCACGATCAACGTATCGACGACATCCTTCAGCTGGTCCACACCCAGCCTGCCCGTCTCCGCTCGCACGGCCCCCTCCCAGCTGAACGGCCGGGTGACGACGCCGATGGTCAGCGCGCCGGCCTCCCTGGCCAGCCGCGCGATCACCGGCGCGCCGCCCGTGCCCGTCCCTCCGCCCATGCCGGCGGTGATGAACACCATGTCGGACCCCTCGAGCACCTTCTTCAGGTCGGCCTCCGATTCCTCCGCCGCCTGGCGGCCCAGCACCGGGTCGCCGCCCACGCCCAGGCCGCGCGTGAGCTGCTCGCCGATGCGCACGCGCGTCGGCGCCGCCGCCCGCATCAAGGCCTGGGCATCCGTGTTAATGGCGATGAACTCGACGCCGGGCACGCCCTCGGCGATCATACGGTCGACAGCGTTGCTCCCACCGCCTCCGATGCCTACTACCCTGATCTGTGCAAAGCTCTCTTTGTTGGGTGGCCTCATCATAGTACTCCTCCCCCATCTGCCCGCGCTGCCCGCGGCGAGTGGCCGCGACCTCTCACGTCGGCAGCAGCGCCCGCAGCCAGTTGAGGACGCGCTCGCCCCCGCTGTCCGCCTCCGGACGCACGCGGGGCCGCCTGCCCGTCCTTCCCCATTCGACCAGGCCCATCGCCGCCATCTGCGAGGGGCCACAGGATGCTCCTTCAGACTCGACTACCATATCTACGTGACCCAGCCTCGCCGGCAGGCTCAACGTCTCATCAGCCAGCGCAGCGAGCCCCGGCAGCAGAGACGTGCCGCCGCAGAGCACAATACCCCCGGCCAGCTGATGGAGCCGGCCGGAGCGCCGGATCTCCTCTCCCACCATCGACAGGATCTCCCGCACCCGGGCCTCGACGATCTCCGCCAGCCGCCAGCGGTGCACGGACTTCGCCGCCGCGCCGGGCGCCCCCTGGAGGTCGAATCGCTCCCGCGGGGCGACCAGCCGGGACTGCGAGTGGGCGTGGCGCACCTTGACCTCCTCGGCCAGCTCCAGCCCGATCCCCAGCCCAGCCGCGATATCCGCCGTCACGTGCTCTCCCCCTACCCCCAGGCTGGCCACGTGCCACACCGTACGCTCGCCGAAGACGGCAATGTCCGTCGTCCCGGCACCGATATCGACGACGGCGACGCCGTCCTGGCACTCGGCCTCGCTGAGCAGCGCGCTGCCCGCCGCCAGACCCGTCGCCACCAGCCCGTCGATCTCAATCCCTGCCTTCGCCACCGCCTCGCTCAGGCCATCTATCGCTTCGGTCGCCCCGGTGACGACGAGCGCCTCCACCTCCAGCACCGATCCCCTCTTGCCGACCGGGTCGAAACCTACGTCCCGCCCATCGACTACATAGCGCTGCGGGACCACGTGCACTGCCGTCCGCCCCTCGGACACCGCAGCCACCTGGGCCACGTCCGCCGCGCGTTCCGCATCGGGCAGCGACACCGCCTCCTTCCTGGAGGAGACGCCCACCACGCCCCGGCCGGGGCCGGAGCGGACGTGCGCGCCGCTCAGGCCGACGAAGGCACGCTCGATCTCGTACCCCGATTGCTCCTCCGCCAGCCGCGTGCTTTCAGCAATCGCACCCGCCGCCTCGCCGGCGTCGACGACCACGCCGCGCCGGATACCGCGTGACGGGACGATGCCCCCGCCGATCAAACGCAGCTTCGCCTCCCCTTCCACCTGGCCGACGAAGGTACGCGTCTTGCTGCTTCCGACGTCTATCCCCACGACCGTGCGCAGCGCCATATCTCCCAATCCACCTACATACCGTTCGTCAGCGAGAAGTAGGGTGCGCTGGGGAAGCGGACGTCGACGAAGCGCGGCTCCAACCCCCGCTCCGCCAGCTGGGCCATCAGTCTCTCCACGATCTCCAGCTTCCCGGCCATCCCCCCACCCGTGCCCAGCACTACCATCCGGCCCTGGCTGTCCGCCAGCACCAGGCCGTGCTGCAGCGTATAGCGGACCACCGTGTCGCCCTGCAGGCCTGCACTCGCCAGCTCCGTCAGCGCGGATCGAATCTCGCCGTCGAGCCGCCCATCCTCCCCGCGCGGCATCGGGCCGCTCACGTGCAGAAGGGCCGACCAGGTCCCGTCGAAGGGGAAGGTGAGGCCTTCCTCGTCGACCCAGTAGGCTGCTCCATCCTCCTCCCAGACGGCGATTGGCTGCCGCTCCTCGACGGCGATCCGGCAGCGCCCGGTGATGCGGCAGGAAACGCGGGCGCTCTTCAATGTGGGCAGCGCCCCCAGCAGGCTCGCCTCGATGGCATCCGGCCGCACCGTAAGTACGTGCCGGCCGACGAGGCCGCTGGCCGCCAGCACCTCCTCGCTGGTCAGGCGCTGCGCCCCCATCGTCTCCGCCTCGTACACGTAGAATCCATCGCTCAGCACCAGCCAGGGCGCTCCGACGAGCACCAGTACGAGCAGCAGGGGCAGGAAGCGCCGCCCGCTCCGGCGCACGTCCGAGCGGGCCGCCGCCCCGGTGTGCAGCAGACCACCGCGCGCGACCTCTGCCACGTCCAGAGTGCGGCTTACCGCGGACCGGTAGAAGCGCGAGCCTGCCATCAATTCTCCTCAGGCGGTTGATACGAGGTCAGCGAGCGGCTCTTGTCGTCGAACCGCTCTATTGCCAGCTCGATCAGCCGATCGATCAGCTCTGGGTACGAGATCCCGGTCGCCGCCCAGAGCTTCGGGTACATACTGATGGAGGTAAATCCCGGTATCGTGTTCAGCTCGTTCACGTACAGCTCATCCGTCTTGCCGGAGAGCAGGAAGTCGGCTCTGGCCATGCCGGAGCAATCGATTGCCTTGTAGGCCTCGGCCGCCAGATGGCGCGCCCGCTCGGTCAGCTCCGCAGAGATCTCCGCCGGGATGACCAGCCCCGAAGCCTGGTCACCAGCGTCGATGTACTTCGATTCGTAGCTGTAGAACTCCCGGCTGGGAATGACCTCCCCGGGCACGGAGACCATCGGATCGTCGTTCCCCAGCACACTCAGCTCGATCTCCCGCGCCTCCGGCACGGCCACTTCGACGAGCAGCTTCCGGTCGTACCGGGCTGCCTCCGCCAGCCCCTTGGCCAGCCCGCCCCGATCATGGCACTTGGAGATGCCCACGCTCGACCCCAGGTTGACCGGCTTGGTGAACATGGGGTAGCTCAGCTCGGCCTCCAGCCGATCCAGCACCCCGTCCGGGCTGGCCTCCCACTCCTTCCGCTTGACCACCAGGTAGTCGCACACCGGCAGCGAGTGGGCCCGCATCACGTCCTTGAAGATCGCCTTGTCCATCCCCACCGCCGACCCGGTCACGCCTGCGCCGACGTAGGGGATACCGGCCAGCTCCAGCAGCCCCTGCACCGTCCCATCCTCGCCGTAGGGGCCGTGCAGCACCGGGAAGACGACGTCGAGCTGGGAGAGAGGCGTGGCCTCGACCACGCTCCGCTCCCGATCCTCCAGGCGCATGAGCCCGCTGCGCGAGGGATCGCCGAGCAGCGCCGCCGGCTGGCTGGCGCTCATGTCGCCGCCCTCCAGCGCCTCCATCGGGTCGCCTGAAGCGATCCACAGGCCGTCCTTGGTGATGCCGATGGGGACGACCTCGTACTTCTTCTTGTCGATCGCCTCCATCACGCTCTTGGCGGAGGCAAGCGAGACCTCGTGCTCGCCCGACCTGCCGCCGAAGACGACGCCGACCTTGATCTTACGGCCCACGCTGCCCCCTTGCCGCCCCCACGAAGCCGTTCCAATTGCCGAGGAGTTCTACCTCGAGCTGCAGATCGACCCCGCTCTTCTGTCTCACCTCGCTCCAGACGTGATTGGCCAGCGCCAGAACGTCCGTGGCCCTGGCCCCGCCGATGTTCATGAAGAAGTTGGCGTGCTGGTCGGAGACGCGCGCTCCGCCGACCCGATAGCCGCGCAACCCGGCCTCCTCGATCAGCCGCCCGGCGTGGTTTCCCTCCGGGTTGCGGAAGGTCGAGCCCATCGTCGCCCCGGAGGGGTGGCGCGTGCGGCGCCACTCCAGGATCTCGTCCGCCCGCCGGGCCAGCTCGTCTGCATCACCCTGGCCGAAGGCGAAGGTCGCTTCCAGCACCGCCGGCCGCCTCCCCACCGCCATCCGCTTCAGGCGGGACTCCCGGTAGGCGAACTGGAACCAGCCCGGCGTCCTCCTGGCGATGCTGCCGTTCCTCTGCAGCACGCTCGCGCTCTTCAGCGTCGAGGCGACGTCGCCCTCGAATGCCCCGGCGTTGCCCACGATGGCGCCGCCGACCGTGCCCGGCAGGCCCGAGGCCCACTCCAGCCCGCCCAGCCCGCGGGCTACGGACTCGCGCGCCAGCACGGACATGGAGGCGCCGGCCTCGGCCCGCGCCTGGAGCCCCTCGAAGCTGATCCGCCCGGCCCGGTAGACGATCACCAGCCCTCTGATCCCATCGTCCGCCACCAGGATGTTGCAGCCGCCCCCGATCACCTGCCAGGGCACACCGTGCTGGCGCGCCAACTCGACGGCCTGCACCACCTGTTCCGCCTTCTCGCAGACGACGAGCAGGTCGGCCGGGCCGCCGACACGCATGGCCGTGTAGCCGGCCAGCGCTTCGTGCCGGCGCGCCCGATCGCCCAGCGCCGTCGCCAGGGCGGCCACATCGCCTCTACCCGGCACTGCCACCCCTGGCACCCACCAGACGCATCTTCCCCTGCAGCACCCGGCTGACCATGTCGTTCCAGGCCCGCTTCCGCTTACGCACGTCGTCCAGCCGCCTGAACATCTTCATCGGTCCCCGCTCTATCACCTGTGCACTCATCGTATCCTCCTTTTGACCACTATGGCTCCGTGGCACCCCTCACGCAACAGTCCTTATCGAGCCGGGCTCGCCGCTGGCGGCGTGCAGCGCTTCCAGCAGCCACTCGCCAACCAGATACCCATCGCCGGCTCCCAGCGTCAATACGACGTCGTCGCCCAGCGCTTCCGTCGCCAGCCAGACGACCGCCTCGTCCAGTGATTCGGCGGTGCGCACGTCCGCGTGCTTCATCGCCGCCTTCACATCCTCGCTGCGGATGCCCAGCGAGTCGCTCTCTCGCGCCGCGTAGATGGGCAGAATGACGACGTGATCGGCGACGTCGAAGGCCCGGGCGAACTCGCCCAGCAGCGTCTTCGTTCTGCTGTACGTATGCGGCTGCCAGACCGCCCACAGCGGCCGGTGCTGGTAGCGCCCCCTCGCCGCCTCGAGCGTGGCCCGGATCTCCGTCGGGTGATGGGCATAGTCGTCGACGACGGTCACGCCGTCCGCCTCGCCCTTCAGCTCGAAGCGCCGCCCCACCCCGCGGAACTCGGTCAGTGCCGCCCGCGACGTCTTGAATGGAATGCCCAGGTAGTCGGCTACGGCAAGGGCCGCCATGGCGTTCGAGGCGTTGTGCGCTCCCGGTTGGCGCAGCCGCACCAGGCCCAGCATATGCCCCTGGCGAGTGGCCAGGAAATCGACGCCGCCGGCGAAGTTGGCCCGCACCTCCTCCGCCCGCCACTCTGCACCCTCCTCCAGCCCGAAGAAGGCAACCTGCCCGCCGGCCTGTCGCCGCTTCTGGCCCATCTCCCGCGCCGTGGGATCGTCCCAGCAGGCGACCAGCAGCCCGTCGTCCGGCACGAGCTGCAGGAATTCCCGGAAGGCCTCCCTGAACTGCTCCTCCGTGGGATAGCAGTCCGGGTGATCGTGCTCCACGTTCGTCACCACGGCCACGGTCGGCTTCAGGCTCAGGAAGGTCCGATCGTACTCGTCCGCCTCGATGACGAAGTGGGGCCCGCTGCCGGCCCGGGCGTTCGTATCCAGCCCGCCGATGACGCCCCCTACAATGAACGTCGGATCGGCCCCCGCCTCCATCAAGATCGAGGAGATCATCGCCGTGGTCGTCGTCTTGCCGTGCGTGCCGGCCACGGCGACGCCGAGCTTGCCGTTCATCATCCGGGCCAGGAAGGCCGGCCGCTTGAGAACGGGGATGCCCGCCTTCTCGGCGGCCGACACTTCGACGTTGTCCGCCGGCACCGCGGAGGAGACGACGACCAGCTCCGCGTCCGCCACGTTCTCCGGGTTGTGGCCGGCGAAGACCCGCGCTCCGTCGCGAGCCAGTGCCTCGGCCACGGGCGAGAGGACCAGGTCGGACCCGGAGATAGGCGCGCCCTTCTCCATCAGCACCCGGGCGATGGCGGACAGGCCGGCGCCGCCGATGCCCACGAAGTGAATTCGCTTCTTCAGCAATGCGTCCTTCGATCCATTGTCGCTCATAGTGCTCCTTAGACTACGGCCACTACGACGAACAGGCAGAAGGCCACGAGAAGATAGGGCAGCCATGGTTGGAGAACGATCATTGGCAGATAGCGCTGGGCGATCGTCACCGACTCCCATCCTCCGGCGGGTGGGAGCAGGACGCCCGGGAAAGGATAGCCCTGCTGCTGGAGGAAGAACCAGATCGTGCCCGCGATCAGATAGCCGTTGACCGCGCCCACGAGGCCGCCGGCCAGGATGTCCTTCAGCCCGGAGCGTTCCCTGGCTAGAAGCCTTCCCCCGCTGGCGACGCGAGCCACTGCTGGCCCCTGGTAGGAGAAGAAGACGATGGCCAGGAATATGCCGCACTTGACGAAGAAGACCCGGTCCGAGCTGGCGCTCGCCGCCAGGGCGATATCGAGCTTCGGCTCGAGCAGCGTCATCGCCGAGAGGGCCAGCATGATACCGGCCACGGCCACAGCCTCCTTCGCCCAGCCCCGCATGGCCCCGACGATTGCGAACAGGGCCACGAAGAGCCAGAATACCGCCTGCATCGTGATCATAGCTCGCTCCTGACCTGCTGCGGCGCCTGCCCCTCCGCTGCCAGCGACAGCAGCAGCTTCGCCAGCCGCTTCGCCGCCTCCGGTCGGGCCAGCGCCAGCGCGCGTTCCGCCATCCGCTCCAGCCCGGAGCGGTCTTCAATCAGGGCGCGTATCGTGGGCAGCAGCTGCTCTCCCATGTCCTCGTCCTGAACAACAACGGCTGCGCCCCGGCTGGCCAGCCAATCCGCGTTGACCTTCTGGTAGCGCCAGGCGTATGGGTAGGGCACGAGGATCGCCGGCAGGCCGAACAAAGGCAGCTCCCCCAGCACGGAGGCCCCGGCCCTGCAGACCGCCAGGTCGGCTCCGGCCAGCGCCGCGCCCATCTCCTCATGCAAGTAGGCGGATGCGTGGTAGCGCGACCGCAGGCCCTCCGGCAGGGCGTTCCTCCGCTCCGCCACCTGCGGCCAGTCCTGCTCTCCGCTCACGTGCACCACCTGCGTCAGGCTCAAGACTTCCTCCAACACCTCTCCCAGGGCCCGGTTGATCGACCGGGCACCCTTGCTGCCGCCCAGCACCAGCAACGCCGGCGGACCCGCCGCCAATCCGAGCGCGGCTCTGGCCTGGTCGGGCTCCCACCGGGTCAATTCGGACCGCACCGGGTAGCCGGTGACCACCGTCCTCTTGTTGGCGAAATAGGCCGTCGAGTCGCTCGTCGTCACCGCCACCTTCCTGGCCAGGCGGGCAATGAAACGCACCGCCAGCCCCGGCTCGATGTCCGGCAGGTAGACCATCACCGGCACCCGCAGCAGCCAGGCCGCCGCCGCCGCCGGAACGCTGGCGTAGCCACCGGTCGCGAACACCGCGTCCGGTCGCTCTCGACGCCCCAGCCGATAGGCCGCGCTCACACCGCGCGCCACCTTGGTCAGGTTCTTCACTGCCGGACCTGCCCCCAACCCGTGCACCCCACCAGCCTCCACTCCCACGAAAGGCAGTCCCGCCCTGGCCACCAGGCGTTCCTCGACACCCCCGATACTGCCTACGTAGACGACTTCTAGCGGCCACTCCGCAGCAGGCCCCTTTCCGCCATCAGATAGCAGTGCCTGGGCGACTGCCAGGCCCGGATACACGTGCCCGCCAGTCCCCCCGCCCGCGATCCAGAAGCGCACTCTGCCGCCTTCCTTTCTCCAGCCAGGATTCGGCCACCGAGCTGCGGGCCACGCCCTGCAGCATGCCCACGCCCACCAGCGAGGCGATCATGCCCGAGCCGCCCGCGCTGATGAACGGCAGCGCCGTGCCGGTGAACGGAGCCAGCCCGGTCATCACGGCGATGTTGATCAGCGCCTGGTAGGTGATGCCGCAGGTGACGCCCGCCGCCAGGAAGGCGGAGAACGGAGTGGGCGCCTGCATGGCGATCTTGAAGCCCCGGTAGGCGAATACCACGAACAGACCGACGACCAGCAGACAGCCGGCGAATCCCAGCTCCTCGCCCAGCACGGCGAAGATACTGTCCGTATGGGGAGCCGGGAGATAACCCAACTTCTGCTCGCCCTGGCCCAGGCCAACTCCGAACAGCCCGCCGCTGCCAAGCGCAATGAGCGCCTGGCGGATGTGGTGGCCGCCCTCCATCGGATCCTGGAGTGTGATCAGGTAGTGGTCGATGCGTTCCCTGGCGTGCGGCATCTGGTTGATCAGAGCCAGGAAGGTGACACTCCCCACCACGCCGCCCACCGAGAGCTGGAAGACATCCGCGCCGGCGACGAAAAACATGGTCAGCGCGGTGAGAATGACCAGGACCGCCTCCCCCATGTCCGGCTGCATCACGATCAGCCCGGCCACGACACCGACGACGACGGCAAAGGGGATCAGGCCGTAGGGAAGATCCCTCACCTGGTCTCCCTTCGAGGCCAGCCAGGCCGCTGCGTACAGGATGGTCGCCACCTTGGCCAGCTCGACAGGCTGTACTGACCCTTCCAGGAACGAGCGCCGGGCACCGAATCGATCCTCGCCGAACAGAAGGACGAGGACGAGCAGACCGAGGGCGAATCCCATAACGGGGACGGCGGACCGGCGCCACCAATGGAAAGGCACGAGTGCCGCCGCCCCCATCAATAGGATGCCCAGGCCGACCCAGACGAACTGGCGAGAGGCGATGTGGAAGGAGTCTCCGTAGCTCTGGTAGGACCAGTCGAAGGTGGCGCTGTAGATGCCGATCAGGCCGATGACGAGGAGCCCGAGCACAGCCAGCAGCAGCGCGTAGTCGAGCCCCCCATGCGACCGCGCGCGCTGGTCTGTTCTTTCGCTCTGCAGTCTTTCGATCAATGCAAGAACCCTCCGCTCCACCTGGCCGGCGCCCGGCGAACCGGGCCCGACCTAGAGAGCGCCCACCAGTTCCTTGAACCTGTCGCCCCGGGCCGCGAAATCGACGAAGGCGTCGTAGCTCGTCCCTCCCGGAGAGAGCAGCACGACGTCGCCGGGCCGGGCGGCCTCTGCCGCCGCCTGCACGGCATCTTGCAGCGCCTCCGTCTCCGTGATCTCCTCCAGGGTGCGCCGGCCTTCGCTCGGCGCCGCCATCCGCTCGCGCACCACGCGGGCGATCATCCCCCCGGCCTCGCCGAAAGTCACCAGCCGGCGCACTCTGCGCAGGGCGACCTCGGCGAACTCGCCCCACGGCAAATCTTTGTCCCGGCCGCCGGCCAAGAGCACAATCGGCTCCTGGAACGAGGCGAGCGCCGCCAGTGTCCGCTCCGGCGCGGTAGCGATCGAGTCGTCGTACCACCTGGCACCGCCGATCTCGCGGACCAGCTCCAGCCGGTGCTCCACCCCCTCGAACGAGCGGGCCACCCGGCCGATCGCTTCCACGCCCACGCCGGCCGTGCTGGCCAGCGCTGCGGCGGCGAGCACGTTCAGCACGTTGTGCCGGCCCAGGAGGCGAATGCCGTCTCTCGAGCAGATGAGCCTATCGACCGGCTCGTTCCCCTCGATGCGCCGCAGCGTCAGCTCGCCGTTCGTCGAGAAAGCGCCCTCCTCGACCTCACCACGATCGCTGAACCAGAGCAGGTGGGCCGCCGTGTCGAGAGCCAGGGAGCGGGCATTCGCATCATCGTAACCCAATACGGCGTAGTCGGCCGCCGTCTGGCGGGACACGATCGACCGCTTCGCCGCCAGGTACGTCTCCATGTCTCCATGTCTATCCAGGTGATTGGGCGTAACGTTCAGCACCGCCGCTACGTGCGGGCTGATACCCATTATCTCCAGCTGGAAGCTAGAAAGCTCCATCACCACCCAATCGTCCCGTCCTATCTCGCTCAGGTCGGCTATGAGCGGGTTGCCGATGTTGCCCCCCACCCAGGTGCGCAGGCCGGCCTGGCGGCACATCTCGCCTACGATGGCGGTCGTCGTCGTCTTCCCGGCGGAGCCGGTGATGCCGATCACCGGCGCCGGGCAGCGCTCCAGGAAGAGCTGGGCATCGTTGCTCAAGGGTATGCCCCGCTTGTGCGCCTTCTCCACAATGGGAGAGTCCGTGGGCACGCCGCCGCTCAAACAGACCAGGTCCACGCCCTTGAGCAGGTTGGCCGGATGGCCGCCCAGCTCGTAGCGGATGGGCAGCCCTTCCAGGTCCGCCAGCCTGCCGGCCAGCGCCATCTCGTCTCGCAGGTCGGACACGGTCACCTCCGCTCCCTCGGCCGCGAGGAAGCGGGCCAGCGCCGTGCCCTGGCGGGCCAGCCCCAGGATGAGGACCTTCTTGCCGGATAGCTTCCGGCTCGCTGCACGCGGCTCGACCGTCATCGACCATTATCGCAAGGCGGAGCGGCGGCTTTCGGCCCCATCCTCTGGCACGCCCAGCCAGAAGTGATTGGGCAGCACGGAGCGGCCGACCCGGATCTCGACGTCGCCCGCGCTCGTCGGCCCATCAGCCGCGTCCTTCTTGCCGTTGACGTGGCTGGGATGGACCAGGCAGAGCGTCGGCGCCCGGCCGAACTTCCGCTCGTAGTGAGCGGCGGCGCGCTTTACCTTCTCCACCAGCTCTCTCATCGGATCGTTGTCGTACCAGAGAAGCCCTGTTTTCATGTCGATTACCCCTTTCTGGGCTCAAAGGCCTCCACCAGCTAGCTGCTGGGCCACAGGGCGAGCGCTACACCCCCCATCACCGCCAGCAGCTCCACCAGCCAGAAGCGCTGCACGACCTGCGTCTCCGACCAGCCTCGCAGCTCGAAGTGGTGGTGCAACGGGCTCATCTTGAACAGCCGGCGGCCCTGCCCGTACCTGCGCTTCGTGTACTTGAAGTAGGCTACCTGTAGAATGACGGACACCGTCTCCGCCACAGGAATAAGGGCCACAACCGGCAGAAGCAGCCACTGGCCGGTCATCAGAGCCACGGTCGCCAGAGTGGCTCCGAGGGCCAGGCTGCCCGTATCGCCCATGAACATCTGCGCCGGGTGGGCGTTGTACCAGAGGAAGGCGAAGCAGGCCCCAACGACGGTGAAGCAGAACTGGGTCAGATAGATCTGGCCCTGCAGGAGAGCGATGATGCCGTAGCCGACGAACGCGCTGGCCACGACGATGCCGGCCAGCCCGTCCAGCCCGTCGGTCAGATTGACTGCGTTGGCGAAGGACAAGATGAAGAAGGCGGCGAAGGGCACCCACCACCAGCCAAGCTCGACCGCCTCGCGCAGGCCGGGCACGCCGACCTCGCCGGCGAACTGGAGCGGCACCAGGTACATCAGCAGGGCGATGAAGAGCGAGAGCGGCACCTCCCAGAGCAGCTTGCGCCGGGCCGGGTAGCCCTCGCCGCGCCGCATGCCGCGGATGCCCGCGATGTCGTCGACGCCGCCGATGAAGGCGTAGGCCAGCATCACGATCAGCGGCACCAGAATGGAGCGGCCGCTGAGTGTCCCGGCGGCCAGGGCATATACGTTGAGGGTCAGCGTTATCAGCAGCACGGGCACGACGATCATGAGGCCACCCATCGTCGGCGTGCCCAGCTTCGTCTCGTGGCCGCGAGGCCCGTCGATACGGATCCGCTTGCCGATCCGATAGCGCCGCAACAGCCGGATCAGCAGCGGGCCCCACACGACCGCCAGCATGAACGAGATGCTTGCCAGGACGAGAGCAAAGTCCATTACTGCCTCCCCAGCGCGCTTACGATCTCCTCCATCTTCACCGCGCGCGAGCCCTTGACCAAGATGACGTCCCCGGCTGCGACCACCTTCTCCAGCAGGGCGATAGCCTCCGCACAGCCCTCGACGATGTGCACCTGCTCCGCATCCATACCCCAGCGGAGCGCCGCCTGTCCGATGATCCTGCCCAGCTTGCCCACCGTGATCAGCACGTCCGCCACCTCAAGCGCGCGCAGGCCCACCTTCTCGTGGCCTTCCTGCTCGTAGTCACCCAGCTCCAGCATGTCGCCCAACACGGCGATCTTGCGCCCGTCCAGCTCGCTCAACAGGTTGAGCGCGGCGATCGTCGACGCCGGGCTGGCGTTGTACGTATCGTCCAGAATCGTCGCTCCCTCGGGGCCGGGAACGGCGACGAGCCTCAGCTGCTGCCCGGGGCCCCGCAGTCCTTCGACGATCTCCTGCCAGTTCAGGCCTTCGACCAGGCCGACCGCCGCCGCCCGCAGCGCCGTGTGCACCGAATGGCGGCCCAGGAGCGGCAGCCTGACGTGCATCGTCTCCCCGTTGTAGTGCAGCTGGAAGCGGATGCCCTCCAGACCGAGACCTTCGATCTCGTCCGCCCACAGGTCCGCCTCCGGGGCGAGGCCATAGTAGAAGATGCGCGCCTTCGTCGCCTTGGCCATACCGCGGACGTGCTCGTCGTCGTAGTTGAGGATGGCCACGCCCTCCGGCGCCGGGGGCAGGGCCTGCAGCAGCTCCGTCTTCGCCTGCACGATCCGCGCCAGCGTCTTCGCCCGCTCCAGGTGAACGGGGCCGATGATGGTCACTACTCCAACGTGGGGCTTGGCTATACGCGCCAGGTCGGCGATCTCCCCCACGTCGTACATGCCCATCTCCAGCACCGCCCGCTCGTGCTCGTCGGTCAGGTGAACGAGCGTCAGCGGCAGGCCGATCTCGTTGTTGTAGCTAGCCTCGCTCTTCAGCGTCGAGTAACGGACGGCCAGGACGGCGGCGGTCACTTCCTTCGTCGTCGTCTTGCCAACGCTGCCGGTGATGCCGATGACCCGCACGTCGTGCCGGCTGCGCCAGAAGGTGGCCAGCCGCTGCAGCGCCTCGAGCGAGTTCGACGTCCTGAGCAGAAGTGGCGGCGAGAGGTCGGCCGGCAGCGTGGGTGTCGCGCCCGTCAGGTCCAGCTTCGTGGCCTCGATCTCCAGGTCGCGCTCGACGATAGCCGCCAGGGCTCCCTGCGAGAGGGCCTGGGCGACGAAATCGTGTCCATCAGAGTGCTCGCCCTTGAGAGCGACGAAGAGCGCGTCCGGCTCCACCCGCCGCGAATCGACTACGGTCGTCGATATCGGACGGTCCAGCCCGTCGGGGCGCCGGCCGGCCAGGCCCTCGATCACATCCGCCAGCGTGATGCCCACGCTCATCTTGCTGCCTCCGCTATGGCCAGCTCCTGCGGTGGTATGCCCTGCAGCACAAAGAGCTGCTCGGCCAGCCTGCCGAAGGAGGTCGCTGCCGTCTGGAAGGCCCACTCGGAAGTGCTGGGCCGATCGAGCTTGATCAGGATGACCAGCTGTGGATCGGGCAGCGGGCCGAAGCCACCGAACGTCGCTATCGTGCCGCTCGGATCGTAGCCGCCCGGCACGGGGATCTGCGCCGTTCCGGTCTTGCCGGCGACCCGGTAGCCATTCACCCTGGCGTTGGTGACCGACTCTTCGATCGTGCGCACCATCAGCTTGGTCACCGTGTCCGCCGTCTCCGGCGAGATGACCCGGGCCTCGAACGCCGGCTCGGAGGAAATAACCTGGCCATCAGGGCCAGTCTGCTGGGCGACGATGCGCGGGCGCAGGCGAACGCCGTCGTTGGCGATCGTCGCCAGCGCCGTCGCCAGCTGCAGCGGCGTCACCGCCAGGCCCTGGCCGAAGGCGTTCGTGCCCAGATTCGAATCGTGCCAGTTCTCCACGTCCTGCGGCAGCCAGACCGTGCCCCAGGCCTCACCGGCCAGATCGACGCCGGTAGGGCTGCCGAACCCGAACGCGCGCACGTAGCGGTAGAAGACGTCCGGCCCCATCTGCGTGCTCAGCCAGGCAGCGCCCACGTTGAGCGACTTGATCATTATGTCCGCCACGGTCTGCTCACCCGGCACCCGGCCCAGCGAGTTCCGTATCTCCCGGCCTCCGACCTCAATGCGGCCGGTGTCGTTGTACGTCGACCCCGTCCAGACCAGCCGGCTATCGAGCGCCGCGGCAATGGTGATCAACTTGAAGATCGAGCCTGGCTCATACTGCTGGCTCACCGCCGGATCGGCGAAGGGCGGCTCGCCCCACTCGTAGTAGTCAGTGTAGTGATTGGGATCGTAGGAGGGCAGGCTGGCCATGGCCAGGATCTCGAACGTGTTCGGGTCCATGACGATGATCGTGCCGCCCTGGGCGCCGAACTCGATTGTCGAGCGCATCAGCTCCTGCTCGACCAGCGCCTGCATCGTCCGGTCGATGGTCAAGACAAGCGAGGCGGCCGGGTCGGGCATCACGAACGGCTTCACAGCCCACGGTATCTCCTCGTTTGCAGTATCGACTGGACGTTCCCAGGTCACGGTCTCGGGGCGCAGCAGCGTGTCGTAGTAGCCCTCGACCCCGTAGTAGCCGGTGATCTCCACCGTGCAGAAGCCCAGCATGTGGGCTGCCAGGTCCCCCTCCGGGTACTCGCGAACCCAGGTCGGCCGGACGTAGATGCCCAGCAGGCCCAGCTCGGCGATCTGCTCGCCGGCCTGCTTCGAAACCTGGGCGGCCAGCTGCACCCACAGCCCGTCACCTTCGAGCAGCGCTTCGATCTCGGCGACGGGCCGCTCGAGAATCGGCGCCACCTGCTCGGCCACCGCGAGCGGATCGGCGACGTAGGCGGGAGCGGCCTCGACCGCATAGCGCACGCCGTTGCCGGCCAGCATGTGGCCGTTCCGGTCATAGATGGCACCCCGCGGCGCATCGGCCATGACGACGGTACGTACGCGCTGCTCCCGCGCATCATCCACATAGTCGCCATGGTCGGCGACCTGGATCCGCGCCAGGTGGACGACGATCACCAGCGCGAGCGCCACCATGATGGCGCAGATCAAGCGCAGTCGCCTCCTGGGCCCCTCTGTCACCGGTGTCTCTCCATCAACTGTGGCGGCGATCGAGCAGGCTACTCTTCGCCCTGCGGCAGCGGCAGGGGCAAGAGCTCCTCGGCGGGCACGAAACCGAGCTGGCGCGCCCGTTCCATCAGCCGCGTAACCGATCCGGCCTCGCTGATATCGACCAGCAGCTGCTCATTCTCCCTCTGCAGACGGAGCAGCTCCGCCTGCAGTTCCTCCAGATGGCGTCCTGTCGACGCCGTCGTGCTGACAAGCGTGAGGTAGACCGCGGCCATGGCGACCAGTCCGACAACGAGCAGGATGAGCGACCGGCTCATCTGAGGTCTCCGGTCGAAGCGGCCGCGCCTGAGGCCATCGGCCAGCCAGCTCAGGAACTCCCTGATGCTAAGCTTCTCGTCGCCGCTCGTCCTTCCTCTCACCATCGGACGATTCACCTTCCTCAGCGCACAAACCCCTTGTTCTCTGCGTCCTCTGCGCTCTCTGCGGCTAGTCCCTGTTCGCAATCCGCTCCGCCACTCGCAGCCTGGCCGACCTGGCCCGGGGGTTGGCGGAGATCTCCTCTTCGCCCGGCCGGACCGGCTTGCGCGTCACCAACCTGAGGCCGGCCTTGTGGCCGCAGGTGCAGGCCGGCTGGCCCGGCGGGCAGACACAGTCGCTGCTCTCCCGGCGCAGAAAGCGCTTGACGATCCGGTCCTCGAGCGAATGGAAGGATATGACCACCAGGCGGCCGCCGGGCGCGAGCACGCCGACAGCCTGTGGCAGCGCCTCGCCAATCGCCGCGAGCTCGTCGTTGACCAGGATACGCAGAGCTTGAAATGTGCGTGTCGCCGGGTGGATGCGGCTTCGCCGCCTGACCACCCTTTCGACAACTTCGGCAAGCTGGCCCGTCGTTTCCAATGGGCGGGCCTCGACGATCGCTTCAGCTAGACGGCGGGCCTGCTTCTCCTCGCCGTACTCCCAGAGGATTGCTCTGATCTCCTCGACGTCCAGTTCGTCGAGCAGCTGCGCCGCAGTGGGCCTGTCCGAGCTCGGGTCGAAGCGCATGTCGAGCGGGCCGTCAGCGAGGAAGGAGAAGCCCCGGGAGAGATCCGCCAGCTGCAGGGAGGAGAGCCCCAGATCGAAGAGCACACCGTCCGCCGGAAGGAAGCCCCGGTCGCGCGCCTGGTCCGCCAGGAGGGTGAACGAGCTGTGGACGAGCTCGACGCTGTCGCCGTAGGGAGCCAGCCTCTCGCGGGCCACATCGACCGCCTGCGGATCCCTATCGAGCCCGAGCACACGGCCGCCGGGAGCTGTCTCTTCCAGAATCGCTGCAGCGTGTCCACCCCCCCCTAATGTGCAGTCCACGTAGCGGCCGGACGGCCGGACCGCGAGCCCCTCTAGCACCGCCTGGCGAAGCACAGGTACGTGGACGCTGCGCGTTCTTGACACACCCCTTGGCTGGTAAGGAGAGGGAGCTCCGACCGCGGGGAGGGCTAGACGCCCAGCTCCGCCCATTCGGTCGCTTCCGCCCTCTCCTCCTCAAGTACCTTCCGCTCCTCCCTCCAGGAGTCCAGGTTCCACACCTCTACGTAAGTGTGGAGCCCGGTGACAATCACTTCCCCATCCAGCCTGGCGTACTCCCTAAGGTTCGGTGGAATGAGCACCCGGCCCTGCTTGTCCGGGACGACGTCAGCAGCGCCGCCGAAGACGAGCCGCCGCAGCGTGCGCGCCCGGCGGTCGCCGACGGGCAGCTCGGACACCTTCTTGGCCAGTCGATTCCACTCGTCCATCGGATAGACCGTCAGGCAGCGGTCCATACCGCGCGTGACGACGACGCCCGCGGCCAGCTCGCCGCGGAACCGGGCCGGGATTGTCAGCCGGCCCTTCTCGTCTATCGTATGGACGTACTCGCCCAGGAACATTGCCTACGCTCTCCACTACGCCCCACCTGGGGCTGTGCGAAGCGGGGACGCTGGACCACTCCGGCCCACGGCGTCCCACTTCTCCCCAATATTATACACGGTTTCCCCCATCTTGTCCAGGGGGTAGGGCAAACGTTAAGGTTGGCCTCCCACCTTGCCCCAGCAAGCAAGAGCGGGGCTGCCGCAAACGGCAGCCCCGCTCAGTCCGGGGTGTTATGTTATGTCTCGCCGGCGCTAGTGTTTGCGCCCGCGCCCCTTGCCCGTCTCCTCCGGCAGCGAGATGCCCACCAACTGTCTCATCACTGTCAGCAGCCCCAGGCCAACGGAAAGCACCTTCGCCGGCTGGATAGAAGGCAGGCTCTCCTTGCCCTCCTCGTCAACCTCGACGGGGTTAGCCCGGAGAAAGAGAAAGGCAGCACCGACACCTACCAGCGCCCCCAGTATCCCGCCCACCACCATCACCTGCGCACGCAGCTTCATCGCTGATCACCTCTCCAGAGCACTAGCTATTCAACTTCGAGTATAGCCGGTAGTTGGCGATTCGTCAAACGGCGCAGGAGCCACAGAGACTCGGAAGACACAGAGAGAAGCAGGTAATCTGCTGGGCGGGTGAGGGTATAGCACGGTGAAGGGCGCGCTCCAAGTAGGCACCCTCCAGCCCCCATCCTTTCCCGGCCCCTCCCTGGTGTGATGGCCTGAAAGCATGCGCCGGCCCCTAGCCGATGATCATCTCACCCTGCGGATCGTGGGCCCGGTGGCGTCTGAGCGCCAGCTCGTGGCTCTGGTTGGCATAGCAGTAGACGCAGCCGTAGGGACACGTATCGTACATGCCGATGTCGCGGCTGGCATAGCAGCCGCATCCATCGCGCGTCGGCCTCCGCTCGCTCACCAGCGGCCGATCGGGGAACAGCCGGCCCAGCAGCCCGCCGTCGACGCAGTGGGACTGCCTGATCCGGCCTCCCACGAGATCCGGCCAGCAGCAAGCGTGAAGCGTGATTCCGCGCTCGTCTCCGATGTCCGCCATCTGCTCGACGAGCGCCTCTTTCTGCTCCAGCGGAGGATCAACATACCGGACGACTGCCCGGTCGAGCTGCCTCGCCACCTTGGCATAGAAGGTGGCGAAGCTGAAGGCACAGCGCTCAACCGCCCCCTCCAGCGACGAGGCGATCTCTTGGAATCGCTGCAGGTACAACGGCGCGCCCAGCTGATCAGTGAACAGAATAGGATCGAAGCGCCAGGTGACGTGGCCCGGGGTGGTACGGCCGGCCAGGTCCCGTAGCGTCTTGACCTCCTCCTGCCAGGCAGGGACGTGGGGCTCCAACTCGCGCGGCGCGCCGGTAATCGTGTAGTGGAACGTCGCGCGGTAGCCCCGCTCCTCGAGCTCGTCCAGATGGGGGAGGAGCGGAGCGTAGTGCTTCGACCAGAAGACGATCGAATGGACGTCGTCCGGCAGCAGCGAGACCGTATGAACCTCGCCGCTGTAGGGGTTGGGATAGGACACGGACCCGGCCCGCAGCCGGCGCATGAACCAGTCGCTGTAGAAGCCGGGTATGTCCGTCCTGCGGCTGGCGGAGATGATATTCACAGAACTGCACGCGGCGGCTACAGCGGCATCAGCTCGAACCACAGAAAGCGAGCGCGCGCGAGGGTATCAGGTGTCAGGCAGCAGATACCTGGTACCCGGCTGCAGGAATCACGCCCCGCACGGCAGGCCAACGACGTCATCGTGCAGTAACGTAGCCGGCCTGGCCCCGCCGCAGGCAACCTGCCGCGTCGGAATCGATCAACCACAGGACCGGAACGTCGGCCTGCCGGAAGAGAGTCGCCGGCCGCAGCGCCGGCTGCGGCGGCTCCTCGAGCACCGCCCTGAGCGCCTCCGCCTTCTCCGCGCCGGACACCAGGAACGTCACCTGCCGGGCGGCGGTCAGCACCGGCGCTGTCATCGTCACCCGCCAGGCGCCGACGCTTTCCGCGTACTGAGCCGCCGCCCAGCGCTCCCGCTCCTCGACGGCCGCCGTGCCGGGGAAGAGCGACGCCGTGTGGCCGTCGGTCCCCAGCCCCATCAACGCCAGGTCGAGCCGCCCGTCCGGCCCCAGGGTCTGCCGGAGCTCCTCCTCATACCGCGCTGCTGCCTCCTGCGGCTGCAGCTCGCCCCTGATGCGGTGGACGTTCCCCTCCGGGATCGGCACGCGACCCAGGAGCGCGGCGTTCGCCTGGCCGTAGTTGCTCGCCGGATCGTCGGGCGGCACGCAGCGCTCGTCCGCCCAGAAAGCATGAATGCGCGCCCAATCGATCCGCCCAGAGTACTCCTCGCTCGCCAGAAGCTCGAACGTGGCCAGCGGGGTCTTCGCCCCGGAGAGCGCCCCCAGGAAGCGACCCCGGCTGTCAATCGCCTGCCGGGCAAGCTCGACGAAGTGGTCAGCCGCGTACCGGGCCAGACCGGCGCCGTCTGCAAACTCCCGGATCTCGATCACGCGCCCCCGCTGCAGTGCACGGTGCAGGCCGGGTGCCAGGACCGTCCGCTCTCGGCCAGCAGATCGTTGGCGGCCGCAGGGCCCCAGCTGCCCCGCTCGTAGAGCATCATCTGTGGCGCATCCCGCCCCTCCCAGGAGGAGACGACCGGATCGATCAGCGACCAGGCCAGCTCGATCTCGTCCGCCCTGGCGAAGAGCGAGGCATCGCCCTGCAGCGCGTCGAGCAGGAGCCTCTCGTAGGCATCGGGCAGCGCCCGCTGCCCGAACACTTTGGCGTAGTGGAAATCCATCTCCACCGGCCGCGTGCGCAGCCCGGCCCCAGGCTCCTTCGCCGCGAAGCGGAGGTGAATGCCCTCGTCCGGCGCCAGGCAGAGAGTGAGCACGTTCGGAGCGACCTCTCCGTCACCTACCGCGGCGAATTCGGGGCCGGGCTGCCGCTTGAACTGAACGACGACCTGAGTAGTGCGCCCCGCCAGCTGCTTACCCGACCGCAGGAAGAACGGCACACCGCGCCAGCGGCCGTTGCGCACGTCCACCCTCAGCGCGCCGTATGTCGCAGTCTGCGATCCGCGCGCCACTCCCCGCTCCCTGGTGTAGCCAAGATACTGGCCGCGTACGCCGGCAGTGATGGGGCGTATCGCTCGCAGCACCTTCACCTTCTCGTTCCGCAGCGTATCCGCTTCCAGCGCAGCTGGCGGCTCTATCGCCACAAGTGTCAAGAGCTGCAGAAGGTGGTTCTGGAACATGTCGCGCAGCACGCCGGCCTGATCGTAGTAGCCCGCCCGCCTCCCCACGCCAACAGTCTCCGCCACCGTGATCTGCACGTGATCTATGAAGTCGCGGTTCCACAGCGGCTCAAAGAGCGCATTGGCGAAGCGGAAAGCCAGGATGTTCTGAACCGCCTCCTTGCCCAGGTAGTGATCGATGCGGTAGACCTGATCCTCGTAGAAGACAGCGTGTATCTGCTCGTTGAGCCGGTGGGCGCTCGTCTCGTCGTGCCCGAACGGCTTCTCGACCATGACCCTTCTCCAGCCCGTGTCGCTCCAGTTCAGGCCGGCGCGGCCGAGCTGGTCGACGATCACAGGATAGACCGAGGGTGGCGTTGCCAGGCAGAAGAGCACGTTCCCTCCGGCCCCGCCTCCTCCGTCAAGGCCTGCCAGCCATTCAGCCAGATGGACGTAGGTCTCGGGATCGTCGTACCCACCCTGCAGATAGGAATAGCGCCCGGCGAAGTCGGTCCACAACCGGCAGGTCCTCGGCTCAAGGCGGGCGTATTCCTCCACACCCTCGTACAGCCGCTCCCGAAACGCCGTGTCCGGGATCTCGGACCGGGCCACCCCCAGGACACGCACGCTCTGGGGCAGGAGATCGCTGCAGGCCAGGCTGTGCAGCGCCGGCACGAGCTTGCGTTGGGTCAGATCCCCGGAGGCGCCAAAGATGACGATCGTCGTCGGGTTGGCCGTCGCTGCTGTTTCCATCTGCTCAACTATCTCCCCGTGATTCCGTCCCGAGTTCCAGAGACAGGCAGCCGACGCGCTAGGTCTCCGGCGCCAGCGCCGCCAGGCTCACCCCTTCATCCTGGAGCCGGGCGGCGACCTCGTCGTAGCGCAGTCGCCCCCGGACCAGTTGCGGTGCTATCTTGCGCTCCTCGGCCGGCCGGCCGGCGCACAGCACGCCGACCATCCGTCCCTCGGCGAAGTAGAAGATGGCGAAGCTGCCCTGCTCCAGGCTGCCCCGCTGTACAGTCGTGTCCCACGTCGAGAGGTCGCCCCACACCTCGCAGCTCAGCTCAAACAGGACGGAGAAGAAGTAGGGCAGCGCCTCATACGGCTCCTGCTCGCCGGCCATGTTCATCCCTGCTCGCAGGCCCTGGCGGCTGGCGACGTCCCAGTGCTCGACCCGCATTCTCTTCTTGAACGTGGGATCGGGCCAGGCGGCGACATCACCGGCGGCGTACACGTCGGGATCGCTCGTGCGCAGATGCTTGTCCACGATAACCCCACCCTTTTCCGTCAGCTCGAGCCCGGCCTCTCTGGCCAGATCAGTCTCCAGCTGAATACCGACGCCCAGCACAACCAGGTCGACGCCCAGCACCTCTCCGCTATCCAGACTGGCCCGCTCGACTGCGCCCCGGCCCTCGAAGGCAGCCGGCTTCGTCGCCGGGAGGATTCGTACGCCCTCCTCCTCGTACCTGGCCTTGAGAAAGGCGCTGAGCTCGGGCGGAGCAGCCGCCTCCATCAGACGATCCTCCCTGAAGATCACCGTGACAGAGAGGCCGAGCCCGACCAGCGTCGCCGCGACCTCTGTTCCGGTGAAGCTGCCTCCTACGACCAGTGCGCTCGCCCGCTCCCCGGCCACCGCGCGGATGGCGTCCGCATCTCCTATCGTCCTCAGCGCGAAGACCTTCTCCAGGTCGCCTCCGGGGATGGGCAGCCGCCGCGCGCTTCCCCCGGTTGCCAGCAGCAGCTTCTCGTAGCCTACCTCCCGTCCATCTGCCAGCCTGACCAGGCGCTGATCCGGATCGAGCGCCTCTGCCCGTACAGCACGGCGCACGTCTACAGACCGCTCTTCGTAGTAGGCTTCGGGCTTCAGGTACAGGCGCTCGCGCCCGATCTTGCCTGCCAGGTAGCCCTTCGAGAGTGGCGGGCGGCGATAGGGGAGGTGGTCCTCTCCGCACACCAGCGCGATCGTGCCGGAGGGATCGACCCTCCCTATGCCCTCCACCGCCTGCTCTCCCGCCGGCCCCCCGCCGACGATCACGTACTTGTAGCTATCCACGCCCGGCCTTCCGCACTGCTGTATCAAGGCAGCGGCGAAGTGTGGGCCTCCCCTGCACGCTGGTCGCGACTCCCTCCCGGCCCAGCACAGCCTGCTCCAATCCTCAGGCGGAGCCGGCCGAGAAGAGAGCGCCCGTCATCGCCGCCATCAGGAAGTCGTTCTGGTGCAGCCCTTTGACCTTGTGGGTCCACCAGATCACGGTCACCATACCCCAGGCGGTGAGGATCACCGGATGATGGCCCTTCGCCTCGGCCAGCTGGCCCACCCTCACCGTGAATGCCAGCGCCTGGGCGAAGTCGGCGAAGGCGAATCTCCGCTGCAGGCGCTGAATGCCGTCCTTCTCCCCGATCTCCCACTCAGACAGCTGCGGAAGCAGCTCGGCTATCTCATCTGCCGTCAGCGCAGACGCGCCCTCCTCGACCGGCGCGAACTCCATGTCCCGCAGTCCAGCCACTCCCCACCTCCACTGCCTCTGCCCGGACGACCTGGGAGCCCTACCGGAGCAGTTTGCGCGCCTCCGCTGCCACGTGCTCTGCGGTGATACCGTACTGCTTGTAGAGTTCCCCGCCCGGCCCGCTCGCCCCGTAGACGTCCATCCCCACAATCGCTCCGTCGAGCCCGACGTAGTGCTCCCAGCCCAGACGGAGCCCCGCCTCGACGGCCACGCGCGCCCGCACATCGCCCGGGAGCACGCTCTCGCGGTACTTGGCCGGCTGCTGATCGAAGATCTCCCAGCTGGGCATGGCAACGACCCGCACCTCGAACCCCTCAGCCGCGAGCAGGTCGCCCGCCGCCAAGGCCACCTGTGTCTCCGACCCCGTACCAATCAGGATCACGTCCGGCTTCCCCTTGCCCGAGTCCCAGAGCACGTAGCCGCCGTGCAGCAGCCCTTCCGCCGGAGCGCAGCGGCTGCGATCGATGGGCTGCACCTTCTGCCGCGTCGTCAGCAACACGGTGGGACCGTCGGCCTTCAGCAGGGCTGCCCGCCAGGCCACCGCCGTCTCGGCGGGGTCCGCCGGGCGGATCACGGTGATGTTCGGCATGGCCCGCAGCTGCATTATTTGCTCGATGGGCTGGTGGGTAGGCCCATCCTCACCTATGCCGATCGAGTCGTGTGAGAACACAAAGATGACCCGCTTCTTCATCATCGCGGCCAGTCTCATCGGCGGCCGCATGTAGTCAGCAAAGACAAGGAATGTGGCTGTATAGGGGATCGGACCGCCGTGCAGCGCCATGCCATTCGCTATCGCCCCCATTGCGTGCTCCCGCACGCCGAAGTGGAGGTTGTGACCGCATGGCTGGCCGCTCCCGAAGTCAGCGAAGTCGTCGATCACCGTCTTCGTGCTCGGCGAAAGGTCAGCCGAGCCGCCGGTGAGGGCATGGACCCGCGTGGCCAGCGCGTTGAGCGCCTTGCCGCAGGCGACTCGCGTCGCCATCGGCTCGGTGAGGCCGGCGAACAGGTCCTTCACCGTCTCCTCCCAGCCCTCGGGCAGCTCACCGGCCAGCTCGGACTGCAGCTGCTTGGCCTCGGCCGGGTATTCCCTGGCGTAGGCCTTGAGCCTGGCCTGCCAGTCCTTCTCCGCCGTCCCGCCCCTGGCCACCGCCCGGCGCATGTGATCAAGCGCCTCGTCGGGGACGTAGAAGTCCGGCTCCAGCGGCCAGCCCAGCTTCTCCTTGGCCGCCCGGGCGTTCTCCGGGCCGAGAGGGGCGCCGTGCACTTTCGCCGTACCTGCGTCCGGGCTGCCGTAGCCTATCACAGTGCGGCAGACAACCAGTGTCGGTCGATCCTTCTCCGCCTGGCCCTCGCGGATCGCCGCGTCCACCGCATCGGCGTCTTGGCCGTCGATCGGGCCGACGACGTGCCAGTTGTAAGCAGCGAAGCGAGCGGCGACGTCCTCCGTGAAGGCCAGGTCAGTGCTGCCCTCGATCTGGACGTCGTTGTCATCGTAGAGGTAGATCAGCTTGCCCAGGCCGTGCCGTCCAGCCAGGCTGGCCGCCTCGCTGGAGACCCCCTCTTGCAGATCGCCATCCGACACGATGGCGTAGATATAGTGATCGATGATCTCGTGGCCGGGCCGGTTGTAGTGCTCGGCCAGCCAGCGCTGGGCAATGGCCATACCGACGCCATTGGCGAAGCCCTGGCCCAGAGGGCCGGTCGTCGCCTCCACTCCGGGAGTCACTCCCCATTCCGGGTGGCCGGGCGTCTTGCTGCCCCACTGCCGGAAGGCCTTGATCTCGTCCAGCGAGAGATCATAGCCCGTCAGGTAGAGCAGCGAATAGAGCAGCATCGACGCGTGGCCGGCAGAAAGCACAAAGCGATCCCTATCGGCCCAGTCCGGGTTGCGGGGATTGTGTTTCAGGAAGCGATCCCAGAGGACGTAGGCCATCGTCGCCGCCCCCATCGGTGCACCCGGATGGCCAGACCGCGCCTTCTCCACTGCGTCTACGGCAAGAAAGCGGATGGTATTGATGCACAGCTCTTCAACGTCGGGCTTTGCGGGCAAGATGCTACCTCCTTGTGTTGTTGCCCCGCCTGCGGCGCAGCCCGGGCACCCCTGCAGGGTTGGTCACCTTCCCCCGTCCTACCAGCATCACGGCCGCCGAAGCACAGGCAGATCCACCCAGTCCTGGATTCCCTACTCCACAGCTGACCTGGGACCGGCCTGCCGGCGCCGATGACTTCGGCCGTTCGCAAGCAGGCCCCACCGCACGGGTGGAGCCCGCATCCGGGGCTATTCTATCATGATTCCGCCCCCCAACAACTACTAGGACGAGGCGCGCCCCATCCGGGCCAGCCACAGTCGCCAGCTGAGCGCCCTCCACGAGCGAAGGGCTTGTTCCCTCTGAGACGAGCTGGCAGGACTCGAGGCGTAGCTGGCCTGAACGTAGAAGCGGATCACCTCCTCGACCTGCTGGACGGTCGGTCGGAGCACCCGCCGCTGCCATCGCCCTAGCTTGCCGGCCAGCCAATCGGAGAACGAGGCGGCGAACTCGTGGGCCGTATCTCCGGCGCTCATAGGCACGGATAGCCGCCTGCCGTGGCGCCGCAGTCTGCGATAGAGCGTCGCTGCGGCGGCTGCCGGGCGCCCCCTCCGCAGTCGCGTGCCGTCGACAGCGATCCAGACGATGCCCAGCGTCAGCGCCGCCCCCAGCAGCACCAGCCCGATGAGCTCCAGCGGCAGATTGGCCAGAAGCTGCAGCGGGAAGCCTGCATCCGCCGGGACCCCGGTACGGTCGGCCGCTCCGCCGGCGTCAGCGGCGCGGTCGATCGCATCGACAGCGGCAGTGGGCTCGAATGCCGCCCATCCGTAGCCTGGGAAGTAGACCTCGACCCAGGAGTGGGCATTGCTGTCATAGACCAGGAAGCGGGCTGTCGCCCGATCGAACGTCCCCCCCGTGTAGCCGACGGCGATCCTGGCCGGGACGCCGGCGGCGCGCACCAACACAGCCATAGCCGTCGCGTAGTAGTCACAGAAACCTTTCCGCAGGTCGAACAGGAAGTAGTCGACCACGTCCCGGCCGCGCGGAGGCTGCCCTATGGCGAGCGAGTACTCGTAGCCCCGCAGGTAGTCCTCGATCGCCTGCACCCTGTCGTAGGGGGTCGGCTCGGTGGCCGTGAGATCCCGGGCCAGCGCCAGCACGCGGTCCGGCAAGCTGTCCGGCAGCGCCAGATAGCGCTGCGCCAACCATCCCGGGTAGTCGTCCCCCGCGGACCTGAGTTCCTCTACGCTGGCGACGGAGACGAACGACTCCGCCACATAGCTCTCGGCCTCGGTCGACGCGCCGAACTGGTCTTCGTCTGTGCGCCAGACCACGCTGTAGTCCCGGTCGACAACCAAGAGCGAACCCACCGCGAAGAGCGCATCCTCGAGGTCGGCGAGGATCTCGACTTCCTGCCGTACCAGCCGAGTCGAAGAAGGCCGCTCCACATCCAGGGCCTGGCCGGCGGCGTAGTCCACCACTCCCGTGTCGCTGGCAATCCAGCCCGCACCCGTGTACCAATCGTAGGTCACGCTGCGCCAGTAGCCCGGGGCGCTCTCGCCAACTCCTGTCAGCCCGACCCCGACGCGCATCACAGGCTGGCCAAAGAACTCAGGGGCCGGTCCGAGCACGTGAGTGCGCGGCAAGCCGGCCACACCTGCGCGGAACGAAGGCTCCGCCGTCTCTGCGTCAGGGTCCGCCGTCCCGCCCGGTGCTGCATCCTCCCCATCGGTGGCCTCTCCCGAGGGGCGCTCCAGCGCCTCCCGTATCTCCTCGAGATCGATCGTCGCCGCCGCGGCCGATCCAGCAACCAGCACAAAGGTCAGGCCGATGCTCACGAAGGCCATCTCGACGCGGACGTCTGGATAGCCCACGCGGTCTCGATCCCAGCGGCGGACCAGTCTATCGTAGTAGCTGAGAGCAAGCAGCAGGAGGAGCGCGGCCAGCAGTGTCAGGACGTGCCAGAGCCTGCCCTCCGCAGGCCTGAGCGCGCCCGTGAGCAATACCGCGGCCGGAGCGAGCGCAGCCAGTGGCCTCTCTCGCCGCCGTAGCATCCACCCGGCCCAGGCCGCGGCCGCCCACAGCGCCAGACTCCATACTACAGTCGAAGAGACGGGGTCGAAGGTGGCGCTCCCCGCGAGAGTCTCCGCTGCCCAGCGAGCCACTCGCTCCAAGAGGCCCAGCAGATCGGAGCCAAGACCCTGCAGCGCACCTAGGATCGGTTCGACCAGATCCGGCACATCTTCAGGCAGAACGCTCTTGCCAAGGCCGAGCAGCGATTGAACCACGGTCCACCAGGCGCCGCCCAGCGAGCGCAGCAGCTCTACCGCTTGCACGTGCAGCCTGCCCACGCGGCCGAGCACACTCCCGGCACCGAGAACGAAGGAGAGCAGAGCGGCGATACGGGCGCGCAGCCTGGTAGCCGCCACAGCCCATCCCAGCAGAAGCCCGGCCGCCGCAGAGGCATACAGCAGCACAGACTCAAGCCTTGGCATGCGGTCGGCAACACCCGCCGCCGTGACCAGCAAGCCAACGAGAAGCAGAGCCAGTGCCATCGCTCTGCGGGAAAGCAGCGTTCTCCCGGAGCGATGGGAAAGCGATCCCACTGCCTGGGCGCTCACGAGAGTTCCCTCCAGGCCGCGTCGCCGGGCCCCCGCACGGGGACCGCCCGGCCGGTGGGCAGCACCCGCCACTCCCAGCGGCCTTGCTCTCCAGGCCGCGCCTCCGGCTGAGCCAGCAGGTCCCGCGTGATCACGTAGTGGGTCACGCCGAGATCGGCCAGCGTGGCCTCCGCGCCGCGCACGTCGCCAGAGCCGCCGTATGATTGGGGGTCGAGCAGCAGGACTGTGGGCGTGACGTCCCGCTGTATCAGGCGCAGCAGAGGCGGCACCCATGCCCCATCGACCGCCGCGGTGATCACGATAAGGCTGGCGTGCCTGCCCACCGCGGGCCCAGCGCGGTCCAACAGCTCAGACAGCGGAAGCTGGCCCGTCGATACCAGGGCCAGCGATCGCATTATCTCCCAGCGCTGGGCATCCCTCCCCTTCGGGGGAAGCCAGACGAGCTTCTCACCCTGGGCGGCCAGCCCAACCGATCTACCCAGTCGCAGCCCGCGGTCGGCGAGCGAGGCGGCCAGGATGATGGCGTGCTCGTCCGTCGAATCCTCTCCCTCGCCGGCCTGTGCCCGCCGCTCCATGTCCAACACGATCCACCAGTCGCCAGATGGAGTGCCGTCGAGGAGCCGGACGTAGGGCTTGTCCAGCCGAGCCGTGGTCCGCCAGTGAATCCAGCGCAGGCTATCCCCCGGGACGTATTCCCGCACGCTGGCCGCGCTGACCGTCTGATCAGCCCCCTTCGGCCGCGGCCTGCCGTCGCCGGCCCGACCGCCGGCAGAGACGCGAATGGCCGGAAGGGGCACGACAGGCGGCATCACTACCAGAGGCGCGGAGGCGGGATCGTGCACGGTAACCTTGTACAGGCCAAGCGGATCTCCTGCCACGAGGCTCGTCGGACCGAGAATGTATAGACCCCGCCGGGTGCAGGCCGCCATCTTGACCCAGCGATTCGTGCTGTGGCCGTCGATGCCGGTCCCCTGGCCAACCCTGTAGGCGGGCATCGTCGAGTGGTCGACCAGATCGGCCAGCATCGCCGGGGCCCAGCCGTGGTTCTCGACGGTGAACCGCTCTTCCAGCTGATCCCCCACCTGAGCCCAGCCGAAGCGGACCTCCCGCCGAACGGCCAGACCTCGGGCCAGCGATCGGGCCCACAGATAGGACACCAGCCAGGCACCGCCCAGTCCGGCCAGCAGAGCAACCCAGCCCTCATATGGCGCTACGACCTGCAGTACCAGCAGCAGCAAGATCAGCGCCGGCACCAGCCGGGTGCATAGCTTCAGTCCATCTGCGGCTATCTGCCTCTCGCTCACTTGTCCGGGGTCAGACCTCCGGAAGGTACAGGCAGCCGGTCCAGGATCTCGCCGATGATGCTCTCCGAGCTCAGCTCGCGCAGCCGTCCTCTGGCGCCCACAATAACCCTGTGAGGCAGCGCCGCAGGAGCCAGCGCCTTGACGTCGTCCGGCAGCACGAAGTCTCTCCCCTCCAGAGCCGCTCTCGCCTGCCCCGTGCGGTAGAGCGCCAGGCTGCCCCGCGGGCTAGCCCCCACGTACACCTCGGGGTGTCTCCTGATCTCGTTGATCAGCTCGACGATGTATCGCTTCACGGCCGGCGAGACGTGCACGGCACGGATCGCCTCCTGAGCCTGCGCCACTTCTTTCGCTGAAACGATCGGTTTGAGGTCCTCCACAGGGTGACGGAATTGCTGCCGGTCCAACACCTCGATCTCGCCTTCAGGTGAGGGGTAGCCCAGGCTGATCCGGAGGAGGAAGCGGTCAAGCTGGCCCTCGGGCAGGGGATACGTGCCCTCGTACTCGATCGGGTTCTGCGTCGCCATGACCATGAACGGGCGCGGCAGCGGATGGGTCACTCCGTCGACGGTGGCCTGGCGCTCCTCCATCACCTCCAGCAGGGCGGCCTGGGTCTTGGGCGTGGCCCGGTTGACCTCATCCGCCAGGACGATCTGGGCCATCACCGGCCCCGCCCGATACTCGAACTCCCGCGTGGCCTGGTTGAATATGGAGACCCCCGTGATGTCGCTGGGCAGCATGTCCGGAGTGAACTGGATACGGCCGAAGGAGCAATCGAGCGAGCGGGCCAGGCTGCGGGCCAGCATGGTCTTGCCCACGCCGGGTACGTCCTCCACCAGCAGGTGGCCTTCGCTGAGCAGACCGATGACAGCCAGCTGTACCGCCGAGCGCTTGTCTACGATTACCCGCTCGACGTTCTCGATCAGCCGTTCGGCAAAGCTGCGCACCGCAGGAAGTTCGGTCATTGCGTTCTCCTTGGTCGCCACTGCAGCCCCTGCCGGCCAGGCGGGACGCAGGGCATGGTAGCTTGATTATAGACCATCGCCGAGGTTGCCGCAAAGGTAGCCGCGCCCGAAGCTGCCGCGACGGACAAAGAAGAAGCGCGAGTGCTGTAGCAGGCACTCGCGCCAGGCTGCGGGAGCGACGGGATTCGAACCCGCGATCTCCGGCTTGACAGGCCGGCATGTTAACCGCTACACTACGCCCCCAGGCTGCGGAATCATACCATGCCCGGTCCCCCTCGTCAAGCGCTCGCGCTGCCAGACGACGCATCGGCGGGCGGGGCAGGCCGAGGCTGTCCGGCCCAACCAGCACACCACTGCGGTTCTTCCTGCCGGCAGGCCCGGGCCCTTCTACGGCAGCGACAGGCAGACGCCATAGCACCAGAAGGTATGGTCCCCGGTGCCGAGGTTAGTCACAAACACCTCCCAGGTGTCTTGTGTGCCAAGCCGATAGGCCATGGCGTAGGCTCCCCAGCGGTTGGAGAAGCCTCCCCCAGTGATGACGCTGCCGGCGGGGCAGCTGCAGCCCAGCCCCTTGTAGCCGCCAGGCGCTATGCTGTCCGATTCCGCGACCTCGCTCACAGTGCCCCCCGTGCCCAGCAGGCAGACGACGCGCGCTGTTAGGGTGGCAGATGAGCCGGAGCCGTTCTCCGCCCGCACCTCCCAGCCGTTGATGCCGTGTAGCTTCAGGCTGCTGTAGACCTGCAGGCTGCCATCAGCGGGCACGCCCCAGCCCCCGCCTACGGCGACGCTCCCTGAAGGACAGGTGGCCAACACCGGCCCCACGGAGCCAGCGCCGACGGGGGCGCTGTTGCTCAACACAGTCACCGAGCCGCCGCTGTTGGAGAGACAGGTGGCGTAGACCCTGAACTCCACCTGCGAGGACGAGTTGTTGCGGGCCCAGGCCTGCCATCCGTTCCCCACTGCCTGGTGCGTGTAGACAAGGACGCTGGGGCTGGCCGTGTATCCACCGCTGACGACCAGCGAGCCGCTCGGGCACTGCGCCGTCGCGTAGCCAATCGTCGCCGGGCCCACGGATATGGTCGTCTCCTCCCGGCGAACCTCGGCCGAGACGGGCGGCACCAGCGTGAACAGCGGCGGCAGCACGGTGAACAACCCCGGGTGAAGAACGATCCCAAACGTCGGAGTGGGCGTCGGCCCGGGGAGCGGCGTCTCCGTCGCCGGCGCCGGCACCACGATCCGGACCCAGAACGTCGAACCGAACATCGCCGCCTCATCCGACTGCATGCGCCAGTTGCCCCTGTGGGTGCCGTACGTAGCCGGAGCCTCCAGCTCGACGCTGACGTCCACCACGCTCCCGGCAGGCGTCTGGGCCACAGCCACCGAGGCCGGCCCTTCCATCTGCTGTCCACTCACAAAGACCAGGCTGAACCCCTCGCCCCAGTCGCACGTCCCGCTGTTCCGCATCCGCCAGCTCTTCACGAACGCCGCGCCAGGCGCCATTACCGTGTCGTCCGGTATCGTCACGTCCGCCACGAAGGACGCGTTCAGCGTGCAGCCCTCCGCCTCCACGTCCGGCACGGGGGTCGGCGTCACCCCGGCTGCCGCCACACTGGCCACCACCGACAGCATGATCGCCGCCTCCGGCGACGCCTCGCCGTCCGCATCGTAGGCCACCACAGCTACGCGTACGTCGCCCTCGCCCTCGGGCAGCCACAGCTGCACCAGCCTGAACGTCGCCTGGGTGCCGGCCGGCGGCTGATCCTCCCGCACCACCTCCCCGTCGATCAACAACTCGACCCGCGCTACGCCGGCCCCTGCACTCGACGTAGAGGCGATCTCCACCTCCCGCCCCAGCTCGACCCTCGTCCCGCTGGCAGGGCTGGTGATCTCCACGCTCGGCTCTCCAGCGCCGCCCAGGGGACCGCAGGCCAACACCAGCAGTACCTCCACCGCCACCGCCAGCACGACCGCTCTCCGCTCTCCCGCCTTCCCAGACATGACCCACCTCCCGCGCTGACAAGCGCCCTCGTATACATGAACGAGCCCAGCGGCCCGCTTTGTTACGCGAGCCGCGGCGCCGCCGAGGCAGAGCCCTATGTCGCCGCGAGATACGGCACCGGAAAGGGGGAGACAGACGCAGGTTCGTCGAGGATGGAGCCGGCCTTGTTGGCCGGCAGTTCGGCGGAGAGTGACGCCAACGTGTTGGGGGCGCGCTCCGTTCCCCCGGCAGCCCTATTGGTAAGCTCTGTTCGGCAGGTGACCGCCAGGCCTCCGTGACTACGAGGCCATGGCTGCGCCACCTATCCTTCCACCTTTCGTTCCACCTTCTCCTAGTTCGAATCGACCGCGCTGTCTCGGCCATGCAGCGCGAGCCGCGCCGCTAGCCCGGGCGTTTCCTCCGTATCAGCGCCAAGAGACCGGGACAGACAACCAGGCCCAGCGGCAGCGGGCTGCAGATCCCGGACCCTCCCTGTTCTTCCGCCGGCGTGGCCTCGACCGTCACGGTAGGGGTCGGCTCCTCTTCGGGCAGGCTGGTCGCCGTGGGCGTCCGGGTAGGCGTCGGTGTCAGCGTGGGCGCAGGTGTCGGCGTGTCCGTCGGCGCGGGCGTCGGAGTAGCCACGCCAGGCAGCACGGATAGCTCAGCGGCGTCGACAGGCAGCCGCGTGTCGAGCGTGCCCCGGCCCCCGGTGGCCCAGGCGAAGGGCGCCAGCGACGTCCTCGAGTGAGGAGGATCATCACTCATGAGCAGGTAGGATAGCAGCGAGAAGTAGGCATAGGCAGCGTCGTTGAACGGTCCCTCCCCGGTGACAATGAAGGCCATGGTGAAATCCCGCTGCGTGCCCGGATAGGCAGGTATCCGGGCCCCGCCCTGGGCCGCGATTATCTGCTCGATCGTCACCGTGCGCACCGAAGCGGCGGTGATGCGTTCATGGTCGGTCGTGTCAGGTGACTCCAGGATGTGGACCGGCGGCACCTGCTCCGGGGGGATCAGCCCCATCATGTAGAGCTCGAGCGGTGCATAGGGCTCCTGGACGTCATTGGTGATCAGCCTCCAGGTGCCATCACCGTTGTCCGCGAAGTGACCGACCCATCCATCCGGCAAGAAGTAGTAGTACCCCAGCTGGCCGCCGATGTCGCTGTTCGCCTCCCAATGGTACCGACCCGCCTGGCCCTCCTCGATCAGGCCCAGTGAGACGCCGATGCCGGCCCCCCAGGAGTGGGCGATCTCGTGGTCGACGATGGCGACGCTGCCGAAGGAGTGGTAGATGGCCCCCTTCAGCCGGCCTGCCGAGCCGAACAGGGCAGTATTGTTCTCGACGGGCAGGCCTATGTTCTGAACGGCATTCGAGGCAGTCACGTGGTAGGGCGTGTTCTCGGCGAAGTCGCCCGGACGGAGCATCTGCTCCCCGGGCATCACCAGCGCGAAATCGAAGACGTCCGGCAGGACACTGTACAGCTTCTGATAGGCGGCGTAGTTGCCCTTGCCGCAGTAGATAGGCGCCACCGGGTAGCCTTCGAAGACCTCGTGAGCGCTGTCGTCGATGAAGAAGGCATAGGCTGTCGCGGATAGACGGTCGCCAAGCTGCACCACTTCGAACGCGTCCTTGAAGCGAGGGTCGACCATGCCGACGGCGACGGGATAGCGATTGGCCGCCTCGACGCCGCCCGTCAGCGTGACGCTCAGGAACACCCCCAGGTTCCAGACGCCTACTTCCTGGCTCACCTCCCTCTGATAGGGACTGCAATATGGCTGCACGCCTGATCGGGTGAAGACGTTGTCGCCGGCGGCCACGTCGCCATGGGTACCGTCATCATAGAGTGCAACAACGTTGATCGGCCCGTTCTCGACCCGGACCGCCTCCACATCGTTCCGGCCGACGATATGTACCTCTATCGTGACCAGGGACTGAGCGTCGTCGCACCAGACGACCGACGGAGTCACGCGCGCCCACGCGTTCTCCTGAGGCAGGTCGATCGTGTCGGCGAGCGCGGGAGTCGCGCTCGCTCCGGCCGTGACCAGGATCAGCACGAGCGCTGATCCGTGCACTACCCTGCTCAAGGAGAACGACCCAGGCCGCCTCATCTATATCATCTCCTTCTGGCTGCCTACGGGCTGCGCCAGCTCTCCATCTCCTCCCAGTTGAGGCCCACCTTCAAGTCCACCTTGAGCGGGGCCTGCAGCTCAAAGGCCCCCTCCATGATCTCACACATCAGCGCACTAGCCTCTTCGACCTCCTTCTCCGGCGCCTCAACCAGGAGCTCGTCGTGCACCTGCAGCGTCATACGTGCCCGTGGAGCACGCTTCCCCAGCGCCGCGTGCAGGCGGATCATGGCTATCTTGATGATGTCCGCAGCGGTGCCCTGGATCGGAGCGTTGATGGCCATGCGCTCAGCAGCCTGGCGCAGACTGTGCGGCGCCTCCCTGCCGGGCATCAGCTCGGGGAAATAGCGGCGCCGCCCGAGCAGCGTCTCCACGTAGCCCTGGCGCGCGGCCAGCTGCTTCGTGTTCTCGATATAGGTCTTGACCTTGGGGAACCGTTCGAAGTAGGCGGCGATGAACTCCTCCGCCTCCAGCTGCGTCAGCCCGGTGGCCTGGGCCAGCCCGTAGGCGGTCTGGCCGTAGGAGAGGCCGAAGTTGACCGCCTTCGCCACCCGGCGCATCTCAGATGTCACGTCTCCCAGCTTCACGCCCATGATCGCGGCCGCTGTGCTGGCGTGCACGTCTTCATCTCGGGCAAAAGCGCTGAGCAGCCCTTCATCGCCGGAGACCTGGGCCAGCACGCGCAGCTCGACCTGAGAGTAGTCGGCTGATATCAGCTTCCAGCCCTGCTCCGCCACGAAGGCCCGGCGCACCTGCCTGCCAACCTCAGTCCGGATAGGGATATTCTGCAGGTTGGGGTCGCTCGAGCTGAGACGTCCCGTGACCGTGCCCGTCTGATGATACGACGTGTGTAGCCGGCCGGTAGCGGGATTGACCAGGCGGGGCAGCGCGTCCACGTAGGTAGACTTCAGCTTGGAGAGCGACCTGTGTTCGAGGACCAGATCGACGACCGGGTGCTGACCTGTCAACCGCTCCAGTACGCCGGCGGCGGTAGAGTAGTGGCCGGACTTCGTCCGCCGCATTCCTTGGGTGGGCAGGTTGAGGAGCTTGAACAGCACGTCGGAGAGCTGCTGAGTGGAATTGATGTTGAAACGCTGGCCGACTAGCTCGTATATGCGCGCCTCAAGATCCCCAAGGCGATCGGCAAGATCCTCGGACATGCTGGCCAGCATGGTCACGTCCAGCCGTACTCCGGCCCTCTCCATCGCCGCCAGCACCGCTATCAGGGGCATTTCCACGTCCGTGAACAGCTTCCACAGATGCTTCTCCTTCAGCTCCGGCTCGAGGACGCGCACCAGGCGGCCCGTCATGTCCGCATCAGCACAGGCGTACGGCCCCGCCCGGCTGACGGGAACCCGATCCATCGTCAGCTGGTCCGGGCCATTGCCGATCAGGTCGGTGATGGGAGTCATCTCCTGACCCAAGCGGGCCCAGGCCAGGTTCTTCAGGCCCAGGTTCTTGGAGGCAGGGTTGAGCAGCCACTCGGCGATCATCGTGTCGAAGGCCAGGCCCCGCAGCTCGAATCCGGCGCGCTCCAGAATGGTCAGATCGTACTTGATGTTGTGGCCGTACTTGGGCAGCGCGGGGTTGCCGAGAAGCCCGCCCAGTTCACGGCGCACAGTCTCCGGCGCCAGCTGCGGATCGGCGGCCGGAGCCCGCAGGGGTACATACCAGCCGCGCTCCGGCTCGTCCGAGATGGCGATGCCCACCAATTCCGCCCGCATCGGATCTGTGTGAGTGGTCTCCGCGTCGATCGTCAGCGCCGCGGCCTTGCTGAGAGCCGCGGCCACGGTCTTCAGCGCAGTCGCGCCGGCTACAACCTCGTAGCTGCCGTCCTGCGGCGGGGGCGGGGCCACTGTTGGCTCGGCGAAGAAGCCGAGCTGCCGCGCCGCACCCGCCGGCGCCTCCGGCCTCTTGCTGGGCAGCCGCTGAAGAAGGGAGCGGAACTCCAGCTCGCGGAAGAGGTTGGTCAGCTCGGGGCTATCCGGGCGCTGCACCCGGCAGGCGTCGAGGTCGATCTGGACCGGCGCATCGCGGATGATCGTGGCCAGACGGCGGCTTAGGTACGCGGATTCCTCTCCCTCTTCCAGCTTCGTGCGGAAGCGGGACTGAACGCCATCCAGGTGCTTGTAGATCTCCTCCAGCGCCTTGTACTGCTGCAGCAGCGAAGTCGCAGTCTTCTCCCCCACGCCGCTGACGCCAGGGATGTTATCCGACTTATCGCCCACCAGTGCCTTGTACTCGACCAGCTGCTCGGGGTCGAGACCATACTTCTCGCGGACGCCCTGCTCGTCGTAGACGACGGTGTCCGAGAAACGGCGCCGCGAGGTCAGCACGCGGGTATGCGCGTCGACCAGCTGGAGCAGGTCGGCATCGCCGGTGACGATCAGCGTGTCGACGCCCTTCTCCTCAGCCTGGGTGGCCAGCGTCCCCAGCAGATCGTCCGCCTCGTAGCCCTCCTGCTCGTAGATGGGGATACCCATGGCCTCGACGACCTGGCGGATACGGTCCATCTGGCAGGCCATCTCGTCCGGCATCTTCTCTCGGTGCGCCTTGTACTCCGGGTATATCTCGTCGCGGAAGCTGGCGCCCTTGTCGAAGGTGACCGCGACGTGCGTGGGCCCCTCGTCGCGAAGCACATTAAGGAGCATCGAGCTGAAGCCGAAGACAGCATTGGTCAGCTCCCCCCGCGAGGTGCGCATGTCCTCGGGCAGGGCGTGAAAGGCGCGGTAGGCGAGCGAATGGCCGTCCACCAGTACCAGCTTGCTCTTGCCGGTCATGTCCTTCCTCTACGACTATACAGGGGCACCAGGGGGCCAGGCGTGCCCGGCCACACGGCCTGGGGCGCCTGGCGCATCATTCTACCGGCGGGGAGGCGAAAAGTCAACACGGCCGAAGGGGCTGATGGGCGCCTCTCCAACCTTGCACCGGTTGTTTGCCTCCGTGGCGCTCATGTACTATAATGACACAAACGCGCCGCGTGTTCCCCCTAAGCGCGGCTCTTGGAGAGCAGCATTGAAGCGGAGTGAAGTAGCCTCGCTGATAGACCACACGCTGCTCAAGGCCGACGCCGTTCCTTCACAAGTAGAGCGGCTTTGTGACGAGGCGCGGCAGTACGCGTTCGCCGCGGTTTGCATCAATCCGGTCTACGTCACGTTGGCCGCTAGGCGGCTTTCCGGAAGCGGCGTGGCAGTGTGCTCAGTGGCCGGGTTCCCGCTGGGCGCGGCCACTCCCGCAATCAAGCTGCAGGAGACACAGCAGGCGATCGACGAGGGAGCGACTGAGGTGGACATGGTGATCCATCTCGGGGCGCTCAAGGCTGGGCAGCACGACGCGGTCCAGGAGGAGATCGCAGCCTTGGCAGAGGCTTGCCACGCCGGCGGGGCTCTGCTCAAAGTGATCATCGAGGCACCGCTTCTCGACAAAGAGCAGAAGACCACAGCCTGCCTTCTGGCGAAGGCCGCTCAGGCCGACTATGTCAAGACGTCGACCGGCTTCGGCGGCTCGTGCGCCACTGTGGACGACGTCCGGTTGATGCGTCAGACGGTTGGACCCCGGATGGGGGTCAAGGCTGCAGGTGGCATTCGAACCTATGAGGCCGCACTGGCAATGATCGAAGCGGGCGCAAGCCGTATTGGCACAAGCTCCGGCGTCGCCATCGCCGAGCAGGCGCCCGTCTGATCAAGAAGAGGATTAGGAGATGCAGGATCGAGCGAGCGCAGTCTGGCTGGTGGCCGACTTCTTCACCCACTGTCACCGCATATCCGGGCGGGTGAACGTTCGCAGCAAGAAGCTGGCCGACCAGCTCAACGACTCAAATACCGACTTCCTGAACATCGAAGACGCCTACATCTCGAACACGGAACGACCGGCCGACATCACCGCCAGCCACATGACCTCGGTGCTCCGCAAGAGCAACGTCACTGCCGCCATCACCGCCCGCGCAGAGGACGGCATGCCTCGAGAGCATATGTACGGCAGCTACTTCGGCACGGTGCTGCGCAGGGTCTTCATCGCGGTACCTTCGTTCGAGATCGAGGGCAACCTGAGGCTCTCGGGGTCAATCGATATGCGCACCCTGTTGACCACTGGGACAGACGATTTCATCTCCGTCCTCGACGGCCAGATGAGGAACGCGTCGAACCCCCTCATCTCCTTCAGCGGCGGAGCGATCCTGGTCAACAAGAGCCAGATCGAGGCCTTCTTCGTGACTGATGTGGACGAGGAGACAGAGGAGTAGGCCCTATGGCACGGATACTCGTCATAGACGACAATACCGAGCTTCTGGAGATGATCCGCCTGCTCCTCGAGGAGCAGGGAGGCCACGAGGCGATACTGAGCGCGGATGGCGCCGAGGGACTGGCAGCCGCCCTGGCGGATCCTCCCGACCTGGCAATAGTGGACGTGATGATGCCGCGCGTGACCGGGTACGAGATCTGCCGCCAGCTGCGCGCGGACAGCGCGACGGCCACCTTGCCCATCATCGTGCTCACAGCGCGGGGACAGCCGGTGGATCGTGACGCGGCGCTCGACGCGGGCGCTGACGACTACATGGTGAAGCCGGTGGAGATGGAAGAGCTGCTCGCCCGGGTCAACAGCCTGATTTCACCGGGTGTCGCCGCGGCAGCGCCCGCCCCGCAGCCGCCGCCCATCATTGGCGAGCCTGCGCCCGCTCCAGTGCGCACGCAGCCAGCCGCTGAGCCACCCGTGACCGCGCCACAGGTCACTCCCGAGCCCATTCCGGAGACCCCGCCCGAGACTCCTTCGGTGACGATTCGCGTGCCAGACTCGTTGATCGAGACCCCGGCAGGCGGGGGCGGAAAGGCAACAATAGCTCTGCTCAGCTTGCGTGGGGGAGTTGGCGTGACCACGCTGGCTGTGAACCTGGGAGCAACGCTGGCCAAGCGCGGCATCGCCACCTGCCTCGTCGACCTGTGCCCCTCTTCGGGACACGTAGCCCTGCAGCTCGGCCTGCGCCCACAGCCCAACTGGTCCGGTCTGATCAAGGCCGGCAACTTGGACGCTGCAGCGATCGGCACACATCTGCTCCAGCACGACTCCGGCCTGCACGTGCTCGCCTCTCCCATTTTCCCGGTGGCGGCGGGAGGCTTCCCACGCGCCTCCGCAGCGGCGGTGCTCGCCGCCCTGCAGCAGCGATTCGAGGTCGTCGTCATCGACGCGCCACCTGTGGTGAACGGGGCAGCGCTAGCCATGCTCCAGGCAGCCTCCGTCGTTGCGCTAATCGTCGAAGGCGACGCTCCTTCGATACAGGCAGCCGTCGGCACTCTGCGCGTCCTGAAGAACTGGGAAGGCAAGTTCCGGGCCGTACTCAACCAGACTGTGCCAGGCGGCAGTGCGGCTACGGTTGCCATCGAGCGCGCTCTCAAGATCCCGATCCTCGGTTCGCTCCCCTACGACCCGGCCCAGGCGCGGGCACTCGCCAGCCGCCTCCCGATAGCCATTAGCGATCCCGCGGCGCCCCTGGCGGAGGCGTCGCTCGTCGTCGCCCAGGCTCTCCTCCAGGCAGCAGAGCAAGTCTCGCCCAGCGCCTGAAGATCCACCAACACGACACAGAGAGCAAATGAGCCGGGCAATTGCCGCCCCCCTCGCCGCCCTGGTCCTGCTGGCAGCCGTCAGTTGCTGCTGCTGTCCCTCGTGGGACCCCAACGCGGGTTGGGAGTGGCCGCCTACGCCCACAGATTGGCAGACAGGCCGCTCCACGCCCACGACCGCGGCCGGGACGCCCGGCGATTTCTTCCCGGATCCACCTGGAGAGATCGGCGAAGAGACCGAGCTGCTGCTCCAGTCGACCGACATTCCTATCCGCGACCTCTACGAGCTGGCCGCGAGGCTGGAGGGAACGGATCCAGACATGCCGCGGAGTACTAACCCGGAGGGATCGCCGGACTACCCGGTGGGCACTCGACGCCTCTTCCACTGCTCGAACCTGGAGACGAATAGCCAGTTCGACATCTACGCGATACTCGAATACAAGACCGAACACGTCTACATGTGGGTTGAGGACGGCGTGCGCTTCGATCCTCAGACCCTGGCCAGCGCAGCAGACACCTTCGAGGACCAGACCTACCCCACGAACCGGGAGTTCTTCGGTTCCGAGTGGAGGCCGGGAGTCGACAACGACCCCCATCTGAGCATCCTCCACGCCGGCGGGCTTGGCTTCTCCATTCTCGGCATCTACTCTGCCGCCGACGAGTTCGTCTCCGCGATCCGTGAGGACTCGAACGAAATGGAGATGTTCTACATCAACACCGACCTCTTGCGCATCAACAGCACCGACTACAACGCCACGCTCGCCCACGAGTTTCAGCACATGATACGATGGTACCAGGATCGGAATGAGTCTACCTGGCTGGACGAGGGTTTTGCCGATCTGGCATCAGCGCTGAACGGCTTCGACACACACGGCCACTCCGCCGCCTTCGCCTACGCGCCGGACACCCAGCTTAACGACTTCGACTACGAGGCTGGCGACAACATTGCCAGCTATGGCGCGGCCTATCTGTTCACCCTCTATTTCCTCGATCGCTTCGGAGAGGAGGCGACGCAGGCCCTCTCCGCAGCCCCGGAGAATGGTCTTGAGGGCGTGGACGTGGTGCTCGCGGATATCGCGCCGGCGCTCACCCACGAGGACGTCTTCGCGGACTGGGTGCTCGCCAACTTGCTGGACGATCCGTCTGTCGACGAGGGCACCTACGGATATCGTGACAGCGACCCGCCCGAGTTCGCGATTGGAGAGGAGCACGACGAGCGACAGCTGCCGCTGTCCAGGAGCGCAGAGGTTCACCAGTACGGGACTGACTACATCGAGCTAGAGGCGGACCAGCCCCTGCTGTTCCAGTTCCAGGGCGCCACCAGCGTCGGGCTGGCGGACGCACCCGCTCACAGCGGGCAGTACAGCTGGTACTCGAACCGGGCCGACGATTCGGACACAACGATAACCCAGAGCTTCGATCTGAGCGGCGTCAGTCAGGCAACGCTGGAGTACTGGGCCTGGTACGATATCGAAGAGGACTGGGACTACGCCTATCTGGAGATAAGCACGGACTATGGCGAGAGCTGGGAGATCGTTCCCACCCCGTCCTGCACCACGTTCGACCCCAACTTCAGCTCCTACGGTTGCGCCTACACTGGAGCAAGCGGCGGCTCCTTCTTCCCCGAGTGGGTACTCGAACAGGTCGATCTATCCCCGTACACGGGCGGCAAAGTCGTGCTCCGATTCGAGTACATCACCGACGACGCGGTCAACCGGCCGGGGCTCGTGCTGGACGACGTGGCCATCCCGGAGATTGGCTACGATTCCGACTTCGAGGCCGATGACGGGGGATGGGAAGCGGCCGGCTTCGTCCGTACGGCCAACATCATGCCTCAAGAGTGGATACTCCAGCTGGTCGTCTACGGCAGCGGGATCACCGTGGAGCGGCTGGAGCTGGCCTACGATCGGACGGGGGAGTGGATCATCCCTCTCGAAGGCAAAGCCCATCGAGCGGTCATCGCCATATCCGCCGTGGCGCCGGTTACGACCGAGCCGGCCCAGTACCACTACGACCTGGACCTGCAGTAGGCAACAGAGAGAGGCCGCATCATCGGCGGCCGCCAGCTTCCGTTCACCAGCACGGACCGGCTCGTCCCCCGCCTAGCTCTCCAGGTAGCAGACAATTCCGTCCACGATGCCCTGTGCCACCACGTGCGCCTGCATCGTGAGCATCTCTCGGTCGGCGTGCAAGAAGCCTGTCTCGATGATGGCGGCCGGGGTATTAGCGTCGATCTCGTAGAAGGTATGGTACTGCGTCATGTGCACTGTGACGCTGCCTGCGTGATAGTAGAGTCCAGTACGGGCTGCGTACCGCTCCGTCAGGCAGGCCACTAATCGCTCTTCCGCTTCGGGGACAGCGCTCTCGGTCACGCTGGCCACCTTGAACCCGCTCGCCGCCGGCGTGGCATCCGGGTACTCGTCGCAGCTGTCCGCGTGAATGGACACCAGGACGTCGGCTGCGTATCCATCCAGCAGGGGGTCGAACTCCTGCAGCAGGTCAACCTCGTAGCCATAGGCCCAGAGCAGGTTCGCGACGCGCTGGGCGATGTCCATGTTGACTTCCGCTTCGGTCAGCCCGTCGGGGCAGACGGCTCCCGGGTCGTGACCAGCGTGACCAGCCACGATGCCGATACGGGCTGCGGAGGGCGAGGAGGTGAGAGAGGGGGTATCCGCGGGGCCGGTGGCAGCAGGCGTCGACGGCGACGATTCCTCTGTCGCTGCGGGAGTACCGGTAGATGGGGCCGGGGTGGCGGCAACGCCCTGGATCATGGCCACCGCCGCCGAGATGCAGGTGACGACGACAACAATGCGAGAGGCGATGGCCACGACATCGCTCCCCCGCTTGCCCGGCCCGAACAGCCTCTTCCTGTCGCCCCCGCTCGGTCCACTCATTCTGGGCCTATGATACCCGGATTCTCCTGGGTCGTCAAAGAGAGACCTGCCGCGCTATAGGATAAGCGACTGCACGGAATCGGGGGGCAGGGGCGCGACGGTCAGCACATCGCCTTCCGCCTTGCCGGCGCGGAGCACGCGCACCTCGAGGCTGGGCTCGTCCCTTCCGTCCGAGTAGCCGGCGGTGATCCGGGCGGCCAGCTCGACTTCTTCCGGCGCAGGTGCGCCCGGCAGAAGCGTGGCAGGACCCGGGTGGCCAACCGTCTGCAGCAGCAGCCCCTCTGAGCCACGCCCCTCCAGGTAGTCATTCTCCCGCTCATTCCGCCCGACGACCACCTTCGCCCCTGAAGGCAACCGCAGGTGCCTGCCTATGGAGAGCAGTTCTGCCCGCTCGCGCGTGAGCGCATCCGCCCCTTCGCGCTCCAGGAAGTCGGCAAGCCTCCTGCAGAAGTTGCTGTCGATGAGGTAGCAGCAGCCGCCGGATGGTTGCTGGTAGTCGGTTATCCCGAACTCCTGGGCCAGCCTGATCTGCTCCTTCCGACCCCGTCCGCTGATCCCGTAGAGCCGCTGCCTATCAATCCAGCCACGCTCCTCGGGAACCGTCCGTTTTAGAAGCTTGGCGGAAAGGGGACGGAGCAGGTAGCCCTGGAGGCCGCTCTCCCGTTCCACCGTGTTGAGCGCGGGTCGCATCTGGCTCATTGGCCGCTGGCCCACCACCTCGCCGGTGATAACGAACTGGTGATCGTGTTCGTCCATCCATGACTTCGCCCGGCGCAGTATGAAGATGCGGCAGTCGATGCAGGGGTTGAAGCCCGAGCCATACCCAAAGCGCGGTTTGAGTACGAGGGGGAGGTAGTCCACCGAGGCGTCGATCACCTCGAGATCAATACCCAGCTGCCGTGCAGCTCGCTCTGCCGGCGTCCCTTGCTCGAACTCGTGACCCAGCGCCCGATCCCGCTCGACGTAGGAAAAGCCGGTGCGGAAGTGGAGGGCTGTAAGCTCGATGCCCTGCTCGAGAATGCTGCGCGCAGCAAGCGTGCTATCCAGACCTCCGGAGAGCATCGCCACCGCGCGCACGCGTTCGTGCTTACTCATCAGCCGCACACGAGGCGCCCAGCTGAGGGGGATCGCCGCAGGCAGACGCCGGGGCCAAGCCGCAGGGACCTATTCGTCTGTCGTCTTGCGGAAGCCGAGCTTGCGCACGGCATCCGACTCCCAGAGCGGGCTGATCGAAGTGCCCTCGTAGATTCCGCGCGCGGCGTAGGCCAGCATCGGAGCAACGCTGACGATCTTGAGCTTCGGGTGGCGCTTTGCCGGAGGCACGAGGATGGTGTCCGTGACGACCAGTTCTTTGACCCAGGTCGCGTTCAGCCGGTCAAGAGCGGAGGGAAGAAGGACGGCGTGAGTGATGGCCAGATAGACCTCGTCTCTGGCCCCCCGTTTGAAGAGCTCGGGTATCTCCGTCAGGACGCTGCCGCTGGCGATGATGTCGTCGATCACGATGGGCACCTTGCCACGGACGTCGCCCACGATGTGCGTCGTGGTGACCCTGCCGGAAGGCTCGCGCCGTTTGTGCATCACCACCAGGGGTACGCCAAGAGCCTCGGCGTACTTGCTGGCCAGCCGGGCCCTGCCGACATCCGGCGCCACCACGACCGCGTTCTTGAGGAAGGGCTTGTCCCTGAAGTAGTCGGTGAGGATAGGAAAGGCCTGGAGTCGATCGACGGGCACAGTGAAGAAGCCCTGCGTGGCCTCAGAGTGAATATCGACGTAGATCACGCGGCTGACGCCAAGCGTCTCCAGCGTGGAAGCTACGACGCGCGCGCTGATCGCCTCGCGGCCGCGCGCCATCCGCTCCTGGCGGGCATAGGGGAAGTAGGGGATGATAGCGGTGATGCTGCCCGCCGAGGCCCGCCGGAAAGCGTCCACCAGCAGCATGAGCTCCACAAGATGGTCGTTTACCGGCGAGGTACACGGCTGGATGACGAACACGTCCTTTCGCCGCACAGCCTCATCCAGCAGAATGTGCACCTCGGTGTCGGGCAGCGGCGTTATGGAGGCCGCGGATAGGTTCAACCCCAGGAGGTGGGCTACCTTGTGAGCCAGCGGCCGGTTGGCCCGCCCGGCGAAGACACGTATGCCGTTGTCCGGCACGCCGGCCGGGTCGACGCACGGCAGGCCCAGCACCTGCGCCTCGATCGAGTTGGCCGCGGCCGACAGCGCCTCTTCCTGCCCTTTGTAGGTCTCTATCTGATCCAGCACGCGGTAGTCTTCGCCGCAGGAGACGACCGCCTTGTGAACGTCGCGGAGCCTATACTCTCCGCTCTGAATCGTCTCGTCTACGTGGCGCACTACACAGTGCAACTCGTTGAGGTTGTGACGGAACATCAATGGGGCTTCTCCATCCTTGCGATCTTCGCGCTGATAGAAGAAGCCCACGTTCACCCAATCGCCGCCGTCAGCCCAGCGGGACTGTACAACCCGGTACCGTACCTTCATCTCCACCCCCCATGCGCATTATAGCCCAACCCGCCGCGATAGCCAAGCGCTCCCCAGCCCAGTCGCTCTACGGGCCGCGCCGGAAAGAGAGCAAGCGGCTTCCCGCAGACAGCGCGGTGAACGCCGGTAGGGCGACCAGCACGCCGGCGCGCACGCCGCGCGTTGGCAGCAACAGCGTGAGCAGAACCGCCGCACATAGGAATGCACCGTAGTGCTTGCCCACGAGATCGCAGCGAGGTCCCCCGCGCCCGGATGTGGCCACGAACTGAACAAACATGAGCACGACAACCGCCACCGTCCACCAGGGATAGAGGCCTCTGACGACGAAGGCCAGAAAGGCGCAGCCGGACAGTATGAAGTCGGCTGCGGGATCGGCATTAGCCCCATTGACAGGCCCTCCCTGATTCGGGCGATGCGGCTCCAACTATAGTGCACCCACTATACCCCTGTCAAGCAGCCGGCGACGGATAGCCAACGCCGCCAGCCGCCAGCAAGTCTGAACAGGCTGCGGCTGGCTTTGACACTACCCATCCGGCGTGGTATACTGACCTCGTCCGAACAAGTCGCTGGGGAGCTTGGGGCAGACCAGGCTGAGAAGGCACCTGTGGTTCGGGCCGCGAGGCCGGTGCCGACCCGACGAACCTGACCCGGGTAATGCCGGCGTAGGGAGACGACGCGCCAACCAGATCGTTCACTGGAACCAGAGGCCGCTTCCTGCGCAGGAGGCGGCGTTTCTTGTACCACCTCCGAGCGGCACCAGCAGGGAGAACAGCAATGGCCAGCAAGGAGACGGACGGCTACGGAACCCACTATCCCGGCTCCCGCAAGGTCTACGTGAGCGGAACGCAAGCGGGAGTTCGGGTTCCCTTCCGTGAGGTGGCTCTCGGCGAGACCGGCGGAGCGCTGCGGCTGTACGACACCAGCGGGCCGTGGACAGAAGCGAGCCAGGCGCTCGACCTATCCTCCGGGCTGCCCGAGATCAGGCTGGACTGGATCGCCGCACGCGGCGACAGCGAGCCCTGTGTTGGTCGCGCCTCTGAAGAACGGTCGATCCCCGCCTCGCTTCGCAGAGAGCGCCGACGGGCCGCGGCCGGCTCCGCCGTCACCCAGATGCACTACGCCAGGCGGGGAGTGATCACTCCAGAGATGGAGTACGTCGCCATCCGGGAGAACCTGGGGCGCGACCAGCCTCTGGAGACCACCTATCAGCCGAATTCGTCCGGCTCCGGGCTGCTCGGCCAGGGCCAGGCCGGGCCTACGGACCTGCTCCAGCACCAGCACCCGCCCCGGGCGGGTGCATCGACCATCCCCAACCCGATCACGCCCGAGTTCGTCCGCCGGGAGGTAGCCAACGGCCGGGCGATCATGCCGGCGAACGTGAACCATCCGGAGAGCGAGCCGATGATCATCGGCCGCAACTTCCGGGTCAAGATCAACGCCAATCTCGGGGCCTCTCCCCTGGCCTCGAGCGTCGAGCAAGAGGTGGAGAAGATGCGCTGGGCCACGCTGTGGGGCGCAGATACGGTCATGGATCTCTCCACCGGCGGCGATATCCGCACCACCCGGGAATGGATCCTGCGCAACTCGCCGGTGCCAGTGGGCACCGTGCCCATCTACGAGGCGCTGTTCAGGGTGGACGGCCAGGCAGAGCAGCTCACCTGGAAGATCTACCGGGACACGCTCGTCGACCAGGCCGAGCAGGGAGTCGATTACTTCACCATCCACGCCGGGGTGCTGCTCCGCTTCATCCCGCTCACTTCACGCAGGGCCACGGGCATCGTCAGCCGTGGGGGCTCGATCATCGCCCGCTGGTGTCTGGCACACCACGAGGAGAGCTTCCTCTACACGCACTTCGAAGAGATCTGCGAGATCATGCGGGCCTACGACGTCAGCTTCTCGCTTGGGGACGGCCTGCGGCCGGGCTCTATCGCGGACGCCAACGACGAGGCCCAGCTGGCAGAGCTGGAAACGCTGGGAGAGCTGACCCGGACCGCCTGGAAGCACGACTGCCAGGTGATGGTGGAAGGTCCGGGACACGTACCGCTGCACTGGGTGGAGGACAACGTGGCCTGGGAGCAGGAGGCTTGCGGCGAGGCGCCGTTCTACACGCTCGGCCCGCTCGTGACCGACATCGCTCCCGGATACGATCACATCACCAGCGCTATTGGCAGCGCGCTGATCGGCTGGCACGGCTGTGCCATGCTCTGCTACGTCACGCCCAAAGAGCACCTGGGCTTGCCGGATAAGGACGACGTCAAGGCGGGCGTAATCGCACACAAGATCGCCGCCCACGCTGCAGACCTGGCCAAGGGGTTCCCCGGCGCGCAGGTGAGAGATAACGCCCTGAGCAGCGCACGCTTCGACTTTCGCTGGCAGGACCAGTTCAACCTGGCACTCGACCCGGAGACGGCGGCCACGCTTCACGACGCATCCCAGGGCGAGCGAGCCAGCCGGGCCGAACGCTTCTGCACCATGTGCGGGCCCAAGTTCTGCTCGATGAAGATCACCGAGGAGCTGAGAAGATACGCCGCCGCAAGGGGAATCAGCGAGGACGAAGCAATCGCCATCGGGCGAGAGGAGAAGGCAAGCCAGTACCGCGAGAAGAGCCGAGAGGAGCAGCCCCGTTGAAGGCGGTGGACTGGTCTCTCTACGTGATCATCGATCGGGGCGGCGCAAGCGACGATCGCTCGCTGCCGGACCTAGCCCGGGCCGCCACAGCAGGCGGTGCGACCGTGCTGCAACTCCGGGACAAGCGCGGGCCGACAGGGAGAACGGTCGAGCTGGGCCGTGAGATACTGGCGATCGCTCGGGCGGCCGCCGTCCCTCTTATCGTCAACGACCGGGTAGACGTCGCCCTGGCCATTGAGGCGGACGGGGTGCACGTGGGCCAAGAGGACCTGCCGGCGGCGCCGGCCCGGAACCTGATCGGGCCTAAGCATCTGCTGGGCATCTCCGCAGGCTCGGTGCAAGAGGCTCGCCGGGCCGAGGCAGAGGGAGCAGACTATCTGGGCGTGGGTGACGTGTTCGGCACGCCCAGCAAGGCGGATGCCGGCGCGCCGATCGGTGTCGAAGCATTGGCGGAGATCGCCAGCGCCGTTTCCATCCCGGTTGTCGCCATCGGCGGAGTGAGCGTGCACAACGCCGCTGAAGCGATTCGAGCGGGAGCCGCCGGCGTCGCCGTCATATCCGCGGTCGCGGGCGCGGAGGATCCGGCCCAGGCGGCGCGCAGGCTGTTGAGGATAGTGGAAGGAGCACGCCGTGGCCAAGATCAACACGCAGATTGCTGAAGCCCTGGCCCGAATCAGGGAGAAGCAGCCGCTGATCCACCATATCACGAACACAGTGGCCATCGCCGACACGGCGAATCTGACGCTTCATCTAGGGGCGCTGCCGATCATGGCGACAGCTGCCGAGGAAGCGGCGGAGATGACCGCCCAGGCGAGCGCGCTCGTGCTCAACATCGGCACCCTCTCGTCCGCGCTGGTGCAGTCAATGCTCCTGGCCGGACTCAAGGCGAACGAGCTGGGCATTCCCGTCGTGCTCGATCCGGTGGGAGCCGGCGCCACGCGGCTGCGCACCCACACCAGCGTCCGCCTGCTCGATGAGCTGGGCATAGCGATCGTGCGGGGCAACGAAGGAGCAATCGGCACGCTCAGCGGAGCCGGCGTGAAGATGAAGGGCGTGGAGAGCGTCAAGGGGGTGGCGAACCCGGCAGCAGTGGCACGCACATCGGCCCGCAGCTGGAAGGCCGTCGTCGCCATCACTGGAAAGCGGGACATCGTCTCGGACGGCAAGCGCGTTCTCGGAGTCGAGAACACCCACGTATGGCTGCAGGCAGTCTCTGGCACCGGCTGCCTGGCTACGGCTGCGATCGCCGCATTCGCTGCTGTGGAGAGCAATTTCCTGGTGGCCACGGTGGGTGCGCTGGCCGCCTTCGGGCTGGCGGCCGAGCTGGCGGCCGAGGCAACCGGCGGGCCGTCCAGTTTCAAAGTCGCGTTGTTCGACGCCATCTACAACATGACGCCGGAACAGCTGGCAGCCGGAGCCCGCGTGGTATCGCTGTAGAATCGAAGAGGACGCCTCATCCGAGGTAAGCGAACAAGATGACAACACCGTTGCAGAGCACTTCCTCCAGGAGTAGGCTCCGCACCGCACCACTGCTGGCGCGAATACGCGGTTGGCTGGGCAGCCTCAGCCTGCCCGAGTCGAGCGTGATCGCTCTCACCGCCCTGGCCGTCGGTTTAGGGGCGGGCCTGGGAGCGGTCGTCTTCCGCCGGCTGATCGAGGCGGTCCAGTATGTGGCGTACGACTTGCTCGGCGGCCTGATGGGGAACCTAAACGTGGCCCGCATCCTGCTAGTTCCAGCCATTGGCGGGCTGGTGGTCGGCGCGCTCGTCGTCCGCTTCGCCCCGGAGGCGAAGGGTCACGGAGTCCCCGAGGTCATGGAGGCGGTAGCGCTGCGGGGCGGAAGGATCCGCCCACGGGTGGCTCTGGTCAAGGCGCTCGCCTCCTCCATCTGCATCGGCACGGGCGGGTCGGTCGGCCGAGAGGGGCCGATTGCTCAGATCGGATCGGCGCTGGGCTCGACGGTCGGCCAGCTGCTCAAGCTTTCGGACGACCGGGTGCGCAATCTGGTAGCCTGCGGCGCGGCCGGCGGAATCGCTGCCACCTTCAACGCGCCTATCGCCGGCTCGCTCTTTGCCCTGGAGGTCATACTAGGCCAGTTCCACGCCGTCTACTTCGGCGCAGTGGTGATCTCGGCAGTTGTCGCAGACGTGGTCGCCCACCTGTTCGAGGGCGACGTCCGCGCCTTTGCCGTCCCGCAGTATGCCCTGGCCAGCCCTTGGGAACTGGCACTGTACGCGCTTCTCGGGTTCGCTGCAGCGCTCATCTCTGTCGCCTTCAGCCGCCTGCTCTACGCGTCTGAAGACCTATGGGAGCGCTTCCGCCTCCCGGAGGTCGTCAAGCCGGCACTGGGCGGCCTGCTCCTGGGCGTATTGGGTCTCCTCACACTCGGGAGTGATGGCTTCCCCCACGTGTTCGGGGTTGGCTATGACACCATCACGCAGGCCCTGTTCGGTGAGCTGGCCGTAGGGGCGACGCTGGGGCTGCTGGCGGCAAAGCTCCTGGCCACTGTGTTGACGCTCGGAGCCGGCGGGTCGGGCGGAGTCTTCGCCCCTTCGCTCTTCATGGGTGCGATGCTCGGAGCGGCCTTCGGGCAGGCGGCAGGCATGCTGTTCCCGGGGATCACCGCCCCGCCGGGAGCGTACGCTATGGTGGGCATGGCCGCGTTCTTCAGCGGCGCTGCACACGCGCCGGTCACTGCCATACTCATCCTGTTTGAGATGACCGGCGACTACAACATCATCCTGCCGCTGATGCTGGCCACGGTGACGAGCACGATGGCATCCCGCCTGCTCAGCCGAGAATCGATCTACACCATGAAGCTGGCCCGCCGCGGTGTGCGCCTCGACCAGGGCCGCGATATCGACGTAATGCAGAGCATCACCGTCGGCCAGGTTATGACGAAGGGCCCGGACGTAGTGCCACTGGACATGTCGATAGACGAACTGGCCAAGGCTTTCGCTCGTACACACCACCACGGCTTCGCCGTGGTGGACGACTCGGGCAATCTGGCAGGCGTGGTGACGCTGCAGGACCTGGAGAGAGCGGTTGGCGTGGAGCGGCCGGCGGCGAGCACGGTGAGCGACATAGCCACAACGGGCGATCTGATGGTGGCCTATCCAGAGGAGCCAATGTGGGAGGCGCTGCGGCGCATGGGCGCACGCGACATAGGGCGGCTCCCGGTAGTGGAGGAGAAGGGCTCCGGGCGGCTCGTCGGCATTGTACGCCGCTCCGACATCATACGAGCCTACGAGCAGGCCATCGTCGGCCGGGCCCAGCAGCAGCACCGCCTCGAGCTGCTGCGCCTCGGCCGGATCGACAACACCGGCTTTGCACAGGTGGAGATCCCCGCCGAATCGAGCGCCTGCGGGCAACCGGTGCGCGATATCGTGCTGCCCTCAGAGTGTCTGATCGTGTCTGTCCGCCGCGGCCGCAAGCTGCTCGTCGCCCGGGGGACGACGGCGCTCGAGGCAGGAGACGTAGTGACCGTCTTCGCCCCTGGAGAGCTGCTGCCTAAGGTGCGGTCCGATCTGGCCGCCCCGCCCAAGAAAGAAGGCACGGCCGATTGACCGCTGCTCCGCCAGCGTGAGGGTAGACTGAAGAGGCACGGCCCGAGACGTTGATCGAACGAGGAGGAATGACGTGGAGGCGATCGTCTTCATCGGTTTGCTCGCCATTCTCGGCGTCCTTCTGTTCCTGCACAACAGGACCAGCAAGGACATCGCGGCCATGAACGAGCGACTCGTCGAGACCAGGGCTCTGCAGGGGCAGACGACCGAGTCGTTCGGGCAGATCCAGTCTTCGCTGGGCCGGCTCACCGAAGCCAGCCGCCACATGGAGCAGCTGGGCAAGGAGATATCCGGCCTGAGCGACATCCTCAAGGCGCCCAAGATCCGCGGCGGCTTCGGTGAGCTGCTGCTGGGCGACCTGCTCTCTCAGATCCTGCCGCGCGAGCACTACGCCCTGGAGTATCGCTTCAAGAGCGGCGAGCGCGTGGACGCGGCGATAATGCTCAAGGCAGGGATAGTGCCCGTCGATTCGAAGTTCCCGCTGGAGAGCTTCCAGCGGTTGACTGCGGCAGCCGATGAGCGCGCGAAGCGAAGCTGCAGGCGCCAGTTCGCGCATGCCGTCAGGGTCCACATCGACGCCATCGCGGAGAAGTACATCCGGCCCAGCGAGGGCACATTCGACTTCGCGCTGATGTACATACCGGCGGAGAACGTCTACTACGAGACGATAATCAGAGACGAGGAGCCGGGCGCGGACAAAGGGCTGCTCCAATATGCACTGCAGCGCCACGTGATGCCCGTATCGCCCAACTCCTTCTACGCCTATCTACAGGCGATCGCGCTCGGCCTCAAGGGGATGCAGATCGAGCAGCGAGCGCAGGAGATCGTGGGCTATCTGGCCCAGATAGAGAGCGAGTTCCGCGGTTTCAAGGGCGAGTACGAGACGCTGGGCGGTCACATCGAGCGGGCGAAGAAGAAGTACGAGGACGGGAGCAGGTCGCTCGACCATTTCGAGCAGAGGCTGGTCAGCGCCGGCGACCCCTCCAGGACACTGAGCCAGGGTGATGGGGCGACGCTACCGCCAGGAGACGAGGAGTGAAGATATCCGATCTGGGTGAGTTCCCGCTGATCGAGCGGGTCGCGGCAATCGTGGGCGCCGAGCGAGCCGACGTCATCGTGGGCATCGGCGACGACGTGGCCGTCCTCGATTGCGGCGGCGAGCAGTGGATCCTGGCCAAGGTCGATAGCCAGGTTGAGGGAACTCACTACAGAAAGGACCTCATCGCGCCGCAGCGCCTGGGCCGCCGGGCGCTGGCGATCAACCTCAGCGACATAGCGGCGGTGGGAGGACGGCCGACCCACGCTCTCGTCTCGCTGGCGCTGCCGGCGGATACGGAAGTGGCCTGGGTCGACGAGCTCTATCGGGGATTGCGTGAAGAGGGAGAGATGTACGGCGTCGCGGTCGTCGGCGGCAACATGGCCAGTTCGCCCGGCGGGGCATTCATCGACGTCTTTGTGCTCGGCTCGGTCAAGCCAGAGCAGCTGCTGTTGCGGTCGGGGGCACGCCCCGGTGACGCGGTACTCGTCACAGGCCGGCTCGGCGATTCGGCCGCCGGCCTGCAGTTGCTGCTCGACCCTGCACTCCAGGTGAGCGAGGGTGAGCGAGAGGCTCTGTTGGCCAGCCATTTCACGCCCCAGCCGCGCCTGCCCGAATCAGCAGTGATCGCCGCCTCCGGCGCGGCGACGGCGATGATCGATCTGAGCGACGGATTGAGCAGCGACATCGGCCACATCTGCCAGCGCAGCGGGGTCGGCGTGCGCATATACGAGGAAAGCCTGCCCATATCCGCAGCAGCACGGCGCGTGGCCGACCTGTGTGGGCAGCGGGCCTCCAAGCTGGCGCTCGACGGGGGTGAGGACTACGAGCTGTGCCTCACCGCGCCCGCCGCAGAGGCGGACCGGCTGGCGGCGGCGGTACAGGAGAGGACAGGCACCGAGATCACAGCCATAGGCGAGATCGTGCCGGAGACCGAGGGCCGCTTGCTCGTGCTGGAGGGAGGGCGCGAGGTGGAGCTGACGCCTGGCGGATGGGATCATTTCACTGCCTAGCCAGACCCGGTCGTGCCGCGTGGCCGGCTTGCTGCGCGAGTGGAGCCGGCGCCGATTCGTGACTATCCAGAGATGAGGAGACGAGGACAGGTGGAGATCAACGAGATCAGCATCACCAGGGCCATCATCGACCGCTACTACACCAAGTTGAAGGACAACCTGGAGATCGATGTAGCTATCGCCGGCGGAGGCCCGGCGGGCCTGGTGGCCGGCCACCGGCTGGCCAAGGCAGGCCGCAAAGTGGCTCTCTTCGAGCGCAAGCTCAGCGTCGGCGGAGGGATGTGGGGCGGCGGGATGATGTTCAACGAGATCGTGGTCCAGGAAGCGGCCCTGCCGATCCTGGACGAGTTCGGTATCCGCCGCTCCAGGTATGCGGAGAACACCTACACCGCCGATTCCGTCGAGAGCGTGGCTTCGCTGATCGCCAGGGCTGTGCAGGCAGGCCTGACCATCTTCAACTGCATCAGCGTCGAGGACGTGATCATGCGCCCGGACAGAGTCACCGGACTGGTGCTCAACTGGTCTCCGACGGAGATGGCGGGTCTGCACGTCGATCCTCTGGCCATCGGCTGCACCTTCGTCATCGACGCAACGGGGCACGATACGGAGGTCGTGCGCGTCGTCGAGAAGAAGGTGCCGGGCAAGCTGAATACCCCGTCCGGCCGGATCGAGGGTGAGAAATCGATGTGGTCGGACAAGGCGGAGACGCTGACGCTGGAGAACACGCGCGAGGTCTTTCCCGGGCTGTACGTGGCGGGAATGGCCGCCAACGCCACTTACGGAGGCCCGCGCATGGGTCCGATCTTCGGAGGCATGCTGCTCTCGGGGGAGAAGGTTGCCGCCGAGCTGCTCGAGCGCCTGGCATAGGAGCCTGCCTGCGGTAGCAGCTTCTCTGGACGAAAGCAGCGGGCTCGATCAGCGCTAGGCAGTCCACGCCTTCCTGTCACGGGCTCCGAGCGAACCATCGGCGGATCAGCTCCACCTGGAAGCGATAGCCCCCGTCCACCGGCTCGATCAGCTCACGCCGGCAAGGGAGGACCAATGCCTCCTCCAGCCCATCGGCGAAACGCGGATCCAGCAGCTCCGGGCCAACCACCGCCCCTTCCCCCTGCGCGGCCACGAAGCGCAGCAGAGCCAGGCCCTCTTCATCCACCTGGTTGCGCTCGATGTCAGCGAAGAAGAAGCTGCCGTTGGCCAGAGCATCCGGCACTGCTGCTCTAACGTCGTCCGGGCAGGCCAGCCTCCTGACTGCGGGGGATTGTTGGTTCTTGAGGGCCACGATCTCGGCGCAGAGTAGTTGCACAAGGAACGGATGGCCCCGGGTCAGGTCCAGGACAAGCCGCACCGCCTCCGCCTCGTAGCGCAGGGCGAATCCCTTCACCGGCCGCTCGATGACCTGGCGAGCCTCTGCCTCCGTGAGGTAACCTATGTGCACCACCTGCACGTTGATGAGATAGCTGGCCCAGCGCTGCAGCTCGCCCAGGGTGTGGGAGGTGGCCAATAACACCTTGAAACGGGGGCGATGCTGAATCAGATGGCGCAGCATGCCGAGCACCGCCTCTTCCTCAAGGCGAGCTCTGCCGATGGCGTTTTCGAGAGACTCGAACTCGTCGAGCGCGAGGAGGGCTGAGTCCTGCCCCAAGACTTCTTCGACCCGGTCCAGCCACTCGTCGAAGCTGGTAAAGGGGTCTGCCGCGAGTGCCTCGCGGGATAGCGGAGGCAGAGTCAATCCCCGCTGCCGCCGAGCAGAGTCCACCATGCCCCGGGCGATGTTGTAGAGAAAGCCGGCGTGGCCGCTGGCTTGGGTGGCCGGTCCCTGCAAGTCCACGAAAAGAGGGGTGATCGTGCTGGGCAGCAGACGCCCGAGGTTGTTTAGCAGCGAGGTCTTGCCAACCCGGCGCTGGCCGTACAGCAGCAAGGGAGGCCGTCGCCGGTCCAGCAGCAACTCCTCAATGCGGCCGATGGCATCGGTCCGCCCGACAAAGATCTCCTGTTGCTGGGTGAGAGGCACGCCGATGACGTAGGGGTTGTCGATCTCCTGGCGCATCTCGGCTTCCCTGGCCAGCTCGCACGCGTAGCCGCCGACGACCCGCCGCCAGCGCGTGGCGACGGGGCGAAAGCGGGCGGCGTAGCTCTCGCTGCTGCGGGCGAGCTCGCGCAGCAAAGCGTCAAGGCGGTCCTCAACAGCCGTCAGGGCCAGCCGCTGGTTGTAGGCACTATCCTGATTCAGGGCAGCGTCCACATCCTGGCTGATCCGGCTGAAGCTGCGGAGCAGAGCGTTGGCAGGACCCTCCAGCTCGCTCGCACCCAGCCTGTGATAGGCGCGGCGCGCCTGCGCGATGTCCTCGCACGCTTCCAGGCTGCGCGCGTCGAGCTCGATCTGCGCAGCCTGCACGGCCCATCGCTGGTGGCCAGCGGCCAGGTACTGCATCGCTGCCTGTCCCTCCTCCCGGTTGCGCTCCGTCACGAGAACGAGGTGGTCTTCCAGACCAGACAAAGGCAGCCGTTGATGCTCGTTCCAGAAGGCAGAATGATAGCGCAGCAGGGTGGAACGACCGGGAGCGCGGCGCTCGTCGGCATGGTAGAGCAGCGTGTTCCAGGCCGAGGTGAGAGGATACAGCAGGACCGGGCACCAGCGGGACAGAGTCGATCCCAGCAGTACAGCGAGCAAGAGCAGGGATAGGTTGAGCCAGAGTGGGACGTCGCCCAGCACCATCAGAGCTGCCCATGCGCCGCAGGCCAGCACACCGGCGATCGCCCCGGCCCTGGGCCCGGCGATCCGACGAGCCACCACCCACGGCGGGGCAGCGAACGCACTGAACATCAGCCCGTCCGCCACGCCATACGCCAAGGCGGGTACGACGCCGCCGGCGACGCTGGATCCCCCCTGCCCCACCACGGCGAAGGCAGCGTACACCGCAGCGCTCCCCGCGACGCCGAAGGCCAGGCCGCGGCGCCAGCTGCCGGTGTGCAGTCCGATCGCCACGCCGATCCCCACGCCCCCAACAATGTCGTATGGGTAGAAGCCGTGGGCCGCGAAAGGCACCTCCCCTGCCACCACATACGTCACCGCGGCTGCCGCCGCGTACGCCCCGAGGAGCGCCAGGCTGCCGACCACCGCGCCTATGACAACGCTCCCAATCTGCCTGCCCGCCGAGTAGGCTGAGCCTCGTGATGCCAGGTTGAACAGGACGGCCAGCGCCACGCCCAGCGGCACAGCGAGCGCCACGCCGCCTGGCGAGCGCCCGGTGACGCCCACCTGCACGCCGATCGCCAGGCCCGCCGCCGCCCCTCCCGCCACACCTGCAGACACGCTGAGTGCAACTGCCAGCGCCAGGCCGGCTGTCACGCCATCCGCAGCGCCGCGCACCGCTCCCACGAGTATGTATTGGCCCGGCCGTCCCAGAATCCACAGTACTACGCCGGCGAGCAGACCAGCCAGGATAGGCAGCACGAGACATCCCCTCAGCACCAGTCGCCGCAGGACCGGGCTGCGCCACTGGGCATGGTTCAGCTCGGCGAGGCAGAACAGCGGGCCTAGGTTGGGGTCGATCCGGGCTACGTGATCCCGCCAGGCGGAGGGGTGGAGGAGCAGCCAGGAGATCAGCTGCAGGCTGCCGAGGATCAGGTTGCGGTGCAGCTGGGGACCGCCGGCATGGGCGTTGTTCGGATCGCCGGCGAGAGATTCCCGTGTCATCGCCCCAGCAAGTAGCGGAAGGGCGCCGTCTGGCGCAAGCCTTCCTCGCGCCAGCCATCGTCAGCTCGGCCCTCCTCCAGGGAAGCGAGACACACGTGACAGAGGATCTGAAGGAGGCACGGCCAGCGGCCACTCTGATCCAGGATCCAAGCCACGTCTGAAGGGGCGAATGCTCTGGGCGAGCTGTCGATCAGTTCCCGCGCCTCCGCATCGGTGAATGGACCCAGTTCCAGAGCGTGGAATATGTTGAAGAACGGGGATGGCTTGCCGTGATCCTGCGCCAGTTCAGCCGGCGACGTATGCGCCGTCAACACAAAGGCAAGATTGCCACCTGTCTGATGGCTGACCAGCGACCGCAAGCTCCACCAGAAGGACTCGTCGAGTTCCGGCGAGGCCAGACCCGCCCCAATCTCATCCATCAGAATCACTGCTGGTGAATGCAGCAAACGACTGACGACATCCATGAAGGTATCCAGATCACACGAATCGGGCGCTGGCAATTCGAGATTGTTCAGGATGTGGCTTAACAGCCTGTCTCGATTGCCCATCCTGGCATCCTGGAAGTCGACCAGGACCCATCTGAAGCGCTCCGGATGCGGCAGCCAGTCTGATCGCTGCCCCGGACGGAGCTCCTCCTTCGGCGTCTGGGTGACATTCATCAGATAGTGCAATAACGACGTCTTGCCGCTGCGCTTCTGCCCGACCACGGTCACATTCTGGAGGGGGAAGCGTCGCCACAGGCCGAGAACACGTCGCAGCTCACGCTCGCGCCCGAAGAACTGGCGCGGCGCGGTGACAGGGAGGCCTACGACGAAGGGGCTCAGTGCAACTTGTTGGGCTGAGGGAGGGCGAGGGGAGACGAATGAGATCTGTCCTCCCTTGATCTGTTCATACAACCACGTCGTCTCCGTCGACGGTTCGACCCCCAACTCCTGCTCGAGCGCGCTGCGGCAGGCTTCGTACTGCGTGAGGGCCGCCGCGCGCTCCCCACTCAACGCCAGCTGCCGCATCACGTCCCGGTGCGCCTCCTCACGCCAAGGCTCCAGCTCCAACAACCTTCGGCCGTACCGCAGCCCCTCCTCGTGCTCGCCCCTCTGGCTATGGTGCGCAACCAGGTCACTCAGCGCCGCCGCAACCCGTTGGCGCCACCGCTCCCGCTCTCCCACTAGCCAGAGCTCGAACTCGGCGCACCCGTCCAGGTACAGCCCCTCCAGGAAGTCGCCCCGGTACAGCTCCGCCGCCATGGCCAGTGAATCGGGGACCTTCTCTGCCTCCAATTCGCTGAACAGATCAACATCCAGGCGGCAGGGCATGGCTGGCTCGAAACGGATCGTGTGCCGGTCCGCCTGCAGCAGACCGGGCAAGAGGGAGGAGATCCTACTCAACACCCAGCTGAGGTTGCTCCGCCCCTGAGATTCAGCCTTGTCCTCCCAGAGCAGGTCCGCCAGCCGCTCCCGAGGCACAGGCCGACGCTGCACAGCGAGGTAGCCCAAGAGCGCCAGAGCCTTGCGGGACCGAAGGCCCTGGACCGGCTCCCCGTCCCGCTCTACCTGAACGGTGCCCAGAAGCTGCAAACGAATGGTTCCCGCCATCTCCCTTCGCAGGAACGTCACTGAGTTGCCACAGAGTTGCCTCTGAGCTTGCACACTGTATGCTGCTATCCTACGTGCATCAAGGCAGCCCGCACCCTGGGAATCGCGTGGGGCTACAGCGAAGTGCGGACGACGCAACTATAGCAGAACTCATACCTCGTGACAAGAGCGGTGACAGACAGGCACAGCGCATTGATGACTACGCACGGAAAGAGGAATCGCCCAACCCGCGCCTACCTGCTGCGCTGCTGGCAGGAGGATGAGCCCCTCACTGGCGCAGAAAGGCGATGGCGTCTGTCTCTTGAAGATGTGTTGCGGAAGGGGCCGCGGCGGGGGTTTGATAGCCTCGATGCGCTGGTCGAGTTCCTGGATGAAGAGCTGGCCAGTGCCGATCGGTCCGTTGGCCAGGTCCACGGCGAGAGCGGAAGGAGTCACTAGCATGATCAGGCACGTAGCGCTTTCTCTCGTTGTTGTAGCATCCCTGCTTCAGGTATCTCCGGCCGGACTGACAAAGGCCTCGCCGCCGGGGAGCGTTGGGCCGGTCTCGGCGAAGATGTCCGTGCCTGCAACACTGGGAGACGTCCCCGGCACGACGAGCGACTGGTTGGCTGTAGTGGAGGAGGACATCCGCGACAGCGAGTACAACATCACCTGGCAGAAGGACACCTACCTGGTTGACGTAGAGGCAGCCTACCAGGCGCCCAATCGGGCCCACAACCTGCGCACCTACTTCACGCCCCAGGGCATCCGGGTGATACCGCGCGTCTTCGAGGGGGATGAGCCCCCGTGGGCGTGGGGCCTGACGCTGAGCGGGTACGGCTATGCCGATCGTGTGCTCCCGGTCGCCGCCGTTACCCCGCAGGGTGCCGCGAATCGCATCGAGTACGAGCGGGATCTGCTGACCGAGTGGTATGTAAACGATGAGCACGGTCTGGAGCAGGGCTTCACGTTGCGCGCTCATCCTGAATCAACAAACGCAGATCAGCCCTCGGTTGTAGTCCTTGATCTGGCCTTGGGCGGCAACCTGAAGCCCCAGATGAGCGCGGATGGCGCCGCAGTTGAGTTCATCACCCTCGGCGGAGTGCGCGTCTTGCGCTACAGCGATCTCCATGCGTACGATGCCACCGGCCGCTCCCTCGCCGCCGATATGAGGATCATCGCAGGCGACGCTCAGTCCGCCGAGCCTCTCGCTTCGCACGGCCCGGAATGGACAGTGCGCATCGTCGTAGACGACGGGGACGCAGTGTATCCCATCACTGTGGACCCGCGAGGGACCGGATACGACTGGGCCTTCCAGAGTGACCAAGAGGGCGCCTGGCTTGGCATCTCGGTCGCCACGGCTGGCGACGTCAATGGCGACGGCTACTCAGACGTCATCGTAGGTGCGAACCAGTATGACAACGGCCAGACGAACGAAGGGCGCATCTACGTGTTCCACGGCTCGGCCACGGGGTTGTCAGGCGCGGCGAACTGGTGGACTGAGAGCAATCAGGCGAACGCCGACTTCGGCCATTCGGTGGGTACGGCCGGTGACATCAACGGCGATGGCTACAGCGACATCATCGTCGGCGCGCCCGAGTACGACAACGGGCAGATGGATGAAGGGCGGATCTATGTCTATCACGGCTCAGCGGCGGGGCTTTCGGGTTTGAACACCTGGACCGCTGAGTGCAACCAAGCGAACGCCCGGTTCGGCCAGTCAGTTGGCACTGCGGGCGACGTCAACGGTGATGGCTACTCCGACGTCATCGTCGGCGCGCACTGGTACGACAACGGCCAGTCTAGCGAGGGGCGGGCATACGTGTATCACGGATCAGGCACAGGCCTTTGCGCCAGCCCCGCCTGGACGGCCGAGAGCAACCAGGCCGGGGCCTGGTTTGGCTTCTCGGTGGGCACAGCCGGGGACGTGAACGGCGACGGTCACTCAGACGTCATCGTCGGCGCCCGCTACTACAGCGGCGGCGAGTCATACGAAGGACGGGCCTACGTCTATAGTGGCTCGGCGACAGGGCTTGTCACAACACCGGCTTGGACCGCCGAGAGCAATCAGGCCGGCGCTCGCTTTGGCGAGTCCGCAGGCACGGCTGGCGACGTCAATGGCGACGGCTACTCTGACGTCATCGTAGGCGCTCCGTACTACGACAACGGCCAGGACAACGAAGGGCGAGCCTACGTCTATCACGGCTCGGCCACTGGACTTGCCGGTACGTCTGCCTGGACAGCCGAGAGCGACCAGGAGGACGCCTGGCTAGGCGAATCGGTGGCTGCGGCGGGCGACGTCAATGGTGACGGCTACTGCGACATCATCGTCGGCGCGCCCGCCTATGACAACGGAGAGGACAACGAGGGCCGGGCCTACATCTACAACGGCTCCCCGCTGGGTCTTGCCACAACGCACGACTGGACAATCGAAGGCGGCCAGGAAGGCGCCGATCTAGGCAACTCCGTGGCGACTGCTGGAGACGTGAACGGCGACGGCTTGAGCGACGTCATCGTCGGCGCCCGGCTCTACGACGGCGGCCAGACGGACGAAGGGCGCGCCTACGTATTCCACGGCGCAGCGACAGGGCTCTCGACGACCCACGCCTGGATCGCCGAGAGCAACCAGACCAGCGCCTTGTTTTCCCGCTCTGTGGGCACCGCGGGCGACGTCAATGGCGACGGCTACTCTGACGTCATCGTAGGCGCTCCGTACTACGACAACGGCCAGGACAACGAAGGCCGGGCCTACATCTATCACGGCTCGGCGTTGGGGCTCTCCACCATGCCCAACCGCTGGCTTGAGGGCAACCAGGCTCACGCCCACTTCGGTAAGTCAGTGGGGACGGCCGGGGACGTCAACGGCGACGGCTACTCCGACGTCATCGTCGGTGCGCCGGAACACGACAACGAAGAGATGGAGGAGGGGCGTGCCTACATCTACCACGGCTCGGCCACAGGTCTATCCAGCACGGCCAACTGGGTGGCTGAGAGCGACCGGGCAGACGCTCTCTTCGGGTACTCGGTAGGGACGGCGGGGGACGTCAACGGCGACGGCTACTCAGACGTCATCGTCGGCGCGCCGGGGTACTACGACGAGGAGACAGCGGGAGGGCGTGCCTACGTCTATCACGGCTCGGCCTCAGGCCTTTCCGCTGCGGCGAACTGGACCGCCGAAAGCGATCGAGACGGCGCTGACTTCGCCTGCTCGGTGGGGACGGCCGGGGACATCAACGGCGACGGCTACAGCGATATCATCATCGGCGCGAGTAGGCACCAGAATGGCCAGACCTACGAAGGGCGTGCATTCGTCTACCACGGCTCACGCGCGGGCCTCGTCACCACGGCGGGCTGGACCGCGGAGAGCAACCAGGCCAACGCAGACTTCGGCTACTCGGTGGGGACAGCCGGAGACGTGAATGGTGATGGCTACTCCGACGTCATCGTCGGCGCGCGCTGGTACGACGGCGGCCAGACCAACGAGGGGCGGGCCTACGTCTATCACGGCTCGCTGACAGGGCTGTCCACAGCGGCTGAATGGACTGCCGAGAGTGATCAGGAGGGCGCCCATTTCGGCTCCTCGGCGGCAAGTGCCGGGGACGTGAACGGCGACGGCTACTCCGACGTCATCGTCGGCGCGCGCTACTACGACAACGGGCAGGCCGATGAGGGCAGGGCCTACGTCTATCACGGCTCGGACACCGGCCTCTACACGGGTGCAGCCTGGAACGCCGAGAGCGATCAGGAGGGTGCCACGTTTGGCCACTCGGTGGGGGCGGCCGGCGACGTGAACGGGGATGGCTACGGCGACGTGATCATCGGCGCGCCCAGCCATGACCTGGGCCAGGTGGACGAAGGCCGGGCCTTTGTCTACTACGGCAACGGCGGCGATGGGGTGCAGCTGCTGCCACGGCAGATGCGCAGCGATGGGTTGAGCCCCATTGCCTACCTGGGCCGGTCCGACTCGGAGACCGCCTTCCAGGTTCGTCTGATCGGACGAATGCCGCTGGGGCGCGAAGACGTGCGGCTGCAATGGCAAGTCGCTCCCTTGGGGGTTGCTTTCACCGGGCCAGGCGTCATAAGCGGCATCAGCGGCTGGCAGGAGGCGCTGCCCGGCGGGACTCTCATGAGCCAGGCCGTTGGCGGCCTCGAGCCGGGCATGGCCTACCATTGGCGTGTCCGCCTGCTGTACCGCCCTGGCAACGCGCTGGGGCTGCAGGCCAGCCGCTGGGTACATATGTCCTGGAGTGGTTGGAGCGAGACTGACTTGCGCACAGCAAAGGTCTACTTGTTGTGCCTGCCGCTCGTGTTGCGCAGCTACTGACCAACGCAGGCCAGAGGAACGCATCGACCTGGCTGTCTCCCGCGTCCTGGCCAGGCCGATTGCCGGGCCCAACGCGGCCCATCAGCAGTCAAGCGAAAGGGGAGTGCGATGAAGAGCAGAGCGAGATGGATAGCCGTAAGCGTGCTTGTGGCAGTGCTCTTGGCCACCGCCGTCGCCACCGCAGCCGCCGTGCCGACGGATGGGGACGAGCGCGACATGGCTGCGTCGGCTTCGGTTGGCACGGGCTTCACCTACCAGGGGCAACTCAAGAACGGGGGAGAGGCGGTCAACGACAACTGCGATATGGCCTTCCGCCTCCACGACGACGCCATGGTCGGATACCAGTTCGGATCGGCGATCACGACTACCGTGCCCATCGTCGACGGCCTCTTCACCGTCAGCCTTGACTTCGGCGGGGTCTTCACCGGCACCGCCCGCTGGCTGGGAATCGCCGTGCAATGCCCGGGCGATGCGGGCTTCACCACGCTCAGCCCGCGGCAGGCATTGACGCCAGCCCCCTACGCCTTGGCCATGCCCGGTCTATGGACACAGCAGAACGTGACCAGCCCCAACCTGGTCGGCGGCTACGGCGGCAACTACGTCGTCCCTGGAGTGGTGGGGGCGACGATAGGTGGAGGAGGCAGCGACGGCCGGGTCAACCAGATAGCAGGGGACTACGGCGCGGTCGGAGGTGGCCGCGACAACGTCGTGGAAGGCGCCTCCGCCACCATCGGCGGCGGCTACCACAATACTGCCAGCGACGACTACACCACCGTCAGTGGCGGTTGCGACAACGACGCCAGCGGCGAGGAGAGCACCGTCGGCGGCGGCTACTACAATACTGCCAGCGGCCAGATGTCCGTCGTGGCCGGCGGCCAGGCCAACACCGCCAGTTCCTTCAACGCCACCGTCGGCGGCGGCTACAGCAACGAAGCCGCCGGCACGCACACTACCGTCGGGGGGGGCTACGACAACGAAGCCAGCAGCAGCTATTCCACTGTCGGCGGAGGCAGGCAGAACGCGGCCAGCGCCGACTATGCCACCGTCGGCGGGGGCTATGACAGCGCGGCCAGCGGCAGCCACAGCACCGTCGGAGGGGGGTACTCGAACACTGCCAGCGAGGACTACGCCACCGTGGGGGGCGGCACGCAGAACCAAGCCAGCGGTAGCCAGAGTACGATCGGCGGGGGGGAGTACGTCATCGTGACCGGAGACAGGGCCACTGTTGCCGGTGGATCGTGGATTACGGTTACGGCCAACTACGCCGCCGTGGGCGGAGGCTGGAACAACGAAGCCAGCGGCCCGTGGGCTACGGTGGCCGGCGGCGGCGAAAACATAGCCAGCGGCTGGCTCAGCACCGTGGGCGGGGGCGACGGAAACGCCGCCAGCAACAGCCGGGCCACAGTCAGTGGGGGCGGGGACAATGAAGCCAGTGGCTACTACAGCACGGTAGCCGGCGGTCGCCAAAACGTCGCTAGCGGTATGTACAGCTTCGCGGCAGGCCGCTACGCCCAGGCTACTGACGCTGGCTCCTTCGTCTGGTCCAGCAGCTCCCTGACCACCTCCTCGTGGGGCGACAACACCTTCACCGCCCGCTCACACGGCGGAGCCCGCTTCTACACCGACGGCGGCACCGGCACAGGCGTACAGCTCTCGGCTGGTGGCGGTTCCTGGGCCTCCATCTCCGACCGGAACGCCAAGGAGAACTTCGCCGACGTCGACGCCGTGCAGGTGCTGGAGAGGCTAGCGGAGTTGCCCATCCAGACCTGGAACCTCAAGGCGCAACGCGAGGAGATGCGCCACGTCGGGCCTGTGGCCCAGGACTTCAACACCCGGTTTGCCTACCTCTTCGGCGAGGTCGAGAGCGAGGTGCACATCAACAACATGGACGCCATCGGCATCTCCATGGCCGCCATCCAGGGGCTGCACGCGCAGAACCAGACGCTGGAGGCCGAGAACGCCGCGCTCCGCTCCGAGATGGACGACTTGGAGGCACGCCTGGAGGCCCTGGAAATGGCGGTTGGCGGAGGCTCGGCACCGGCTCAGGGCTCACAGATCAGTCGCCTGCCCTGGGCGGGACTCCTTCTGGGTGCGGTCGGACTCGTCTGGGCATCCCGCCGGAGGCTGGCCTCGTTCTCGTCCGCAGGAGGTGGGCGATGAGACGGGCTATGCCGTTCGTGGCTATAACCACCCTGCTTGCGCTGGTGTCGGTCGCCTCCGCTCAGTCGGCCGATACCGGCGCCGGCAGAGAAGAAGGGTACGAGATCTCCTGGCATGCCGTCGACGGCGGAGGGGCGACTTTCAGCGTCGGCGGCGGCTACACCCTGGGGGGCACGGCCGGCCAGCCGGACGCAGGCGTGCTCGCCGGTGGAGGATACACGTTGTCAGGAGGGTTCTGGGGCGGCGCCGCCTCAGGGTCAGGGTACGGCGTCTACCTGCCCTTGGCGCTGCGCGCCTACTGAGCCAGTGACTCGTCGGCCCGCCCGGGAGCCCCCCGGGCAGGCCAACTGCCGCCACCACGACCAGCAGGCAAGGCCAGCGGCCCGGCCAAGACGGGCCGGGCCGCTGGGTTGCTCCTCGCCAGACTGTCTCTCTCGCCGACTACTCCAGCCCGACCAGCTGCGTCCACTCGCTGTGGATGCCGTCCTCGGTCACGCCGTAGTAGACGCGCAGCTTTCCGTTCTCCCGCTGCACCAGATCGAAGCGACTCTTCCCGGCGAGCTTGCGCTGCCTGAGCACTCCGATATCGCCGCGCCACTCCACGCCCTGGACGTCAGCCGGACGGTCCTCCGCCTGGGTGATGGCGTAGTGCCACAGCTTGCGCGCCGACTCGCGGGTGACGTTTTTCACCACGTTGCCGTTGCGCAGGTCGCGCATGGTGTGGTACCGGGTGCCCTGCCGCTCCTCGCTCTCGACGATCTCGACGCCGGTTCTGGGCGGCTCCACGTGGCCGGCGGCGGGCCCGGCCGGCAGAATGGCAGGCCCGGCCTTGGCCCGCAGGACCAGGTTGACGATCTCGTCTCGCACGGCGACGCCTGTCTCCGACTCGCTTCGCACGTAGATCTTGTTGTCGTCTATCGCGTACGGAGGGTCTCCTCCCCTGGGCACGACGACGCGCACCACTCTCACCCCACCCGTCTGCTGCGTATCGACGGTGACCTCCAACGGCGGGGTGATCCGGCGGGCAACCTGATCCTGAAGCTCCTTGACCACGCGGGCGGGAGCGCTGACTCCGGGCGACGGCTCCTTCGCATCGGCGCTGAGACCGACGTATATCGTACCGCCGTTCGTGTTGGCAAAGGCGCAGATATCGGAGAGGATGGCGTAGAGATGGCCGCCCCGCCTCGTGTATGCAGGGTGGAAGTCCTGAACGATCGAGGCGCCTTCTTCCCTCGCAGACTGGACATGGTCGACGGGCGCCTTGGCAGCCCGGTACGGCCTGGTGCAGTTGAAGTCGTTGCTCGCCAGAGCCTCACGCAGCGCCTCGAAGGTCGCCTCAGGCAGCAGGATCTCGGTCACCCGGTCGCCCAGCCCCAGATGCTGCTGATCCTTCGGATCCGCGGTGAGGCGATGGGAATCTGAGGCCTGGATGCAGTGCATCCGGCGGGGGTACTCCGGCCGCGAGCCGTCGAAGAAGCTCGCCGTCGTCCGCCTACCCCGCTTCTCCAGATCGGTGACCTCAAGTGCTTGGAGGTTGCGATCCTGCGTATATGCGATTCGGGTCTGGCCGCCGATTCCCAGCCCACGCATCGCCACACCGTGGCTGGAGTTGACGTGCGCAGCGATGGCCAGGCCGCCTTCCTCGGTGATCACGCGGTAGGCGGTCAGCACGTCGCTGGTGGGACCCACTTCGGTGCTGCCGGAGTCGAGCTTGTCCGCCGGGACGTCGAGACGCCGCAGGATGAACTCCAGCTCACGCACGTCTTTGTCTGGAGGGAAGATGCCGAGGATGTGAAAACCGAGCGTTGCGGTGAACTCGAACCCTGGCAGAACGAGTACCTTCTCTCGCAGCCGGCGGTACTCCTCCAGCCGCTGCTTCTCGTCGTTCTGCAAGCGCCCGAGCCCTTCCAGGAGCTCGAGCTCCTCAAGCTCTTCGATCATCGCCCGGTAGCCGGCCACCGTATTGTGGTCGGTGATGGCGATGATGTCGAGGCCCTTGCGTCCGGCTGCTCTCAGTATGTCTAGATTGGTTACATCTGGCTCGAGGAAATCGGCCGACGCTGGCGTGTGTAGGTGTAGGTCAACACGCCGCCACTGAAGGTTGCGCTTCCCCTTGGCCTGTCTGTTCATCGGTTCCGCCTTGTCTGACTAGGCCAGCAATTGCGGCCAATAGCTCGGACGGCCGGAAGGGTTTCAGAAGGAAATCGTCCGCCCCTGCCTCGAGACACTCTGTCCTGTGGTCGGCGCCCGAGGTCATCAATACCGGCACGCCCTGCATAGCCACGTCGGCCTTCAGGCCACGCAGTACCTCAAGCGTGTCCCCCCCGGCCACGTGGACGTCCATTAATACCAGATCCGGCTGCAACTCAGCCGCGAGGCCAGCCACCAGGGATGGGCTGGCTTCCACTATGGCTTCATATCCCTCCATTTCGAGAACCGTCTGCAGGAGGCCGCGAAAGACGCGGTCATCGTCGACGACGATGATTCTGCTCACGCTTTGGCTCCCTTAGCCTTGCGTGAGCCGCCACGCTCCTTCTCCTGGATCAGCGCCGCCTTGAAGACCTCAGCGACCTCCTTGACCAGTACGAACTTGAGCGCCTTACGCACCTCCTCCGGAACCTCGTCCAGATCCTTCTCGTTCTGCTTAGGCAGGATAACGGTCTTCAGCCCTGCCCGGTGAGCGGCAAGCACCTTCTCCTTGACACCACCCACAGGCAGCACCTGCCCGCGCAGTGTGATCTCTCCCGACATACCCACGTCGTCCCGCACTTTGCGACCCGTCAGCAGCGAGGCCAGCGACGTCGCCATAGTCACTCCGGCAGACGGGCCATCCTTCGGTACCGCCCCGGCGGGTACGTGAAGGTGGATATCCGTATCCTCGAACTGCCCGTCGTCTATCTTCAACTCCTTCGACTTCGAGCGCACGTAGCTCAACGCCGCCTGCGCCGATTCCTTCATAACCTCGCCCAGCTGGCCGGTCACTGTGAAGGTCTTGTTGCCGGGCATCTTCGTCGATTCGAAGAACATCAGATCGCCGCCCGATACGGTGACGCCAAGGCCGGTGGCGACTCCGGCCTGCTGTGTCCGCAGGGCCGTCTCCGGGAAGTAGCGCGGCTTGCCGAGGAAGTCGGCGACGTTGCGGGCTGTGACGCGAACGGGATCCGTCTCGCCTTCCGCGATCCTGGTGACGACCTTGCGGCAGATCGACCCGATCTCCCGCTCCAGGTTTCGCACGCCGGCTTCCCGAGTGTAGTCGGTGATGATCTTGCGCAGGGCCCCGTCGGTGAAGCTCAGCTCCTTGCGCCGCAGCCCATTCTCCCGCAGCTGGCGGGGAATCAGATAGCCCTGGGCGATGCGCACCTTTTCGTTCTCCGTATAGCCGGAGAGCTTGAGGATCTCCATCCGATCGCGCAGCGGAGGGGGAATGGGATCGAGCAGGTTCCCTGTGGTAATGAACATCACCTGCGAAAGATCGAATGGCACGTCGAGGTAGTGATCACGGAACTCGCGGTTCTGCTCCGGATCGAGCACTTCGAGCAGTGCGGCAGCTGGGTCACCGCGGAAGTCCGCACCTAGCTTGTCCACCTCGTCCAGCATGAAGACCGGGTTGTTCGACTCAACGCGTCTTAGAGCCTGCATGATGCGCCCCGGCAGCGCGCCGATGTAGGTCCGCCGGTGCCCCCGAATCTCGGCCTCGTCGCGTACCCCACCCAGCGACTGGCGGATGAACTTGCGCCCCAACGCCCGCGCGATTGACTGGCCCAGGCTGGTCTTGCCCGTTCCAGGCGGCCCCAGGAAGCAGAGGATAACCCCCTCGCGCTCCTTCCTTATGAGGTCGACCGGCTCCTCCTTCTCGCGCTCCTCCTTGCGCTCGTCCCGCAGCTTGCGCACGGCCAGGTACTCCAGGATGCGTTCCTTGATCTCCTCAAGGTCGTAATGATCCTCGTTCAGGACATCCCGAGCATGAGCGATCTCCAGGTTGTCCTCGGTCCGCACCGTCCACGGCAGGCTGGTCAGCCAGTCGAGGTAGGTACGGATTACGCCGTACTCGGCTGCAGCGGTGGGGAGCCTGCTCAACCGGTCCAGCTCCCGTCTGGCCTCCTTCTCCGCCTCCTCCGGCATGCCAATAGACTCAATCTTCTTGCGGAACTCCTCTACCTCGAGCTGCTGCTCGTCGGCCTCACCCAGCTGGCGCTGGATCGCCTTCAGCTGCTCGCGCAGGAAGTACTCGCGCTGCGTCTTCTCCATCTCCGACTGGGCCTCGCTCTGGATCTTGTGGCCCAGCTCGAGCATCTCCACTTCCTTCGCCAGAAGGCCGAGGAGCAGCCGCATCTTCTCCGCCGTGCTGTCCAGCTCGAGCAGACGCTGGGCGCTGTCCAGTTCCAGCCGCTTCATCTGGTTCGCCACCGCGTATACCAGGCGCAGTGGATCCTCCAGCTCGGCCGTCATGTTGGACATCTCTTCGGACACGGTGGCAGAGAGCTCACTGAGACGGGTGAAGCTATCGATGATACTGCGCTGCAGTGCCTCCATGTCCGGTAGGTGCTCCACGATCTCGGGGGCTACGGAGACCCGCGCAGTCAGGTAGGGCTCTTCGCTCAGGAACTCGTCTATGCGGATCCGCAGCAAGCCCTGCATGAAGAGCGTGAGCGTACCGTCAGGAGACTTGAACAGCCGGTGCACGGCCGCAATCGTGCCCACGCGGTGAACGTCGTCGGGTCCCGGCTCGGTCAGCTCGGGATCGCGGCTGGTGACCAGGCCGACCAGCTGCTTGCCCAGGACGGCATCGTCGATAAGACGCACGGAGCGAGGCTGCCCAACGCGTATCGGCACAGCCGTCATGGGATAGACAACCAGGCCACGCAGAGGCAGGATCGGGAGCTGCGCCGGAATGCGCAGCGCCCGCATCTCTTCGTCTTCGCCTTCGGCCTGACCGGATTCTGCTTCGAGCACGGGCAGGCTTAGGAGATCCATCAGTTCGTCTGCGTCCTCACGGTCTCTGGCACACATCCTCACTTGCTCAGTTCTTTCTATGATCCAAACCGGCGCTGCGTGGCACGGGCGCCCGCTCGACCTCCTGCTGGCGGTTGATCAATCGAGGCAGGGCCAGTCCGGCGCTCTCACGAGCGTCAACGGCTGCCGCCGTCGCCGCGGGCCGGGTTCCGCTTATTGTACCACAATCCGACCTTGATCTCAAACGCTTGAGCGCAAGATGGTTGTCAGGCCGGCGGAACATGGTAGAATACCTGGCGCCGCTGGGGGATTGTCTAACGGCAGGACAGCGGACTCTGAATCCGTAGGTCGAGGTTCGAATCCTCGTCCCCCAGCCTGCGAGGCAAGGCCCGGGTCTTGGGACCCGGGCCTATCCCTGCCTACACAGGGCAGGCAGCCCCGCCGGCCCCAGCCGCCCTAGTCACAACCCTCAAGCGATAGCGGTATCTCGAAGGCATCCTCGCCGCTTGCGAGAAGCAGGCGCCCGGCAGAGCCGTAAAGGCCCACCCGGAGAAGGCAGCCACAACAGGCTGCTTCAGAAGGGAGCGGAAGCGGATGTCGCGCCCGCATGCGCATCCCCTGCTCCCAGTAAGAAGTCGGGTACTCGCTTCCCGGAGGCCAATCGTACTGCGACACCACAGCACCGCCAGCGTCCAGGAGATGGACGAACGCGGTATAGGCTCCGCGCGAGCCAGCCTTCGCCTCCCACCATAGATCCACGATCAGCACGTCGGGCACGCGCACCACCTGGTAGCCCACGAGTAGCATCTTCTGGAAGTCGGCTCCTGCCAGGATCGGGGGGTCTACCTCGGCATCGAGAGGGCGGCAGCCGGACACGTCGAAGAGCTGCAACCCGACATTGCCAAAGGCGGAATCGACACCCAGAGCAGCACAGTCCTCGGAGAGCATTGTCTGGATAGTGGCGTTGAAGTCGACGAGATCGTACTGCCAGGTCACCAACCACAGGCGGCTCGCCCCTGCGGTCAGCCGCTCCAGATCGTGCAGCGCGAATACGTCGAGCGGGTGGCGCGTATCGAGGACCAGCGTATCGGGCAGGCCGACTATGGGAAGAGCCCCGCCGTAGTAGTAGTCGAGCGTGTGGGCCGCGTGCCCGCCGACGACGACGATCGCGTCGCCCTCCCGCTCGTGCTGCTCGACGTAGTCCGCCAGGGAGCGGAAGTCGGGACGAGGACGCGTCTCGTCTGCCAGCAGCAGCGCGGTCTCTCCACCCGCCTGCAAATCGATTGCCGGAAGAGCTATGGCTACGTAGGCTACGGCGAGCATCGCGCCGAGGACTCGCCAGCCCCGGCGAAGGAGATCCCAGCCCAGGCCGGCGGCGATGACGAGCGCCAACCCCCAGGAGAACAAGAGATAGCGGGGAGACCACTTCCCGCTGGCCCGGCTTGCGGCCAGCAGCACGGGCAAGGGGATAGACAGCCCGAGAACAAGGAAGGCCGCAACCTCCCACTTCTTCCTTGCGGCGAGGCAGACGAGCCCCACAGCACCGGAGACGCCGGCGATGGCAGGGAAAAGCCAGCTCCACGGTTGGCCCAGGTACTCGCCAACGCCATACTGGGTAGGCAGCCAGCGGGCCATGTCCCAGCCGCTGGGCGTCAACGCCGTGGCGTCCACGCCTGCGCGCCAGGCCAGCCACGCCGCCACCGGCAGGGCCAGCAGCGCCAGCAGGCCGTTCGCGCCCCACCATCTAGAAGCCGGAAAGGCCTCCCGGCGGGCGATCCAGCAGACGAGTCCGACGACCAGCATCACCAGCCACAACAGGGCCGTATAGGGATGAGCCAGAAGCATGGCCAGCCCGGCCAGCGCGTAGGCGAGCCTGCGACCCCGGCCGGCCAGCAGGCGCCAGGCCTGGAGACCGTAGAGCGCCGCCAGGGCGCAGGAGATCATCGGATAGCGTGTCTCCTGGGAGTAGAATACATAGATGGGCGAGGCGGCCACAGCGACCATTGCTCCCCAGCTCAGCCGCCGGCCGGTGAGCTCACCGGCCCATCTGCCGACGAGCGCGACTGCCAGTGTACCGGTGACGACCGAGCTGATCCGCACGGCGAACTCTGTCTGCCCCGCAAGCCCCACCGACAACGAGAGCAGCAGTCCGTGCAGAGGCAGGACGTTGTCCAGCTCCAGGAGGCCGATGGCCGCCCTCACCGGCCCCTGCGAGGCGTGGTAGAGCACGAATGTCTCGTCATACCAGAGCGGCGAATCGTTCAGTCGCCAGAGACGCACTGCGAAGGCCGCCAGGAGGATGATGCAGGCGACCAGCAGTCTAGCATGCAGTCGACGCCAGCTCACGCCCATTTCGGAGCCCGCGCTGCAGTATAGGCGAATCAGACACGATGTCAATAGAACGCCCCTGTTGTCGCTCCTCGGGCAGCAAGGAAATCGGGTATCCGGTACCTGGGAGCAACGGCCGTCATCCAGCAAGCGAGTCCCGCGGGCCCGGCCGATTCCATTCTTCGCTGATCCGTGAGGCCCGGCCGCATCGTCGCTCTGGACTCGCCCACGCCGTCCAGCACAGCCCCCCCGCCCGCCCCGGCGACGCCTTGTCATTCCGCGTCTTTCGTGCTACACTTGCCAGCTGGCATTCCGGGCGGCAACAACCGCTCCCGGCGGTGGCCCCCGGGGGCAATCAGGTGAGATTCTGACCGATGCACAAGCGCACAGCGGCCATAGCTGCAATCGTGGTTTGCCTCTTCCTGGCCCTGTCCTGGCCGGGAACGGCTGCGCCGCCCCGGCTGGCGCAGGCTGTGATTACCTATCCCACGTCATCCAGCGGTGTCGGCGGCGTGGTGGAGATTCAGGGCACAGCCGTGCATTCGAGCTCCTACTGGTGGTACAACGTTAGCTATGCAGCGGGCCCTCAGGCTACAGGCGGCTCCCAATGGCAGACGCTGGTCCAGGTGGAGAACAGTCCTGTGCAGAACGGTGTGCTTGCCACGTGGGACACGATGTCCCTCCCCGACGGCTTGTACGTCTTAGCCCTCACGGTGATGGGCGAGGGCGATCCCACCGCCCATCAGGTTTTCGTAACAAACCTGAGAGTGGACAACAGCCAGCTGGTGCCTACCGCGACCCCCCGGCCGGTGCCCACGGAGGCGGCGGGGCCAACCCCAACGCCGATTCCAGTAGTGCAGCCGGCAACGTCGACCCCCCGCCCCACTGCCACGCCGCTCGGGCTCGAGGGTGGCTCGTCGGGCACTGGCAGCTCCGGCTCTGCTCTGGACCCCTCTGCACTAGCCAGCGCTTTCTGTTGGGGCGGCGAGATCGCGGCAATGCTATTCGTACTCCTCGGCGTCTACGTCGTCGGCCGGGCCTGCTACCGCTACTACCTCCGTGAGAACGCTGAGCCCCAGGCGGACTGAGGCTGCGCCAGCCGCCCCCGCGGCCGCCGCGTCTGCCGCTGTTATACGCCCCAAAGCGCACTCGCGGACCGCTACCTGAGAGGTCTTCCATTGGCACGCTACATGATAGTCGGCCTGGGCAATCCGGGCCGCCGGTACGCCTCCAATCGCCACAACCTGGGCCATCGCTGTGTGGCGGAACTGGCCAGAGCCCATCGGCTCTCCTTCAGCAAGCTGCAGAGGAATGCACGCCTGGCTGCGGGAAGGATCGCCCGGCGACGGGTCATACTGGTACAGCCTGAGACGTACATGAACCAGAGCGGCTGGTCGGTCGCACGGCTGGCGCGATTCTACAAGATCCCGCCCGAGCTGATGCTCGTCGTGTACGATGACCTGGACCTCGATCCAGGAGCACTGCGTCTGCGGCCCGAAGGTGGCAGCGGAGGCCACAAGGGGGTCGAATCGATCATCGAGCAGCTCGGCAGCCAGGCCTTTCCGCGCCTGCGATTGGGCATTGGGCGCCCTCCTGGGCGCATGGACCCCGCCGACTACGTGCTGCAGGACGTGCCCGTGGAGGACGAGCCGCTGATGGGTGACATGATCCGCTTGGCGGTCTCAGCCATTGAGACCTGGCTTGCGGACGGCACAGAGGCGGCAATGGACCAGTTCAACCGGAGGGCATAGACTGAACGTCTCAGGGCTGCTTTCCTGGATCGAGCATCTGGGACCGTACCGCTCCCTTCTGGAAGACTTGAAGAGCGGCGAGACGCCCGCTCCCCTCGGCCTGATCCGGTCTGCACACTCCACGATCATAGCGGCGCTGGCCGCCGACTTGGGCCGACCCGTCCTCGTCGTCACCGGGCCGGTCGGCCAGGCGAAGGCCCTCGCTCACTCGGTCCGCGATTGGTCGCCTAGACCGGAGCTGACCGTACGCTTCCGCGAGCCTCTCGCACTCTTCTACGAGCGCGCCGCCTGGAGCGAGGACGTCATAGCGTCCCGGCTTGCCGTCCTATCCACGCTGGAAATGGGCTCTGCTCCATCTCTCGTGGTAGCCTCTGCCCGCTCCCTGATGCAGCGCACGCTGCCGCTGCGCTCCTTCCGCTCCGCCAGGCACGATTTCCACGCCGGCCAGACAGTTGATCTGAAGCGGACCCTGGCCCGCTGGGCCGGCCAAGGCTACGAGCCGGTGAGCGTGGTTGTGGGCCAAGGCCAGTTCAGCCATCGCGGCGGCATCCTGGACATCTACCCCCCTGCTTCGAGCGGACCGGTGCGCTTCGAGCTGTTCGGGAACAAGATCGAGTCGCTACGTCGCTTCGATCCGGCCACGCAGCGTTCGCTGGAGCGGCTGGAGTCGGTCCAGGTGGGCCCCGCACGCGAGGCTCTGCCCCAGCACGGACCCCGTGTCGCCGACCTCGTTGCCGCGCAGATCGCCAAAGGATTGCCCGAGGACGAGCTCGCCGAGCTGGAAGGCCACCTATTGGGACTGCGGGCCGCTGCACCGTTCCCTGGCCTCGAGTTCTACCTGCCCTACTTCCACAGCGAGGCGGCTACGCTCCTAGACTACCTGGGATCTGACGCCCTCGTCGTCTTCGACGACGAACAGGAGCTGGCGGACACATGGGCAGCGCTGGAGCAGGAAGCGCTCGAACTGCGCGATGCGGCCGAGAGAGCCGGCCTGCTTCCGCTTGACTACCCTCTGCCCTACGTTACGTGGGATGAGTGGCAGGAACGATTGGCCGACCGGCAGATCGTATCTCTGTCCCACGGGCCGGGAGACAGCGCCTCCGCTCTGTCCGATTCCTTCCTGCCCGGGCCGCACTTCGGCGGCCAGCTGAAGCCGCTGCTGGCGCACATGAAGGATGCTCAGGAGAATGACGGCCAGGTCGTCGTCGTGAGCCAGCAGGCAAGACGGCTGTCTGAGCTGTGGGCCGCGGAGGAGGAGGGCGTGCAACCCTCTGTGTTCGACGATCTATCCGAAGCAGGCCGCTCCGGACTCCTGCTCGGGCAGGGTGCCCTGGCCGAAGGATGGGTCCTGCGCGGTCTCGACCTGGGTGAGGCCCCCTCCGCAGTCCACCTGCTTACGGACGCGGAGATCTTCGGCTGGCGGAGACCGCAGCCCCGGCGCCCCATCCACCGACGCAGGGTGTCACCTGAGGCCCACTTCTCCGACTTGGCGCCCGGGGACTTCGTGGTGCACATCGAGTACGGCATCGGCGTCTTCGAGGGGCTGGTGTCCCGAGCCACCGAGGGTATCGAGCGGGAGTACTTCCTGGTGCAGTATGCCGGAAGCGACCGCTTGTATGTGCCCATTCACCAGGCAGACCGGCTGAGCCGCTACATCGGGGCGGACGACAGCGCTCCCCAGTTGAGCAGACTCGGCAGCGCAGACTGGCAGAGCGTCAAGGCCAGGGCGAAGGAGGCGGCTGAGAGCGTAGCTCGCGAGCTGCTGGAGCTGTACGCCGCAAGAGAACTAGCCGTTGGCCACGCCTTCGGCCCTGATACACCGTGGCAAGCAGAACTGGAGGCCGCCTTCCCATACTTCGAGACGGAAGACCAGGCGCACGCGATATCTGCGGTCAAGAAGGACATGGAGAAGCCGAAGCCCATGGACCGCCTGATCTGCGGCGACGTGGGCTATGGCAAAACGGAGGTTGCTCTGCGGGCCACGTTCAAGGCTGTGATGGACGGCAAACAGGTGGCCTTGCTCGTGCCCACGACGGTGCTGGCACAGCAGCACTTCGCCACGTTTCGCCGCCGCCTGGCCCCATTCCCAGTCGAGCTGGAGATGCTCTCGCGATTCCGCTCTCGCGCCGAGCAGCGGGCGATAGTCGATAAGCTGGCCACGGGCCAGGTCGACATCGTGATCGGGACCCACCGTCTGCTGCAGAAGGACGTACTGTTCGCCGACCTGGGCCTGCTGATAGTCGACGAGGAGCAGCGTTTCGGCGTCACGCACAAAGAGCGGCTCAAGCAGATGCGGACCGAGGTCGACGTGCTGACCCTGACGGCGACGCCGATTCCCCGCACGCTCTACATGGCTCTGACGGGCGTGCGCGACATCTCTACCATAGAGACGCCGCCGGAGGAGAGGCTCCCGGTAAGCACGTACGTTGGTGCTCACAACAACGAGCTAGCGCGCCGGGCAGTGCTTCGCGAGCTGGAGCGTGGGGGCCAGGTATTCTACGTCCACAACAGAGTTCGAACCATCGACACCGTCCGCCGCAACGTCGCCGAGCTAGTTCCAGAGGCGAGGATAGCGGTGGCGCACGGCCAGATGCGAGAGTCTGACCTGGAGAGCGTGATGCTCAGCTTCGCAGCCGGCGAAGTGGACGTCCTCGTATGCACAAGTATCATCGAGAGCGGGCTGGACATCCCGAACGCGAATACGCTGATCGTGGAACACGCCGAGCGCTTCGGCCTGGCCCAGCTCTACCAGCTCCGCGGTCGCGTGGGGCGGGCCGCTCAACGGGCCTACGCCTACTTCTTCCACAGCCGCCTGAGCAGGCTGACGCCGGACGCCCGGCGGCGCCTGGAGACGATTCGCGAGGCCTCCGAGCTCGGATCAGGATACACGATCGCCATGAGGGACCTGGAGATACGCGGTGCAGGCGACATACTGGGCACCAGGCAGTCCGGCCACATCAGCGCGGTTGGCTTCGACCTCTACACCCGCCTCCTGGCCAGGTCTGTGCAGGAGCAGAGAGCAGAGCGGGACGGCCGTCCGACACCGCGTGAGCCCCTGGGCAGCGTGCGCATCGAGCTGCCTCTCACAGTGCGCCTACCAGAGGAATACGTCCCAGATAATGGGCTCCGACTGCAGATCTACCGCCGCCTGGCCCAGCTCGAATCTAGCGACCAGATAGACGGCATGGAGCAGGAGCTGGCCGACCGCTTCGGCCCGCTCCCCAACCCAGCCCAGAATCTCTTCTACCAGCTCCGGCTCAAGATTCTGGCCCGCGACGCCGGAGTTGCGGCGATAGTGACGGACAACAGCCGCCTGGCGCTTCGCTCGGCGGGCTTCGACTTCCCGAACCGGGACGAGCTGCGGGAGGCTCTGGCGAACCGGGCAGCGGTCAGCCGGCGAGAGCTGTTCCTGCCGCTCAAGGCAGGCTGGCGCGAAGAGCTGGCCGGCGTGCTTCGCGAGGTCGCCCGGGTCGCCCAGCCCGCGGACTAATCCGCTCCCTCATTCGATTCGCCATAGCCAGCACCCGTCCCGGACCCTCCTGGGGTGCCCGGCAGACGGGGGATCAGAAACGGCGTGGTGCGCTTGTACTCGACGTATTCAGGGCCGAACCTCGCCTCAAGCTCGCGCTCTTCGATGAGCTTGATGTAGGCCAGAAGCAGTATTGCCACGCCCATCATCATCAGCAGGCCACCCGGCGAACCGACCAACAGAGCGAGCCCGGCGTAGGCAATCAGCGTCCCCAGTGACATCGGGTTCCTGCAATAGGAGAAGGGCCGGACGACGATCAGCTTCTTCGTGGGCAGCGCGGGAACGGGCGTGCCCCAGCGAGAGTGAACTGGACAAAGCGCGACCAGGCCCCCAGTGCCAGCCCTGGCAGAATCAGCATCAGCCCCAGGGATCGGCCCCAGCACGCCGAGGGGCACCCGCTGCCAGCCGAGCCTATCGCCCAGGCACAGCCCAGCATCGATCAGCAGATAGGAGGCTGCGACGACCACGAACGGCCCTGAGAGCACGAGAACGAGGACGCGCTGCCGGCGGCTGTGCCTTCGCTGCGTCCAGTTCCTGAACAGGTCCATTCTTCGCTCGATCGCTCCGATCGAAGAGCCGCCGCTGGCGCGGCCAAGGAGGGGCCGCCACCCTGGTCCCGGAGCTGCTCTGATCGACTAGGCGGCCCCACTCACAGCCGCACGGCCCAATCCCAGCGGCGCCCGGGGGGCGTCAGCTTATCAGCCAGGACGACAGCAGAACCATCACCAGGTTGAACACAACGTGTACGGTGATCGTGCTCTCCGCACCGCGCCTTTCATACAGCCATCCCAGCGCCAGGCCCGCGGGGAGTATCTGGGCCAGCTTGACCCATTCCGGCTCCAATGTGCCGGCGTGACCCACCGTCCACAGAAGAGAGGAGAGCACGATGGGCAGCCAGCGTCTCAGCCTGCCCGGCCTGAGGCCCTTCCCCATGTATCTCCCCAGCCAACCCTGGATTCCCAGGCGGAAGAAGACCTCCTCAGAGAATCCGTAGGCGATGGCCACAAAGACAGTCATGGCCACGACGGCCACGTCCGCGCCGAGGGGAGCCATCTGAGATAGTGCGAGAGGTACTCCTATTGTCGGTCGGGTCAGCAGGAACAGCGCGACTGAGTAGGCAAGCATGCCGAGCAGAACCGCCGTTGTATCGACAAGATAGGCCCGCCAGCCTGACTCGTGGAGGGGCGAGAAGGCCCACCAAGGCTCGGCAGGAACGTCGCTCTGTGGAGGGGATGCTTCCCCGGCCATCTCCTCGAAAGCCGGGGATCCCAGCTGCGGCGTGATCGGCTCCTGCAAGGGCAGGGACGGATCGACAGCGGTGCGTCTGCTGCCCATCGGCCAGCCCTTCTCTTGTCGGAGCCAGGCCAGCAGGGCAAAGCTGGGTCGGCGCATCACAGCGGCATAGTGCATGCCAAGCATCACAATGACCAGGACCCGCACGAAGACCCAGACGTCGCCAACGAGACAGCAGATGCCGAGCGAGCGAGATCCGGTGAGGTCGGCGATGATGACGGCCGGAGCATCGCTGGCGACCGTGATCGCCGCAACGACGAGGCCGATAGCCAAGTACTCCCGCAGGTAGCGCCGCAGCCTAATGCAGTCAACGAGGAACGCGACTGTAAAGAAGAGCATTCCCAGGCCGTAGGCGCAGGCCAGAGCAAGCGTTGAAGGGGCTATGTCCATAGCAGTCGGTCCTCCTTGTGGCGGGGAGCGCGGCGCCGATAGGCCGTCCGTCCAGTGGCACCGGCAGCTCGGCCTCTCCCCCAGCTGCCTTGCGCACTCCGCTGCCAGCAGCCTCAGACACCTTGATGGGCCGCGCCCGCCAACAATGGTCGGCCAACGTGGGCGGCCTGCCCGTCACGCCGGACTCCCCGGCGTCGCCCGCAGCGCCGGCATCCGATGCGCCTGCTGTGTCGCTACGGCTCGAGGCAGAAAGGGATCGAGTTCGACGCGCCGACAGGCACCTCGGTCTCGCCGTTCTCGTCGTAGATCTTGACGTATTCGATCTCGTCAAACTGGAGCAAGTTGGCGAAGATCGGACAGCTGATCGTGTAGGTTGCTCCGCCGGAGTTGCACGAACCAGTAAGGTAGACCCGGGCGACGCCGTCCTGGATCTCCAGCGCGCTGAAGCCGGTCGCCCCGCTGGTGACGGCAGCCAGCCCCTGCGCCTCCTCCTCTGGGGTCGGACCGGCGAAGAACTCGGTCAGCGCCGCCTCTGGCAGATTGGCATCGCCGGGAACGAGTCGCGTTACTGGGACCTCATAGGGCGGCGTTGCCGATGCGTAGGCCTCGAAGTCTGTGAAGTAGACGGCGACCTCGACAGGAGAGGGCTGTGTCGCCGTGGGCGTTGGCGTGAGCCACTGTGTGGGCGTAGGGCCCAGGGTCACGGCGGGAGTAGGAGAGGCGGCACCGTGCTCGTCACCGGACGAGGTCGGCGTAGGCCCGGGCAGGCATGCCACACAGGCGATCGCCAGCAAGACAGCCGCCGGATTGCCAAGCCTTCGAACCGCTCTCTGTTCTCCTTGCGCAGGCGTCACAGCGGCTCCTGGTCACCTACCACGGTCCGCACCAGGTACCCCTGGCAATTGCCGCCCGAGCTGATGCAAACGTCTATCTGTCCCGAGAAGTCGCCTTCCATCAGACCTTCGGCACGCAGCTCCACCACGACCTGGCCATCTCCAGGTATCGAGTAGTCGAACACATATGACTGCTGCTCGAAGAACGGCGTGAGCGAATAGGTGTTCATGTAGGGCGGCGAGCTGCTCACGATCTGAACGCCCTGCAGATAGCTGAGGTCGATGTCGACGCTGTCCAGAACCTGCGGCTCTGGAGAGAGGCTCTCTATCTCGATGGCAATGACGAACGACTCGTCGCTGCGGACACGAGTAGGAGCGGTGACCGTTACACTCGCGTCGTAGGTAAGCGAGACCTCACGGGAGACCCAACTGAAGAAGCCAGCACCCGCCGCTATCACCGCCACGACCACGCAGACGCAGGCGACGGCCAGTCCGATCAGAACGCCCAGCACGACCTTCCTGTCCATCCGGGCACGCCTCCTTTGGACCTACCGCTATCGGCCTGGCACTCAGCCGGCGCCTTTAGCTGCTCGACGTCAGCATTGTACCAGATCAGAGCCAGGACTCAAGCCGCCCGCCAAGCAATCTCAGCTGTAGTACCTCTTGAGCACCCGGCAGATGGCCAGGCTGACCCACTCGGCCTGTCCCTTTGCCCCAGGATGCTCTCTAGCCCCACCCTCTGCCGCGGCGTAAGAGCTCTTCCACAGGCCGGTGCCCTGCTGATGGTCGACCAGCCAGGCCAGCGCCTGGCCCACGTTCTTGTCGGCCTTAGGAATGCCGATGAGAGAGACCGAGTCGAGCGCCGCGACCAGCTGGTTCCACCAGTACGGGTACTGGAACTGGACCCAGTATCTCGCCGCCCGGTAGGAGGTGTATGCGTCCGGCTTGAAGAACCTGGTCGTGAGCATTGAGGCCGCAGTGCGCGCCGCCTCGGATCGCCTGCGCCCGCTGTGGGCAGCAAATGCTCGCAGGATCATTCCGGTCGCATTGTGCGAGAAGGGCTTCGTCCGATCGGGCTGGAGCGGGTCAAGGTGCTGGCTGGAGAGCTCGGTCTGCTGCTGCCTGGTCAGCTTGTGGGTTATGATGGGAACCGACCAAGCGCGGTCGTCCTGGCGCATCCAGAGCAGCCACTCGAACGCCTTCTCCACACGCGGGTCGCCCTCGTAGCCCGCCTCGACGAGAAGGTAGAGGAGAGCTCCGGTGTAGTAGGTAGCGTACTGATTGGCGAGCATTCCACGGATGTCACCCTCGTCCGTCTGGCAGGAAAGGATGTACTCGGCGGCTTTCTCGCCGACCGGGCTCTCTCTGGTGAAGCCGTACATCTGCACGAGAAAGCGGAACTGCTTCCAGGTCTCGATCAGGCTGTGGTTGATCGCCGGGGCCTTCTGCTTCCCGCGCCTGACCCAGGAGCCGTCCGCCTGCTGCCGCCCGGCGATCTTCTGGGCTTCCGGCAGCTCCCACAGCTGGCTGACGGGCCCGGTGCGCTCGCCCAGCAAGTCGCGCCTTGCGAAGTAGCGCACCGCCTGGCTCCCGGCAGAGAGCAACGGAGGGAGAGGATCGAATCTAGGCCCTTCTCTCCAGGTCGCCATGGCCCTCGAATGGGGCAGTGCTGCAAGGGCAGCCTGCCACGCGGGGATTGTAGCACGATCCTGAGGGAGCAAAAGGGTGCCTGGTTGCTTGGCCGTTTAGCAGAAGTGTGGTAGAATCCTACGGCAGGACGAAGCGAGTTCCGGCTGTGGCACGGCAGGCTGCCCAGACTTGCGGAGGCTGGGCAGTTTTCGTTGGACTACCCCGGGCTGCTTCGGCCGCAATCAGTGGACCAAGGAGTCAGCATAGATGGATCGAGAGACTGGGACCGTCAAGTGGTTCAACGATGCCAAGGGCTATGGCTTCATTTCCCGCGAGGCTGGGGACGACGTGTTCGTCCATTACTCGGCTATCGAGGGTGATGGGTTCCGTTCCTTGCGCGAGGACCAACAGGTAGAGTTCGCCGTTGAGCAGGGCCCCAAGGGCTTGCAGGCGGTCCGTGTGAAGGTCCTATAGCCGATCACCATCGGCCAGCTAATCCTAGGAGGAACAAGTCGTGGCGAAGAGACTATACGTTGGCAATCTGAGCTACTCAACCACAAACGCCTCACTCTCCGAGCTTTTCGGGGAGATCGGCGAGGTCACCTCGGTCAACCTAATCACCGACCGTATGACCGGCCAGTCCAGGGGTTTCGCCTTCGTCGAGATGGCGGACGACACCGCCGCGCTGGAGGCGGTCAACAAGCTGAACGGCCGGGACGTCGATGGCCGGGCCCTCAAGGTGGAAGAGGCGCGTCCCAAGCGGGACTCCGGGTTCGGCGGCGGCGGCGGCCGCTGGTAGACCCGGATACGCTCTCCGGGCAATAACGAGCCGCGCGGCTTCTCCGCAGGCCGCGCGGCCTTTGTTTGGCTGACGGGCGAGACCTGGCAGTACCAGGCAGCGCGAGTGTCGCTCAAGAGCCACCTGACCGCCCTGCCCTAGTCATCGAAGACGCGCAGGTTAGAGCCCCGGTTCTGTGCCGAGCTCTCCGAGGATCCCGGACTCAATCGATCGTCCCCACGATCGACTATTGCAGCTCGACGCAGGACATCCCGCCTATCGAGCCCAGAGAATCCGACCGCGGCCAGGTCGCAGGCATCAGACGTTTCCGGGCGCCCTGCCAGCTCGCGGACATGCACGAGCACCCTCCCTGCCCTACGCCCGGCACAGACAGCCATGACGTGCTGCGCTACCGCGAGCGCCGCTTCCGGCATTCGGGTTCCGCTGACCGCCGCCTGCAGGCGCTCCGGCCCTTCTGTGACTTCCAGTTTGCAGTCCATGGCCCACCCCCAGTGACATGCCTAGCCTGCCGGGAGAAGAGGCGGGAGGCAATCGTCGCCGACATGAAGAGTGCGGCCCCAGCCGCGTCCGGCTACCGGTCTACGTCCGCGAGCGAACCGGCTTCAGTACGGTCGGGCAACACAGCGCGCCGAGGAAGCGCGTCCGGCCCGATCCGAATGGGGATGGCGTAGCCAGTGCGGCGAGCGCGTCAGCGTCGTGGAAGGGCTCCTCGAATGAGTGCAGCCACAGCAGGAGGATTCGCAGCCGGCCGAACTCGCGCCTTGCCTGCCGCAGGACACGCTGGGGGTATCGGTCACCAGGTCCGAGATGAGAGCGTGCCCCCCGGCTTCAGCACGCGGTAGATCTCGGCCAGCCCCCGGTCTGGGTCCTTCCAGTGGTGGATAGACGCGGTGCTGACGACGACTTCAAACCTCTCATCCGCAAACGGCAGCTCGCGCATGTCGGCCGCCGGCACAGGGGGAGACCGGGCATCGACACACTCGCAGTCTGCGAACCCGAGCTGTCCGCGTTACGGGAGAGTCTACAGCAGGCAGGCCGCCCCGGCAAGGCAGGCCATCCCCATCTGAAGCTCGAAGCTCGTCGCCCCAAGCGCGCTTCAGTACGCGCTGAGGCCCGCGCCTGAACTGGCGATCCGCCAGCAGTCGTGCTATCATGCCAGGCGCCGCTGTTCTGCCCAAGACAGTGCGGCGACAGGAGAACTGGTCGGAGTGAAGCGTAGAGAAAGGCTGCTGCAGCGGTTGGGCATAGTGGGAGAGCTCCTCAGCTTCTTGTGGAAGCGCAGGCTGTGGTGGATCATACCGCTGATTCTGATGCTGCTCCTGCTTACCGGCGTCCTCGTCCTGGCAGAAGGCTCGGCAATCGCCCCGTTCATCTACTCCCTGTTCTAGAGAGGGAGTGGTGGCAAGAATGGAGTTGATCAGCATCCTGGCCCTGCCCCTCGTGGCGCTCGCCGCCTATTCGGCGGGCGCCGTCCTCTCAGGCCACGGCAAGGCGGTGGCGCCAGCAGTATCAGACCTGCTCGCCGTGATCGTGGTCTGGGCGCTTGGCCTGGCCAGTCGCGACGTGCTCGGCAGGTGGCCGGCGATCGGCGCCGGGGCGGGGGTCGGCGTGATCGTCGGCGCGATCCTGACCGCGCTCCGCCGCCCCCGCTATCCCGACTTGCGCAGACAGAAGGCGGGGAGCGCAGCCGATCCTCTGCGCAGGGCGTGGGAGGCCTGGCGGCGGTTTGCAGCGGCAATGGGTGGCTACCAGAGCAGGATCTGGCTGGGGCTCTTCTTCCTGACCGCCTTCGCCCCATTCGCTGTGCTGACACGTCTCTCAAGCGACCACCTCCGCCTTAAGCCTCCGGCCGAGGGAGCGCTCTGGACGTCGTGGGACAGGGCCGATAGAGAGCTGGGGTACGGCGAGAGGCAGTTCTAGCCACATGTACATCCTTGGCGTCTCCTGCTTCTACCACGACTCGGCGGCCGCGCTACTGGAGGATGGCATGCTGGTGGCAGCCGCGGAGGAGGAGCGTTTCTCTCGAGTGAAGCACGACAGCGGCTTCCCCAGGCGGGCGATCCGATTCTGCCTGCAGCAGGCCGGCATCAGCGCCGACGAGCTCGACTACGTCGTCTTCCACGAGAAGCCTCTAGTCAAGTTCGAACGAATCCTCTTGACCGCCCTGAGCACGTTCCCCCGCTCCTGGAGGGCATTCGGAGAGGCAATGCCGGTTTGGTTCAAGGAGAAGCTGTGGATCAAGTCCCTCCTGGCCAGCGAAACCGGGATCCCGCCGGATAGAGTACTCTTCACAGACCACCACATGGCCCATGCAGCGAGCGCCTTCTTCTGCTCTCCGTACGAGGAGGCCGCCATTTTGACGGTGGACGGCGTGGGCGAGTGGACGACGACGACTCTCGGGCACGGCAAAGCGAGCTGGAGCGACGGTAACCTCAATGAGATCACAATAGACCGCGAGCAACGGTTCCCGCACTCTCTTGGCCTGCTGTACTCCGCCTTCACCGCGTTCCTTGGATTCAAGGTGAATAACGGTGAGTACAAGGTAATGGGGATGGCTCCCTATGGCCAGCCCCGGTACGTGGATGAGATCTATGACGAGATCGTTCAGGTGCAGCAGGACGGTAGCTTCTGGCTGAACATGGACTACTTCACGTACCACTACTCGGCGGAGAGAAGCTTCAGCCAGAAGTTGGTGAAGCTCTTCGGCGAACCTCGGCGGCCCGACTCCCCATTCAAGGAGCCACCGCTCGATGGAAGCCAGCTCGATCGGTCCGATCCGGTCGCCGCGGCAAGCAAGCACTACGCCGACGTGGCGGCGAGTATCCAGCGCGTTACTGAAGAGACGCTGCTGAGCCTCGCAAACCGGCTGCACGCGGACACAGGCTCGCCGCGCCTCTGCCTGGCCGGGGGCGTGGCTCTGAATAGCTCCGCCAACGGCCGACTGTTGCGCGAAACGCCATTCGAGGAGCTGTTCATCCAGCCGGCGGCTGGCGACTCCGGAGCGGCGCTTGGCGCCGCACTTTACGCCTACCACGTGTGGCTCCGCCAGCCACGCCGCTTCGTGCTCGAGCATACCTACTGGGGTGAGGGATACAGGGACGGCGCTGCGCGGGAGTACCTGGAGGCGAGTGGAATCGCTTACGCGTACGTGCCGGACGAGGAGAGGCTACTGGCTGAGCTGGCCGGTGACCTGCTGGCCGGCAAGGTAGTCGGGCTGTTCCAGGGGAGGTTCGAATGGGGCCCGAGGGCGCTAGGCAACCGCAGCATACTGGCCGACCCGAGGCATGCGGAGATGAAGGAGATGGTCAACTCCAAGGTGAAATTCCGCGAGCCGTTCAGGCCCTTCGCTCCCGTCGTCCTGGAAGAGCGATGCAGCGAGTACTTCGAGCTGGAGCACCCGGAACGCCAGCACGCCGCCCGCCACATGCTGCTCGTCTGCCCGGTGCACGAGCAGAAGCAGGCGGCTATACCGGCCGTAACCCACGTGGGCGGGACCAGCCGCGTACAGACGGTCGCCCGAGAACGCAACCCCCGCTACTACCGTCTCGTAGAGCGTTTCGCAGAACGGACAGGTGTTCCGGTGCTGCTGAACACCTCGTTCAACCTGCGTGGGGAACCGATCGCGGCGTCGCCAGCAGATGCCTACGGCACATTCGCCAGGAGTGGTATCGACACACTGGCCTTGGAGAACTGCCTGATCCGCAAGCCATAGCAGCAGCCGCCTAAGCAGCCATTCCGTCGGCGCCGCTCCTATTCGTGAAGCAGCCCTCGCTCCAGCAGGAAATCGTACACCAGCCTTGCGGCCAGGTCGTGCCCCTCCTCGTTCCAGTGCCCATCCTGCGGGAAGTAGAGCATCTGCCCGGACGAGGCGCGTGACTGGAAGCCGGGCAGGAGACTGAGGTACTCGATCTCCTGAGCCTCGCAGATGGCAGCGAGCCGCGTCTCAACGTCGTCTAGCTGCTGGACGTCGACGTCCCCCATCAGGCCGGCTATCCGATCCCAGTAGACGTGCTCGCGGTTGGGCACGAAGAGCACCACAAGTGTGGCATTGTGCATCTGCGCCAACTCGCTAGCCTCAATCAGCGCCGCCTCAGTCAGATCCCAACCTCGCTGCACCTCCGGCTGCGCCGGATCGGTCGCCTCCCAGGCATACGTGCCACAGCGCATCCGCAGCTCGCCGTCATCGAAGACCCTATCCCCCGAGCCGGGCAGAAGCAGCAGCTCCGGATCGACCAGGGAAGCAAGGAGCTGTACGGTCCGCAGGTTGACGGGGAAGGGAGGGGCGTCCATGGGGATGCGACCTTGGAGGACCCAGGCCCTGTAGTCGGCCTCGCCGCTGGCCAGGTACTCCTCAGCAGCTGCGCTCTCCGGCAGATCGTTGCCAAAGAAGGCCCAGACCCAGATTCGCGCCTGCAGCGGCACCGCATACCGCCTGATCGCCTCAGGGTAGACGTATGAGTTCCACCCTACCCAGCCGAGGTTGGCCACGCAGACACCGCTGATGCCCTCAAGCCGCGCCGGCCAGCTAGCCTGCTCCTCTACGCCGAACCCGAAGGTGAACGAGTCTCCAACAGCAGCGATATCGCAGCTGCCGACGAGGGGGTCGTCCCGCAGCCCATCCTCGTTGGTGTGCACCGTGAAGCTGAACTCAGGATGGCCGTAGATCCTCTCGTCAACGTTCGGCCTGATGCGCAGCAGGAAGTCAGCATCCGGCTCGTACAGCCCCTCCATCAGCCTGGCCAGGGTGAAGCGATTCTCCAGAGGGACAATCGCCAGTACGACCTCGGCGATGGCGAGGCCCAAGGAAAGGCCAAAGAGAACCAGCAGCGTACTGCTCAGGACGTATCTGATCCGATCCCGGACGCTCATTGAGACTCGTGCGGCGGAGTATACCGCACGGTGACCAGGTCAGCAAGTGCGCGTGCCAAGGGAGGCTTCCTGCTCAGAGCTGGTGCTGCCGAAGTGGTTGGTGCCCAGGCAAGGGGGCGCTCACATCGACCCCTGTGCTGCCGAGCTCTACTCGCCCCACCGTCGCCTCCGGCTGGTGCTCAGATGAGATCCACAAGCAGAGGGCTCTCGCCCACAGGCGCCCCACCGGGCGGGACGTCCCTCGTGTTCGTTTGCAGCTCAGCCGCTACTCGAATGAGTACTGCAGGCCGATGCGGGCACGGATGCCGTCCATCAACTGCATGTTGGCCAGCGTATGGGCGTGAGTCATCCGCTCACTCTCGATACGTCCTTCCCGAATGCAGCGCATCGCCTCTTCTATCTCGTACTCGAACCCATTCCGTCGAAACGGCCTGGCGACAGTGCGCTCCTTCTCGCCCGTGACAAGCGTCGCCTCGGTCGCCTGCCAGAAGCCGGGGTGGATGCGGATCCGCCCCTCGGTGCCGTAGATGGTGAAATCATTCAGCCCGTCCAGCAGGAAGCTGCACGTGAACTGGGAGAGCCGATCGTTCTCATAGACCAGCGTAGCGGCGGTAAGCCCGTCGACGCTCGTCTCGCTGATCCAGCCGTGGGCGTCGAACGAGAGCGGGTTGGCGCCGTAGGCCCACTGGGAGACGGCGATGTTGTATATGCCGATATCCAGCAGGGCACCGCCCGCCAGTTCGTGGTTCCAGGTGCGATGCTGGGGATCGGATGGTGGTCGGAAGCAGAAGGTGGAGGTGCACAGCTTCAGGTCGCCGATGCGCCCCTCTTCCAGCCACTCCTGCACCTGATCGTAGAGCGGCAGGCAGCGCGTCCACAGGGCCTCCATCAGGAACAGGCCGTTCAATCGGGCGGTCCTGATCAGATCGCCGGCCTCGGCCGCGTTCACAGTCAGGGGCTTCTCGCAGAGAACGGGCTTGCCGCTGCTGAGGCACTCCAGCGCGTTCTGGTGATGGAAGCGGTGCGGAGTGGCAATGTAGATGGCGTCAACCTCTTTGTCTGCCGCCAGCTCGCTGTACGAGCCGTAGACCCATTCCGCCCCGTACTCCGCGGCGAAGGCACAGGCCCGCTCGGCACTGCGGCTGGCTACTGCGTGCAGCACCCCATCTTCCACCACCTCCAAAGCCTGGGCAAAGCGGTGAGCTATCTTGCCAGGACCGATGATTCCCCAACGAAAAGGCCTTCCCGCCATCAGAGCCTCCCACAACTGGCACCGAGACTGACCGGCCTCAGTCTACCCCACACCGCCGCCCGGGGCAAGCGGATGGCACGGCTCATATGGACCAGCCTGCGCTCACCTTTCGCAGCGCCCCCTATTGCACTCCCTGCCACACATGTAAAGCTGACTTGACAAATGCCGCGTTCCATAGTACAATGTAAAGCGGACTTGACACGTTTGGGGGAGATGAACGTGAAGAGCAGAGTGACGAACGAGGTGCGGGAACACCGGCTGCGCGCGGGCCTGTCTCAGCAGGAGCTTGCCGATGCGGTCGGCGTGTCGCGCCAGAGCATCAACTCGATCGAGCGAGGGCGATACACTCCCAGCCTTGCCCTGGCTCTCAGCTTCGCCCGGCTGTTCGGCAGCCCCACAGATGAGCTATTCGAACTGGAGGAGGAACTATAGGAATGGAAGCAATGATCGCCGCGTTGGCCGGACTGTTCAAGCCTGATGAGCGGTTCATCGAGCACAGATACCGCTCCACTCGCCTTTCGATGATCGTGGGCGCGGTCCTCATGGCGGGCTGGTTCGAATACGAACTCCTGGCCAACCATCACCTGCGCTGGGATCTGCTGATCATCCTGACGGCGATGGCGGTTGCGAAAGCCGCAGCCATGATCTACCTGCGGCTGACGCGCTAGGCTGAAGCGGCAGAGGGCGGGCGCGGTGAGCGCCAGCAGACGCCGGGGCCGGCGGCAGCTTCTCGGCCGGCCCCGCCAGAGCCTCTTCTTCTTCGATAGCCGCAGGAGCGTCCGCTGCGGGCCGGCCACCTTGTGGGCCGTCGCCATCACGAGTCGCTCGTCGGAGCCCCGCAGTCTCCGCAGAACTTGGCACCCTCCGCAAGCTCCGCCCCGCACTCGGTGCAGTGCCTATTGCCGCCGATAGCCGCGCCGCACTCCGGGCAGAACTTCACCTTGGCAGCCAGCGGGGCGTTGCACTTAGGGCAGGTGGCCCGCGCACCCTCCCGCCAGCTCTCCTCCTTCAGCATCGCCCGGTCCTTCTCGGCCATCTTGGAGTGGGCCCAGATCTCTTCCACGGTCCGGCTGGCCTGGGCGGCGGCCATCTCCACCCCCAGGTCCGGAGCGCATTCCTTGCACAGGCCTTTCTGGGTGTTCCAGCAGCTCTTGCGGCAGACCCAGCCCGAGCAGCGGGGGCACTGGATGAACTCCGGCCTCAGCTCCTCAACCGCCTTGATGAAGGCGTCGTCGTGAGCCTTCTCCCAGCTCACGGACCGCGCTCGTTCGCCGAGATCGGCTGCGCGTCCGAACACTCCGCCGAGCAAGCTTCCCGCCGCATCCAGCGCGGTCGAGACCCTGCCAATCGCAGAGGGCTGGAAACGACTCCGGTAGCCAGTACCGCAGCGACCGCAGCGGAACTCGAATTGAAACCCCTGGTCAGTGCTCTGATCCTCGTAGTTGCTGGTGAACTCTATCTTCTGGCTCATCGGTTCTCCTGCGTGCCTCCGGGACGCGTGTCCCTTCCTGGATTCCGCTCGCCTGCGTTTCCAGTCTCTCACAAACCCGAGGCAATGTCAAGTGGAACAGGTGCCTGGCTTCCAGGCGGCCGCCGGCTGGGCTCAGCCCGCGTAGGTGGCGTCAGCGCGGCTTTCGTTCACCAGGTGGATAGCTGGCCGCACCGAAGCTCCTCGATCTCCAGCGGCTCCCCCTTCCCCGGATCGCGCAGCAGGGAGAGCGCGCCCTGCTTGCAGGCGGAGACGCAGACGCCGCAACCCATGCAGGCATCGTAGTCAAGGGCAACGGTGTCGCCAACCAGCGCCAGCGCCCCGAACTGGCACAGGTCCACACAGACGCCGCAGCCAACGCACAGATCGGCATCCGCTTGCGCTACGTAGCCGGACGATGCCAGCATGGGCGTGCCGTGCCGCCGGGCCTCCATCGCTCCGCAGCAGCAGGAACAGCAGTTGCAGATGGCGTAGAAGCGGTTGAGCATCGCGTCTTTGAAGAAGGCGTGGTGGACATGCCCTCGCTCGTGTTCCGCTCTCAGGATCTCCACCGCCTGTTCCTGGCTGATCCAGCGGGAGCGGCGCGGATGGTGTTCCGCAACCAGGCTGGCGAAGGGCTCGCCGATTATCAGGCAGACATCGAGCGGCAGGCAGGGATTGGAGCGCGCGGAGCGGCAGGGGCAATCCAGTACGACGACATGATCCGGGTGGCGCAGGACGATATCACGCGCCTTGCCGTAGGGGACGACCTGCTCCAGATCCCGGAGCTCGATATCCTCCTCTACGGTCACCAGCTGCCGGGCCGCCTCCGGCCGGACGACCTTCCCGTGGTAGCCTTCCGCCAGACCGTTCGGACGGCGCTCCCCCTCGCCGCCGCGGCTGGACGGCAGTAGGCGGGATACCGCCCGGACGAGGGGTGCGAAAAGCCGGCCTATAGCGTGCTCGCCCGTGCCAATGCCTATGTAGAGATAGGGCCAGCGCGCGTAGACGTAGCCGTGCAGCCAGTCAAAGAGAGTGAAGCCAGGCGTGCGCCGCGCCTCGCGTGTGAATGCCCGCACCGAGTGCCGCATGAGCGACGAATTGCCCGAGCCCTTGTCCGCCCCTTGCCCTTCCCCACTAGCCATACAATCGCCCTCCACCGCCCCGGCAGTCATGCCAGCTAGCCCGCTCGCCTGAACACCACAACGAGGACGGCGAGCATGACAGCCCCAGCACCAAGGCACAGCCATGTGCCGGCGAACGCCCCGCTGCCGTACAGCAGCCAGACAAGTCCGCCGCCGACGACGAACAGGATCGCAAATCCCCCTAGTATCAGATCGCGCTCGAGAAGCCGACGGTAGCGCCGCGGAGTGGACGGCGGCCTGCGCTCAGTCTCTTCGCCGCCCAGCTCGTCTGGCGCGGGTTCTCCATTCCTACCCACAACCGGCCCCCTGCCGACTGAGCGAGTCCAGACTCCTTACAGGACGTGGTAGCCCGGATCGCCGTCGTGCCAGCGCATGTAGTTCTCGTGCCACTCGATCAGGTCGCAGAGGTCCGGGATAGACATGCCCAGGGCCTTCGCGGCCAGCTCCAGCGCGACCTGGTCCGGCGCCCCCTCGACCCTCTCCCGCGCTGCCAGGAACACGTCCACCCCGAGCCAGGAGGACGGGTCGCCGGGGCCATGCCAGTAGTTGCTCCCGAGCTCCATCTCCCTTCCCTCCTCGGCGGAGAATCGGAAGGTACACCCTTCGAACTCCACTTCTGCGTCGCGGAAGTAGCTCAACCCTGCACCCCCGCGCGCCGGGAAGGACTCCTCGTCCGCCACCAACGGGAGCCGGCATCTCTCACAACTCGACGTCCTCCACGCCCTTCTCCAACGCGTACGCCCTGGCTGCCTCCTCGCTCTCGAAGACGCGCACGACGTCGAACTCCCGCCAGACCTCCTCCCCATCTATGCTCAGCTTGATCACGCGCCTCTGCATCATCCCGCCGTCCGACGGGCAGACGTCCAGCAAGCAGATTCGCGGCTCGTCCATCTCCCGGCACTGCTCGCAAGTCGCCGGCCCTCTCTTGCAGTGGGCCAGACGCATCTTCCTGATCACGTGACAGGCCATTCTATGCGCCTCCATTGGGCGCGGGCTTTCAGCCCACCCAGAAATTGAACGCGAACAGCAGGGCGAAGAGACCCATCAGCAGGACGCTGGCGACGGTCCAACCCCTGTCGAAGGCCTCGTCCGTATGCCCCAGGTGGCCCAGCATCACGAAGACGGCAGGCGCGCCGAGGATGTAGCGATGCATGCCCTGCGGGGACCCGCTGAAGAACGAGATCGCCACCACCGCCGAGCTGAACAGGGCCAATCCTGGCTCCGATCGCACCGTGTATGCGCAAGCCACGAGGGCGAGGATAGTCGCCAAGAACTCGACCAGGTAATAGAACGATCTCTGGGGAAGTATGGTGTTGTCCATCCAGACGAATACCAGCGCGGCTCCGAACCCGGCCAGCAAGACGTTCGTCGCCACCAGGACCGCCCTGGGAGCATTCCGTGCCAGCCAGCTCCGCAGCAGCGTCCGCACGATCAGCAGAGCAACCCACAGGTAGGCCCACCACTCCATCCGGTTCGCCAGATCCTGATCTCCCGGGCCAAACAGAGAGCGGTAGGCATCCAGCCACTGCTGAGCACTCTGTTCAATGACCAGCGCCCCGCGGCCAAAGAACGCGGTCTCGATCGCTCGGAACTGCTCCCCCAGCAAGACGTTCCACACTCCATAGGCGATCAGAGGAGAGAGGACGAGAACTCCCTTCCACAGCAGGTCCCAGCGCAGGCCGGGCTTGGGCCCGCCTTGCGCTCTCCTGCTCTGAACGAGCGCCTTGAAGTACCGCACCACCTCGCCCAGCCAGGCGATGCCCAGGGGTATGATCAGCGCCCCTCCGACCGCCCGGGTCACGGTAGCGAAACCGGCCAGCAGCGCCGCCCATACCCACCGCTTCCGCTTCAGCATGGCCAGTGATCCGAAGGCCAGGCCGGCAAACAGCCCCTCTGTGTGGACCATAGCCAGGAAGAATCCGGTCGGGAAGGCAACCAGGTAGAAGGCGGTGCGGATCGCTCCCGCATCCTTCAGCTCGTCCCTGGTCAGTTCATACAGAGCGCCCATCGCTCCCAGTGCCCCGAGGAGAGAGACGATCACTCCGGCTAGCGTAGCAGTGGCGATGGGGTTGAGGCCGACCAGCTGCAGAGGCAAGCAGAGGACCTTCATGACCAGCGGGTAGAACGGGAAGAAGGCATAGTTGAGCGAGTAGGCGACGTAGTCCTCGGGCACCCCAGCCGGGCGGCCGGTGGCGTAGTCCGCAGGCGTGCCAAACGGCTCCGGGTACTGGCCCCAGATCGGCGCCGGCTCTTCGTCGGGGTCCAACCAGACCGCCCGTACCAGTGGGTCGTCATAGCCGGCGACCGCGATGGACAGGTAGAACTCGCTGTCGTAGGCAACCTGATGGTTCATGAACGGCTCCAGCAGGTAGGGTTGGTTGTCGTGGGCGCCGGGCGTAGTCTCACCGGCCGTCCAGAACAGGACGTCGTCCGGCACGACCAGGTCAAGCCGATCAGAGGCCACGTTCTGAAAGCCGATGATCAACAGAGCCCAGGCCAGCCAGATGAGCACGATCGCGCCGACCGCCTTCTTGGTTCCCATCACACATCAATCCCCCTGGTGATCACAAAGCTGGGCCGGGCCGGCTTGGGAGAGCCGCCGTGAATTGCCGCGACTCCGCCCCCTCCAGCCGCGCTCCTCTCAGTCCGTCAACGGGATCAGCTCGATCTCGAACAGCCAGGGCCAGAGCTTGCCGGTTACGAAGAGACGGCCGCTCTCCCCATCGAAAGCAATGCCGTTGAGAACGCCGCCCGACCCGGGCCGTTCCTCCGGGCCGAGAAGGCCGGCCAGGTCGATCCAGCCGATCACTTCTCCCGTCCCCGGATCGATCCTGGCGATGCTGTCCGAGTACCATACGTTAGCCAGCACCTCTCCACAGACGTACTCCAGCTCGTTGAGCTGGCTGACAGGATCGCCACCGTCACGCACATCGACTCGACCAATCTCCTCGAAGGTCACCGGGTCCCAGAAGTAGAGAGTCGCCGTCCCATCGCTCACGATCAGCCGCTCGCCATCATACGTGATCCCCCAGCCCTCAGTAGGGTAGCCGAAGGTCTGCAGCAGCTCGAGGCTATCTCGATCGTAGACGAAGCCGACGTTCGATTGCCAGGTAAGTTGCACGATCCATTCGTCGTAGACAGCTATGCCCTCTCCGAAGTAGTTCGACGGCAGAGTATAGGACCGCAGCACGTCGCCGGTCTCCAGGTCCACCTCCCGCAGGGAGGACTGCCAGCGAATCCCGGTTCCCTCGTACATCTTCCCCCCGTCGAGGACCAGACCTTGGGTGAAGGCGCTGGTGTCGTGCGGGTAGGATCGGACAACCGAGTAGGTGTAGCGACAGGGAGCAGGAAGCTGCGGGCAAGCAGGTGAGGCCCACAGGGCACACCCGGCTAGCTCGCCGGCGACAGCCTCTCCCCCACGGAGAGCAATCTGGCCAAGCAGTAGCAGCAGAGCGATGATAGACAGCATCGCTGCCGCCGGCCCGACAGTGCTCCGCTTTCCACATGTTTCAATCTGCATGGTGAGCGATCCGCCAGCACTTCTCCCCACCTCTTCGAATCCAGACGACTCGTACAGCCGTCTGGCCTGGTTGTCCGGCTCGACGCTAAGGCTGAGCTGGCCAATTCCCTCCTGCCCGGCCCGCTCAATCAGCTCCGCCAGAAGCGCCCGTCCTACACCGTGCCGGCGCCACTGCGCTACGACGCCGATTCCTATCTCCGGCGTGTTCTCGTCGACGAAGCCGTAGGAATGATCCGCCTCGCTCCAGAATCGATACCAGGCGGCGCCAATTCGCTCACCCTCACCGGACAGGGCAACGAAAGCCGTGTCCCCGGGCCGCTGCCCCCAACCGTCGAGTATCTTGGCCAGCTCCGGGTGGGCCATTCCGGCCTCCAGCGGAGGGCGCTCTACTCCTGGACGCCAGTAGGCGGCTTCGTAGAGCATCTGTCGCAGGAAGGGAACGTCCTCCAGACGGGCCCGGCGGATCGTCCAGACAGTATCGCTGCTGGTCCTCAGAGGTCCCATGTGCTTCCATACTACAGCTACGCCGCAAGGAGCGGCAGGCGGCCGTCGACTCCAGCGCCGCCCCACCCCACGCGATTCAGCTACCAGACGCCCGGCACCAGCTTGAACCGGGTCCGCTCCTGATACTCCCTGTAGCCCGGCAGGTTCTCTGCCAGGAAGGCATCCTCGTATGCCGCCAGCCAGACGTAGGAGGCGCCGACTACGCCGCAGGCGAGCCAATTCCACCACACAGGGAAGACCAGAGAGATGCCCGGATAGAGCGCCAGGATAAGCGAATACAGCGGGTGGCGCACCGCTCCATACGGCCCGGCCTCGATCACCGTGTGACTATCGTGGATCTCGACGGTGCCGCTCCAGAAACGGCCCAGGTAGCGGTGCCGGATCCAGAAAGCCCCCAGTATGCCGATGGCGACCAGTACCGCTCCGGGCAGCGCTACCCAGAGGCTTTCGCCCCAGGCGGCCGCCTCGACGACGTCGAGACAGATCAGCAGTTGCGCGGCCAGTATGGCTAGCCCGGCGCCCACCATCACCAGCGCCACAGCCGCGTACGAGCGGCCGCCCGTAGTGGACACCGAGCGCCTGATGTCTCTGACCACCGCCGTACCGCCCTTGAAGTAGACCAAGGGCAATGACAGCGACAGCACAAAGCTGAACCACCGCAGGAGCTGGATCTCCATGTTTTCCCCGCCCCTGCTATCTGCATCCGTGGTGTAGCCCGCCGGCGCGCCGCAGAGGCTCACCGCCGAGGCCGGACAGCCGGCCTAACCCAGTACTGCCTCCACGTGGTTCGTCTCGCCCAGCTTGTCCGCCGGAACGAGGTTGGAGTCCATCTTCTTCCCGTTCAGGCTGAGCGACCTCACGCCCCGGCAGACCACGTCCGGGTTCTTGACCTCGATCTCTATCGTCCGGCCCCGGAAGCGGCGCGTGGCCTTGAAGCCCTTCCAGGCGCTGGGGATACAGGGGTCGATCCGCAGGCCATCTATCTCCGGGCGCAAACCCAGGATGTACTGCGTCGCGCTGTGGTAGGCCCAGGCCGCCGCGCCGGTAAGCCACGAGACGCGGGTATTCCCCGCGCGCGGTGAGTATGTGGAGTAGGTCGTCTGCCCCTGCACGTAGGGCTCGATCTGGCGCACCTCGGCGCGGTCGTTGTAGGCTGCGGGCATCGAGGCCCGGTAGTACTCGTACGCCCTGTCCCCGTTGCCCAGCATGCACTCCGCCATCACCCCCCAGCCCTGGGTGTGATTGAAGATGCCGGAGTTCTCCTTGATACCGGGATTGAAGACGACGGCGCGCATCACTTCGATGGAGCTCTTCACGAAAGGTGGAGCGGCGAGCATGATGCCGTACGGCGTGGCCAGACGCTCTTGAACGACATCCATGCAGCTGGCCGCCTGCTCCGGTGTGGCGGCGCCGCTGATCACCGACCACACCTGTGTGTTCATGTAGACCTGTCCCTCTTCGTACTCGCTCGTGCCGTACACCGTCCCATCGTCGCCGATCGCCCAGATGAACCACTCCCCGTCCCAGGCAACGGCCTGGATGGCGGCGTCGACCTTGTCGCGCTCGGCCAGCGCCCAGGCAGCCTCGTCCGGCTTTCCCAGATGCTCTGCGATCTCCGCGTAGGTCGTCAGGCCAAGCCGTAGCTGGAAGGCAACGAAGAGGCTCTCCCCGTTGTATCCCAGCCGCAGACAGTCATTCCAGTCGGCCAATAGCCCGCACGGCAGCCCGTTCCTACCCGTCCGCTCCAGGTTGAACTCCAGCGCTCGTCGCAGGTGGCCCAGGACCGTGGCCTCCCCCTCGTCCGCGTATGGCAGTACCTTCTCGTAGAAGGCCAGGTCGCCAGTCTCGTTCACGTAGGCTGGCACGGCATTGAAGAACCATTGGCAGTCGTCGGATCGAAGCTCGGAAGTATCCGGAGGCTCCTCGTGGCCAGGACGATGCTCGAACGGCCGGACGATGGGAATAGCTCCGCCGTTGGCCAGTTGCCCCGTAAGCATCAGCTCCAGGCGCTCCCTTGATTCCTCCGGGATAGCAGCTGCCACACCGAGGATATCCTGCACTGAATCGCGGAAGCCGAGTCCGTCGCGCCGCCCATTGTAGACCAGGCTGGCCGCTCGAGACCAGGCGAAGGTGATCAGGCAGTTGTAGAGCCCCCACACGTTGACCGTGTGGTTGAGATCTTCGTCCGGAGTCTCCACCACCAGGCTCCCCAACTTCGAGTGCCACTTATCCTTCAGTATCTGGAGTTCCTTCTCAGCCCGCTCCGGCGAGCCGTACTCGGCCACCGTGCGCTTGCCCACCGTGCGGGCATCGCCAATGCCGAGCAACACCAGCAGCTCGCGGCTCTCGCCCGGCTTCAAGGCAAGATTCGTCTGCAGAGTCCCGCAGGCGTTTTCGCCGTAGACGTCGCTGCCTGTGCATTGACCCTGTTCGACGACCAGAGGGTTGTGGAAGCTGCGGTATGGCCCCAGAAACACATCGCGGGCCGAGTCGTATCCGTCGATCGGAGCGCCGACCAGCGTCATCCAGCTGTGGAACGCCCCGCCACCGACGAGGGCGGTATCGTCAGGACGGGTCAGGTTATCGTGTATGGCGACCCGTATGATCCCGTCGGTCAGCTCAGTGCGGACAATGAAGAGCGAGTACTGGAGATTGACCCGGTCCTGGAAGGTATCCCACTGGTTGGTGAATTCGCAGAAGGTGAATACGGATAGATCTCTAGGCTGGTCGCTCTCGTTCGTCACCTTCAGGCGCCAGTACTCGAAGGCCTGGTCGAGGGGCACGAAATAGGTGGCCTCGGTGGAGATGCCCGAGTAGCGCGATTCGATGATCGTATATGCGGTCCCGTGCCGGCACGTAGTCTTGTACTCGTCCAGCGGCTTCCCAACTGGCTGCCACGAGGCGGACCAGTAGTCGCCAGTCTCGTTATCCCGCAGGTAGAAGTAGCGCCCCGCCTGGTCCATAGGCACCGCGTTGAACCGCAAGCGCATGAAGCGGCCGCGGGCGGCGGAGCGGTAGAAGCCGTAGCCGCCGGCGTTGTTGGTGATGATAGCCCCATACTCGGTAGAGCCGAGGTAGTTGCTCCACGAACGCGGCGTATCCGGCCTGGTGATGACGTATTCCTTCGCTTTGTCGTCGAAGTGTCCGTACTGCATATCAGTCCCCTTCCGGAATGCTGGCGCGGTGGCTGCCTCTTGTCGCGCTTGCCCCGTTCCGCATGGCGGGGTCGCCCGGCCAATGTGGCGGGCAGCCAGGCGGAGTCTACCTCAAATCCCCGAGCCCGGCAAGCGGTCGGGGGGCGCCCATCGTGGGCTCACGGTCGCGGCAGCGCAGACAGCAGCTCGTCCGTGCCCAGCAACTGCGCGCCGATCCCGGCCAACTCGCAGCTACCCCGCTCGTACAGCCCGGATACTGCGTCAGCGACGAGGGCCAGCCGGAAGTCCCGCTCGCTCGCCTCGTATACGGTTGTCCGCGGGCAGTTGGGGAAGTTGCATCCTGTGACAACGATGGTGTTGACGCCAAGTGCCCTGAGGTGCTCCTCCAGGCGGGTGGCGTAGAAGGCGCCCCAGCGCGGCTTGTACAGTGCCCATTCGCTTTCGGCCAGAAGCTGCAGCTGCCCGTCGAGAAGCAAGGCCGGGTCGAGCCGCGTGTGGAGCGACGGCCGCAGCTCGGGCACAAGCTCAGCTCCGTCGCTGCCCGGGCAGACTATCCGGGCGCCAGACTCGACGAGGGACCGGCGGCAGGCATCGACGTTCGACCCATCCGGACGATACAGACGCACGACGTGCACGATGGGCAGACTGCGCTCCCGATAGGCCATGACAAGCCGCCGTATGTTGGGAACGACTTCCAGCGTGCCCGGGATAGAGGCCGCCCCATCCGGCAGAGTGAAGTCACATTGAGTGTCGATAGTCAGAAGGGCGGACCGAGAGAGATCCAGCCCCGTATGCTGGCTCATCAGGTGGTCCAACTGCCGGTTTGCCTCCAGGCCGTCATTCACTGTTGGCTCGCAGCAAGATCAGGCCGTCGTGGGGCGGCAGCGTCACCTCGTCTACCAGGCTCCCGTCGTTGACCTCAGGCGCCTGGCTGCCGTCGATCTTCTGGAAGGTGCCGCCCAGCGGCACCCTCAGCGCTTCATCCGTAGCGTTCACCAGCGCGATGCCCCCTTCGTAGTCCCGCCGCCACAGGTGATCGGAGCCCACTAGCAGCCGCACTTCGTCGAGCCAGACGCTGCCGGTAGTCTCTCCCGCCCGGAAGACGAGCGTGGCCTCCTCATCGCTGCTCTGGGCCGGCGCCGCCAGGCGGTAGTGCTGCCAGCTGAGGGTCAGGTGAGCCACGCCAAACCAGAGCTCCTCAGCCCAGGGCTCCAACGATTGCTGCACGACGGCCTCGACAGCTCGCTGCCGGTCCGCCTTCGCCCAGAACGATAGTACGTAGTTGTCGCCGGAGGCGATTTCCACAGGGGAGATCGAGGCAGTGGCGAACCAGGGCTCACCGCCGCTGGCGCTGACGTCCAGCCGCAGCGCACCGCTCCCCTCGGCCACCGTGGTGGTATCGAGCGATATCGCTATCTGGTAGCCCTCTTCCGTCAAGGCCCAGTACTCCCACTCGCCGATGCCCTCGTCAGACTTGCTCTCGACGAGCAGCGTGCGAGATGTCAGATCGGCGAGCGGCTTGAAGGCTGGGCCCAGCGGCTGGCCGAGATAGCCCCGGCCGGCGCCGGCATTGTCGAACTCGTCGAACCAGAATGGGCATAACCAGCCGCCGGCGTAGGTGCCGTATTCGAAGTTGAAGAATCCATCATTCAGAAGGGCCGTCGCCAGCCCGAAGCGCATCTTCTGGTAGTTGGGCACGAAGCCCAGCTCGTTGCAGGATGCAGCGTCTCTGTAGTCCTCGACGCTCTCCAGGGCGCTCGGGGCCCCGTCGTCCTGGAAGGTCTGGACTACCGTTAACCTGGGCTGGGCCCCTTCTTCCATCCAATCGAAGTAGCTGCCGATCTCGGTCGGTCCGAAGACCTGATCTTCCCACCACAGGCCGGTGTAGACCGGTCCCAGCTCCTGCGGGAACGCCTCGTAGTGACAGCCGTTCACCACGTCGTAGTTGACCACTCCCCTGTTCGCATATAGTATCTTGTCCGGTCCAAGCCCTTCGCGGAGAGCCTCCTCGTAGCGACGCATCCCCGCATTCCACGACTCGTTGGCGGCCGTGTAGTCGGTCACCAGCCTGTTCGAGGCGTCCAGGTCGATAGTCCGTACGGTGGGCAGCCACCTCAGCTCACCCACGTCCGGCCCTGCGACGTCGATGAAGAGCCCGTCCCAGGGCCCGGTTTCGACAATCTCGATCCCCCGGCGGGCGTTGTAATCGCCGAAGGTCTCCGGCCCGACTCCCTCGTCCACGGTGGCGAGGGGGCAAGTGTCGCTGGCGTTGAGGGCCCAGTTGTTCGGCCAGCCGGTCACGTGGGCGGCGACCCGTGTACCGGCTGGGTGTTCAGCCGCCGGCCGGGCATAGCCGCGCTGCACCGTCAGTAGCTTGTTGTCCTGATCTACCTCCGCCACCAGGACGCTCTCGCCTTCTACGAGCAGTGTGTCGCTGACGACGAACAGCTGGTAGATGTCGATGCCATCCGTGGCCGTAACCTCGGCAACGCGGAACACCGTCACGTCTGCGTCCACCGCCTCGACGAGCGTCGAGCCGACCTGCGTCAGGAACCACTCCCACGGCAAGGACTGCACTTCGTAGTTGTCCCACGGACCGGCGTCGGGGCTGGGATTGTAGCCGATGCCGCAGGCGTTCACGTAGTCGAAGACGACGATATCCGGGTTCAGCTCTCGCAGAGTCTCAATCGCTCCGGGGTAAGGATACGCCCCCAACACGGCGTCGAACCGGGCAATGTCCTCCAGGGGCTGGCCCCAGGGGTTGTAGGCCGCCAGGCGCGGGAAGTCGAGCGTGAACCCCACAGCCGGAGTAGGGACTGGCGGCGAGCTCGACGGCGTTGCCTCCCCCGCAGACCCAGGCTCGCCTTGGGCACAAGCGGCAGCAATCAGCAGTGAACCTGCGACAGGTACCAGAGAGCTGCTTAGCCCCCGGCCGGGCGTCGCTCGCGGGCTCCGACGGCCGTCTGCCTGCTCTCGCCTGATGGCAGTGTCGGAATGGTCAGCCGGGTCAGGGATTCCCGTCCTACTCACCCTCCCACCTCTCCAGCACTACGCAGGCGTTCTGGCCGCCAAAGCCAAAGCCGTTCACCAGAGCCACCCTCGTATCCGCCTTGCGCGCAGCGTTGGGCACGTAGTCCAGGTCGCACTCCGGATCGGCCGTTTCCAGGCCAATAGTCGGCGGAACTACACCATCCTCCATCGCCTTGATGGCAGCAATGGCCGACAGTGGCCCGGCAGCGCCGATGGCGTGCCCGGTCATGCTCTTGACGGAGCTGACCAGGACATGGTCGGCGGCCTCGCCGAGGGCGGCTCTGATAGCTCGTGTCTCCATCACGTCGTTCAGCGGGGTGCCCGTCCCGTGGGCGGCGATGTAGTCGACAGCCCGCGGCTCGACTCCTGCATCAGCCAGCGCACCGCTCATCGCCCTGGCCGCGCCGCTGCCGTCCTCCAGCGGCGCTGAGATGTGGTGCGCATCGCAAGTGAGCCCGTACCCCTTCACCTCGGCCAGGATCCGAGAGCCTCGCGCCCGGGCATGGTCAAGAGACTCGACCACGAGCACTCCGGCCCCTTCGGCAAACACCGTGCCGTCGCGGTTCAGGTCAAACGGAGTGATTGCTCGCTTGGGCGTATCGTTGCGTCGCGAGACGGCCCCCATGCGACCGAAAGCGCTGATGATCACCGGGGTGATGGCGCTTTCGGTGCCGCCGGCCAGGATCAAGTCCGCATCGCCGCGGCCGATACGGTGCATCGCTTCACCGATCGCCACCACCCCCGTTGCACAGGCAGCGACCGGTGCGCTCACCGGACCCAGGATGCCGTGGTGAATGGCGACGAAACATGCCGGCATGCTGACCAGCATGGCGGGGATGGCTGTGGGGCTCACTTTCCTCGGGCCAGACTCGCTGAGGACCTGGAACTGGTCCTCGACCACGCCGGTGCCTCCGACGGCGCTTCCTATCTCCGCTCCCACCCTGGTCATGTCTTCCGAGCCCCAGTCGAGGCCGGCGTCGGCCACGGCCTGCGCAGCCGCAGCGACCGCAAACTGCACGAAGGGAGACATGCGGCGCGCCTCACGGGCGTCCAGGTACTCAAGAGCGTCGAAGTCGCGTACCGGGGCAGCGATAGAGCAGGGGAAATCGCTGGTGTCGAAGCGCGTGATCGGCTCGACGCCGCACTCTCCTCTCAACATACCTGCCCAGGTGGAGCCTACGTCATTCCCCAGAGAACTCACCGCCCCCATGCCTGTGACGACAACACGCCGTCGGCTGATCCCGCTATGGATACCCATGAACCCTAAGCACCCCCTGTCGATTACCTGCCGCCGGCCGCGGCCCGGCCAGCCAGCGGGTGGCGCGAGCCGCACTATTATAGCCAGAAACGGCCGGAGCGGAACCGGAGGAACGTGCGGACGGCACGGCGGAGCGGCCCACACAGCGGCAGGCGCCGGGCCAGAGCCCGCCGCCTGCACTCGGCCGCCTGCTGATAGGCAGGCGGCTCCTAGTCGGCGAGGCCGGCTTGCAGGGTATCCTCGGGAAGCAGCGAGGGCATGAACTTGATGCTCTCCGGAGTGGCGCCAGCGGGTATGTCGAAAGCCACCCAGCCTCGTATCTCGCTTCCAGTGTTCAGGTCGACCGTCTCGATCTGGCCGTCCCTCGCGTCGACGGAGGCCGGATAGACGAAGCCGTCTGTGTCCACCAGAACGAAGTACAGCGGGCTGACCAGCAGTACATCTGCTCCGCCGTTGCGCACCGCCACCTCAACAGCTATCAGCCTGTTCCCTGGCTTCAGCGGGTGAACCCATGTCGGCTCCGCGGGATCCTCCAGCCTGAGCGCTGTGAAGGAGCGCCCCTGCCCCTCTACGATCTCGCCCAGGCTGGGAAGCGAGGGGGTGGGCCTGTCATAGGACAGCGCGACCGTAGCGTGGCTTTCCGGCGGGGGCAGTATGCCGATGACGAAGAAGGGAGCACCAAACACCTCCCTGCTGATCTGCAGGCCGGCGGGCAGCGCACCATCCGGGATCTGGTAGGGAACCCAGCCCTGCGCCTTCTCGCCCTCATCGATATCGATCGTGGCTATCTGCCCCTCGCGGGCGCCCAAGACCGGAGGATGGACTGCGCCTTGCTCATCTATCAGGGAGACATTGTACGGGTTGACGCGAAACCTCTGGCCCGACATGTTGCCCACCACGATCTGCACCGCGACGAGCCTCTTCCCTGCCTGCGGCACATAGAGGACACCGGGCTGTGCAGGATCCTCAACCCACAGGGCAGACACATAGCAGCCATCCTTGACCACAAAGTCGCCCAGGAACGTGTTCTGCATCTGCCACTCCGCGCTCACCGCCGCCGTAGCTGTCTCCGCCGGCGCATCGGCGCCGGTGCACGAGGCTGCGCCCGCAGACAGAACCAGGAACAGAGATGCAGCGATCGTGAACCTGGCTGTATTGCGCTTCATTAGCCCCAACTCCCTTGCAGTGACGTGGAACCAAGGCAACCCAGCGCCCGGGTTGCCCTCGCGTGCTCCAGACAGTACCTGCGTTGGACGCAGCCCTGATTAAACCTCCGCTTCCGGCAGGCGTCAAGCGCATCTCCGCAGCCGGAACCACCCGGCAGGCGACGGGCCC
>CAZHAX010000007.1:0-22446 GCA_964530325.1 uncultured Anaerolineales bacterium | reverse complement strand
CGGGCCCTGCCGTATGCCCTGGTCTTGCGCCGGCAGACGGCCTGGCCCCCTGCACTACCCGCTCAGACAGTCGCGTGGAAGGAGTGCTCCTGTCTAATTGACGGCCGGGTAGGCATTGCTGAGCAGCATCTGGAACTGCGCCTCGAACCAGCGCCCCGCGTGCGGTGCATTCGGCATGGCGTTCGTCCCGTAGGACGAGTTGTAGCGGTTGCTGGCGTTCGGGTCGCACATAGCATCGAACTGCTTGTTCGGGTCGTTGGGATCGACGATGCCAGCCTCGCTGACGCCGTCGGACTCACCCGGAGGCTTGACCCAGACGTAGGCGTCGAGGCCCGACGCTGGGCTGGCCTGAGGCCTGTACCCGATGCCCGCTCCCTGCTGGTTGCACCAGCCGCCGCGGTGAGGACGACGGTCAATGCGGGACTGGTCGACGTAGGTGTTGAGGTCGGTCGAGCTGCTTACGCCCGTCGGCCGGGCCGACCCACCCCACCCGTTGCGGGAGGTGTCGATCAGCATGCCGATTCCACTCGGGAAGCCTCTGTTGACGAAGGCGCTGCGCAGAGCCTGAGCGAAGTCGAGCTCGTCGAGGTACGGGTTGTACTCGTAGAAGTTGGCCGACTTGACCGGCTGACCGTTGACCTGCAGGTCAGCGTTGGGCAGGTACGGCTCCTCAACCGGCGTGTAGTTGGCGGTGTTGGTGATGAAGCCGTCGACGCTGTTCAGGCCGTCGGTCGTGCCCTGGATGGTCTGGGTATAGAGATCGACGGTGGGATTGAAGTTGCTGTCCCAGCCGAGCCAGCCGGAGTGGGCGATATCCAGGTAGATGTAGACGTTCGACAGCGTGTGCAGCCGGTTGATGGCATACTGGATGCCCTGGACGTAGGCGCCGCTCGACTGTGCCTCGGCGCACGCCGAAACGTCCGTGTTGGTAACCAGGTTGGGCAGCGAGTCCGGCTCAAGAACGACGACGATGCGCAGGTTCCTGTAGGCGGAGTTGGAGAAGATGCTGACGATGGGGTCGATGTACTCGGTCTTGTACCTGTTCAGACCGTCCTGAGCGATCAGCAGCTCGCCGTTCGAGGCCAGCGCGGCACAGTCGCGGTTGGGCAGGTCGTAGACCACGATCATGATCAGGTTCGCGCCCTGCGACAGGGCCTCGTCCAGGTGTCCCTGCAGGCCGCGGCCATCGGTGATCGCCCCGATGCGGTCCATCCACACTGCCGTGTTGTAGTTGGCGATCGCCGATCCGCCCGAAGCGCGGGCGCTGTCCGCCCAGTCCGGGTTGACGTACCAGCTGGCGCCCGAGAACGGATTGGCCAGGTGCGTGCCGGGCACCGCTGTCGGTCCCTGGGTAGGTGTACGCGTGCGGGTTGGTGTGGGGCCAGGAGTGGACGTCGGCCCGGGCGCCGAGGTGGGCGTCCTCGTCGGTGTCGGACCCGGACCAGAGGTCGGGGTCGGCACCGTCGTCCCTGCTGCCGCCTCGAAGTGGCTCCAGCTGTAGTTGCCGTCGTAGTAGATGTAGTACTGGCCGCCTATCGCTGCGGGCAGGCTTGAGGCGCCGGTCCATTGATTGGTGAAGTCGACCCCGTTGACTTCCAGCGTGGCCAGGTTCCAGGAGTTGATGTAGTTCGGGGCCTGGCTGACCACCCAGCAGTACTCCCCCGCCCCGTTCTGGGTGAACGGCAGGCTGCGGGAGGTTGCCGGGCTGCAGGTCCCTCCGCCTGATCCAGGAGTAGGAGTCCTGGTCGGCGTGGCCTGCGGTGGGGTCGTAGGCGTACGAGTGGGCGTCCTGGTTGGCGTCGCGTTAGGTGGGCTCGTCGGCGTACGGGTAGGCGTCCTGGTCGGTGTAGCCTGCGGTGGGGTGGTCGGTGTACGGGTAGGCGTCCCGGTCGGTGTGGCCTGCGCGGGGGTCGTCGGCGTCGGCGACGTCGACGGCTGGCAGGTCCTTCTCCACCACGAGCCACCGCAAACGCCGGAGCAGCACTCGCTGTTCGACGTACAACGGGCGCCGTCCGGCAGACAGTCAGACGGTGTCGCTGTCGGCTGCGCCGGCGTGGTAGGTGTTCTCGTCGGCGTGCGCGTCGGTGTTGCCTGCGCTGGAGTGGTGGGCGTCCTGGTTGGCGTCGCCTGCGGCGGTGTGGTGGGTGTACGGGTCGGCGTGGCGGCCGGACCGGACGTCGGGGTCGGCACGCTCGTCCCTGCTGCCGCCTCGAAGTGGCCCCAGGAGTAGTTACTGTGGTAGTAGATGTAGTAGAGGCCGTTGATCGGAGCGGGCAGGCTCGACGCGCCAGCCCACTGGTTCGTGAAGTCAACCCCATTCACCTCGAGTGTGGCCAGGTTCCAGGAGTTGATGTACTCGGGCGCTGCGTTGACGGACCAGCAGTACTCGCCGGATCCGTTCTGGGTGAAGGGCAGGCTGCGAGAGGTCGCCGGGCTGCAGGGCTCCCCTCCTGGTACAGGTGTAGCCGTTGGCTGCTGAGGTGGTGTGGTTGCCGTTGGCTGAGGTCCGCCCCCGTTCACCGAGAAGGAGAACGAGTTGGAGCTGAAGCCGGCACCGCCAACCATCAGCTCGAAGCCCGCCTCGAAGTCGTGCAGGTACCAGGAGTTCTGCATGTAGCCGCGCGACACCGCGTCGTCTATGAAGGCCTTGAGGTCAGCGTTGATGGAACCTCGCGTGCTCGTCGGCCTGTAGGCGACATAGTTCCAGTCCATCTGGGAGTACCACACCTGGTAGCTGACTCCCCCGATGTTGGCCGTGCCCACCTGCGAGCCGGCCGGCTGCATGCCCTGGTAGTCGAGCCAGATCATCAGCTCGCCACCGCCGGCGTAGCCGCCGCTGGAGTCGGTCGATGCGCTGAGCCAGGCCTCGGCGGCGACGTTCCACGTCCCGGAGGATATCCTGGTCACACTCCAGCTGAAAGGAGCGCTGCTGATTTGATTCACCAATACCGGCATGCCGCTATTGCTGGTGCAGGTGCCCCAGTGGCAGCCCTTGAACACCGAGGGGTATGAGGCCACTGAGCCCTGGTTGTGCGCGGATGAGGACACGGTGAAGGCATTCGAGTTGGTGTTGGGCACACTGATGCACTGGGCAGTGTCCGCGCCCCAGACGTTGTTCTGGATGATGTACTCCCCGCCCATCACTTCGACCATGTCCCACTGCCCGCATACCTCGACCGCCAGCGCGATCTGAACCGGCAGCAGTGCGAGCATCAGGGCAACAGCAATGGCCAGGTAGACTGTACGTTGCCGTCTCATACTTCTCTCCTCTCTAGAGTAATGGTCCTTGCGCCTGTACTGAGTGACGGAAGCCCGTCAACCCTGAGTTCTCTGCGCTGATCAGTACCGTGGCCGAACCACCCCCCTTCTTCCGAGACAGCGCCCCAGGCCCATGGGACGCCCTTGCCTCGTACCTTGTCGATCATTACCGTGGGTCACTTCTCCATCACGCCGCTGCGCTGGTCATTCCTCGCCGTGTAGACCACTCCAGGTGCACAGCACACAAGAAACGGACGTGCGGCAAAGCTCCTGCCGCCCCGCCCGTCTCTGCGCCGCGGCCTCTCATCCTCCGCAGGAAACCATGCCTACATTATGTCGATACCTGGCGAGCCCTCCTGGCATCTGCGGCTGTACCGCGACACTTCCTGGGAAGAAACCCTTCGCTTTCCATAGATACAGAGCGCCAGACGCGGCCAGGAATACATCGAGACGTTATGTTCCGTACGGCCAGGGATGCGCTGGGACAGATGGAGCGGCAAACGCAGCCCCAAGGAACGCAAACACCCTGGCCCTTCGCCGCAGCGAAGGCCAGGGTGTGGACAAGGGCAGGTGGAGCCTGCTCCTGATGGCTAGCGGGGACGGCTCCTGGTCAGAACGCTACATCACTCGCTCCGCAAGGCGTCTACCAGCGCGACTGGATCGACGATCGGCCCGAACACCTTGGTCACGCCACCGCGCTCCAACTCGATCATCCGCCCGATGTCCAGCGCCAAGGACCAGAAGCGGTCGGGCGTGATCGTGGGGTCAACCTGGGCAGCCAGGGCATAGACACCGGCGACGTAGGGGATAGCCCAGCTGAGACCGCCGAAGCGGTAGAAGACGTAAGCGTCGGCGCCGTCGGGGGCGGCCGTAGTCCGGGAGTCCATGGGGATCATCAGCCATCCTGTAGTGTCCCACCCTTCGAAGAAGGAGTCAACCCACCAGTAACCCGGACCGTACGACTCGAACTCCTCCGGGTCGCTCAGAGGCGAGCGCCCCATGCCGTGGAAGAACAAGCCATGAGACTCGTCGATACTGGAGCTGACGACGAGCATACCGGCCGCCTTCGCCTCCTCCACGGCTTCGGTGATCTCCTGGTAGCCGCCGCTGCCGTCGCCCTCCCCGTCTCCATGGCGACGACGCGGATCTTCTCATCCTCCGGCAGCTCCTCGTTAAGCTCAACGATCTCTCTCACCGCCTCCGCGTAGTGGCGATGATGTTTCTGCCTGCCGGGATCATCTGTATCGAACAGCCAGGTGGCGAAGTAGTAAAGACTTGCCTCAGGTGCCACACCCACCGTGTCGCCAACCGCAATCGAGGCTGCGGCCGAACCATGCATCTGGGGTTCGGTCCCCGGACGAACGGCTATCTCCCTGTACAGGCGCACACGGTCCGCATACTCCTGGTGCTCGAGCGGGAGAACCTGGTCGACGATGGCGATACTCACACCCCGACCGGTGATACCCTGCTCGTGGAGCGAGCGCACGCCCAGCCCAGGGTTCGCGCCTAGTTCGTAGATCAGCTGGCGGTCGAAGCCATCCGGCATGCGTTCGTCCGGCGGCCAGGCCGTCCAGTCGTCGAACGTGGCACAGAGCAGGTCGTCGAGGGAGTCGCTCAGGTCCAGCCCCGACTAGTCCTTCATGCGCAGGTCGACCTGCCGCGCGCTGCTGGAGTTGGGGTCGCGTGCAGGGAGCGAGTCCAGCGGGTGGACGATCACCTCCCCCGGGACGGGCCAGCGGTCGATCTGCGGCGACTCCACCGGTGTCACCGTGGGGATTGCTGTGGGCGTAGGGGACACACATGCTGCTGCAAGCATCTGCGCAGCCGCCAGCGCCGGGACCAGCGGAGTCCTCTTGCGCGACATGGCACCTCCGTGTTGATTGACATGGTTCAAGACCGCCGCTTGCGAATCGCCGCGCGCGGGGTGCTGCAGCGGCAAAGGCTAGGCCGGCGTATCGCGCATACCTTCGACGATCTCTCTCAACGCCGTCAACGCTCTCTCCTCCGCCGTCCGGGCAGCCCGCAGCGCCTCGGCCGCCGCGCCACAGCGCTGCTCGTCCCGCACGTTCGCCTCCATCTGCTCTTCTGATTGCCCGGCGAAGGGAAAGAGCTCACACACCCGGGCCAGCTGCTCGCACACGAGCTGGTAGTGAGCCGTCGCCTCGTCGAATAGCGGAGAGAGGCTCGCTTCCACCTTCTCCTTTGCGAGATCGAGGAACCGGGCCGCGTGGCCTCTGCACTCGCCCCAAACGGCGGCGTTGTACCCTGCCCCGGGGCCACTGGCGACGTTGCTCTCGAGAGCCTTGATCCACAGATCAAACCCGGCCAAGCCCGTCTTGTACTTGTCGAAAGTCCACTTCTCGCTGTTGGCGGCGTGATCGAGGGCAAACTCGAGCGCCTGCCCCACTGCGTACCTGTCGGAGGCCGGCTGGACTGGGTTGACGATAGCGACCTCCAGCCAGCCGATGCCGGAGCCGCCAAGGCCGCGCCAGGGCAGCGGGCCGGCGCCGTCTTCACACCGTGGGCCATTGAACAGGTAGCCCACATCGTCGTATCCGTGAATGACGTAGTACTCCGGGATGTCCAGCTCCCAGGCATAGCACGGCTCGTACTGGTCCACAGCTCGGCGCACGTCATTCCAGGCGACGTGCTGTATCTGACCGAAGCTCGCCTCACTCCGGTTGCCAGTGATGCGGCGGATCACGCATCCGACGTGCTCACAGAGCCGGACCATTCGCTCTGTCCGCCACGCAGTCGGCCCGCTGGGGCAGAGTTCCTCGTGGATGTTGATCACGAAGGCGTGCCCGGAGAGGCCGAAGAGCCAGGAAGCGGGAACGTCCACACCTAGGTAGTCCAGGCACCCTTTGATACAGCCCAGTTGCGACACCCACATCGGCTTCCACTTCAGGCCTTCCAGTACAGCCATTCTCCGGCCCCCTTCCGGGCACCACCTCACGCCAGGGCAGTCATCACCCAAGCGGAATAGAGCCCGACAAGCTGCCCCGCGTGCAACGGCCAGCGGCTCACTGAGCTGACTGACCCGAATCCGGGTCGATCATCAGTGACGAAACGTCGACGGCCTCGAAATCGGAGCCGTGTACCTGCTTCAGCTCGCGCAGCATATCGTTGTCCCACCGCTCGTCCGGCGCGCCGCTGATGAACCAGCTGCTGCCGTTGTCCGCCAGGATGATACCGTATGTCTTCATCGCCTGCAGGATCACCTGCACCTCAGGCGAGAAGCCCGAGACATCGAAGCCCTCCTTGAGCCGGAAGCGCTGGCCCATAGGCGGGTACTGCGAGCCAGTCAGGCTGGACGCGTAGTGCCTGGCCGGCCAGACGTAATCACGGCGCGTATGCTCGGCCGTGAAGCGTATGGCGTGGCGGATCTGGCCGGAAGCCACCTCGTCGTAGCGGACGAGGCCGGGCAGGATGGGCAGCCCTGCCGCATCGCCCGAGGTCCACGTCTCAGGGCGCAGCTCATATGAATTGAGGTCGAACACCGCTCCCGATCCGGCGTACCACCAGGATCCGCCCTCCTGCGGCCAGGCGTCGAACATCTCGTAGAGCACACAGTTGTCCCGATCGAGCACGAGCACGTGCCGGTCGCCAGTGCTGTCCGGTCCACCCTCGATGGGAGCGTCCGGCGGAATCGGATAGGGACCGGTGTCGCTCTCGTCGTCGCAGCCAAAGGAGATGGCCATCGGCGCCTGTGTGCCCGGCACGGTGGTGAAGGGTATGCCGATAGGCGCCCCCTGCCAGGTCCCGGAGCCGAAATCGGGATGCAGGCCGGTATCGTACCCGATCGTATCGATGTAGGCCGCCGAGTTGGCGTGGACCGGCAGCGTATCGACGGGCACGTTCCAGATGTGATCGGCGGGAAAGACGTCGCAGCCCTCAATCTCGGGGCTGCCGCAGGTCCACAACCGCATCACGACGGGCAAATGGACGACTTCCGACATGGTATCCGAACTCCGCACCGGGCTGTCCGTGGGAACGGCCCCAGCGGAGGCTGTGCGCAGGCGTTCGCCCGACAAAGAGGCGTGCGCACAGATGCCCGCCAAGATCAGGGCCGGGAAGATGGCGCATGGCGCAGAATCACGCATTCTTGTACACATCACCGTTGCCCGCCCATTGTAGCAGCAATCGGCTCGGGGGGAAGGCAGAAAAGAGAGAGGCGTGCTCGACCGCAGCCTGGATGCTGCAGCGCGGCCCGTTCTCCGGCGAAGCACTAGTCGATGACCGGCCCTCCCAGCACGGCGTCGTTGCAGCGGTTGCAGGCGGCGTCGCCGCAGTGCGTAATCGCGGGATCTTCCTGGATCGCCCTTCGCGCTGCCTCGAGCAGCTCCTGCACCGGGAGGGCCCGCCACAGGCTGCGGCCCACCCTCCGCTCTCTGGCCAGCGGCGCCAGGACAGGCTCGAAGTTGCCGAAGCCCTCCGAGCAACCGCCCACGGCAACCATCACCGGCTGCCCGTCCGCTCCCCTGGCCCATCTGCGGAAGAGGTTGCGCCCCGCCTGCTGCTCGGCCAGGTGGAGCAACGTCATCCTCGTGAGTCCAACCCCTATCAGCACCACCCAACCGCCCCCCTCCGCCAGCCGCTTCAGGGGGGCATAGACGTCCAGCCCGTTCTGCCCCAAGGCGAGATCCTCGGCAAGCGGTCCTATGGCCGTGAAGCTGTTGAGGGGATGGTTCCCTCTCACTCTTTCTGGCAGCCCGACGATCGTGGCCGGCACGATTCCCATGTCCTCCGCCGAGATCTCGAACGTATCGGCCGAGTAGACAGGCCGCCCCTCTACAGTGCCGCGCGGCCTTGAGCCGTAGTCCCAGCCGTTCCGGGCAGGCCGCATTCCCACTGGCGGCGGAATCTGGAAGTGGTCGGTGAAGGTAGGCACCAACAGCGTGCATCCCTCAAGGAGGAAGGCGTCGATGAGGGTGCGTGGCCCGCCCTCCACACCGCCGATCGACTTGAACGAGGAATGGAGGCAGAGGGGAGAGAGAGCGATGCCAAGCTCACGCACCACGCGCCGGAGCTCTTCAAGCGTGACCTTGCTCATTGGGCAAACCCTCTGTCTGTGGGCATCGCCTTCCGCCTATCCGCCCTAAAGCACGGCCCTGAGCCCAGGCAGTCTGCGCGCCAGGCTCCCTGCGGCGAAGCAGAGGACAACCGCAACCGGGGCGAGAAGGACGAACTTGAGCAGAGGGGGAAGAGCCAGCTCCTTGAGCGTCAAAGCGAGGGCAACCAGCACCGGGGCGTGCAGGACGAAAGCCGCGTATGCACCCTCAGACATCCTTCTGGACAGCCCTCCCTGACGGTCGCACCTCTCACGGAAGAGACGCAGCAGGCTGATACTCATCGCCACACAGAGGAATTGCTCCCAGACGGCGTAGGTGAAGGCCTGCCAGTGTAGACCGCCCAGGGCTGGTGAAACATCGCCACCCAGTCCCCCGCTGAGAACAAACAGCACCGGCAGCGCCAGCACCAGAATCACAACGGACCTTCGCCAGGGCTTCGCCACCTCTTCAGACAGATGCGTAAGCCAGCCCGCTCGCGACGCCACGGCCCCGACGGTGAACATGCCGGCATACTGCGGAAAGAATGGGAACTGCAGGTTGAGCGGCTGAAAGACCCATCCCACGGGCAGCCAGATGCGGACGACGAAGGTCACCAGACCCACGGTCAGGGCATAGATCGCGATTGCCCGATGACTGGGCAGTCCTCCCGCCGCCTCCACCTGCCCGTCAGCACGCCTATGCACGATCCGCCACAGCACATAGATGATAGCGAAGATCAGGAGGGTCTCCGTGAACCACAGCGGTCCAACATCGAACCCGTATTCACCAAGGGCATACAGTTCGATCAGTCCAGTCAAGGACAGACTGCGCCCTTCGCCGATCGTGATCAGCATGTATCGGATCAGGGGAGCGAGCACCGTCACATAGAGCAGCAGGGGAACTCCCAGCCGCAGCAGTCTGGCCTTCAGGAAGCCGCCTGCGCCCCTGCGGTCGTGCGATCCCGGCGTGAAGTAGCCGGAGACGAAGAAGAAGAGACCCATGAAGAAGGCCTGGTTGACAATGATCAGCTCGACCATGACGATGGTCGATGCTGTATCAAGATCTGCAGTGTCGTATTCGTGATAGTACCATCCCCCCGGCCCGCCGTAGGTGATGGCCAGGTGGTGCAGAATGACTAAGACGGTGAGCAGCACTCGGAGGTTGTCGATGTAAGGCAGGCGAGCATTCTTCATTGCAGGGCAGGCTTTTCGCGCTTTGGCGAGCACAGATCCACGCCGGGCAAGCCGCAGACGACGGGCGCGAGTGTCCATTGTATGCAAGAAGCCCCCCACCGCAAGAGGAATGAAGGGCTTCACACGGACGTTCACAGCGAGAAGCTACTGGAGTATCAGTCGCATCCCAGTGAAGTCGAGCGTGAGGGCGTGGCCGCGGAAGAACTCGTGGGAGATCAGCCCGCCGATGCGGAAGCCCAGCGTGTCGCCGAGAATCGAGGGCGGGGCCTCGGAGGCCGAACCGGGCACGTGTATCTCCACAACCTCGTTCTCACCGGAGCCCAGCGTGAGGCGGTCGACGACGATATCGACGGACAAGAAGGCGCCCCCGCCGCCGGCCTCCTCCTCCGCCTGTGTCCAATCCACCGGAATGCCGGCCTCCTCGAGAACAGATTCGGAGGCCGTGAAGCCGCCACCCGCCAGCCCGGTGTCCACGAAGAAGAGCATCGGATCGATATCGTTGACCGTGCCCCAGGCGACGATGTAATGCGTCTCGATCAGCCAGAAAGGAATGACCTTCGTTTGGGCGCTGGCCAGCTCTGCCTCGAGGGCCTCCAGGTTCTCCGCGGTCGTGCGCCGCAGGATCAGGGCACCGCCCGGGTAGTCGATTGTCGCCAGGAAGTGCATTAGGAAGCGCGTGCTGACAACTCCTCGCACCTCCAGGCCGCCGAGATCGGAGGACCAGGGATCCGTATCGAGAGTATGGACGGGCACGTTGCGGACGATGAAGTCGCCTATGGATACCGAATCGACTCTCCCCAGGCCGGTGGCCGCCTCCTTCTGGCCGCCATAGGAGCCCGTGAACGAGCCGGCGATCTGTGCTCCCACCTCCTCGGCCAGATCGTCGTCCAGTACGAGCTCCATCCCGCCGGTGTCCACGATGAAGCAGATGGGCTCCCCACCGTTGATAGAAAGCTCGACGACGGGCAGAGGGTCGGTGACGATGAAGTCGACGCGCGTCTCATCAGGCCCCTCGATCTCGTAGGGGGTCTGGCCCTCGAAAAGCGCCATCTGCTCGGCGAAGGCGTCGAGGAACTGGAAGGGCCCAATCGCCACGGGGCCTCGCGCCTCCCGATACAGCTGATTCAACTCTGTGAATCGATCCTGGCGCAGGTACGTCACGCCCAGGCGATACTTGAGATTCACGTCGAGCGGCCAGAAGCTCCTATACCAGGGCGTGTTCTGGAGCGCTGCCTCCAGGCGGCCCTCTGCCTGCTGCAGGTCGTTCCTCCAGAGCGCGATCGTTCCCAGACGCTCCAGGATCGCGGCGTTATCCGGCGCCAGGGCCAGGGCCCCAAGGTAGGCCTCCTCCGCCTCGTCGAACCTGCCCTCCGAGTAGAGGGCGCCGGCTTCGGCGATCAGCGCCTGTGCCCCCGGATCTATCCTCTCCTTCAGCCAGACGACCACAACACAGGCGAGCAGCAAGACGAGCGTCGAGCCGCAGCCAATCGAGCATCCCCTACGACGAGGACTTCTGCGCAGCTTCATCCAACCCTCCTCCGCGGCTATCTAAACCTAACTACGGCATCGCGCAGGTAGGGTTGCAGCGCTGCTGAGAGGCCAAGGAGGTGGGATAGCTTAGTGTCTGCCGCCATGGCGGAGGTGAAAGAGCAGGGCTCCGCTGATCACGCCCAGCGCATTGACGATGGCGTCCGCCAGCGACATCTGCCTTCCCGGAATGAACGACTGCGCCCATTCGAGCAGCCCTCCGAGGCCCACCGCTCCAACCAGCGCCGCGGTCCGGGCGCGTTTCGACTCGAACGACAGCATCGACAGGAACGCCAGACCCGCATAGACGAGGAAGTGGCCCACCTTGTCCCAGTGGCCCACACTGATGCCGCTCGCCGGCGCCAGGGAGATGATGATGTCCAGCAGGACGTAGATTGCCAGGATCACTCGCATTGCTTCACTCCCGCTTGTTGCCTCTGACGAGCTCTGCAGGCGGCCTGTAGTGGGCGGCGACCCCTGCGTGCTCCCGCTCCAGGTCAAAGGTGACGATCTTCCCCGCCGCATCGACGGCGGCCTGCCCGGAGAAGGCAACCGTCTTGTCGTACTGCGAGGAGCCGTCCTGACCGAAGACGTAGCGATAGCACACAGAGCGACACCCGCCTGCCCGCTCCTCCTCCTCGTCGATGTAGAGTTCGTCGAACTGGTAGTCGCCCGGTTCGCCCAGGCCGGTGGCTTCCCGGACTCGGAAAAGGATCAGGTCCTGGATGCTAGAATGTCTGCTTGAACGTGCTCCAGGCAGGCTGTCCCTTTCTCACGCGCCGGCCAGGCGGGCGCCCCCTTCTGTACCCCACTCTCAACGGCCAGCTCTCCGCATGAATGCCGGAAGCATGGCCACCGGCGAGGGGCGCTGTCTCGAATGGCGCGCATTCAGCGGCCGTCGCCTGTCCCAGGCTGTGCTGTGACGAATCAGAGTAGCTCGCGCAGCCGGGTCGCGACCGTGTCGAGCTCGTCCCGCCCCACCGCGGTGCGATTGTGGGGCCCGAACCGCAGGCCGAATCCATCCCCTGCGTACCGCGGAATGACGTGCAGGTGGACGTGGAAGACCTCCTGGCCCGCTGCCGCCCCGTCGGCCAGGTGGAAGTTGACTCCCTCACAACGAAGACCGCTTTCCCTCAGGGCCCCCGCGACGCGTTGGCCCACCCGGAACAGGTGACCTCCGGATTGCTCGTCCAGATCCGCCAGGCTCGCCGCGTGCCCGGTCGGGACGACGAGCACGTGGCCGGGGTTCACCGGCCGGACATCCAGGAACGCGCAGGCCAGCTCATCGCGAAAGACGACGCTCGCCGGCAGCTCCCCGGCAAGTATGCGGCAGAAAAGGCAGTCGGTCATTCTGACGCTCCAATCCTTTCCCTTCGGCTTCGCTCGCAGCCTCGCCGGGCGCTATATCCAGACGTCGTCCTCTGCGGTCAGCTCGCCGCCCGCATCGCCCGTATTCACCGTACCGGCCGGCTCGACGAGCAGCATCTTGCACTCCTTCTCGGCGATCGGCTTGTGCTCGACGCCCTTGGGCACGACCAGCATCTCCCCCGCCTTGAGGGCGACTGTCCCATCGCGGAAGTCGATGGCCATCTCTCCGTCGATCACGACGAACACCTCGTCCGTCTCCTCGTGCTTGTGCCAGATAAACTCGCCCTCGATCCTGGCCAGCTTGAAGTGGTAATCGTTCAGCTGGGCAATGATCCTGGGCGACCACTGCTCCGAGAACAGGGCGAACTTCTCCTCGAAGTTGACCTTCGTCTGTGTCATGTTGCCTCCTCTCCATCAAGGCACCCTGGGCTACGCTCCGCCTCCGCCGGGCGAGCGTTTGCCAGCGAGCGTGTCAACCGCCATACACCAGAGGGGCACGGCCTCGTCCTCTGTGTCATGCAGCAGCGCCATCGGCCGAAGGTGGGGCCGGACGCAATTGGCTGGAGAGCACTCCCGGTAGTCGGCAGTATCTCCCAGGAGCTCGGCAGACCAGGTACCTCGCCCAGGTTGAACGGCGCCGACCATTGCGCATGCCCCGGCTCCGCCAGCGTGAAGCCCCGGCCCCGGCGCTTAGGGCGCTAGGCAGCCCCTTCCGGCTGCTCAGGGCCGACCGGCTCCCCAGTTCCGCTGAGGCGCGCCCGCCAGCTCACTGCACTGTCCGTTCCATGAGAATGCAGCCACTTGCCCATGAGGATCGCCAGGAGCAGGCCGATCACAATCAAGCCGCCCTCGATCATCGGCGCGGCCCCCACGAAGAGCTCGGGGCCGCTCTGGGAGACGTGCACAAGTGCGTGGCCGTATTCCGGGGCGTTGACCTGCGAGATGCCCAGCACTGAAGTCTGCATCCAGTTCCAGCCCCCGTGGAAGGCGATGGCAAACCAGAGCGACCCGGCAGAGATCCGCGTGCAGATCAAGAAGGTGCTCACCAGTATCGCGCTGGCGAAGTAGAGCTCTCCCTGGGCTCCGTGTGCGGCGGCGAAGAGGCAGCCGGTGACGAGCGCGGCAAACCACAGCGGGAACTGCTCTCCGACGTTCTGGAAGACGTAGCCACGGAAGACGACTTCTTCGGTGAAGCCGACGCCAAGCATCAGCAGCAGGCCGCCCAAGACGTAGTCGAGCGCAGGGCCAAGTCCGGACGTGGCCACCTCGTTCCCTTCGACCCGCGCCCAGCCAAGCGCGTATTCGATGGCGAAGACAAGCATTATCAACAGGCAGCCGACGAGCCAGCCCAGCAGCACCTGGCGCACGGCCCGCCGAGAGCGGGCCAGGCCGATCCCACCCCATGGGCGACGGTCCACAAACCTCCGGCACTGAGCAGTGATGCCTAGTATCCACGCTGCGCCAAGGCCCAGATACAGGGCCCCGGCGGTCGTCTGTGGAAAGGGCAAGCGCTGCCCCCCCAGAGCCGCCATCACTCCCTGAGACACAGCTAGTGTGATCAGGGCAGGAAACAGGTAGACCAGGAGGCGCCAGATGAGACCTGGCCTGCGATCGGCGGTGATCGCCAGCGTATCCCTGAGCTGCAGCTTCATACTCTCTAGACTGGCCATGTTCATCCGATCCCTGCCCGCGCCAGCGCGATTCGAGTGCGGACGCTCAGCCGACCCGCCTCGAGCGTCAGGGTCGGCAACCGACCTGCACCGGCCTTCGTCCAGCCAACTATCCGCTCCCGGGTGGGAGCACTCTGAGCACGACTCCGTCTTCCGCAGGCATGATCGCCACAGCCCGCTCGGCCAGCATCGCCGCCCTCAGGCCGATCGGCGCCCCGCAGCCGAAGTCGATGCCGGCGATCGGCAGGCGGCTGATATTGGTGACGACCATACCTCTCGTCGGGTGCCTGACGTCGAGCTGCTGGACTGCGGGCAGCCCTCTCTCGCGGCGCAGACCCTCCAGAGTGCGTAGCGAGCCGATAGCGTAGTCTCCGGTCACCAGCGCCACCCTCTTGCGCACAGCGGAGGCGACCTCCCCAAGCGTGGCGGCGGCCAGACGGTCGTGATCCATCTCCGCCGTGACAAAGGCGAGGGCGCAGCCGAAGTACGTCCTGGGCACTGCCCGCAGCAGGCGGCGGAAGTCGAACGGGATCGTGACGTAAGTCTTGTCCCCGTCCTGGAGACTGGCCCACTTGACGCCGTACTCCTTCCAGGCGTATGCGGTCAGGACATCGTTGTCCGTCAGGGAGACCTCGGAGCCTTGCTGCGCCTCCTTCTTGATGGCCTGGAGTCTCCGGCGCGAGATTGGGACGACTTCCTCAGATGGAGGATCGTTCTTCGCCGTCGAGCGGCCCGAGCCCCAAAACAGGCCACACTGGGCCAGCACTTGAGAGGCATCGATGCCTGGCTCCGGATTCACCGTGTCCGGCAGCAGGGCCGAACGGTCGGGCGAAGGACTCAGAATCCTGCTCCCCTGGGCCAGGCGGGCCCAGCTGGAGAGGAAATGAAAGAAGCTGAAGCCGTCGACGAGCGCATGTGAGATGCTGACGCCGAGTACCGAGCCGGCGGGCGTCTGAGTGAGCCGGATCCTGGCCAGAGGCTCGCCTGGGAAGGAAGCAACCGGCTCGATGTAGGATGCCGGATCGCTCGATTCTGTGAGCGGGTCACCAGATTCCGCCAGCCCGATCGCCAGGCCAGCGTCTTCGTCGCAGCGGAAGGAATACGAATGCGGCGACGACTCAACCAGTCGAGAGCAAAGCGGCCAGAAGCCGTCGAGCGCCTCATCCAGGCTGGCCTGCAGGCTCGCCGGATCGAGCAGGCAGCCGTAGGCTAGAGCGAAGGTGATGGCGTAGGACCCCGGGCCGGTGAAGACGTGGTCGATCGGAGTGAGGGGCAGGACGTGCCCGTCCCTGCGCAGTTTCTGATTCCATGTCGGGTCAGGCATAGTGACAGCCTCCAGGCGTGCACCGATACGCGCGCCTGGTCCGCTACAGTCCCCAGAAGAGCGCCAAGCCTGCGACCAAGGCTGCGAAGCAGACCAGCGTGAGCCTCCATCCGATGCGCGCGAAATCCCGGAAGCGGTAGTTGCCCGGCGCGATCATCAGGACGTTGACCGGGTGGGCGATGGGCGTGAGGAACGACGCCGAGCAGCCGATGGCGGTGGCAACCGCGACAGCCTGCGGATCCACCTGCATGCTGATCGCCGCGCTGATCATGACCGGCCCGGTGACGAGAGCGGTGATCTGCCCCCCCATCAGCTGGGTCAGCAGCGACGTGACGACGTACGCGCCTGCGGCCAGGCCCAACGGCCCAAGCGGCGCTATCAGCGAGAGCAGGACCTCACCGACCAGCTGCGCCAGGCCCGTGTTCACCATCGCCACACTCACCGAGTACATCCCGGCGATGAGCGCAATAGCCGGCCAGCGGACGGAGCGGTATGCTTCTTCGATATCCAGCACTCCAGTCAGCAGCAGCAGCAGAGCCGCGCCCATCATAGCCAGGTACACCGGCAGGCCCAGGATCGAGCCCGCTACAGCCACGGCCAGAAAGCCCGCCGTCAGGCCGGCCTGTACGGGCCGCACCCGCTGATCGCCGGTATCCGGCTCCATGAGGATGAAGTCCGGGTTCGCCCGCAGCCTCTTGAGCCGGCCCCGCGGCCCCGTCATCAGCAGCGAGTCGCCCAGCATCAGGGGCCGCTCGCCGACGTCGGTACGGGAGCTTCTCCCGCCGCGAAAGATGGCCAGCGCCGTAAGCCCGTACCTGGCTCGGAACCCCAGCTCGCGCAGATTGCGCCCGAGTGCGCTGGAATGGGGCGACGGCATGACCTCGACGAAAGAGATGCCGTGCTCGCTCAAGCATCTGCCCCCGTTCTCCCAGTCGATCTCCAGACCGACCTCAGCCAGCGAGCCTACCCGTTCCTGCCGGCCGACAATCAGCAGGATATCGTTCGGCCGGATCTCCTGCTCCGCGGCCATGCTTGAGATCACCCTGCGCCCGCGCAGGACCCCGGCAACGGCCAGGCCCAGCCTTTCGCCGATGCCGCTTTCGGACAGCGTCTTGCCAGCCAGGGGCGAATCCGGTACAACGCGCGCTTCCCACAGGCGCTCGCCGAGCTGGTAGCAGGCCTCCAGCTCGCTACCCGTCAGGCGAGCCATCATCTGCTCGGGAGCCGGATCACGGTCCGGCAGCCAGCGCCGGCCGAGCAGAGCGAAGAAGGCAATGCCGGCGACGGCGATCAGGCCTCCAGCAGGCGTGAAGGCCAGGATACCCAGTGGCTGCTGAGGTGGATTCGCTGTCGTCAACAGGTTGCTGACGATCATGTTGGCCGTGGTGAAGTAGGTGGCTGCTCCGCCCAAGAGGCTGCCGTAGGCTACCGGTATCAACAGCTTGCTCGGCTTGATGCCCGTGCGGCGAGAGATCTCCATTGCACAGGGTAGAACGAGGGCTCCGGCGGCCAGGTTGTTCATTACCAGCGACAAGAGGGCCGCAGTTGCCGCGAGGAGGGGAATCAGGCGCCGCTCCGAACGGCTGCCTATCTTCAGCAGACGGCCGGCGATCCAATGCGTAACGCCCGCTCTCTCCAGTGCAGCGGTGATGACGAAGAGGCTGAGCAGCGTCAGCAAGACCGGCTGGCCCAGCCCGGATATCGCCTTGATCGCATCGGTGGGCGAATGCGCCGCGCCCAGCACGCCCAGGCCCAGGTACTGGCCGGCGGCCAGGGAAACCGCCATCAGGAGCGCGGCCAGGTCGATGCGCAGGCGCTCCAGGAATACGAGCGCGAGCGGGATGACCACTACGGCGATCAGAAACAGCTGCGGCGTTGTCACGCGGATATGCTACTCCTGCTCTCCCCACTCCCAGCCCGCGCAATCCCCAGTTGCACGCGCCCGCCACCTAGCTGGTGACCCTCAGCAGGACCGTCTGGTGAGGCTCCACACGCTGAGACAGCTCCACTGTGAACTCGGCCACGTCTTCCTGGCGCCACAGGTCCCGCGCCAGCTTCGGCTCATCCAGCATGCCGATATCGCCGGCCCGCAGCGCGATGTCGCTGCCGTAAGATCCTCGGTTGACAAGCGCCAGAGCTGCGGAGCCGTCGGCGAGCGGCTTCTGCCACACCTCGCAGGGGCCACTCTGCTTCACCCGCCAGGCCGGCCTGCCAAGCGGGTCCTGGTCCACAGCCAGGACCTCGCGATTCATCAGCAGCAACGCCGTCTCCTGGTCCATCTTTCTTACGTCACAGCCTATCATCAGCGGCGAGCAGGCCATGCACCACATCGACATGTGGGTCTGGTACTCCAGAAAGGACATCCCGGAGCCTGGCACCTTGGCCCCACCCTTCAGGCCCACGACGAGCATGTCGAGATCGTTCCAGCCTGCGGGCCCGCCATATCCGTGCAGGCCGGCCGCGATGTCGAGCGAGGCGTCCACGCCTATTCCATAGGCCTTCCACCCCGCCATCCAGATGTTGACCCAGCTATCGAAGACGTCGCCCGACACCCGCCACATGTGGCCGCCGACGGCGCGTCCCCAGACGTGCGGCTGTCGGGCGCCCCACTCGCATATCGAGTAGATGAACCTGCGCCCGGTCTTCTTCAGTGCGTCCCCCATGCGCCGGTACCGCTCTATCGCGGTCGCCTGGTCGACAGGGGCATGGCAGTAGTCATACTTCAAGAAGTCGACGCCCCACGACGCCCACAGCTGTGCATCCTGCTCCTCGAACCCGAGGCTGCCCGGGTACTCTCCGCAGGTAAGCTCGGCTGCGTCCGAGTAGATCCCGATCTCGAGTCCCAGGCCATGCACGTGGTCGGCCAGAGCTCTGATGCCGTTGGGAAACCGCTCCGCGTCCGGAACCAGATCGCCGTTGCCGTCTCGCCCACTCTTCCGCGACCAGCAGTCGTCTATGCAGACGTACTCATAGCCGCAGTCCTTGAGGCCTGAGGCCACGATTGCCTCTGCCGTCTCGCGGACAGATGTCTCGTCCACTTCACAGCCAGACTGGTTCCATGAGTTCCAGCCCATGGGCGGCGTCGACGCCAGGGGCTCGTCTTCACTCATCGGCCCTCCTCAAGTTGCGCGCAGCGGCGGGCACGGCTCCTCCCACCTCGCCGGCTGCAGGCAGCCAGTCGGCGAGCCTGGGCAGTGCCGAGATTGCCGCCCATTCTGCCCAATACCGCAGTGTATCACCTGTCGCCAAGTACGACAAGACCGAGGGTGGCGGCGAATCGGGCCCGGCGGAGCGAACGCGCCTGCACGTCTGAGTGCCGGCCGGATAGCAGGCTTGCTGTTGCGGGTGCGGAGGACATGATGTATCATCGAAGGCGGGTTTCTGCCGATGAAAGCACAAAAGGAAGGCCGCAGGGCAGCAGCATCCCCCGGCGACCCTCGGGCTCGGTCGCCTGGCCTACGCCCCACGGTAGGCTACCTCGCCCCCCGGATCGGGGACAACGTCAGCCAGGCACTCTGGTCCGGCATCGTGGACGGCGCCCGCGAGCAAGGCCTCAACCTGATATGCTTCGCTGGAGAGGACTTGCACAGCTCCAGCGGCTTCACCCTGCCGGCGAACGTCGCCTATGAACTGGTCAGCCCGGATCTGGTGGACGGCCTGGTTAGCTGGGCGTCGTCCGTGGGCGGCTCTCTCGAGTATGACGAGATCGTAGCCTTCCATCGGCGCTTCTCGCCGCTTCCGATAGTCAGCGTCTCCCTGCCCATGGAGGGCACCCCCACCGTTCTCATCGACAGCTACTACGGCATGCGCGACATGATCGCGCACCTGATCCAGTTTCATGGCTACCGGCGCCTCGCTTTCATACGCGGGCCTGAAGGGCACTACTACGCCCAGGAGCGGTATCGGGCCTACGGCGACGCGCTTGAGGCCTATGCCATTCCTCTCGAGCCCAAACTCGTCACCGCTCCCGGCGGCTTCGTACCGGACTCCGGGGCGGAGGGGATCCGCCAGCTTCTGGACGAGCGGGGTCTACGTCCCAGGGCCGACTTCGACGCAGTCGTCACCGTCAGCGACCTCCCCGCGTTGGGTGTGCTCGAGGAGCTGCAGGCGCGGGGCATACGGGTGCCTGAGGACGTCGCTCTGGTAGGATTCAACGACGCCACCGAGGGTAGGTACGTGACACCGCCCCTGACGTCCGTCAGACTGCCGTTCTACGAGCAAGGTCGAAGGGCGGTCGAGACGCTGACCGCCTTGATGGCCGGCGAGCAGGTGCCCGATCAGGAGGTGCTGCCGGCCAAGCTGAAGGTACGCCAGTCCTGTGGCTGTCTTCCTCCTTCAGTCGTTCAGGCCGCGGCAGGCCCGGTCGCAGGCCTGGCCGCAGGGAAGACATTCGACGCCGCCATTGCCGCAAGGCGTGAGGCCATTCTATCCGACATGGTACGGGCGGCGGAGGTCTCCGCTGAGGGCCTGGCGGCCGACTGGGGAGAGCGCTTGCTGGACGCCTTCATCAGCGAGGTGGCCGGCGGCCCGGCGGCGCGCGAGAGCTTCATCCGCGAGCTGGATCACATCGTCCGTGGAGTGATTGCCATGGATGGCCAGGTTGGGACCTGGCAGAATGTCGTATCGGCACTCCGTCGTCAGACCCTACCCTGCTTCGGCGACGACGGTGCCCAGCGCCTTCGCCGGGCCGAGGATCTGTGGGGACAGGCCTGGGTGCTGATCGGAGAGGCGGCTCAAAGAGCACGAGGATTCCGCATGGTCGAAAGGACCCAGCAGACGCAGACCCTGCGGCAGATCAGCCGGGCGCTGGTCACCACGTTCGATGTTTCCGAGCTGGCATCAGTGCTGGCGCAGGACTTGCCGAAGCTGGGGATCGAGCGCTGCTACCTGTCCTTGTACGACAGCCCGCTCGAACCGACGCTCAGATCAAGGCTGATCATGGCCTGCGACGAACGGGGACGCATAGAGTACGAAGGTGACGAGAGCTTCCCTTCCCGACAGCTGGTCCCGCCCGGCCTGCTGGCCCAAAGCGGCTCCAGCGGCCCGTTCAGCCTGGTACTCGAGCCCCTCTACTTCTGGGAGGACCAGATCGGCTACGTGCTGCTCGGGATCGGACCCATGGACGGCACGATCTACGAGGTGCTGCGAGGGCAGATCAGCAGCTCGTTGAAGGGCGCGCTACTCTTCGACGAGACTCGGAAGGCGCGAGCTGCAGCCGAGAAGGCAGACTGGCTCAAGACGCGCCTCCTGGCCAACGTCAGCCACGAGTTGCGCACACCGTTGAACGTGATCCTCGGCTGCACCAGGGAGGTCCTCGACTCGCCGGAGCCGTACGGCACCACGCTGCCCGAGGAGCTGTTGAGCGACATCCGGCACGTCCACCGCAGCGCTGAACACCAGCTGCGCGTTATCAACGATCTGCTCGATCTCTCACGAGCTGAGATCGACGAACTCGATCTGTACATGGAGATGCTGGACCCGCGGCCGCTTCTGGAGGAGGTGTTCCGCAGCATGGCGGACGCTGGCTCTCGAAGTGGGGTCACCTGGCATCTCCACTTGCCGGAGAGGCTTCCACGATCAGGGCGGACCCGGTGCGGGTGCGCCAGATCCTGTTGAACTTGCCGAACAACGCCAGCAAGTTCGTTGAGAGAGGCAAGATAATCCTGGAAGCCGAGGTGGCGCCGCCCTACTTGCACATTCTGGTGGTGGATACGGGCCCCGGCATTCCGCTCGACATGCAGGAGCGCGTGTTCGAGCCCTTCGTCACCGGGGTTGTCTTACCTGTGGATGGCGGTTTCTCGGCCTACAGCGGCGTGTAGTCCGCTCGCCACGGCTGAAGGCTGCGCAGCAAGGAGATAGATGAGCGAATACCCCAAGGCGGCCCAACCCTTGCAGGACCTGGAGCCGAGGTTCGACTTCTTCGTCGGCATCGACTCCGACGGCTGCGCCTTCGACACAATGGAGATCAAGCACAAGGAGTGCTTCACTCCCAACATCATCAAACACTGGCACCTGCAGCCGGTCTCGAAGTACGCTCGCGAGGCGGCCGAGTTCGTCAACCTCTATTCGAAGTGGCGGGGCATCAACCGTTGGCCGGCGCTGGTGATGGTCTTCGACCTCCTGCGCGAGCGGCCCGAGGTACAGGCACGGGAAGTCGTGCCGCCCCAGGCGCCGCGCATAAGGGAGTTCATCGCCGACAACTCTTTCGCAAAGAGCAACGACGGGCTGAAGGCCTATATGGCCGAGCACCCCGACCCCGAACTGGGGACTGCCCTGGCCTGGACGACAGCCGTCAACGACACCGTGGCCGAGATGGTGCACGGCGTGCCGCCCTTCCCGTTCGTGCGTGAGAGCCTGGCCTTCCTGGAGGACCAGGCGGACATGATCGTAGTATCCGCCACTCCGGTGGAGGCGCTGCAGCGGGAGTGGAAGGAGCACGACATCGCCCGCTACGTGCGCGTCGTCGCCGGGCAGGAGATGGGAGGCAAGGCGCTCCACCTGGAGCTGGCGGCCGGGGGCAAGTACGAGCCGGACCACGTACTCATGATTGGCGACGCCCCCGGCGACATGAAGGCGGCGCGGGCGAACGACGCCTTGTTCTACCCGATCAACCCCGGCCACGAGGGGGAGTCCTGGCAGCGATTCCGCGAGGAAGCAGTCCACAGACTGCTGGAGGGTAGCTACGCCGGGGCATACGAGGCCGAGGTTATCGCCGAGTTCGAGAAGCTCCTGCCCGAGATCCCACCGTGGAAGAGATAGGATAGGCGCAGCGCTCGAAGCGAGTGGGAGGCCACAGCACTGTTGATCGGCGCCGGCCACACGGATAGATGTCTGAGCGAGGGCGAGATCCGCGCCCTGGTCGACGAGGCCCTGGCCCGGGAGAGCCTGGACGGCCAGCGGCTGCTCGTGATCATCCCCGACGGCACGCGGACAGCGCCGATCGCCCTCTTGTTCAGGCTGTTCCACCAGGCTTTGTGGGGAAAGGTCACCGCGCTTGACTACCTGGTGGCGCTGGGAACCCATCAGCCGATGAGCGAGGAGGCGCTGCTCCGGCT
>CAZHAX010000006.1:0-139465 GCA_964530325.1 uncultured Anaerolineales bacterium | reverse complement strand
GACCCGCCCCAACAGGCGCAGGACTGCGGAACGAACTGCGCCGTCCCAACAGGTCTCCCCACCGGGCGGGCACAAAGCCCGCCCCAACCCGCGCGGGGACGGGCATGGGGAACGGGATTGCGTAGCGACCGTCAAGAGGCAGACCCTAAAGGTCTGCTAGACCTTTAGGGTCTCCTGCCGCTGCGCAGCGTGATCAGCGTCACCTCCGGCCGGCAGCGGAAGCGCACCGCCGGCTGGATCAGCCCCACGCCCCGATTGACGTACAGCGTCAGCCCGCCCAACTCGTACAGCCCGCAGTCGTACCTCTGGGCCAGGTAGGGCAGGACGAGCGCGCCCACGAGCGGCAGGCGCACCTGCCCACCGTGGGAATGGCCCGAGAGCTGCAGGCCCACCCGCCCGTCCGCCGCCACGTAGTCGGCGTAGTCCGGCTCGTGGGCCATCAGCACGGTGGCTGCGGCGGCAGGAACCTGCCGCAGCGCTTCGTCCAGGTCCGCCCTCTCCTCCCACACGTCGTCGACAGCCGCCAGCCACAGCCCGTTCGCCAGCTCCCGGGCCCCGTTGCGCAGCACGCCGATACCCACAGACGCCACAGCCCCGGCCACCACGTCCGCGTCCGTCCAGTGGTCGTGGTTGCCCAGCGAGGCGAATACAGGGCCCGCCTGCACCAGCGGCGACAGAGCCTCGGCGCAGGAGAAGGCGTATTCGGCCGAGCCGGAGACGAAGTCGCCGGTCAGCGCAAATACGTCCGGCTGCTCGGCCAGCGCCAGGTCCACCGCCTCGGCAATCCGCTCCTGGTCGACCTCCGCCCCCCGGTGGAAATCGGATAGCTGCGCTATCCTGAACCCGTCCAACCGCTCCGGCAGGCCCCGCAGCCTGATCTCCAGCCGCTCCAGCTCGATCCAGCCCGGCTCCAGGCAGAGCGCGTCGAGCGCGCTGCCCACCGTGCAGGCACCGGCTGCCGCCACCCCGGCGCCGAGCAGTTTGAGGAATCGCCTCCGGGAGAGCCCGGCGGGCGCAGGCTCCAAGGCCTTCTCGGTCGTCATCGCGCCAGGCATCATACCACGCCCGCCCCACGCGGACAAGGAAAGGCCTTGCGCCCCAGCGCTCCGGGTGTAGAATCGGCGGCGGCAAGCGCCGAGCGAGCGATGAGCAAACCAACCGATCCCGAAGACAAGCCTAACGCCGCCTCCCTGGGCTGCCGGCGCCTGGGCACGGACTACCCCTTCCAGTCTCCCCTCTTCCGCATCCGCCGGGACCTGGTCCGCTGGCCGAACGGAACGGAAAAGCCCTACTACTACATCCAACCCCACGGCGCGGTCTGGATCGTGCCCGTCACTCCACAGGGAAACGTCGTCCTCATCCGGCAGTTCCGCTACACGATCGACGAGTGGTGCTGGGAGGTGCCGGCCGGCGGATTCCACGACTTCGAAGGCACCCCGCTCGAGCTGGCCAAGAAAGAGCTGCTGGAGGAGGTCGGCGGCACCAGCGAGCGCTGGACCTACATCAACCGCTTCCGCCCCGGCGTGAGCACGATCGACGAGCTCTGCCACGTCTACCTGGCCCGGGACGTGCGCCTGGGCTCCGCCGCCGACCGCGACGACGAGGAGATCATCGAGATCCACCAGGTGGCGCCGGCCCGCGCGCTGGAGATGGCCCGCAGCGGCGAGATGGAAGATGGGCGCAGCGCGCTGGCCCTGCTCCTCTGCGAGCCGCACCTGAAGGAGGAGCAAGATGGCTGAACCGACCCGACCGGATCCCTCGCCCTTCTTTCTCGAAGGCGGCCCCGTAGGCGCGCTGCTCATCCACGGCTTCACCGGCTCCCCGCCGGAGATGCGGCTGATCGGCGATTACCTGTACGAACGGGGACTGACCGTCTCCGCCCCGCTCCTGCCGGGCCACGGCACGACTGCGGACGATCTCAACCGCTGCCGCTGGTCGGACTGGACGGCCAGGGGACAGGAGGCGCTGGAGGAGCTCCGCCGCTCCTGCCAGACCGTCTTCGTGGGCGGGTTGTCCATGGGCTCTCTCGTGGCCATCTACCTGGCCGCCCACGACAGGGCGCTCTCGGGCGCAGTGCTCTACGCGTCGCCGGTCCTGCTGAGCGACTGGCGCATCCGCTTGACGCCGCTGCTCAAGTACGTCAAGCCCAAGTTCGGCAAGACGGGCGAGAGCCATCTGTTCGACCCCCAGGCCGAGCAGCGGCTGTGGCACTACGCCGAGTACCCCGTGTACGGAGCGCACGAGCTGCTCAAGCTGGCCCGCAGGGCCCGGCGGCTGCTGCCGAGGGTAACCTGCCCCCTGCTGGTGATCCAGACCGTGCACGACCATCACGTCCATCCTCGCAGCGGGGACTACATTCTGGAGCACGTCTCCTCGACGGACAAGGAGCTGCTCACCCTGCAGGGCTCGGGCCACGCGCTGACCGTCGACGCCGAGTGGGAAAGCGTGGCGGAGAAGACCTACAGCTTCATCCAGGCCCACAAGCCGTAGCCCCTGCAGATCCCCCTATCCCGGGCCTCCCGGCCCGAACGCTCTCTACGTAGTGTGCGCGTAGGGTAGGCGTTTGGTCCCTGTTGCCCATGCGGCGGCAACCTATCGCCTCTCCGTCCAGCAGCAGCCCTTCCCCTGTGGTATCTTATCTACCGACAGGCGGCATCTGACTCCGCTCACATACCGGCCGGCCGATTCGGCCCGGCGGAGCAACGAAAGGTGATACCCATATGGAGACCTGGAAACTGATGGCGGCGATAGTGGTGAGCGGCGGGTTGCTGCTTCTCCTGCTCCTCCTGGCAACAAACGCTCAGGCCAGCCCTCCTCTCGAAGCGCCGGCCAACCACGCCCCTGCCCTGGGCGAGGCCGCTGGCCAGGCCTGGACGCCGCTGGCCCTCGTGGGGGGCACCGCCCTGCTGGCGGGAGGCGCCTGGATCGGTACGCTGGAGCGCGCCGGCCGGCGACCCTGTCGCCCTCGCTGACAGGCGCCGCTGACTCCCAGGGGCTGTGCGGAACCTCGCTGCCGCCGCGCTCACCCTCGTCGCGCTCGTCTCGCTGGCCTGCGGATCGCTGCTCGTCCTCTCCGGCCGCGGCCTCCTGGGCCACCTGCCCGGCGCCGAGGTAGTGATAGATGAGTGCCGGTCCGCAGGCGGCGGCACAGTGCGGCTTTACGAAGGCAATCTGGGGGCTACCACCTCCTACTGGTATCTGGCCACGCTGCAGCCCGGTTTCTTCTCCGCAGAGCGCGACTTCTTCCAGGCCTATGGCTGGCCGGCTATCGGCGCTGTGGAGTGCCAGGGCGGAGAGATCGAGCTCCTGGGGGCAGACGGCCAGGTGGAGTTCTCTTTCGGCATTGATCGCATACGCGCTGAGCTGCTGGAAGAGCCCCTGAGCCTCTACTACGGCGAGCCTGCCGAGGGCCGCCCTTCGGGTCCGCTCCCCCGAGTCCTGGGTCTGCTCTGCGGGTCGCCGCTGATGCTGGTGGGCGCAGTGGCCGGCCTGGCTGTGTTCCGGCACCGGCCCAGGAATCGCTAGGGCTCCAGCGAAGGAGTGGGAGTCGCGCCGCTCCCTTCCTCCTCCGCCTCCTCCGCCTCGGCCTCTTCCGGCTCAGGTTCCTCCACGCCCGGTGGCAGAGGAGTGAGATCGAGCCCGTAGTAGGCCTCGATCACCTGGCGGGTGAGCGGCGCGGCGAAGGTCGAGCCCTCCCCCACGTGTTCCACCATCACCACGACGGCGATCTCCGGATCGCCGGCTGGGGCGTAGGCAGCGAACCAGGAGTGGGGCAGAGGGTCCGGCCCGGGCGCCTCCGCCGTGCCCGTCTTGCCGGCGACCGGGATATCGAGCCCGATGTAGCGATAGTAGGCGGTCCCCATCGGGCTGGCGGTCACTGCCAGCAGCGCCTCTTGGATCGCCTCCAGGTGCTCCGGCGTGACCGGCAGCTGGCCGACGACCTGAGGCTGCGTGCCCAGGCCCTGCGTCGCCGTGCCGATGCGCTGCACGACGTACGGCCGGTACAGGGTCCCTCCGTTCGCCACCGCCGCCATCATCCGCGCCACCTGGAGAGGGGTGACCAGCATGTAGCCCTGGCCGATGGCGATGTTGACCGTGTCCCCCGCCCACCAGGGCTCGTTCAGCTCCTGCAGCTTCCAGGCCGGGCCCGGCATCAGCCCGGCCGACTCGACCACGCCCTCCAGGCCGGTCACCTGCCCGAACCCGAAGCCCAGCCCATAGGCGGGCAGCGCCTCCGGGTCCAGCCCGTGCAGCGCCTGGCCCACGGTGTAGAAGACGACGTCGCACGACTGAGTCAGCCCGTCGAGCAGCTTGATCGTCCCGTGCCCGGCCGTCTTCCAGCAGCTCTTTCCGAACGCGGAGCCCAGCCCCTCCCAGTAGCCGGTGCAGAAGAAGGTCGTCTCCAGGGGGTCCATTCCCGCCGCTTCCATTCCGGCGGCCATGGTCACGATCTTGAAGACGGAGCCGAGCGGGTAGGTGCCCTGTGTGGCGCGGTTGAACAGGGGCGTGCGCGGATCCGACAGCACCTGAGCGCTGTCCGCCCCCGCCGTTGGACCGATGAACAGGTTCTGATCGTAGCCGGGACCGCTGGCCAGCGCTCGCACCGCCCCGCCGTTGACGTCCAGGACCACGATCGCTCCCTGGCGCCCCCCCAGGATCTCTTCGACCTGCTCCTGGAAGTCGCGCTCAAACGTGGTGACGATGGGCTGGCTGGGAAGGGCGGCCCGCTCGGCCACCGTCGTCACCCACTCCCCCTCCGCCGTCACCACCGATAGCACACCCCCGTGACGCCCGGCCAGGTACTGCTCCCCCCACAGCTCCAGCCCGGCGATACCCACCCACTCATCGCCACGGTAGCCCAGCGCCCGGTACTCGTCCAGCTGGCTGGCCGGCAGAGGAGCGACCCGCCCCACCAGGTGGGGGGCCACTCCGCCACGCGGGTACGTCCGCGCCTCCTTGGTCTCCCGGTAGACGGCGGGAAGTCCAGCCAGCAGCTCATTGTGCTCGATGCTTTCGGCGGCCGGGATGTCCCCAATGGGCACCCGCCACTCCGCAGGCGCGGACGAATAGCGGTCCCGTATCTCCTCTCGCGTGAGAGGGAGCACCGTCTCCAGGGCGTCCAGCAGCGCCTCCTCGTCCTCTATCTGGCCGGGGACCACCCCTACAGTGACGATCTCACCCTCGACCGCCAACCCCAGCCCGGCGCTGTCGTAGATGTTCGCCCTGGCCGGGATGGTGTAGTCCATGTGGAAGTACCGCCCCCCGGCCAGCTGCGGCCAGATGAGCGATTCGTCCCACTCGACCAGCCATTCACCGTCGTACAGGCCCAAGGTCATGACTACGTCAGCCGTCAGGTCGCCCACCAGGCCAGTCTCCAGAACAAGGTGCAGGGCCACCTGAGCCCGCTCGCCCTGACGCAGGGCAGAGCGCGGTTCAGCGATGACACCGACCACCGTCGCCGCCGCCAGGGCGTTCTGATAGCGGCGGGAGAAGGCGGCGGGGTCGATCCCATCCCTGCTGGCCGGCGACAGGTAGGTGTACATGGAGTCATAGTCGGCCTGCTCGTAGGCATCCAGGAAGCCGGCCGCCGTCTCCTCGTGCGAGCGGAGGATGACCGTCGGTGACGGCGAGGGAGAGGGCACCGCCGTCGCAGGAGACGTAGTAACGGTAGGTGAACAGCCCGCCAGGAGTATTGCGGCGGCAGCGGCTATGCGGCTTCGGGCATTTCTGGCCATGCTTCTCTCAGCCCCGCCTGGCGCCGGGCTGCTCCGCCAGTACGCTCGGGTACACGTCGCATCTCTGTCCGAAGTGGGCCTGGCAGGCTTCCGGAACGCCTTCGGCCGGGCCGCGATCCCAGGCAGCGAGACTGCTGGCCACGTGGCACAGCGGCAAGCCGACGACGTTCGCGTAGCAGCCCTCCCAGTGGGCCACAGGGCTGAACTGCGGATGCTGAATGGCGTACGCTCCCGCCTTGTCCAGGGGGTCGCCGCTGGCCACGTAGGCGGCGATCTCCTTGTCTGTGTAACCACGCATCATCACGGTCGTCTCGGCCACGTCTGTGAAGGAAGCTCCATCTGCCGGGTCAGCAAGCGTGAAGGCAGTGTAGACCGTATGTGGGCGCGAACGGAGCAGCCGCAGCATCTCTTCAGCCTCGCGCGTATCCGCCGGTTTGCCGAGGACACGCCCGTCAAGAACGACGATGGTGTCGCAGGCGACGACCACGGGCGCTCTGCCATCGCTGCCCGGCCTGGCGCACTGGATGGCGATCTGGCGGGCCTTCAGGCGGCTCAACCGGGAAACGAGCTCGACCGGGGTGTCGCGGGGATCGCGGTCCTCGACCACCTCCGGCAGCGCGACGTCGTAGGGTAGCCCCAGCAGCCCAAGCAGCTCGCGCCTGCGGGGTGAGCCAGAGGCCAGTACGAGGCGCAGTTCGCCCATTCCGCCCGGTATTGTAGCATCTCCAGCCTGGTTGTAAAGATAGGTGCCGCGTGCTATGATATCGAACGGCCACCGGCTGAACCAGGAGACGAACGACGATGTCGCTCGACCGCGTACGGCAGGAGCAACCCGACCCGCACCGCCGGGAGTTGTATGGACGGGCGATCCTCATCGCGCTGGCGGGGAATACTCTGCTGGCAGGGGCGAAGGGCGGAGCCGCCTGGATCTCCGGCAGCAGCGCTGTGCTGTCCGATGCGTTGAACTCGCTCTCGGATACGCTCTACAGCGCCCTGCTGGCCGCAGGGCTGCAAATCGCCCAGCGGCCGCCCGACGAAAGCCATCCCCAGGGACATAGCCGCTTCGAGCCGATAGTGGGCCTTCTCGTCGCCTTGGCCATGGCGGGCGCCGGCCTGACAGCGATATGGCAAGGAGTGAGGCGCTTCGTCACCGGCACCGGCGCTATCGAGCCCGGCTGGCCGACGGCGGTGCTCATAGCCAGCGCCGCAGCCAAGTTCATCATGTACCTGATGGTCAGGCGCATCGGTTCGGAGGCCGCCAGTCCGGCAATCCAGGCCACCGCCCGTGACAACCTGGCTGACGTTCTGACGTCGCTGACGGCGCTTCTCGGGGTCTGGGGATCGCGCCTTCTACATCCGCTTCTGGACCCGGCAGCGGCGATCGCCGTCTCGCTCTTCGTCTTCCGGGCAGCCTGGGCGGTGGGGTACGAGAACCTGGGCTACCTCACCGGCCGCGGGGCCTCGGCCGATCTGGCGGCGCAGATCGCAGAGGCCGCCTCCGCCGTTGCGGGCGTGCTCGCCGTCCACCAGGTGGTGGCCGACCACGTGGGTCCCAAGCTCCGGGTGGACATGCACATTGACGTCGACCCGGAGATTCCGCTTCGCCAGGCGCACGCGATAGCCGATCAGGTGCAGGCCGAGGTGGAGGCGCTGCCTGCCGTCGATCTGGCCTTCGTCCACGTCGAGCCGGGCCACTAGCGGGGCGGGCGCTTCTCGGCGGCCCGCAGTGTCCGCAGGATCGCCTCGGCGTACGTGCCCCGCTTCCACTGGCCCAGCCCTTCGATCCCTTCCAGCTCGCGGATCGACCGCGGGTTCTCCCTGGCCAGCTCCCACAGGACTGCGTTTCCCAGCACCACGTCGACCTCGACGCGCCTGCTTGCCGCAGCCTTCTTTCTCCAGCAACGAAGCGCCTCGTACCTTTCGACGACCTCGTCCGCCGGACGCGGCGAATAGGTAGGACGAGGCGGTTTCGCCCTATCGCCCCGGCTGATCGCCTCCAGGAGCGAACGGCCGTAGCGCTGGGCATTCCGGGCGGGAACGCCTGGCACGTGGGCGAGCTCTTCCTGAGAGCGGGGATGGGCATGGGCCAAGGAGGATAGGACCATGTCGCTGACCACCTTGAAATGAGGCCGGTTCAGGCGGGCCGCTTCCTGGTCACGCCACAGGTAGAGCTCGCCGAGCACGGCCAGCTGGCGCGGGCTCATATCGTGGGCCCCTTTGATACGCCAGAAACCGTCCGGGTCGAAGTCGTTGTTGGCTGCAGGCGTGGCAGCGACCTCGGCGAACGCCTCTCGCGCTTCCTCGAGTCTCCCTTTGCTCACCAGCTCCGCCGTCTGCATAGCCCGCAGCGGCAGGAGGTAGTGAGTGTCCAAGCGGGCATAGGCGAGGGCCTCCCCATCCAGCGGCCGCCTGCCCCAGTTGTAGCGCTGGTAGCGCTTGCTCGTCTGCACGTCGAATCTCTCGCGAAGGATGCTGGCCAGCCCGACGTGCCGCCAACCCAGGATCCGAGCCGCCCACATAGTATCGAACAGGCTGGCGAAGCGGAAGCCGAAGTCACGCCTCAGGCACATGATGTCATACTCAGCAGCGTGGAAGACCTTTACCTTCCCCGCGTCGGCCAGCACGTCGCCCAGCGCCGAGATATCGAGCCCGGCGAGAGGGTCGACGATGAAATCCTGGCCGGGGATCGATATCTGGACCAGGCAAACCTGCTCCCTGTAAGCGTAGAGGGAGTTGGACTCGGTGTCGATGGCGATGGCCGGCTCGGCGGAGAGATCCCTGATCAGGGCGGCGAGGCCGGAGGCCGATTCTATGTACTTGGGAGAGCTTGCCTCCCCCTTGGCGCGCGGGCCTGACGCGCGGCTCATACCAGCCTCGCCAGCAGCAGCGTGGCCAGACCGAGATAGAAGGTGTAGCCGCAGGCATCGGTGATCGTGCTCACCAGGATGGGCGAGGCCAGGGCGGGGTCTACCTTCAGCGCCTCCATGACCATGGGCACAGCCGCGCCGGCAATGCCGGCGGCAACCATGTTGAGCAACGTGGCCAGCCCGGCCACCAGCCCCAGCGCGGGCGGCCCGCCCAGCAGCGTGGCCACGATAGACACCAGCGAGCCGACGACAAGGCCGTTGGCCAGGCCGATCGAGACCTCGCGCCCCAGCGCGCGCAGCCCGTCCCTGAGGGACAGCTCGCCCAACGACAGGCCGCGGACGACCACGGTGAGCGCCTGAGTCCCGGCGCTGCCGCTGACGCCGGCGACGACGGGGAAGAACATGGCCAGGATCGCTACCTGGGCGATGACGCTCTGAAAGCTCTTGAGCACCGTAGCCGAGATCAGCGCCGTGGCCAGGTTGAGAGCCAGCCAGGGCAGGCGCGAGCGCAGCGCGGACGGGACGCCGATGTCCGGCGGGTGCTCTTTGAGCACGCCGCCGAGCCGGTAGATATCCTCGGTCGCCTCCTCCTCCAGCACGTCGACCAGGTCGTCGTGGGTGATCAGGCCCAGCAGGTGGTTCTCCTGGTCCACGACAGGAAGTGCCAGCAGGTCGTAGCGGGACATCAGGCGGGCCGCCTCCTCCTGGTCCGCGCTCGCCTGCACGCGCACAACGTCGGTCTCCATGATGTCCTTGATGCGCCGGTCGGAAGGGGCGGAGATCAGTTGCCGCAGCGAGACGACCCCCACAAGCCGGACCTCGTCATCCAACACGAACAGGTAGTAGACCGCCTCGGCCTCCGGCCCGATGACGCGCAAATGGGCGATCGCCTGGTCCACAGTCATACTCTCGTGGAGCGTCATCTTGGCCGACGTCATCAGGCCGCCGGCGGTCTCGTCTTCGTGCTCGAGGAGGGGCCGGATCTCCTCGGCCTCTCCCATGGCGGCGAGGGCCTCCTTGGCCCGACGGGGGTCGATATCGCCCAGCAGGTCTGCCGCTTCGTCCGGCTCCATCTCGTCCAGGATGCGGGCCAGATCGTTCGTGCCCAGACGCCCGGCGACCTCCGCAGCCTCCTCCTCCTCCAGCTCCTCGAGGATATCTGCGGAGTCCTCCAGTTCGAGGCGCGGCAGCAGCTCGTCCTGGTCGGTCGGCGGGAGATCCGCGAACAGGTCAGCCTGGTCCGGTGGGCGAAGCGCCTCCACCAGATCGACTGCCCGATTCCAGTCGCTCTCGGCCAGCGCCTGGCGGACCCTGTCCAGGACCTTCTCGATATCTATCGGCGCCATGATGCGTCCCTTCTTGGCCGGAGCTATTATCCCAAATCGCTGCAGGAAGTCAATCCTCGCAGGCTGCGAGAGCAGCCCGCCCGCGCTCTCACCCCCGATTGTTGGCCCGCTCCTCGCCGCCCGCCGCAATGCCGAAGGAAGCGCAGGAGTGATTGACCAATGGCTCGTTGTTTGGTATACTCCGAACGAGCCGGAGTGGCGGAACTGGCAGACGCGCGCGACTCAAAATCGTGTGGGCCTAGCCCATGTGGGTTCGATTCCCACCTCCGGCACTGGCCAGATTGTAGGCAGGCGAACAGCCGATGCGGCGTCACAGGGCAGATCAGGCCCGCCGAGTACGCCGCGTCTTTTTCTAGGGAGCCGGGGTGAACGAGCAGGCGCGGCCTTCGATCCCACACCTAGCTGCAGGTGCAGCCGCCGGGCTGGCGGTGGCCCTCGCCATTGGCTGGTGGCTAGCGCCCGCGCAGCTTGCCAACTCCGACCCCTCCGCGCTTCACCCCGACTACCGCGACGAATACGTCCTCATGATCGCCGCCGCCTACGAGGTGGAGCAGGATATCGAACTGGTGAAGGAGCGGCTGCTGTTGCTGAACCCGGAGAGCGTGGCTGACCCGCTGCTCGAGCTGGCAGAACGGCGTGCCCAGGCAGGCAACGACGAAGAGGAGGTGGCCCGCCTGGCCCGTCTGGCCTGGGTGCTCGGCGAGACAACGCCGCTGCTTGTGCCCTACCTGGAGGATGGCTCGTGAGCCGTCTTGCGATTCCCTGGGTGGCGGCGGTGGCTGGCCTGGCTGCCGGCCTGCTGGTAGGGCTCGTCTACACCTGGGTAATTGACCCTCTGCAGCCTGTCAACGTAGACCCGTCCTACATGCAGGCGCCTTACCGCCAGGATTGGCTCCGTCTGCTCGCGCTTTCGTATGTGAACGATCCCGACCTGCAGCGAGCCCAGGCCAGACTGGATGGCCTGGAGGAGGCGGAGGTGGCGATGGAGATCACCAACCTGATCGAGGGGTACAGCGCGGCTGGCCGTCCGGCAGACGAGATGAGACAGCTGGTGGCCTTGGCGGACGCGATGGACATCTACACGCCGGCGATGCTCGTCTACCTGCAGGAGGCCACGCTCACTTCGCGGCCTACGCCCTCTCCCACCAGCGGCGCGCCAACGTCGGCCGGGGACACCACCACGCCGCGGCCCGCCACTCCCACTGCGACCCAGGTTCCGAGCACGCCCACGCCCACCCCTCACCCGCCGCCGCGCTACCAGCTGGCGTCGCAGGAAGAGATCTGCACTTCTCCGGAATCGGCTCGCGTTGAGGTAATCGTCACCGACGGCCTTGGCCAGGGCGTGAGCGGCGTCGTCGTCTGGCTGGTCTGGCCGGGCGGCGCTCAACGAGCTGTGACCGGTCTCAAGCCGGACAGGGGAGCAGGCTACGCGGATTTCGGTGCCGAAGCGGGAGAGACCTACTCGCTTGGGGTGGGAGAGCTGGGTGTCGCGTTAGTCGATGGGCTCAACATCGAGCCCTGTTCGTCCGAGCCGGGCGACGAGCTGGTGAGCTCGTGGAGAATCCTGCTCGAGCCGCGTGAATCGGGCGAGTGAAGCGCGAGGTGAAGGGATGAAGGTCGTCGACCTGAGAAGCGACACGGTCACGCAGCCGACTCCCGCGATGCGCCAGGCGATGCGCGACGCGGAGGTGGGCGACGACGTCTACGGGGAGGACCCCACGGTCAACCGTCTGCAGGATATGGCCGCGGAGCGGCTGGGCAAGGAAGCGGCGCTGCTGGTCGTCAGCGGGACGATGGGCAACCTGGTGGCCCTGCTCGCCCACTGCGGCCGGGGAGACGAGGCGATCGCCGGCGACGCCAGTCACACGATCCTCTACGAACAGGGCGGCATGGCGGCGCTGGGCGGCATTGTGCCCAGGCCGGTGCACAACCAGCCCGACGGCACTCTCCTGCTGGAGGACATCGAGCGGGCGATACGGCCGGAGAACGTCCACCTGCCCCACACGCGGCTCGTCTGTCTGGAGAACACCCACAACACCTGTGGCGGCACGCCGCTGACTGCTGCGTACACCGCAGAGGTGGCCAGCCTGGCGCACAGGAGAAGCATCCCCGTTCACCTTGACGGAGCCCGCATCTTCAACGCCGCCGTAGCCCTCGGCGTGGAGGCGCGTGATCTGGCCCGCGACGTCGACTCGGTGATGTTCTGCCTGTCCAAGGGTCTGTGCGCGCCGGTCGGCTCCCTATTGTGCGGCACAGCCGACTTCATCGCCCGGGCCCGGCGCATGAGGAAGGTGGTCGGGGGCGGGATGCGCCAGGCAGGCGTGCTGGCAGCGGCCGGAATCGTAGCCTTGGAGCAGATAGCAGGCCGGCTGGGCGAAGATCACGTGCGAGCCAAGAGGCTGGCGAGCGCCCTGGGGGAGATACCGGGTGTCGACGTAGCCCCGGTGTCCACGAACATCGTCTTCTTCTCGCTGACTGACGACGAAAGGACGCCGGCCCAGATTGAGCAGGAGATGGCGCAGCGCGGAGTGCTGCTGCTAGGCAACATACACGGCCGCTATCGCGCCGTGACTCACTACTGGATCGACGACGGGGGAATCGATCAGGCGATAGAGGCGGCGCGCGAAGTGCTCGCCTGATCGAGAAGGTGCCGGCTCAGGCCCGTGCAAGCCAGAACGCAGACGAGGCTGGCGTCCGAAGATCGCCGGCCTCGCCCCTTCTTGGTGGAGATGGCGGGAATCGAACCCGCGTCCGAAGAGTTCGGCCAAGGACTTCTACAAGCTTAGTCGGCTATTCCATCTCGGCCGGGGAGCCGCTGCCGACCGCGCTGTTCCCGGCCAAAGCCGATGGGAGCCGAAACTCCCGTCTTAGACATGCCTATCGGCATTGGCGTGCCGCACGCTGACCTTGTGACACCCACCCCCGCCTCGCCAGCGAGGAGACGGAGGGGGCGCGGCTACCCGCAGGCAGCCGTTTTGCTCTAGGTCGAACTAGGCTGCGACCGGAATCGCGGCCAGCTCGGCCGGAGCGAGGTTGAAAGTGTTGGCACTTTAACCATTGTGCTCTGTTGTTAACGGGGACTGAGCGCCCCGGCTTGCCGTCCAGGACCAGCCTTCCTCGTCGAAGCCTGTCATCCCCACGGTGATATGATTATAGCACACGTCGGGACCTCCTGCAACGACTGTTGGCATTGCCTACGCACTCGCTTCCGCCTGCCGGGCAATGGCACGACAATACACAGACGGCAGGCTCCGGCACGCGGCAGTCCGCAGGAGCGAGCAGCCTAATCCCCCTGGCATGCCGCTCAGAGCTCCTGCCTCCGGAAGATGCCCACCGCCGCTCCCAGCGCAGCAGCGACAACGATCAAGCTGACGGCCAGCGCAGGCCAGCCGGTTGTCTCCGCCCCCAGCGCAAGCTCGCCCGCCCAGGTCAGCAGCGCCCCGGGAAGATACTCCCCCACCGTTGGCAGAGAGGCGGCCGCAGCCAGCGTGATGACCAGGCCAAAAGCCAGCCCTCCCGCCAGCGCCTGAGACCGCGCTATCGTGCTGAACAACAGCGTCAGAGCTGCGTGCACGAGGAGGAAGAGCAAGAGAAGCGCGTTCATCGCCAGCCAGGCACCCAGGTCGAGCGGCTCGAAGAGAACAATCGTGTAGTAGTAGCAGCCGAGGGCTGCGGAAGCGACCCCCACGGCCAGGGCGAGGCCCAGGGCAATGAATTTCGCCCCAATGAACTCGGCCCGGCCTACCGGCTTGACCAGCACCAGCGCCGCCGTGCCTCGCTCCTTCTCCCGTGCCACCGCTCCCATCGCCAGCAGCACGGCCAGCGCCACGCCGAACTGGCCCATGTTCTTGAGGTATTGGGAGACGGCATCGGCGGTAGTGGGCTCGGGTATTACGGCGGCGATCTGCTCACCTTCGGGCAGCATGCTCATGAACTCCCGCATGTACCTGGCCAGGACCGGCGAGAGCATGCCGAAGGCGGCGAGGACGACCACGATCGTCAGCAGGCGCCAGGAGCGCCTGAGATGCCGCATCTCGTGGAGAATCATGTGCACCAGTCTCATGCGCCACCCCTGTCGCGGTTGACCAAACGCAAGAACACGTCCTCCAGCGAGGGGCGAACCATCTCGTAGCGCCTGAGTGGAAGGCCGCTCCGGGCGATCGCCGCGATCAACAGGCGTTTGGCCGCCTCGGCGTCCCGCACTGTCACACGCAAGGTCGTCCCCTCCAGCGCCACTCCGCTCACCCACTCGATGGGCCTCAGCTCGCGCTCCAGCCTCTGCATCGCTTTCTCCGTGCCGCTATCGCCTTCGATCTCAAAGACCGGGGCGGCGTAGCGGGCAATCAGTTCCTCTTGAGGCGCCTCGGTCACCAGTCTACCCTCAGCAATGATGCCCACCGTGTCGCAGACCCGTTCCACGTCGGCGAGGATGTGGGTGGACATGAAGACAGTGCACTGCCCGCGCAGTTGGCCAATCATGTCCAGCACCTCCTTGCGGCCGGCCGGGTCAAGCGCGCTGGCTGGCTCGTCCAGAAACAGCACCTCGGGCCGGTTTACGAGCGCCTGCGCGATGCCCAGCCTCTGCCTCATCCCGCGGGAGAAACCGCCGACGCGGCGGCCGGCCACGTCGGTCAGCCCGACCAGGCCCAGCAACTCTGCGCTCCGCTGCCCCGCTTCCGCGGCGGAGAGGCCGAAAAGACTCCCCACGTAGTCCAGGAACTCGCGCGGCGTCGTCCAGCCGTAGAAGGCAACGTCCTCAGGCAAGTAGCCAATGCGAGCGGCCACCCGCCGGCTGTCCCTCTTCACCTCGGTGCCGGTCACCCAGGCGCGGCCACCAGTGGCGCGGGCCAGACCCGTGAGAATGCGTATCGTCGTCGTCTTGCCCGCGCCGTTGGGCCCCAGGAACCCAAAGATGGTGCCGCGGGGCACGGCAAGCGACAGGCCGTCGAGGGCGACCACGTCGCCGAAGAACTTGGTCAGGCCCTCCGTCCGGATAGCCTCCATCTAGTCCTCCCGCCCGGCCAGGAGGTAGACGATCGGTCCCACGAAGCCAAGGAGAACAACAGCAAGCGCCCACACCCACTTCGGGCCTTTCGTTCGCTCCCGTTTGGCGAGATCGACCAGGGCAAATGCCATCAGCCCCAGCTGCAGCAGCGCAACCGGCGCCAGCATCAGTATCAGCTGCGTCCTCTCATCCACGTGTCGCCTCCTCGCGCACAGCGCCCTCCAGTCCCACCTTTGTAGGTCAGCTGAGGGACGCAGGAGCATTTAAGCACAATCGGGCCAGCTGTCAACAGTGTAGCGGGTCAACAGATCAACAGCCTAGCGCTGTTGCCGCAGATTCATCGCCGTGGGCTGAAGCCCACGGCTGACAGCAGACCCCTGCTTCGCAGGCTGGGAGTTCCGGCTGCTGGTAGGGCGGGCTGCCAGGGGCGCCCTGCGCGGTTGCTCCAAGTACGTGGCCGCCGCGTCAAGGGCGAGCCAGGCACTCAGATGGCAGAACTGTCCTGACTGCCTCCGGCCCCACAAGGGCCTGGCTTTCTCCGGGCGACGGTTCAGCGTTGGGTGCACAAGAGCGGGGCGGGTTGCGTATCCGACGCAGGCACGGTAGCGATGTCTTGGCGCATACACTATGACTGCTTGACACCTTGCCGCCTTTGGGATAGACTAGGAAGGCACAATCGGCGCCCAGCCGCGTGTGCGCGGCCCCCGCACTTGCGGGGCGACGGGCTCGGCGGACTCCCCGCCGCTGATCGTCCCCGCAGATAGTGACAGTAATCTCTCAGGCATGGCCGAGGGCGCAACCGGTCGCGGCGAGATACGTATTGGATACAACGGCTAGACGAGTACTGCTAGATTGGCCGACCAAGGAGGCACAAAATGGGGGACATCTTCGAGGAAGTCAAGGACGATCGTACGGTGCTGGAGAAGATCACCGACTTCATCCCCGGCTGGAACGGCTACCAGGAGAGACAGACCCGGCGCAAGGCGGACCAGCTGCTGCGCGAAACGCTGGCGGACAAGCTCGCCGATCAGCGACGAAAGCTGAACGAAGCGCAGAAGGACCTGATCGCCAATAAGCGGATAGACCTGGTCGACGACCTGGAGAGCGCCTCGACGCAGCTGCAGACCTTCATCGACCGCATCCGCGTGGCCACCTATGGCTACGCCGGCATCTTCGACGCCAAGAAGGTGAAGGAGGAGGAGCTGGAGCGCCTCTACAACTTCGATGCGGCCCTCGTCGACTACGTGGAGCGACTCAATGCGGCCAACGACCGGCTGCGGCAGTCGATCCCCAGTGGTGAAGGGCTGGTGGAGACGATCCGCATCGTGAGGGACATCTGCAACGAGGCGAATAGCACGTTCGACGAGCGCGAACACGTGATACTAGGCAGCGCGTAGCCGGGCACGTCCCGGCCTGGCAATCAGGAGGTATGGCTAAATGGCACGCATTTTCGATATCGTAGAGTTCGTGGACGAGGCCGGTACGGAGCTCGTGCACCGGATCCCCGAAAGGGGGTCGGGCGACTTTCGCCTGGGATCGCAGGTCATCGTTCGCGATAGCCAGGCGGCCGTCTTCTTCCGCAACGGCCGAGCGCTGGATGTCTTCGGTCCCGGACCGCACACCATTGCCACCGCGAACATCCCGCTCCTGGTCGACCTGATAGGCAAGGCCTTCTCCGGGGAAACGCCCTTCAAGGCCGAAGTCTTCTTCGTGAGCCTGCGCGAGTTCACAGACCTGAAGTGGGGAACACCAACTCCTATCACGATCCCGGACCCGGTCCTGCGTATGGCTCGGGTGCAGGCACGCGGATCCTACGCCATGCAGATCAGCGACCCGCAGCTATTCGTCAACAAGATCGTAGGAACGCAGGGCGTCTACAGGACGGGGGACATCCAGGCCTTCTTGCGCTCGATGATCCTCACCAAGCTGACCGATCTGGTCGGCGAGATGGGCAAGTCGGTCATCGAACTCTCCGGCATGGCGGAGGAGCTGACTGCGGGAGTCCGGGCCAAGACCTCCGAGGAGTTCGCTTCCCGAGGCGTCACCCTGACCTCGGTCTACGTGGAGTACCTGGGGCCAACAGAGGAGACGGCGAAGGCGATCGACGAGGCCGCCTCGATGGGCGCGATCGGCGACATGCAGGCCTACCTGCAGTTCCAGGCCGCCCGGGGAATCCGTGACGCGGCGCAGCAGTCGGGAGGCGAGGCCGGCACGGGCGTAGGTCTCGGCGCGGGGATCGGTATGGGCGCGGCGGTGGGCCAGATGCTGGCCCAGAGTATGCAGCAGCAACCACAGCAGCAGGGCCAGGCGGCCGCCGCGACACCTCAGACTGCCGCGGGTATCCAGGCAACGCTGGACAACCTGGACACCAGGCTGGCGGCGGGTGAGATTACAGAGAAGACGTACGAGAAGCTGTACGAGAAGTGGGAGAAGCGGCTCAAGGAACTCGGCGGCTAGAGGCTGAGGCTGCTTCGCCTACTGGAGCCGCAGCAAGCGAGCTGGACAGCAGGGCCCTTGTTCCCAGTCCATCATGCGGCCCGTTCCCTCAGGGGTGCGGGCCGCGCGCCCAGGCCAGGACTGGCCGGGTCGGGCGCAAGGTGAGACCGGAACAAGGGCCCGCTTTGCCTATGGTGGCCTGGAAGAGGGTGAACCCTGGTGGCAGATCGTGACCCACGGCAGCCGGCAAGCCTGCCGGCCGCTCGGGCAAGACGGATCATAGTCCCGCTGGCTGTCGTGGCCCTGGTACTGATCGCGTTCATCCTGCGCATCTACCGGCTCGACGGGCAGAGCCTATGGGGTGACGAGATGTGGTCCTACGTCCACTCCAGCCGCGGCTCGTTGGCAGCCGTTCTGGAGAGCGTTCGCGACGATGGCGTTCACCCACCGCTGTACTACGTGGTCCTCTATCCCTGGATGGTCGCTGCCGGCCAATCCGAGTTCGCGATCCGCTATCCCTCCGTCGTCTTCGGTACGCTCGGCGTGGCGGCCATCTACGTTCTCGGCCGCCGCCTGGGGGGCGCGGGAATGGGCCTGATAGCCGCTCTCCTCCACACGCTCTCCCCGATCCACGTCTACTACTCCCAGGAAGCGCGCATGTACTCCTTGACAATCCTCTCCGTCATCCTGTCTTCCTACTTCTTCTGGCGGCTGCTGCACGCTACCGAAGCGCGGGGGCGATCGCTGTGGGCGGGCTACGTCCTCAGCAGCGCGCTGGCTGTCAACAGCCACTTGTTCGCCATCCCGGTCCTTGGTGCGCACGCTCTCGTGTGGATCGGGCGCCTGGCGTGGAAAGGGCGCGCCGCCTGGGCAGCTGCCCGCCGCTGTGCGGCGGCGCAGGCGGCGACATTTGCGCTTTTCGCGCCGTGGCTGGCCTACGTCTGGGAGCGGACGAAGCAGCTCTCCGTGCACGTCCAGCGTATGGGCGTCGATCTGAGACTAATCATCCGCCGTTGCCTGAGCGACTTCAGCGCTGGCGTGCCCGTGCTGACTGCGGATGTGGACGAGGCCAGGCTCGAGGTTCTCCTCCCGTTCCTGCTGCTCCTGGCTCTGGCGCTCGCCTGGCCGTGGCGAAAGCGCGCTGCGGCCTTTCTCGCTCTGTCTATCGGCCTGGTCGTGACAGCCGTATACTACATATCGTTCCCCACGCTTCGCGGCTGGACCAGGTTCTTCCTGGCCGCCAGCCCTTTCTATCACCTGCTCCTGGCGCGCGGAGCGGACGGCCTGGGGCTGCTCGCCCGGGCCGCGCCCGGCAGGGTCGGGAAGACCTGGAGGCTGGTGTTGCCGTCAGCGATGATCCTGCCTCTGCTGGCGGCGCAGGCGGGAGCACTGCACGCATACTACACGGACCCGCTCTACGCCCGGTGGGACTACCGCGGCCAGATGGCGGAGGTCGTGGATGACTTCGAGGGGGAAGCCGCTGTGATACTGCAGGGCCGCCCCCTCGTTTTCGAGTACTACTTCCCCGCCGGTGAGCAACACCTGACGATCCCGGCCGAGTGCGGCCAGGATGAAGCGGCGACCCAGGCCGAGATCGCTGCCATCGCGGCCGCTCACGAGAAGATCTGGCTTGTACGATCCGGGCCCACTCCCTGCGATCCGAACCTGCGGGTCGAGCAGTGGCTTCGGGAGCACACGTATAGGGTAGAGGAGCGCTGGCTGGAGGATACCCTCTTTGGGCTCTACCTCGCTCCGTCGAGGATGGGTGCGTACGCTCCGCTGGCCGGGCCGGAGCGGGTGACGTTCGAAGGGCTGTTCGAACTCGATTCGTACGCCATACACCCGCAGCGGCCACATCCCGGAGATGATATCGCTGTGGCCCTTGGCTGGCGGGCGCACTCTGCCATGAGGGTCGACTACAAGTTCTTCCTGGTACTCATCGGCCCGGGCGGCTCAGTCCGGGCTCAGCGGGACGGCATGCCCGTCAACTGGCTCTGGCCAACGACGCTTTGGGAGGTGGGAGAGACAATCGAGGACCACTGGGGCCTGGCTCTTCCTGAGGACGCGCCGGCTGGCAGCTACTCGCTCTACGTCGGGGCCTATGAGCCCTCCACAGGCCGGCGGCTTTCGACGCTAGCGCTCGACGGCAGCGTCATTGGCGACATGGCCCTGGTGGCCCACCTGGAGGTTCAGTAGAGCGGTTCGTAGACCTGCAGTGCCGTGCTAGACCGCACCCAGCCCATCGCGGATCGCCGTCAGCACGTCTCCTTCCACTGCCCTGCGAGCCTGGCCGATCGCGTTCATGATCGCCTGCTCGTTGGAGCGGCCGTGGGCGATGATCACCACGCCGTTCACGCCGAGCAACGGCCCGCCTCCCACCTCAAAGGGATCGACCCTCTTGGCCACACGCCGAAAGGCGGGCTTGGCCAGGAGACCGCCTACGGAAGTGATCAGGCTGACCTTGATCTCGTCGCGGATCAGATCGGTGAGCATCTTGGCGGTGGCCTCGATCGTCTTTATGAAGACGTTGCCGCTGAACCCGTCGCTGACGACCACGTCGGTCTTCAGAGCGGCCACCTCTTTCGGCTCGACGTTGCCGATGAAGTTGAGCGGCGCATCGGCCAGCAGCTTGCTCGTCTTCTTGATCAGGTCGTTGCCCTTGCCAGGCTCCTCACCATTCGACAGCAGCGCCACGCGAGGTTCAGCCAAGCCCAGGACCGCCCGCGCGTAGACGGAGCCCATGAGGGCGAACTGCACCAGATACTCGGGCTTGCAGTCCGCATTGGCGCCGATATCGAGCGCCACGACCCGCCCCGCCGGCAGCGGAATGATCACCGCCAGGACGGGGCGTTTCACGCCACGGATGCGGCGCAGAGAGTGGAGTGTGGCCACGGCGAGGGCTCCCCCGGTGTTCCCGGCTGTGACGAAGGCATCGGCTCGATTGTCACGCACCAGGTTCATGCCGACATGCATCGAGGAGCTCTTCTTCTCTCGCGCTGCCCAAGCAGGATCGTCGTCCATCTCGATTACCTCAGGGGCGTGGACGACTTCGATGGCCAGTCCTTCCGTGTCCTGCCGGACCAGCTCGCGCCGCACCTCGGCCTCGCGACCGACGAGGATGATCTGGTCGCCCCATTTGCGCGCGGCTATCACTCCTCCGGCCACGTCCGGCGCGGGGTGCTCGTCGGTGCCCATGGCGTCCAGAGCGATTCTCATTCTCCCTGTCTCCTCTGATCTCGATCAACGGTTGGCCCAGGCCGTGGACAGGCAGTGACCACTCGCATCCACCTCTCCGCTCCTCGCACCTGGGAGGTTGGCGCAGGCCTGGCGGCGACAGTCCTATGGGACCGGCCGTGCTGATTCTACCCTCACCCGCGGGCCTGCGCAAGCGTCGGGCGCCAGCTTTGACGTAGAGCGCGGCCGGCCTATACTTGAGACTGCACTCGAGGTATCCGGCCGATCGTGGTGAAGGAGCCGTCCCGATGAAGAGCTATCGCAAGGAGCTGTGGTTCGACATTCCCGCGCGCAGGGGTTTCGTGAACATCACGCCGAGTGTCCGGGAATGCCTGGAGGAGAGCGGCGTCAGCGAAGGGCTGTGTCTCGTCAATGCCATGCACATCACTGCTTCGGTCTACATCAACGATGACGAACGAGGGCTACTGGCGGACTACGAGGACTGGCTGGAAAAGCTGGCCCCCCACGAGCCCGTCAGCCAGTACCGCCACAACCGTACCGGCGAGGACAATGGCGATGCTCACTTGAAGCGGCAAGTCATGGGGCGCGAAGTGGTGGTCGCGGTGACAGATGGACGCCTCGACTTCGGCCCGTGGGAGCAGATCTTCTACGGCGAGTTCGATGGGCGGCGCAGGAAGCGCGTCCTGGTCAAGATCATTGGCGAGTAGCGGAGCGGGGGACTCGAGAGATGGTGAAGCCGCTGTCGCAGGCTGGCCGAGCGAGCACTACATAGGCTCCATTCGCTCTCCCTGGTTGACAAGCGTCCGCTGGGCGGTATAATTCCCAGCGAGCCCCGGTGGCGGAATAGGCATACGCGGCAGGTTGAGGGCCTGTGCCTTTCAAGGCGTGCTGGTTCGAATCCAGTCCGGGGCATCAAAGAAGGGGGCAGCGATCGCTGCCCCCTTCTCGCTCGTTGCTCGGCACAGGCACAGAGCCTACTTCGTCTGTGCTGACATAGGCGCCTACTGCGGCCTCCCGCGCCAAGCCTGGCGCCGACCGCTACGGTCTCCCTCCACTGCCGCCTGCCCCGCTCTCTACAGGCGATCCCACGATCTCGTCATACACGTCCTCAGGCAGGTAGGCGGGCTCGTACTCCTCTCCCTCCTGCCGTGACAGCGTGGATACGAACGACCGCAGATGGTTGCGGGAGCCCTTCATCAGGTTGTTGTAGACCAGGCTGATGTCGCTCTTATCAGTCTTGGACAGCCATTCCTCCAGATCGAGGATGTCGATCTCCTCGATCGCCGCGCCGACCCTCAAGGCATCGGCGAGAGACAGGCTACCTGTCGCCAGCAGCTGATCGTGCAGCTCCTGCAGCGCTGCGTTGGTGAACTCACCGACGCCCATACCTGCAGCAGGGTCCTCCAGACCGTAGCGATCGATGAGCGCGCCGACCGCATCCATGTGAGTCTGCTCGCTCGCAGCTATGTTCTGGAAGATCGGCAGCCCCCACAGGTCGTACAGCGCAAGGTATACGTCGCGGGCGAGCTTCTCCTCTTCGCGCATGAAGGCGAGGCCCGCTGCCTCCTCTGTCGTCAGTTCGCCGACCGTCGTCCCGTCCAGGGCCTCGTCGAGCGCGACGTCATCGATACTCGTGTTGCCCTCACCGTCGACGTACGTCACGTCCACTTCGGTCGGCTCGGCCGTCTCGGCCTGAGCGCAGGATGCCAGGCCCAGCAGCAGCACACCGGCTATGACCATACCTGCTATCCTTCCTACTCCCACGTACATTTCAGCACCTCCCTGGTGCCGCCCTTTCGGCGGCCCGTGTATTGCCTGGAAGGATAGTCGGGCGATGTAAGCAAGATGTGTACAATGCGTTCGAATAGTGTTTGGGCGATCTGCCGGCTGCACGGCGCTGCCCAGCTTCTTGCACGGCGTGAAAGGGTGATCCTGCCGAAGCGATGCGGGCCGCTGGGCCCAGCACACAGCTACCCGCCAGGCCGGCCTCCTTAGCGAGAGACAAGAAGGACGAATTGGGGATTGCCGCACCCACGTCCGACGAGGCATCCCCGGCCATCGCTAACCACCGTTGCGGCACAAGAAGATAAGCAAGGGAGCCCGCGCTGGGCTCCCTGGTAGTTGCGGCAACGTGTCGGCCTGAAGAGAGGGCTGGCTCTCGTCCCCTGCTCTCAGTCGCCCCCTTTGGCCATGTCCGCCAGGTGCGCGAATGTCTTGGCATCGCGAACCGCAATGTCTGCCAGGATCTTGCGATCTAGGCCCACCCGTGCCTGCTTCAAACCGTGGATGAAGCGGCCGTAGGAAAGCCCGTTGAGCCTGGCGGCGGCGTTGATGCGGGTAATCCAGAGCCGCCGCAGATCACGCCTCCGCCGGCGCCGGTCGCGATAGGCGTACCAGTGGGCCTTCAGCCAGGCCTCGTTGGCCCGCCGGAAGAGCCGACGACGAGATCCCCAGTAGCCCTTCGTCTGCCGGAGGATCTTCTTGTGACGCCGGCGCGATGTGGTTCCTCGCTTGACTCTCACAGCCCTACTTCCCCTTCTGGCTCAGGTAGGGGGCCAGGCGGCGCACCCGCTTCTGCGTGCCGGTCGAGCTGACCTCGACCATCTCGTCGTACAGGCGCTTGGCCCGCGCGCTCTTCTTCCGTCGCAGGTGGGACTTGCCCTGCTTGGTGCGGACCAACTTGCCCTTACCACCCTTCGTCCGACGGAACCTCTTTGCCGTGGACTTGTGGGTCTTTACCTTCGGCATACCTCACACCTCTCGCGTCACTTCTTAGCCGGAGCCAGCACCATCAGCATCGTGCGCCCTTCAAGCTTTGCATGCTGCTCGACTACTGCGATGTCGGCAAGCTCCTCGGCAATCTCCTTAAGCTGCTCGTGAGCCAACTCCGGATAAGTGATCTCTCGTCCGCGGAAACGGATCCGCACCTTCACCTTCATTCCGTCCTCGAGCCAGCCGCGCGCGTTCTTGACCTTAAACGACTTGTGATGATCCGTGGTCTTGGGCCGGAGGCGGATCTCCTTTACCTCGACCTGCTTCTGTGCCTTGCGCGATTCTCGCTCTTTCTTGGCCTGTTGGTAGAGGAACTTGCCGTAGTCCATCACCTTGGCCACCGGTGGATCGGCGCCAGGTGAGACCTCCACCAGGTCCAGCTCGGCCTCGCTCGCCAGCTTCAGGGCCTCAGAGACAGGGACGACTCCCAGATGGGAGCCATCCTCGCCGATAAGGCGCACTTCAGCGGCCCGTATCTGGTGATTCAGGCGATACTGCGGCCGCTTAGGCGGCGGCGTATATCTTCTTCTCCGAATCCCGCCTACCTCCCTCGGTTACTTGACAATAGACGTAACAAGGGCAGATGATAACACAACAAGTGTGACGTGTCAAATCAACCGCAGTGATGCGCTACAAGAGCCGCTTCTCGGCCACCGCTTCGCTGGCCAGGGCCACAAACTCCCCAACCGCCATCGCGCCCGGCTTGTCGCCGTTGCGGAGGCGTACGTTCACCTGCCCCGCTTCCTGCTCCCGGTCTCCGATGACCAGCATGTACGGTATCTTCTGCAGCTGGGCGTTGCGGATCTTGGCCTGCATTCTCTCGCTGGACCCGTCTACCTCAACGCGCAGCCCCGCCTGGCGCAGCAGTTCGGCGGTCGACCGGGCGGCGTCGACGTGCCGGTCGGCGATGGGGATGATTACAGCCTGGACTGGGCTGAGCCACACAGGGAAAGCCCCGCCGTAGTGCTCGACGAGTACGCCGAAGAAGCGCTCGATACTCCCGAGCAGAGCCCGATGCACCATGTAGGGCCGATGCTCCTTGCCGTCCTCACCAACGTAGGTCATGTCGAATCGCTCCGGAGTGTTGAAGTCGAACTGGATCGTCGAGCACTGCCACGTCCGATTGAGCGCATCCTTGATCTTGATGTCGATCTTGGGGCCGTAGAAGACTGCCTCCCCCTCCATCCGCTCGTAGTCCAGGTTGCGCGACTTCAGCGCCTTCACCAGCGACGCCTCCGCCTGCTTCCACATCTTCTCCGCCCCGACGTATTTCTCCGGCGTGTTCGGATCGCGTACGCTGAGCTCTATCTTGAACTCCTGGAAGCCAAAGCCGCGCAGCAGATTGAGGCTAAAGTCAAGGACACGCAGGATCTCGTCCTCCACCTGCTCCGGCGTGCAGAAGATGTGAGCATCATCTTGGGTGAAGCCCCGGACGCGCAGCAGGCCATGGAGTGTGCCGCTCCGTTCGTAGCGGTAGACCGTGCCCAGCTCCGCCCAGCGCAGCGGCAGGTCACGGTAGGAACGCGTTCTCGATCCGTATATCATGATGTGGAACGGGCAGTTCATCGGCTTGATGAAATACTCCTGCCCATCGATGTCCATCGGCGCGTACATACCGTCCCGATAGAATTCCAGGTGGCCGGACTTTTCCCACAGCAGGCTTCGGCCGATGTGAGGCGTGAACACGATCTCGTAGCCGCCCTCCAGGTGGAGCTTGCGCCAGTAGTCCTCGATCAGGACCCGCATTCTGCCGCCCTTCGGGTGCCAGTGAGCCAGCCCGGCGCCTGCTTCCTCGTGGAAGCTGACCAGATCCAGCTCTTTGATAAGCTTGCGATGGTCGCGCTTCTCCACTTCCTCGAGCCAGTCGAGGTACCACTTCAGCTCCTCGCTGGTGCGCCAGGCCGTGCCGTAGATCCGCTGCAGCATCGGGCGGCGCTCGTCACCGCGCCAGTATGCCCCGGCGACGCTGAGCAGCTTGAAGGCGTCCGGGTTGATCTCGCGGCTGTTGCTCACGTGCGGGCCGCGACACAGGTCGACGAACGACCCGCTCTTGTAGATCGAGAGCTTCGGCTTCTCCTCGAGCGGCTCCCCGTACTCGTCTGTGCCCTGCGAGAGGATCGTATCGATCAGCTCCAGCTTGTAGGGCTGATCGGCAAAGATCTTGCGCGCCTCTTCCTCCGACAGCTCGCGGTACTCGAAGTCGTGTCCTTCTGCGATTATCTCCCGCGCGCGCGCCTCGATGGCCTCAAGATCCTCCGGGGTCAGCGGACGTGGCAACTCGAAGTCGTAATAGAAGCCGTTCTCGATCGGCGGTCCTATGGCGACCTTGCCCTCAGGAAACTTCTCCAACACCGCCTGGGCCATCACGTGCGAGGCGGAGTGACGCAGTCGATGCATTTGCTCGTCCTCTTGATGCTCTGGTTCCGTCATCGTGATCCTCCTGCTTCAGACGCTGGACCGAAGACCACAGCCGGCGCGCGCATCCTGCTCATGAGACACACAAAGACCCCTACGCCTTGGGGCGCAGGGGTCTCCCACGCGGTTCCACCCAAGTTCAGCGACCGGCCCTCAACGATCCAATCGATCGGTCGTCGCACTCAATGGCTGTAACGGGCCAACCGGAGCCTCTTACTCCCGCGCTGCCGCGGTTTCCGAGGCCCGCTCCCGGGGGGTTCTGCCGGCTGTGTGGCCAAAGGAGCTTGCAGCCTGCGGCTCCTTCTCTCTGGGACCTGCCGGGCCGGCAATCGTCCCGGTCTACGCGTTCTATTCTTCGCGATCTGTGATGATTATACCTGAGCCGCCTTCCCTGTCAACCCACAATGGGTATCGCGGAGTACCCAGACAAGCCTCATCCGCCACCAGCGGAGTAGTCGGAGCCCAGGATAACCACTATGTCGTACTCGCTGGCGGCGCTCTCAGCAGAAACCACTGCGGACAGCTCGAGCCCAAGCGCCTGGCGGATACGCTCCGCGGTGAGCATCTTCGAGGTGTGGACGATGATCTGAGTCTCGGCGCAGTCCGAGCGCTCGGCGTTGCCAACATCCACGACATTGACTCCCGCCTGCCTCAACGTATCTGCAGCCTGGGAGGCCAGCCCCGCCACCAGAGTGCCGTTGAGGACCTGGACCCGGCCAGCCTCCGCTTCCAGCTCCTCCTGCCCACCATCACTATCAGGCGCCAGCCCTGCCATGAAAATGGAGTCGCGCAGCTCGCGGATGCGGTCCCAATCAGGCATCTCCACCATCTGTCCGTCTGGCGTTGTGAGGGACTCCGCGTAGCTCTGGTCGATAGCATAGAACCCCAGCTTGGCCGCGTCGACCTGCGAGGCCAGCCGGGCCAGGGCGATGATCTTGTTGAGAGATAGATCTGGGCTGACGACAACAGAGGCCTGCAGGGTTTTCCACAGCTCAGAAGCGACGGGCAGAAGTGAGGGGATCATATCCAGCCGGGTAACCTTGTCGAACGCGGCCTCCAGAACGCAGCGCTGCCGCCTGGTGCGGTCGTAGTCCGAGCCGCCGTGGCGCACGCGGGCGTACTTCAGAGCCATCTCGCCGCTGAAATGGTGCTGCCCCGCCGGAATGTAGACCGGGTCAAAGCCGTAGTTGTCATCCGGATACTCGGGGTCCCAGATATCTTCCTCCACGTGGACGTCGACACCGCCAATCAGGTCGATCAAGTGCTCGAAAGCGAGGAAATCGACCCGAGCGTAGTAGTCGATGGATACACCCAGGTTGTACTCCACCGTATCGGCAGCCAGCGCCGGCCCACCTCCCGGCCAGTCATACAGCTCGCCCAGGTAGTGCGCCGAGTTGATGCGACCATGGACTCTGTTCTCGCCCATCGGAATAGAGACCCACAGGTCTCTGGGGATCGATAGGACCGCCGCCGTCTTGACCACCGGATCGATCGTCAGCAGCAGCATGCTGTCTGTCCGTGCCGGCGAGCTATCCCCCGGCCTCCTGTCAATCCCCAACAGCAGGACCGTCACTCGATTCGTGCCGCTCCATATGGGCAGAAGCTCTCCAGGCGGATAGACGATGTAGCCGTCCTCAGGGCCGAGCGGCAGATCAGGGAAGAGGGTCCAGGAGACCACGGCGTCCCGCACAACGTCGAAGGTGAGTGCGCCCAGACTGATGTTCACAGCCGCAAACGCCAGCAGGAGACCTGAGACAAGCACTCTCCTGCTGCGGCTTGAGAAGCCAGGCTCTCTTCTTCCGGCAGATCGCACGTTGGTTCCTCCGGCGCGGCGGATCAGGCGGCAGCGGCGGACGGGGAATCTGCACCTATGCAGAGGGGGAGGACAGCGGCCGGGCAGCCTACCCGCCACCAGGGGAGTAGTCGGTGCCGAGGATGACCACTATGTCGTACTCGCCGGCCGGCCCGCCCGCCTCGACTATCGCCGTGGGCTGGAGCCGCAGCAGCTCACTGACCCGCTCGGCCGTGAAGGTCTTCGACCCATAGACGATGATCAGCGTTTCGGTGTAGTTGGAGCGATCGGCGTTACCGACGTCTGCTACGTCGATCCCTCCCTGTATCAAGCTCTCTGCGGTCTCGGAAGCCAGCCCGCCCACCAGGGTGCCGTTCAGAATCTGGACCCGGGCAGCCTCTTCCTCCAGCTGCCCCGGGCCGTCTTCACTCACGGGCGCCGGCCCGGCGGTGAAGATGAAGTCGCGCAGCTCGCGGATGAGCTCCCGCTGAGGGATCTCCACCAGCTGGCCGTCCGGGGTCTCCCAGGATACGGTGTAGTGCTGGTCGATGGCGTAGAAGCCCAGGTTGGCCTCCTCCACCTCCGCGGCCAGGCCCGCCAGAGCGACTATCTTGGTCAGCGAGAGATCCGGGCTGACGACGACAGAGTCCTGGAGGGTCTCCCATAGCTCGCCGGCTAGGGGAACCAAGGAGGGAATCATTTCCGGCCGCGTGACCTTCTCGAAGACAGCCCGAAGGACATTGTGCTGCCGCCTGACCCGGTCGTAGTCGGAGCCGCCGTGGCGAACCCGCGCATACTTGAGGGCCATCTCACCGTCGAAGTGTTGCCATCCCGCGCTGATATACAGCGGGTCGTAGCCGTAGTTCTCGTCCGGATACTCGGGATCCCAGATCTCCTCCTCCAGGTAGACATCCACGCCACCAATTAGGTCGATCAGCCGCTCGAAGGCGGGGAAGTCGACGCGGGCATAGTAGTCGATAGGTACACCCAGGTTGTACTCCACCGTATCGGCAGCCAGCGCCGGACCTCCCCCCGGCCAATCGTATAGCTCGCCGAAGTAGTGGGCCGAGTTGATTCTGCCCTCGGTGCTGCTCCCGCCCATGGGTATGGGTACCCACAGGTCTCTGGGGATCGATAGCACGGCCCCGGTCTTCACGACAGGATCGACCGTCAGCAGTAGCATGCTGTCCGTGCGGGCTGGCGCAGTCTCTCCCTCTCGGCGGTCGATACCCATTAGCAGGATGGTCACTCGATCCGTGCCCGTCCAGACCGGAAGAGCTCCCTCGTAGCCCACATCGCCGTCGTCGGGGTCGATACTCCAGTCCGGAAGGATGTTCGCAGACACAATGAAGTCCCGGACGACGTCGAAAGCGACTGCGCCCAGGACAATGACGACGACGCTGAACGCGGCCAGCAGGCCCAGCGTCAGCAGTCTCTGATTACGTCTTGCGGAGTTTACTGCTCGTCTTGCTCCACTTCGCACGTCTGTGCCTCCCGCGACACGATCGAGGCGGCGGTGGCGGACCGTAGCTTCGCACCAGGGAGGGGGGCGGGAGTCAGGGCAGGAATCCACACTGCGCGCCCCCGCGCTCGCTAAGCTTCCTTATGCTGCCCGGCGCCCGGCCTGCCCACGCACGCGACCGCCGAGCTAGACCGCGCCGGGATTATAGCACGGTTGGGTCAGGCGGGCAATCAAGGCAGCGGAGCTGAATAGAGCCGCTGGCCGTTGACGAGATAGAGGCGGCCTGCTGTCTCGTCGACGGCGAGGGCCGACAGCTGGTCCAGAGCGACCTGGGTGCGGTACTCTGCGAGGAACGCTCCTTCCGGCGTGAGCACCACGATCCGCCCGCCGCCAGGATCTCCCACGTAGATCCGCCCGCTCAATCCACTGGGATCGATGGCTATGACCGTGGCCTCGCTCAGATCGCCCGTCATTCCCTGGGGGTCGAAGGCCTGGGATTCGCCTTCCGTGAACCTGATGACATCGCCGTCTTGGTACAGGACGTAGATGCTGCCGTCAATGGCCATGTCGAGCGCGTCGTCCAGCCTCTTGGCAGGGGAGGAAGCGAAATACGGCTCGGGCGGATAAGGGAACGTATCACCTTCAGGCGCGTAGCGCCAGATCTGGTTGCGGACGGGATCCAGCACGTAGAGCTTGCCCTGGTACGTACCGATGGCCCGAGTTGTCTCTGCTAGCACATCTCGAAGAGGTGCGCGAGATACGCGCGGCCCGCCGCCGCTGCCGGTCCAGGAAGGATCATAGGTGAACAGCCCCCCGTCTTCGTCCAGTATGAGCAGGCCGCTCGTTTGCCGGCCACCGGCTGTGTCCACCCAGGCGCAGTCGACGAGCTCGCCCAGCCGGTCCACGCCGATCAGGTCACCCGCCTTCGCCAGCTCGGTCAGGCTTGTCGGCGTGGCCAGGCTGTCGCCCGCTGGGCTCAGATCCAGCCTGAACACCCAGCGCTCGGAAGAGTCCAGAACGAAGAGCATCTGCCCCCGCACCACGAGGCGCGAAGGCGACATACCCTCGATTGGGTTCCACACCTGGACCGCGGTGAGGCGAACGATGTGGTCCATCGCGTCCAGCGCGCTCTCTGCCTGCGAGAAGAGCCGGACGGCCTCGGCGTCCTCCGGACGCGACGCGGCTGCATCCGCCGCATAGTCGCGGGCCAGCTCGAGGTGGCTTCTGGCCTCGTCCGGATCCTCTGCCGCAGCCGCCAGGCTCATCTCCTGCTGTGCCTTCTGGACAAGGCGCTGGAATCGCGCCTCAGAGCCAAACGATAGATAGGCGAGCGCGACAAGGACAGCCAGCAGCACCGGCAGTCCGATGGCGATTGCCCGCATCAGCGAGCGCCTTTCGTCCGGATAGGCCGGCTCTTCCTTTCTTGTAAGCGGCACGGTCTGATCGCGGCCGGGCAGCGTGCGGCGGAGCAGCGTCTTCGCCCCACGCGCCAGCCGCGCTCCCGCCGCAGCCAGGACGCTCCTGGCCGTGCCGGAGGCGTCCAAGAGCCAAGCCCTGACCTTGGGGCCGGTCTGCTGCGCCCACAAGCGCACCCTCGACTCCCTCTTGTCCCGGGTTCGCACCCGCCTTCTTCGCGGCTTGGCCGCCTTCGCAGCCGGCCCGGTTGAGTCGGGAACTGTTAGCGGCTCCGCGGCAGCCGGCACATCGATCGCTTGGGCCGGCGCCGAGCGGCGCGCGATCAGGGCAGCGAAATCGCTTTCAGCGGCACACTGGCCCAACTTGGATACCATCCGGGGCAACTCGGCTTCCGCCAACAGGCTCTGCAGAGGCTCACCGCCGGCCAGCGGGGTGAGGCTCGGAGCCGCCAGAAGAAGGACGTCTCCGAAAGCCGAGAAGGCGTGATGGACCCTGACATCGGCCACCTGAGCGGCGCCCAGTGGCTGCGGGCCGGGACTGCTGGTGAAGTGCTGCAGGCGGCCCCGGTGGAGCAGAGAGGCGGATACCTCGCCGGCCTGGAGGACCAAGAGATCCTCGTCGCGCAGCACGGCGCAGACAAGGTGCCCCAGGCTGCGCTGCGACGCATCGGCCCTGGAGTTGACCTGCGCCAGACGGCTGTTTGCGGCAATCGCCGCCTTGCGCAGCGCCTTCGTCGTGCTGCCCGGAGTGCCCCAGTATGTGTCTGAGGCAAGCGCCATCAGCTTCTCATACGACTCGGGCGGGGAGCCGGCGGAGAGGCGCACGATGAGGAAGAGCTGCTCACCCTGACGGTCGCTCACCGCCTGGGGAGGCGAGAGCTGCGCCGCGGTACAGGTTGCCGCCTCAACCTGGGCGCCGTTGGAGAAGCGCAGGGTGCCGGACTCAGCCCGACCCGAGGGAGAAGTCGGTTCGGACGAGTCTACGTGGCCCACTCGGTCGGCGTCGGAATCCACTGCTTGTACCCGCGTTGCCCTCCGTCATGCTATTATACCCAGGCCAGGTCAGTGGCGCAAAAGGCGGTAGTGGTTGCTGAGGCGGAGGGACAGCGTGCCCGCTACTCCCACTCCACGGTGGCTGGCGGCTTGGAGGTGATATCATAGACGACTCTGTTCACGCCCTCCACCTCGTTTACGATGCGGTTGCTGATGCGGGCCAGCAGGTCGTGATCCAGCCGGGCCCAATCGGCCGTCATGAAATCCTCTGTGGTGATGGCCCGGATGGCAACGACATTCTGGTAAGTGCGCTCATCGCCCATCACGCCAACGCTCTGAATCGGCAGGAGCACGGCCAGCGCTTGCTGCGTCTCGCCCCGCAGCGCGCCGGCAGCGGCCAGCTCGTCCAGCAGGATCGCGTCCGCCGCGCGGAGCGTCTCCAGCCTATCCCAGGTCACCGCGCCCAAGATGCGCACCGCCAGCCCGGGACCGGGGAACGGCTGCCGCCACACGATCTCGGCGGGCAGGCCCAGTGCCTCTCCCGCCGCCCTGACCTCGTCCTTGAACAGGTAGCGCAGAGGCTCTACCAGTTCGAAAGCCATGTCCTCAGGCAGCCCGCCGACGTTGTGATGCGTCTTGATGCGAGCCGCGACCCGCCGCTCCGGCCCGCGGCTCTCAATGACGTCCGGGTAGAGGGTTCCCTGGGCCAGGAAGCGAGGGTCACCCAGCTTCCCCGCCTCACGCTCGAATACCCGGATGAACAGCTCGCCAATTGCCCGTCTCTTCTGCTCGGGGTCGGTGACTCCGTCGAGAGCGGTAAGGAAGTCCTCGGTGGCGTCAACCGCCACCAACTGCGTCCCCAGGCCATCTCGGAACGTGCGGACCACCTGTTCCGGCTCGCCCCGGCGTAGAAGCCCGGTGTTGACGAAGATGCAGGTCAGCTGGTCACCAATTGCTTGGTGGACCAGCGTAGCCGTGACCGCCGAATCGACACCCCCGCTGAGGCCGCATATCACCCGCTCTTCGACCACGCGGGCTCGGATGTCGGCGATGGCCTGTTCGATGAACGACGCGGGCGTCCAGTCCGCCCGGCAACCGCAGACTTCGACCGCGAAGCGGCGGATGATCTCCTGCCCTGGCTCCGTGTGGACGACTTCGGGGTGGAACTGGAGGCCGTAGTAGCCGCGCTCGCGGTCGCCCATAGCCGCCACAGGCGAGTTTTCGCTGCGGGCCAGGACGTCGCTGCCCGGGGGCACCGCCTCGATGCGATCGCCGTGCGACATCCAGACCTGGAACCGCGACCGCTTCGATCGCAAAGGTGCCAGGAGCGGGGTGTCCGGACCTACCAGCTCCACCTGCGCAGGCCCGTACTCCCGGCTCTCGGCCCGGGCGACGCGCCCGCCAAGGGTGCGGGCCAGCAGCTGCATACCGTAGCAGATCCCGAGCACCGGGACCTGCTGCTGTAGGACGTATTCCGGCAGCGTGGGGGCTCCGGCAGCATAGACACTGGCCGGACCGCCGGAGAGAATGAAGCCCTTGGGCTGGATCGCCAGCGGCGCGGCGGGTGGCGCGTCCCAGGGGAAGAGCTCGCAGTAGACGTTCGCTTCGCGCACGCGGCGGGCGATCAGCTGTGTATACTGGGAACCGAAATCGAGGATGGCGATAGCATCTCGCATGGAGTAGGCTCTGCGTATCGTGCGGCTCAACCCGGCCCGGCGAAGCTGTCTGGCAGAAGCGCGGACACCGTGGTCTCGCGTACCCGGCCGTCACCGTCTCCGATGAGGACGATCAGCTCCTCGCTGAACTCCCGCAGCACCTGGCGGCACACGCCACAGGGCGTGGCCCCGTCCTCAGTCACCACCGCGATGGCGGCGAATTCCCGCTCCCCCTCAGACACGGCCTTGGCCACGGCAACGCGCTCGGCGCAGATGGTGGCGGAATAGGCCGCGTTCTCCACGTTGCACCCGGTGTAGATCCGCCCTGACCGGCCCAAGAGCGCCGCCCCCACCTGGTATCTGGAGTAGGGGGCGTAGGCAATCTCTCTAGCCGCTGCCGCCTGGCGAACCAGTTCCCCGCGGTCGAGCTCAGTCTTCGTCCCCATCGCTGTCGTCTCGGTTCAGCACGCGCGCGGGAACGCCGGCGGCCACCTTGCCGTCCGGAACATCCCGCGTCACGACTGCGCCCGCCCCGGTCTTGGCTCCCTTGCCTACCCTCACCGGGGCCACGAGCATCGTGTCCGACCCGATGAAGGCCCCTTCCTCGATGAAGGTCTTGTGCTTCCGCTTGCCGTCGTAGTTGCAGGTGATGGTGCCTGCGCCGATGTTCGTCCTGGCACCGACCTCGGCGTCGCCGAGGTAGCCGAAGTGGCCCATCTTCGCGCCGGGGCCGAGTGTCGCATTCTTGACCTCGCCGAAGTTGCCCATGTGAGATCCCTCACACAGGCGCGCGCCCTCGCGCAGGTGGCCGAACGGGCCAATGTCCGAGCCGTCCTCCATCACTGCCTGCTCGAGCACAGACGCCAGCACCCGGCACTTGTTCCCAATCTGGCAATCGACGACGATCGTGTTCGGCCCGATGTGGCAGCCCTGGCCGATTGCCGTCTTGCCTCGCAGATGGGTATTGGGCATGATCTCCGTGTCCGCCCCGATGGTCACGCCCTGCTCGATGTATGTAGTGGCCGGATCCACGATGGTCACGCCCTCTATCATCCAGCGCTCGTTCGTGCGGCGCCGCAGCGCTGCCTCCGCTTCGGCCAGGTGGGCCCGGGTGTTGATGCCCAGCGCCTCCTGGGGATCGGCGATGGCTACCGCCTCCACGCGGGCGCCTTCGCCGGCGGCCATGCCGATCAGGTCCGTCAGGTAGTACTCCTTCTTTGGCGGGCTGGGCGGAATCTGGTCCACGTGCTCCCAGAGCCAGCCCGCGCCAAAGCAGTATGCCCCTACGTTCAGCTCGGTGATCGACTCCTCCTCGGCGGTGACGAGCGAATCCTCCACGATCCTGACTACGGAGCCCTTCGAATCGCGCACCAGCCTCCCGAAACCCCGTGGCGTCTCGCTCCTAGCCGAAAGAAGGCTTATTGGCCCATCGTTGTTCTTCTGCCGTTCGACAAGCGAGCGCAGCGTCTCGGCCGTGAGAAGCGGCATGTCCGCGTACGTGACCAGGACCAGGCTGGCCAAGCCCATGAGGGGTTTCCGCGCCTGCAGCAAGGCATGGCCCGTACCCTTCTGCTGCCTCTGCTCGACGAAGATGGCCCGGTCGCCCACTGCCGCGCGGACCTGGTCCGCCCCGTGGCCCACGACGAGGACCGGCTTCAGGTTCGAGAGCTGCCGCACGGCTTCCAGCGCGTGGTCCACCAAGGGCTTGCCGGCCAGCGCGTAGAGCGGCTTGGGGTACCGGGACTTCATCCGCGTCCCCTGCCCTGCCGCCAAGATCACGGCTGCGACCTTAATGGCTCTCATGCTCATCCTGTGGAGGCAGCGGCTGGCTGATGCTCCGCCGAAGGCCGTGATGGCCCAGGCTGGGGAGGTAGGGTTCGAACCTACGATAGCGGATTCAAAGTCCGCTGCCTTACCACTTGGCCACTCCCCAGTGAGTGCCGCGAGCCCTTCCCGCGACTGCTCCTGGCTATCTTACCACAACCGGTGCGGAAGTCCAGGCCTTACCGGTCAGCGCGGCGACGAGGACAGCAGAATCTGACCCGGACTGCGTCAGGCGTCAGTCCGACTCCTTGATGGAAAGGAGGTCGTCGACTTTGGGCATCCACTCACTGATCTCGATCTGCTGCGGACACTTGTCCTCACACTCGCGGCAGGCGATGCAGGAGGCTGCCCGTTCCTCCTCGGGCATGTGCCAGGAGTAGAGCGACCTGCTCAAGCTCGGGTTGCCGTACATTATGGCCTGGTTGTAGAGATCAAAGTTGCGCGGAATGTTGACCCCGTTGGGGCAGGGCATGCAGTATCCGCACCTGGTGCAGGGCACAGAAGCGAGGCCCTCGTAGGCGGCGCGGACCCGGTTGATGAGCCGGGCCTCGTCCTCCGTCAGTCTGCCCACGCCGGAGCGATCAGCAATGGCCAGGTTCTGTTCTACGTGTTCCATCGCGGTCATGCCGCTCAGGACAACCGCAACCTCCGGCTTGTTCCACAGCCAGCGCAGCGCCAGGTCGACAGGCGCGGCACCCGCCTCCTCCCAGACCTGCTGGACAGCCGAAGGGGGATTGGCAATCTGCCCGCCGAGCAGCGGCTCCATGATCACGACCGCCACGCCTTGGCCAGCCGCGTATTCGAGGCCTTCAGTGCCCGCCTGGGTCTCCTCATTCATGAAGTTGTACTGGATCTGGCACATCGTCCAGTCGTAGGCGTCGATGACTTCCTTGAACAGAGCGAGGGTGCCGTGGAACGAGAAGCCCAGGTGGCCGATGCGTCCATCGGCGATCGCCCCCGCGGCCCACTTCAGTACATCCATCTCCCGCATCTTCGCCCAGCGATCCTCCCACAGGGCATGCAGGAGGTAGAAGTCTATGTGGCCTGTCTGAAGCCTCTCCAGCTGCTCGTCCAGGTACTTGTCGAAGTCGGCAGGGGTCTCCACGAGCCAGCAGGGCATCTTCGTCGCCAGCTTGACCCTCTCCCGGTAGCCATTGCCCAGGACGCGGCCGAGGAGCTTCTCGCTGTTCCCGCCATGGTAGGGGTATGCGGTGTCAACGTAATTGACGCCCTGATCGATGGCATGGCGGATCATCTCCGTAGCCAGCGGCTCGTCTACGTCCGCTTCGTTGTCCGAAGTAGTGGGGAGCCGCATACACCCGAAGCCCAGGGCGGATCCCTCCCAGTCCAGCTTACCAAACGGTCGATATTGCATTGCTCTGACTAGCTCCCTTTCTTTGTGGCTGCCACGTCCATACCTGCGACGCTATCTACGTTTCGCCTAGGCTCGCTCCAGGCCGACTGCTCGAGGGCAATCGCTCCTCTCTCCCTGGTGCCTCCAGGACGCCTACGTGTCTTCCCTCGGCCCTGCTGCGAAGCGGATATCGCGCCGCGATCTCCTCGACCAGCTTGACGTTCTCAAGCAGCTGCGCGCGGCTGCTGGTGCCCACGACAATGGAGTGGACAATACCAAGACCGAAGACGTACTCCATCGCCGAGTGGGCCTGCCCTGCCAGCCTTCCGCAGCCCAGCACCTTCATCCCGTAGACCGCCTTGCCGGACGTATAGAGCCGCTCCAGCGCGTCGACGACTTCAGATCGGGGCGCCCCCATCTGCACACCGGCAACGTTGATTCGGGCTAGTACCACGTCCACCAAATCGGTTTCCGCAGCTGAAAGCAGCGGACCTACTCCGTGGCAGGAGACGCCAACCGCGCGCACCTTTCCCTGCTCCTTGGCGCGCACTAGCGCTTCCATTGCTCCGCAGTATCGCCTCGGCCAGCCGGCCTGAGTCATGCAGTGGAGCAGGACGATGTCCACAGCGTCAGTGCGCAATTCGATCAGGAAGCGCTCGACATCCCGCGCCGTCTGCTGGGCACTCTGCGACGTGGTCTTCGTGGCTATCACCACTTCCCCGCGCGGGATATCGCATAGTGCCTCTGCCAGGTGTTCGTGCGATCCGTAGGCATCGGCGGCGTCCCAGAAGTTGACGCCGTGATCATGCCCAAGCCGGAGAAGCCGGGCGAGCTCGCCAACGCCCAGGTCCGTCTGCTCCGACCGGCCGGCCCAGCCGTTCGTGCCCGTGCCAAAGGCCAGGCGCGACACCCTCAGGCCCGTACTGCCGAATTCGACGTAGTCCATCTGGCTAAGACACAGTACTCGCCAGCTCTCGTCCGAGCTGGCGGCACTCCTCGAGCACGGCTGCGCTGGGCCTGCCGCGTGCCGCTACCGTCTGCCCGACCTTCGATCCCATACGGTTGAACAGCTCCTCGAGCGCTGTTCTAGCTGCTCCACCGCCGCCGTGAGAGAGGAAGAGGCCGTATGGCTTCCCCTCCAGGCCCAGACGACTGGCCTTGCCGGCAATGTACCAGTCATCCAGGAAGACCTTCAGCCCGCCGGCGATGTAGCTGTAGTAGTCGGGCGACCCGAAGGCCGCGGCGTCAAAGTCGCGATAGGTGTCTATGTCCAGCCGCGTCTCGTTGGTGTTGACCAGCGTCACTTCGCCGCCTGCGGCCATAGCGCCTTCGGCCACAGCCTCCGCCATTGCGGCGGTGTTGCCGAACTCCTGAGAATGAAAGAGGACAAGTATGGATCCCATCGCCTATTCACCACCTCTATCGCGCACCAGCCCTCCTCCGGTGTTCAGCTCAACTGCTGCGCCTGCAGCTGGCGGTAGTAGGAGATCTTTCCTTCGATCCTTTCCAGAAAGGTGTTCAACTGCTCTAGTTTTTCTGTGATCCGCCGCCGGTGCGCTTCGAGCAGGTCGAGCCGGGCGCGCGCGGTCGAGTCGCCCTCCTGCTGCAGTTCGACGTAGCGCTGCATCTCGGAGATCGGCATCCCCGTCGATCGCAAGCACTTGACGAATTCGATCCAGCCGATGTCCTCCTGAGAGTAGCGCCGGTGTCCGTTGTCCGCACGAGCCACAGAGGGGATCAGGCCAACCCGCTCGTAGTACCGGAGCGTATGCGCTGTCAGGCCGGTTTCCTGCGCCGCCTCGTTGATCGTAAGCTGCTGTTCCATTCGTCCCCCCTTCCCTGACTCGATTATACAACTTCGAGCGCGCTCTAAGTCAAGGGTATTCTACGACCCCTACCCTGCCGGGTCAAGGCAGGCCCGCAGCTTGCCCGGCGCTCTTCACCACGTTTCCCACACCTATTCACAATGCCTTCACAGAGCCATGGTCTAATAGCATCGGGAACGGACGGAGTGGAATCCAGCGGCAGGAAGACCATGGAAAGAAGGAATAAGCAGCCAGGAGCGTTCGCCACACGAGGCCTGCGGGCAACGACCGCTGTTCTTCTTCTCCTGATGCTGGCCTGGCTGTGGGTCCAGTTCTGGGTTTCGGCTTCTCCTGGGTCCTGAGAATCTCAAGGAGGTGAGAGGTATGGCATCGAAAGTGAGTGTTACTGTGAGGGTGGTGGCGGCCGTTGTAGCCACGTTGGCGCTGGTGGCCTTGCTGGCCGGAGGCGGCCTGCTGCTGTATCAGGCAGGGTATGCTCAAGGCGCGGCGTCCAGCGCTTCTGCGGACGGGACAACGACACACGGCTGGCCACTGCCAGTGCGCGGCGGACTCCCCGCCCTGCTCGTGGGCGCGGCGCTGCTCTTCCTGCTGTTGTTCGTCATCAGCAGGGTGGCCCGCCTCGTGCTCTGGGGCACAGTCCTATCCTGCGCACCGCGCGCTATGTACGGCCCAATGTGGGCCCGCAGGGCCGCTCGCTGGGGAAGAAGGCATCCTCACTGGTACAGGCATGGCCCCTTCCCTGGCTGGGCCGGATGGCACGAATGGTGGGGCGACGAAGCCGATGAGTCCGGCGAAGAGCCGGCCGAGGATCCGGCAGCGAGCTAGTCAGCGACAGCGGACGGCCCATGCCCTGGGCGATCCGGCCTGCGCCTGAGTCGCCCAGGGCAGCTCAGCGGGCGGGCTCAAGGCCCGCCCGAACAGAAGGATGATGGCATCCGTGAGAGCCATCTGGGGAGGAATCCTGTGGATCAACCGATGAGCGGTTTTCTGTTTCGCGGCATGTCCGTCCTGTTCAGGGCGCGCGACTTGCTCGTGCCCCGAAGGAAGGTGCTCGAGGAGGCGCATCTCAGCCCTGGCCAGACCGTCCTCGATTTCGGGTGCGGCCCCGGCTCCTACTTGCGGGACGCGGCGAGGATGGTGGGCCCGGCCGGTCGGGTCTACGCCCTCGACCTCCATCCCCTGGCCATCAGGTCTGTATCGAGGATGGCGGAGAGAATGGGATTGCATAACCTGCGCCCGATCCAGTCCGACTGCCAGACCGAGTTGGCGGACGCCAGTGTGGACAGCATCTTGCTGCATGACACGTTTCACATACTGCGAAACCCGAGGGAGGTACTGGCGGAACTGCACCGGGTGCTCAAGAAGGAGGGTGTGCTCTCGTTCAGCGACCACCACATGGGCGAGCAGGACATCACGGCCGGCATGACTCAAGGCGGGCTGTTCCGTCTGGCAAGCAAGGGTAGGCGGACATACACTTTCGTGAAGAATTGAGCAGCGGCGGCGGGCCGGCCCGTGCACGTCCGACTTGCGGGGCCGTCTCGCCGCCGATTTGTGCGTTCGTGCTATTCGTGATAGAACAGCGGCGGAGCACCCCGTGAACGAGACGATTCTCGTAGTGGACGACGAGCCCAAGATCGTGCGACAGGCACGCGACTACCTGGAGCAGGGAGGCTTCCGGGTCGTAGCGGCCGGGGACGGCAAGACGGCACTGGCGGTCGCCCGGGCCGAACGGCCGGATCTGATCGTGCTCGATCTGAACCTACCGCAGATGGACGGATTGGACGTCTGCCGTGCGCTGCGACGCGAATCTGACGTGCCGATAATCATGCTCACCGCGCGCGTGGGAGAAGCCGACCGCCTGATCGGCCTGGAGCTCGGCGCAGACGACTATGTCACCAAGCCGTTCAGCCCACGGGAACTGGCGGCCCGCGTGCGCGCCGTCCTCAGACGCGTCAAGGGAGGAGTACGCCAGCCAGGCCTGATCCGGGCGGGCGACCTGCAGATCGACTTGCGGGCCTACCGGGTGACCAGAGCGGGTGCGGAGATCCCTCTCACACGCACCGAGTTCAACCTGCTTGCGGTCCTGGCCCAGCATCCGGGCCAGGTCTTCAGCCGGGCACAGCTGCTGGACAGGCTGCACGGAGTGGCCTACGACGGGTATGACAGGTCGATCGACGCCCACGTGAAGAACCTGCGCCGCAAGCTGGAGCCCGACCCCGCACAGCCTCGTTTCGTTCTCACTGTCTACGGTGTGGGCTACAGGTTCAGCGACGAGATCGAATAGTGAAACAGAGCCGAGAGGCTGAGCAAGGGGATAGGCGCGAGCCTAACTCCTGGCACCGAGGTTGGCACCGGCCTGAGAGATGGAGCCACCCGCGCTGGCACCACGAGTACGGTCCGCCCCCACCACCCTGGCGCTCGCGCCACTGGCAGCTGGAGAGGTTCACCAGCCGGCGCACATACTGGCGGCATAGGCGCGGATCGCTCTTCTTCCGATTCGCCGGTGCGTTCGGCATGATCGCCCTGCTCGTGATGGCCGGCATGGCGGCCCTGGCCTTCCTGCTCAGCCGCCTGGCGGGAGGCGATGGCCAGACCGCCGTACTGGTATGGATTGGCGGCAGTGCGCTGGCTCTTGGGTTTCCGCTGCTGGCGGGGCTACTGGCAACGCGCACCTTCCGCGACATCGCCACGCCCCTGGCAGACGTAATGACCGCCGCCGAGGCGGTGGCCGGAGGCGATCTCGGCGTGCGGGTCGAGCAGCCGCGACACGCGCCGGAGCAGTTCCGCCGCCTGGCCGCCTCCTTCAATCGCATGGTCGCCGAGCTACAGCGAGTCGACGAGCAGCGCCGCAACCTGACGGCGGATGTGGCCCACGAACTGCGGACCCCCCTGCAGATCATCCAGGGTAACCTAGAAGGTCTGATAGACGGCGTCTACCAGCCGACGCAGGAGCACATCAGCGCCACGCTGGAGGAAACGAGCCTCCTGGCGCGCCTGGTCACCGACCTGGGCACGCTTTCCCTGGCCGAGGCCGGCGAGCTGCAGTTGGTATGGGAACCGGTGCGCGTGGACGAGCTGCTGTCCGACGTAGCAACCAGCTTCAGCGGCCAGGCTGAGGCGGCCGGGCTAGAGCTGCAACTGGACGTTGATGGCGATCTGCCCACCATAGAAGGCGACGTGGAGAGGCTGCAACAGGTTCTGGGCAATCTTATGGCGAATGCGGTTCGATACTCGGCGCAGGGCGGCTCGATCACGCTTCGGGCCCAGCCCTGCGACGGGGGAGTTGCCATCACGGTCACCGACACAGGCGAGGGTATTCCTCCCGACGATCTGCCGCACGTGTTCGACCGCTTCTGGAGAGGAGATCGCGCCCGCTCGCACGCCGGCGGAGCCGGCAGCGGACTCGGGCTGGCGATCGCTAAGCAGCTGGTGGAGGCTCACGGAGGACACATCGAAGCCGAGAGCGAGGTTGGCGTGGGAACCACCTTTCGCGTGCTGCTGCCGCCCGGCCCCGGCGAGCCGCACTCCTAGGCGTACACCCGGCGCAGCGTCCCAGCAGCACCAGCACAGGCTACTCCAGGGCCCTCCGCCGCACGTGGGGGGGCATTGCTGTAGGCACAGACGTTACCGGAGCCCGGAAATGGATTGGCTGCTCTCGCTGCTCCCCGTCATCGCCGTTCTGCTGCTGATGCTGGTCTTCCGCTGGGGCGCAGCGGCAGCCGGGGCGGTCGGCTGGGCGGTGGCCGCCTTGGTGGCCGTGCTCAGGTTTGGAGCCGGTGGGGACGTGCTGGCCTACGCCCAGTTGAAGGGCCTGTTCGTCAGCCTCTACGTGATCTACATCATCTGGGGGGCGATGCTCTTCTACCGCGTCACCTACGAGGCAGGCGTCGTTGCTGCAATCGGCAGCCGCGTGGCGGCCCTAACGGCCGAGCCGGCACTCCGGGTGCTGCTGCTCGGCTGGGTCTTCAGCAGCTTCCTGCAGGGGGTCGGCGGCCTCGGCGTGCCGGTCGCGGTGGTCGCCCCGCTGTTGGTCAGCGTGGGATTCGCTCCCCTGGTTGCAGTCGTCGTCACCACGGTTGGACATACCTGGGCGGTCACGTTCGGCTCGCTGGGAGCCAGCTTCCACGCCCTCATTGCAGCCACCGGACGGAATGGAGCGGAACTCGCACCCTGGTCTGCCCTTCTGCTGGGGCTGGCCTGCCTGGCCTGCGGGGCGGGAGCGCTCTGGGCAGCAGGGGGCCGGCGGATGCTGAAGCCAGGCCTGGCCCCGCTGGCACTGATCGGGGCGACGATGGCGGCAGTACAGTATGCTGCGGCCACGACGGGCCTCTGGGCGGTGGCCTCCATGCTGGCCGGGCTGGCCGGCCTGGCAGTGGCAGTCGCCTGGGCACGCCGGCATGGCAGCGCAAGGCGCACCAGCAAGGAGGACCGAGCCCTGCCCAGAGGGATGAGCACCGGATGGGCCCTGGCTCCATACGCCCTCCTGGTACTGATCGTGCTGGCCGCACAGGTCGGTCCGATACGGGAATTCGTCGATCAGGTGGTGCTGAGCGCCGCATTCCCAGAACTGACCACTTCGTCAGGCTTCACTACTGCGGCGAGCGAGGGCCGCGCAATCAGCGTATTCGGGCACACCGGGGCATTGCTGACCTACGCCTCGCTGCTCGTATTCGGCCTGGGAAGGGCGCGCGGCTGGTATGGCGATGGCGCCGGACGCCGGATCCTGGGAAGCGTCTGCAAGCAGGTCAGCCTCTCTGCTCTGGGCATCGTGACCCTGGTAGGGATGGCTGTCACCATGGAGCACGCCGGGATGACGCAGGTGCTGGCGGACGGCATTGTGGCCAGCGCCGGCCAGGCCTTCCCCTTCGTCGCGCCGCTGATCGGCGCGCTGGGAGCCTTCCTGAGCGGCTCGAACACAAGCTCCAATCTCCTCTTCGCGCCGCTCCAGCAGGAGGTAGCGACACTGGTGGGAGTGGATCCGCTGCTCGTCCTGGGTGCGCAGACGGCGGGCGGTGCCGTCGGGTCGGCGATCGCGCCGGCCAAGCTGGTCGTCGGCTGCAGCACGGTTGCGGCGCCCGAGTCCGGGGCACTGCGGGGGGCGATTCGCTACATCCTGCTTGTGGTGGCGGCCCTGGCCCTGGTTTCTGGACTGCTGGCCAGTTTACCCTTCTAGGGCCAGATCAGGCTCTGGTGGCACATAACAGGCCGTGCCCGGGAGCAGCCGGGGCGGGATCGGCTGGCTCCCAGGCACGGCCCTGCTACAACTGCGATCCGGTTCGATCCGGAGGATCTCAGCCGGATCACGTCACTCTAATACAAGTATACATCAAGTGAGGCGCAGCCGCAATAGACGGGAGGTTACAGCTCTGTATCCCCCCGTAACGAAGGCCTGGGCGCCGCAAGTGGCTACAGGCAGCTCACTCCTTCTCCAGCTGCATCGATACTACTTGCGAGACGCCGTCGGATCCCATGGAGACGCCGTAGATCGTCTCCGCGGCCTCGACCGTCGTACGGTTATGCGTGATCACGATGAACTGCGTCCTCTGAGCCAGTTCCTCCAGCGCTCCCCGGAATCGACCCACGTTCGCCTCGTCCAGCATAGCATCGACTTCGTCCAGCACGCAGAACGGGGTGGGGCTGACGTGCAGGAGAGCGAAGAGCAGCGCAGCCGCGGTGAGGGCCCTCTCGCCTCCTGAGAGCAGCGCCAGGCGTTGAGCCCGCTTTCCCGGCGGCTGGGCAACGATGTCCACGCCGGTATTGGTGAGATCGCCCGGTTCCGTTAGCTCCAGCCGGGCGCTGCCTCCGCTGAACAGCAGAGGGAACATCTCCGTGAACCGGGCCGCTACCGCGTCGAACGTGTCCCTGAAGGCGGTTTCCATCAGATCGTCCAGCTCAGCCACCACCTGGCGCAGCTGGCCAGACGCAGACTCAAGGTCAGCGGATTGCTCGGTGAGGAACTGGTGGCGCTCGCGGACTTCAGCGTGCTCTTCGGGCGCGTTCGGGTTGACCATGCCCAGCCTATGGAGCCGGGCCTTCAGGCGGTGGATCTCCTCCTCGATGCCGTCCGGCAGTTCCTCGACCACGGGCAGCTGGGAGACAACCGGGCGAAGCGGCAACGGCGTCTGCGCCGTCACTGGTTCCGCCAGCTCCAGCTCAACCAGCCCCAGGTCCTCCTCGATGCGCCTGGCCAGCAGCTTGAGCTCATCCTCGCAGCGGGCCACGTCCAGTTGCGCTCTGCCGAAGCGCGCCTCGGCGTCGCGCACCCGCTCGTGGGCAGACCGCTCCTTCCTCTCCAACTCGGCCTGCGACGCGCCCAGTTGGGCCAGCTCCTCTTCCGCTGGCTGTATCCGCCCCCGGGCCTCCTTCAGTTGCTCTTCCATCTGCGATGACCGCTGGCGCAGTTCCTCCAGACGGGCAGCAACTGCCGCCCGCTCGCTCTCCAGCTCCGCTGCCCGGTCACGGCGAGCGCTGATCTGCGTGCCAATCCTGGCCAGCTGAGCATTCTCCCTGGCCAGGGCGGCCTCGCTGTTGCGCCGCCCCTCCTCGGCGACGGCCACGCTGGTACGAACGCTGCCCAGGGTCTCCCTCTCCGCTCTGGCGGCCTCCTCGGCCGCGCGGGCAGCCTCCTCGGCCAGCTTCTCCAGCTCCGAGCCGAGAGCGGATACCCGCTCCGCCTGCTCCTGCCGGCGGTCCTCCAGCTGCTCGCAGTCGGCCTCGACTTCGGCCAGCCTGGCCGATATCGTCTGGGCCGTCTCCGCCATAGGAGGCGCGTCACTCTCCGGCCGGCGGCCGAGCGAAAGCGTCCCCTCGGCGCCCAGCAGCGTTCCGTCCCGCGTCAAACATCGCGTCCCCGAGGGAAGACCCGGGGCCAGAGCCTGAGCCTCGGCCAGGTCGCCGCATAGGGCGACGGGGCCCAGGACGGCCTCGACGGCGGGGCGAAGGCGATCGTCGCAGGATACGATGTCGGCCGCCCTCCGTGCGCCGTCAGGCAGGGGTGGCGGCGGGCGCAGGCTGTCGAGCGGCAGCAAAGTGACCCGCCCGCCAGACGATTCGACAATCTTGCGCACCTCATCTATGAGCGAGGCCTTCTCAACAACGATGGCCTGAAGCTCTTGAGCGAGGGCGGCTTCGAGAGCCGGGCGCCACTCGGCCGGCACTTCCAGCAATCCGGCCAGGGGGCCGACGATTCCCCACAGGCTGGCCTGCACGAGCGCTTGCACGGCCCCCTCGCAGGCGAGGCCGGACGACTCCATCCGGCTCAGGGCCTCCCTCTGGCCTGCCAGCCTGGCTGCATCCGCCCTTCGCTCGAGAAGCAGCCGATCGAGCTCGTCAAGCTCCTCGCGGGCCGCCTGCAGCTCCTGCTCCAGTTGGGAGCGCCGCTCGGCAGGCTGCTCAGCCTGCGTCATCGCCGCGTCCCACTTCTGCTCCTCTTCCAGCAGGTGTGCCTTGCGCTCCTGCAGCACGCTATCCAGCTTGGTCGCCTGCGCTTCGAGCTCATCAACGGTCGCGGACTGGGCCTCGTATTGCGCGGACAAGGGCTCGAGCTCGGCGCCCAACTCCTCGTACCTGGTGGCCAGAAGGCGGGCCCGCTCCTCCGCTACGGCAAGCTCGCGCCGCGCGTCACCCGCGGCGGCATACAGATCGGAGCTATGCGCGTGGAGCTCACGAAGACGATTGCGCAGCTCGTCCTCACGCCGGCGAGAGTCGCTCAACTGCTCGGCCGCCTCTCCCGTCTCCTTCCGGCGCTCCTCGAGAGCGGCTTCCAGCGCCGACGCCCGCTCCAACTCGTGAGCCAGTGCTTCCTGCCTCCGGCCCCAATGATAGCCGTACCAGGTCGCCTGCAGCCGCTCCATATGCGCGCTCTGGCGGCGGTGCTCCTCGACCTGCTCGGCTTCGCGGGCCAGGCGTCTGAGGCGCGGTGTGATCTCGGCGATGATATCGTGGACGCGCTCCAGATTCCGCCGCGTTTCCTCCAGCCGGGTCAAAGCCTCCTCGCGTCTGGAGCGGTAGAGCCCTATTCCGGCCGCGTCCTCGAAGAGTGTCCGCCTTTCCAGGGCGCGCAGCGACAGGGCCGCGTCCACCAGGCCCTGGCCGATGACCGTGTAGGTATGCTGGCTGAGGCCACTCTCGGCCAGCAGGTCGTTGATATCACGCAGCCGCACCCGCGCTCCGTTGATCAGGTACTCGTTGTCCCCGGACCGGTAGGCGCGCCTGGTGATGGTAACCTCGCCGTACTCGATCGGAAGGTGGCCGTCGGAGTTGTCGAAGGTAAGGGAGACCTCGGCCATACCCGCCCGTGCGCGCCGGCGGCCTCCGGCGAAGATCATGTCCTCCGTGGTCCGGCCCCGCAGCGCCCGCATCCGCTGCTCGCCCAGCACCCAGCGGATGGCGTCCGCTACGTTGCTTTTGCCCGACCCGTTGGGGCCGACGATAGCCGTGATTCCCTTCGGCAGCGGGAACTCCGTCTTGGTGGCAAAAGACTTGTATCCTTGGAGGACCAGGTGCTGGAGCCGCATTGTGATTTCGGTCGGCGCAGTATACCTTGCCCGGCGCCGAACGGCAAGCCGCTGCCGCTCGCCGCCGGCCTATTCTCGGATTCTCCGGCCGGAGCCGCAGGCACTTCGGTACGAGCCATAGCGGCGGCGCCCAAGCCGGCCGATAAGCCGGGTTCTGTCGCGGACGGTCATCTATCTGGGACGGCAGTTGCCCGCCGCCTCACGCGGCCTACCCGGGGATCGTGCGAGGCGGGCCGCCTCGCGCCGCCGAAGCGGGCTTGCCCCTGCTTGGCCTTGCTCCCGGTGGGGGTTGCCTGGCCGCCCGCGTCGCCGCGGACGCCGGTGGTCTCTTACACCACCTTTTCACCATCACCGGGGCAGCTAGGCTGCCCCGGCTGTCTGCTTTTCTGTGGCCCTCTTCCGTCGGGTCGCCCCGCCTGGGTGTTACCCAGCACCGTGCCCTGTGGAGCCCGGACTTTCCTCGCCTCCCAGAGGGAAGCGCAACCGTCTGGCCGCCTTGGGCGCCACACTCATGATAGCATCAGGATAGGGCCTGTCAAGCACATTCGCCGGGGCGGGCTGTCCGGTCTTTACAAACCGCCGTACTTGATGTAAAATAGCGTCCTGTCTAGAAGAGTTGCTGGAGGGAGTCTGTTGGCGAACACGAAATCTGCTATCAAGAGGCTGCGTAGCGCCGAGCGTAGGCGTCTGCACAACCGCGAGTACCGCGGACGAGCTCGCACCGCGGTCAAGAGGGCACGACAGTTGATCGAGGCCGGGCAGGCTGAGGAAGCCCGGCAGGCTGTGCGCGCGGCAGTGAGCGCTCTGGATAAGGCCGCTACGAAAGGGATAATCCATCAGAACAACGCGGCGCGACGGAAGTCACGCCTGCTGCGCAGCTTGGGCCAGATGGAGCAGTCCGCCTAGCGTGCAGGAGGACCTGTAGATAGCCTTCGTAAGGCCAGGCACCGCGATCTATGCGCGGTGCCTTTTTGTGCTACAGCGGAGCCAGCAAGCAATCCCGGAGTTGACGGCATCAGCTGCTCACTGTATGTACACGATCACGGGGAGGTGCAACGATGCAGATCGCAGGCTACGACTATCCGGATGACCTGTACTATGACAAGCTGCATAACTGGGCCCGTGTGGAGGGCAATGTGATAGTCCAAGGCATGACTTCCTTCGGCCAGGCCATAGCCCAGGAGATCGTGTTCGTCGAAAGCGCCCGGCCAGGGCGGGAAGTAAAGCAGGGCGAGACCTTCATGTCGATGGAATCCGGAAAGTGGGTCGGCCGTATCCCGGCGGTCGTCAGCGGTAAGCTGGCCGAAGTGAACAAGGAACTGGAGTTCGACCCCACTTTGGTCAACGAATCCCCCTACAAAGAGGGCTGGCTGATCAAGATAGAGATGGCCAACCCGGCCGAGCTGGAGAACCTCATGAAAGCTGACTCGCCTGATCTGAAGGCGCTGATTGAGGAGGAGGCGGAGAAGTACAAGGGCGTTCTCGGCTAGCCGGGTACCTCTCGCGCACGGAGAGTAGCACTGGGCGGCGGGCAGCTGATGGCCGCGCGAAGCAGAAGCCATCGCCCGCCGCCGCGTTGCATCTAGTGAAGGCGTGCAGGCGCGGCAACAGCGCCTGGAGGAGAGCACTGCTATGACGCTGGAGAGAGCAGAGACTGTCTTCTGGATCGCCCACCTGCCGATGATGGTCCTCTTCTGCGCCGGTATGTGGGTAGTCCTCGCCGGCTGGCGCAGGGGCGGATCTAGCAGGCGGCCAAGCGGCGCCCCCTGGCGCAGGATGTGGCTGCTGGTGAAGGGCTTCATCGCCGAGGCCTGGTTCAACCGGCGCCTGCTTAGGAACAGCTTCTGGCGATGGCTCACCCACTTCATGCTCCTCAGCGGCTTCATGCTAACGATGGGCCTTTCCGGCATCTCGGCACTGAGCGACAAGCTGCTCATCCACGTGTTCCACCTGGAGCACGTCGATTGGATCGCCATGTGGGTCAACCAGGACCATCCCGTCACCGCTGTGCTGAACGAGATCGGCGCCCTGCTGATGACCATAGGGCTGCTCTTCTTCGTAGTCCGGCGATACCTGTTCCGGATCCCGCAGCTACGGACCGGCCCGATGGACACCTGGATGGTCGTCGGCCTGGGCCTGATTCTCCTCTCGGGGTGGGTGACGGAGCTGGTCCGGCTCAACTCGGCTCACGCCGGATCGACAGCCTGCTACGCCTTCGTCGCCTATCCAATGGCCCCGCTCTTGAACGGCCTGCAGCTCGACTGGAACAGCGCCTACGCCTGGATGTACCTGATCCACGGGCTGCTCACGTCGATCGTCATAGTCACCATCCCCTTTTCCAAGTTCATGCACGTCATTGCTGGCGCGCTGGTGACAGTCGGTCGCCAGGTGGAGCAGGAGGTCGGACATGCGGAAGCTTGACCTCAAGCGTTTCACGACCATGCAGCTGATGGAGCTCGATGCCTGCACCCGCTGCGGCGAGTGCATCACCTGGTGTCCCACCTACCAGGAGAAGCAGGCCCTGGAGGCAATAACACCTCTGGGCAAGATTGAGAGCACGCGCTCATTCTTCAGAGCGCAGCAGCTCGGCTGGCTGGGGCGGCTGCTGGGCCTGCGCGGAGCTACCGAAGAGAGGCTGGCCGGCTTCTCCGAAGGGACCTACGACTGCACGATGTGCGGCCGTTGCGGCGTCGTCTGCCCGGTGAACATAAGCACGCGCGACCTGTGGATCTCGATGCGGGAGACCCTCGTCGACCAGGGAGTCTACCCCGAGAGCCTCGATCATCTGCGGGAGATGGTGACCAAGCACTACAACCTCTCCGGCGACGCGAACGAAGACCGCTTGATCTGGAGCCGCAATCTGCCCCAGGTTCCGACAGGTGTGGGCGGCAAGACGGAGGCTCAGGTCGTCTACTTCGTGGGCTGCGTTGCCTCATTCTATCCCCAGTCTTACGCAGTGCCTCAGAGCATCGTCGAGGTGATGGAGGCCGCCGGCGTAGACTACATGACGCTGGGGGGTGAGGAGTGGTGCTGCGGCTTCCCTCTGATGATCGCCGGTATGGGCGATGCGGCGGAGGAATCCGTGCGCCACAACGCGGAAGCTGTGCGAAGGACAGGCGCCGAGCTGCTGGTCACCGGCTGCCCCTCCTGCTACCACACGTTGAAGCACGAGTATCCGCGTGTGCTGGGCGAGCCGCTGGGATTCGAGGTGCGGCACATTACCGAGCTCATGGAGCAGCTGATAGACTCCGGCAAGCTGCAGTTCGAGCCGCTCGAAGAGACGGTGACCTACCACGACCCCTGCGACTTGGGCAGATCGACCGGCGTCTACGACGCGCCGCGCAACGTCATCCGGGCCATCCCCGGAGTGAGCTTCGTCGAAATGGAGCACCACCATGATTACTCCCTCTGCTGCGGCGGAGGCGGGGACGTGGAGATGGCGGACAAGGACCTTTCGGCCGCGGTAGCCAAGCGGCGGGTCGAGGAGGCCCAGGCCACCGGGGCCAGGATGCTGCTCTCGGCCTGCCAGCAGTGCAATCGCACGCTGGCAGGCGCCGCCCGACTGGAGAAAGCACGGCTGCGGGTGATGGACGTGGCCCAGCTAGCGGCCCGCCAGTTGAAGACGACCTAACCCGATGAAGCTCAACCGGCTGGACACTGTTTCCTGGCAGGATTCGCAGTTGCTCTACCACGCCCAACCTCGGCTGGGACGCGAAGGCCTGAACCTGCTCTCACCGGGATCGCCATACGTGTGCATCGGCTGCTTCCAGGATGTCGAGCAGGAGGTGGACGTGGCCTTCTGCTGCCAGAACGGCATCCCCATCTTCCGGCGAGAGGTCGGCGGTGGAGCCGTCTACCTGGACGGCGAGCAGCTGTTCTATCAGCTCATCATCCACCGGGACAACCCCCTCGTGCCGGCGAGCAAGGAGGCCTTCTACCGCAGGTTCCTGGCTGCGCCGGTCGAAGCCTACCGGGCTCTGGGCATCCCGGCCGAGTACCGGCCGGTCAACGACGTCGTCGTCGCCGGGCGCAAGATATCCGGCACCGGCGTGGCAGAGATCGGCGACTATGTCGTCCTGGTCGGCAACCTGATCGTCGACTTCGACTACGAGATGATGGCCCGCGTGCTGAAGGTGCCGGACGAGAAGTTCCGCGACAAGGTGTACAAGACGCTGTGGGAGAACCTGTCCACCGTCCGCCGCGAGCTGGGCTCCGCCCCTCCGCGGGAAGAGCTATGGGACCTCCTGGCCGAGCACTTCACGACCGTCCTCGGCCCGCTGGACGTGGTGGGCGAGGTCGACGCGCAGTGGCGAGCCAAGACGGACGAGCTGGCGGCTGAGCTCCTCAGCGAAGAGTGGCTCAACCGGCCCAGGCGCCGGGCGGTCGGAAGGCGGGTGAAGATCCAGACCGGCGTCGAGGTGCAGCAGAAGCTGCACAAAGCGCCGGGGGGCCTCATCCGGGGGACAGCCGAGCTGCGGGATGGGCACGTGGCCAGTGTCTCGCTGTCCGGAGACTTCTTCTTCTTCCCCCAGTCTAAGCTGGCCGAGCTGGAAGAGGCCCTCGCGGGCAAGGCAGTTGAGGATGTGGAGGCAGCGATCGCGCGCTTCTACCAGGAGCAGGGGATAGAGAGCCCTGGCATCAGGCCTGCCGACTTCGCTCAGGTGCTGACCTAGGGGCGCAGCCGGCCGGCGCTGGGCGGCCCGACACAAGCTGAATGATTGAGGGCTCGGGGAGCTTCCCCGAGCCCTCTTGGTTCTTAGCTCCTGCGCTAGAACACCTAGCTCTTCCGCTTCTGGCGGCCCACCGGCTCCGCCTCCGCCGACGTCTCGGACGGCATCTCCAGTGCGGTCGGCACACTGCCCTTGCCGGGCTTGCGGTCGAACACGAGCCCTTCTTCGCCACCATCGACGATCACCAGGTCGCCTCCTTCGAACTCGCCTCGCAGTAGCTGGACGCTGAGCGGACTCTCGACGTGTCGCTGCAAGGCCCGGCGCAGCGGACGAGCGCCGAACTGGGGATCGTATCCCTCTCGGGCTAGCCAGTTCCGCGAAGCGTCGGTCAGCTGTACTTCGAGACCCCGTTCGGCCAGCCGTTGGGAGATCTCTGACATCTGCAGGTCTACTATGCTCTCCACGTCCTCAATGGTCAGGTCGCTGAAGATGATGATCTCGTCCAGGCGATTGAGAAACTCCGGCCGGAATGTCTTCTTCAGGGCATCGGCGATGTCGCGCTGGCTTTCTTCCTCGTCCCGGCTGCCGCCATCCCCGGGCAGCAGCCCCATCTTGCCGCCCTTGTGTGCAAACTCGGTGCCCACATTCGAGGTCATGATAATGACCGTGTTGCGGAAATCGACGACGTGGCCCTGCCCGTCGGTCAGCCTGCCGTCATCGAGTATCTGCAGCAGTGCGTTCCAGACGTCCGGGTGGGCCTTCTCGATCTCGTCGAAGAGCACGACCCGGTAGGGCCGTCTGCGAACCGCCTCGGTCAGCTGGCCCCCCTGCTCGTAGCCCACATAACCTGGCGGTGCGCCGAACAGGCGGCTGACGGTATGATGCTCGCGATACTCGCTCATATCGACGCGCAGCAGAGCATCTTCGTCATCGAAGAGGTACCAGGCCAGGGCCTTCGCCAGCTCGGTCTTGCCCACACCGGACGAGCCCAGGAAGATGAAGCTGCCGATAGGTCGGCTGGGGTCCTTGAGTCCGGACCGGGCGCGCCGGATCGCATCAGACACCGCTGCGACTGCCTCGTCCTGGCCGATGACACGCTCGTGCAGCGCGTCTTCCATGCGGAGCAGCCTCTCCGCCTCGCTCTCCATCATCTGAGACACCGGTATGCCGGTCCAGCTGGCGACGACCTCGGCAATGTCCTCCTCGTCGACGGTCTCCTCGATCTCGTGCTCTTGCTGCCACTCTTCCCGCTTGGCGGCGAACTCCTCTTGCAGATTGATCCGCTCCGTCTTCAACTCGGCGGCCCGCTTGTACTCCTCCAGCGCACTGGCCGCCTCGATCTCCGTCTGCAGACGCTGCAGCTCGATCTGTGTCTGCTTGAGTTGCGGCGGGAGTGTATAGAGCGCCACGCGCAGCTTGGACGCAGCCTCGTCCACCAGGTCGATGGCTTTGTCCGGCAGTCGCCGGTCGGTCACGTACCTCTGCGAGAGACGAGCCGCTGCGATCACCGCCTCGTCCGAGATGCCCACCTTGTGATGGGCTTCGTACCGGTCGCGCAGACCGCGCAGCATCTCGATCGTCTCTTCGACCGTCGGCTCCTCGACGAACACGGAGGCGAAGCGCCGCTCCAGCGCACCGTCGCGCTCTATGTACTGCCTGTACTCGTCCAGAGTCGTCGCCCCGACGCACTGCAGCTCGCCCCTTGCCAGAGCGGGCTTCATCATGCTGGAAGCGTCGAGCGCACCCATCCCGGCGCCGGCTCCCACCACTGTGTGCAGCTCGTCGATAAAGAGGATGATCTCGCCCTGCGAGCGCTGAATCTCCTCGATGACGCCCTTCAGCCGCTCCTCGAACTCACCGCGAAAGCGCGAACCGGCGACCATCGCCGCCAGGTCGAGCTGGATGACTTGCTTGCCCTTCAGTATCTCGGGCACGTCGTCCGCGGCGATCTTGCGGGCCAGGCCTTCAACTATCGCCGTCTTGCCCACACCGGGCTCGCCGATCAAGACGGGGTTGTTCTTCGTGCGGCGGCAGAGGATCTGGATCACTCGCAGGATCTCGCCGTCGCGGCCGATCACCGGGTCGAGCTTGCCGGCCCTGGCCATCCTGGTCAGGTCGCGGCTGTACTTCTCCAGCGTGCGGTAGCGCGATTCGGCCCTGCGGTCGGTGACGCGCTGCCCACCTCGGATGTCCTTGATTGCGCTGTGAACGCGCTCCTTGGTGACACCGCTCTCGCGGAGCAGCTTCGATGACGCAGTGTTCGTCTCGCTGGCGATGGCCAGGAACAGGTGCTCCGTCGAGATGTAGTCGTCCTTCAGGTCGTTCGCCTCGTCGTTCGCCTTGTCCAACACCCGCTTCAGCCGGGGCGTAATGAAGACCTGTCCCACGCCGCTGCTGCCGTAGATGCCCGCCTTGGGGCTGCCGCTCAACGCCTCATCGAGACGTTCGCGGACGTGCTCGGCGTCGATGCCCACCTTCCTGAGGATATGGGGCACCACCCCGTCCGTCTGCTCCACCAGGGCCAGCAGCAGGTGTTCGACGTCGATTTGAGTATGTCCGTAGCGAGTCATGATCTCCAGCGCCCGCTGCGCCGAGTCCTGAGCACGCTCGGTGAAACGATCCAACCTCATCATATTCTACTGGTTCTCCCCTGAGGCCGGAACAAGGCCTCCCACCGTCATTATACCGCACATAGGAACAAAAACCCAACGTTCTGGCCGCCCGGGCGCCCTCCAAGCCCGCTAGGTGAGGATGATCCGTCCATCCTTCGCATCGACGTGGACCGTGTCTCCTTCTCCAAACTGGCCCTGCAGAACAGCGGCAGCCAGGGCATCCTGCACCTCGCGCTGGATGACACGCTTGAGCGGCCGGGCCCCGAACACGGGATCGTAGCCCGCTTCCGCCAGGTACTTCCGGGCCGCCTCAGTCATCTCCAGATTGATGCCCCGCTCGGCCAGCAGTTCGCCCAGGTGCTGCACCTGGATATCGACGATACGCTGCAGATCCTCCTTGGTCAGGCTGCGGAATAGGATGACCTCGTCAACGCGGTTGAGGAACTCCGGCCGGAAGGTCCGATCGAGCTCCTCCAGTACCCTGTCCCGCGCCTCCTCTGCTCCCATCTCCTTGATCCAGCGGCTCCCTACGTTGCTGGTCATTATGACTATGGTGTTCTTGAAATCGACAGTACGACCGTGCCCGTCGGTAAGCCTGCCCTCGTCCAGAAGCTGCAGGAGCGTGTTGAAGACCTCGGTGTGAGCCTTCTCGATCTCGTCGAACAGGACCACGCTGTACGGGCGGCGGCGCACCGCCTCCGTGAGCTGGCCGCCTTCATCATAACCCACATAGCCCGGCGGGGCGCCGATGAGCCTCGATACTGTATGGCGCTCCTGATACTCGCTCATGTCTATGCGTACCATGGCTTCCTCGGTATCGAAGAGGAATTCGGCCAGGGCCCGGGCCAGCTCCGTTTTGCCCACGCCGGTCGGGCCCAGAAAGATGAAGGTGCCGATCGGCCGGTTCGGATCCTGCAGGCCGGCTCGCGCCCGGCGCACGGCGTTGGAGACGGCGGTAACGGCCTCGTCCTGGCCGACAACCCGTTCGTGCAGCGCCTCCTCCATGCGCAGCAGCTTCTCCATCTCGCCCTCGAGCAGCTTGGAGACTGGGATGCCGGTCCACTCGGCCACTACTTCGGCCACGTCCTCGGCGCTGACCTCCTCCTTCAAGAGCGGTCGATCCGCCTGCATTGCCTGCAGTCTCTCTTCCTGCTCTTTGAGCTGTTCCTCCAGCTCGACGAGCCTCGTATACTGGAGCTCCGAGGCGCGAGCGTAGTCCGCGGCGCGCTGCGCCTCCTCAATCTGGTGGCGCACCCGCTCCACCTCCTCCTTGATATCGCGCATGGCCTGGATGGCGGCCTTCTCCTCGTCCCAGCGGCTGCGCAGCGCGTTGCTCTGCTCCTGCAGGTCGGCCAGCTCCTTCTCCAGCTTCTTCAGCCGCTCCTTGCTGGCCTTGTCCTTCTCCTTCTTGAGAGCCTCGCGCTCGATCTCGAGCTGCATCACGCGCCGATCAACCTCGTCCAGCTCCGCCGGCTTAGAATCGATCTCCATGCGCAGCCGGGACGCCGCCTCGTCAATCAGGTCGATCGCCTTGTCCGGCAGGTGCCGGTCTGTGATGTAGCGATGGCTGAGCGCTGCCGCGGCAATCGCCGCGCCATCCTGGATGCGCACACCGTGGTGCACCTCGTAGCGCCCCTTCAGCCCCCTGAGAATGCTGATCGTATCCTCGACTGACGGCTCGTCAATGTAGACCGGCTGGAAGCGCCGCTCGAGCGCCGCATCCTTCTCGATGTACTTGCGGTACTCGTCGATCGTCGTTGCTCCTATGGCGTGGAGCTCCCCACGGGCCAGCATGGGCTTGAGCATGTTGCTGGCGTCCATGGCCCCCTCGGCGGCCCCCGCGCCGACGACAGTGTGGAGCTCGTCTATGAACAGGATGACTTCGCCCTCGGCATCTTTCACCTCCTTGAGCACCGCTTTGAGACGCTCTTCGAACTCGCCCCGATACTTGGCGCCGGCGATCAGCGCGCCCATGTCGAGCGCCACCAGGCGTCGGTTCTTCAACCCCTCCGGCACGTCGCCGCGCACGATCCGCTGGGCCAACCCTTCGGCGATGGCAGTCTTCCCGACGCCCGCATCACCCACGAGCACCGGGTTGTTCTTGGTGCGACGGCTGAGAATCCGCATCACCCGCCTGATCTCATCGTCTCTGCCGATCACCGGGTCCAGCTTCCCATCGCGGGCGAGCTGTGTCAGGTCGCGGCCATACTTCTCCAACGCCTGGTAGGTGGCCTCCGGATTCTGGCTGGTCACTCTCTGGCTGCCGCGGATGGAAGTCAGCGCCCGAAGAACGGCATCCTCGGTTACGCCATGGGCGGCGAGAAACCGCGCAGCATCGCCACCCGATCCGCCGGCGAGAGCCAGCAGCAGGTGCTCGGTGCTGACGTAGTCATCCCGCATTCGCGAGGCGATCTTCTCCGCCTCGCCCAGCGCCCCCGCTAGGTCGCGCGATAGGCCCAGTTGGGTCGTCGCCCCGCTCACCTTCGGCTTCCGCTCTAGCTCCCCCTGCACGGCCAGCGCCAGTGCGCTCGGGTCGGCCCCCAGCTTCTGGACGATCTGGGGGGCGACGCCGTCCGACTGGCGCAGCAAGACGGACAGCAAGTGCTCGGGCTCGATCTGGCCGTGACTATACTCGCCGGCCAGCGATTGAGCGGCGACAACGGCCTCCTGGGCCTTCTGCGTGAACTTGTCTAGATCCATTCTCTCTACTCCGTGTCAGGGTTAGACGCCCGAAGGCGCCTCCTCCGGGCTCGGGTTCATATTGATTGTAGATCAGAGGTATTAGATAGGCAATAGCGGCGTATTGGAGCAACGCAAGAGCAAGGGCGACCGCTGCACGTGCGGGCGCTGATCCCCAAGTATCATCAGGCGGCCGGCGCGACGCCATGGGGCATACACGACGATACCGCCATTCCCGTAGGGGCACAGCATGCTGGCCCCTACGCGATTGCCCTACCGAGGGGCTGTTCGGCAAACCTGTTCCGGGCTCCGTCTCGATCATCGTCCGCTCATGCAGATCGGGCGCCACCCGCTTCTCGGCCCCCTACCGCGCTCCCCGCAGTCTCATCCCGTTCAGCGTTACAGCCAGCGTTGCCCCTACGTCCGCCACCACTGCCATCCACAGTGTGGCCATTCCCAGTGAGGCGAGGACGAACACGGCTGCCTTGACCGCCAGGGCCAGGCCGATGTTGGCGCCGACAACCCCGCGCACCCGGCGGCTCAATCGCACGGCGAACGGCAGCTGCGCCAGGTCATCGCCCATGAGGACCACGTCCGCGGTCTCCATCGCCTGCGCGGAGCCGGCCCCGCCCATGGCGATGCCCACATCGGCGCGAGCCAGCGCGGGCGCGTCGTTCACGCCGTCGCCGACCATCGCCACCACCGTCCCCTCACTACCCAGCGCCTCGACGGCCCGCACCTTGTCCTCGGGAGATAACCCGGCGCGGACGTCATCGATACCAACCTGCGCGCCGATCTCGCGCGCAGCGGCGGCGCTATCTCCGGTCAGCATCACAGTCCGTATGCCTCGCGCCTTCAGCTCGGCGACCACTTGCTTGCTGGTCAAGCGGGTAAGGTCCGCCACGCCAAAGACCGCGCATACTTCGTCCGAGTGGTGGACCAGAATCACCGTCTTTCCTTCGTCCGCCAGCTCGTTGGCAATACGGCAGATCTCCTCTTTGTGCGGTACATTCTCATCGAAATGGGCGTGACTGCCGACAGCGGTCCTCTCCCCGTTCACCCTCCCCTCGACCCCTCGCCCGCTGAGCAGGACGACGTTCTCGGCCCGGGGGATCTCCACATCGCGCAGCCTCGCCTCCGCCAGGAGCGCCTTCGCCAGCGGGTGGGCCGAGCCGACCTCCAGGGCCGCGGCGTGCTGCAGGCCGCAGTCGTCAGGGCAGGCCTCACAGCTGCACACACCCACGACGTCGGTCGTCGCCGGCTGCCCCCGGGTCAGCGTGCCGGTCTTGTCGAAAGCAAACACCCGTGCCCGGCTCAGCGTTTCCAGGTAGCGCCCGCCCTTGATCAGGATGCCCCGTGACGCGGCGTTCGCCAGCGCGCTGACTACGCTCACCGGCGTGCTGATCACCAGCGCGCAGGGACAGGAGATGATCAGGATCTGCAGCGCCCGGGCCAGCGAGCCGTCGGAGCCCCAGAACGGCTGCTCGAGCAGCAGCGGCGGCAGCAAGGCGACCAGGGCCGCCGCAACGGAGACGGCCGGCGTGTAGATGCGGGCGAAGCGTTCGACGAATCGCTCCAGCGGCGCCCGGCGAGACTGCGCCTCCTGCACCAGCACGACCATACGGCTGATCGTATTGTCCGCGGCGAGACGGGTCACCTGCACTTCGAGAGCGCCGCTCAAGTTGACCGTGCCGGCAAGGACCTCGTGGCCGGGCTTCTTCTCGACGGGCACGCTCTCGCCGGTGATAGCCGCCTGGTCGACTTCGCTGGTTCCCGAAACGACGATGCCGTCGACCGTGACCCGGTCGCCGGGACGAACGAGCACACGGTCGCCCACCACCAGCTCTTCCACCGCTACCTGGGCCATCTCCCCGCCGGGCAGCATCTTCACGGCCCGGCTGGGGGCAATCGCGCTCAGGCTCTCCACCGCCCTGCGCGTCCTGTCTGCAGCGTAAGCCTCCAGCGACTCGCCGAGCGAGAAGAGGATGACGACGATTGCAGCTTCGACCCACTCGCCGATCGCCACCGCGCCCGCCACGGCGATGGTCATCAGGGCGTTGATCCCCAGAGTACGGCGGAACCGGATCTCCCGCCAGGCATGGACCGCTATGGGCAGGCCGCCGACGCCGATCGCCAGGGCGAGAGAAGCAATGTGCACCGAGGGCGGCGTGCCGGCCAGCCAGAGGGCCAGGCCGGCCAGCGCCAGCGGCGCCGCGGCGGCGGCGAGGCGCCCGTCCCGCCTGGCCAGCGTGAAGCGGACGAACCCCGGCGGTGCGGAGAGCTGGCGCTCCCCGTCGGCGCGCGGCCCTTCGGCACAGCCTGCGCAGGTCAGCACTTCTGCATCGTACGTCTGGCTCAGCATGGCGCAACCCCGTCCCTGGGGTAGTAGGGGCGACCCACGGGGTCGCCCCTACGCGACGGTGACCTCCCGTCAGATGCCACCTATATGAACAGAGTGGTCGACGAGCGGCGCGCTTCCTGGATGTATGTGCCCACCGCGCAGTAGTCGTCAATCAGGTCCCGGCGCAGGTCCTCAGGCCGGATGCCCATGATCTCCATGGTCATGTCGCAGGCCAGCACCTTGCCCCCCAGTTCCTTGAAGTCGCCGAGCATCTTATCCAGCGATGCCACGTTCGCCTTCTTCATACGCTGCCTGACCATCCATTTCCCCAGGCCGAGAAGGTGCATCTTCGAAAGAGGCCCCTTCTCCAGGCCGCCCACCTTGAGGCGCTCCAGCCCCCAGAAGGTGAAGAAGATCGTCGCCTTCATGCCCATTGCCAGCGCTCCGTTGGCCAGGATGAGGGCGCTGTAGGTCTTGTCCATGTCCCCGCTGTGGAGGATGATCGTCATACGCTCGTCGCTGCCTCTTGCCTTCACCATTTGGCTTGCCTCGCTCAGCCGTTCAGCTGTTTGTCCGTCCCGATTGTTCATCGTCTTCCAGCTCGTCGAGCACGCCGCGCAGCACGGCCGCAGACTTGACCAGCGCCTTCCGCTCATCGTCGCTGAGCGGCGGCTCCAGAACCCGCCCCACTCCCTCGCGGCCTATGACGGCGGGCAGGCTCAGGTAGACGTCCTCGATGCCGTAGTAGCCGGGAACCAGGCTGGAGACGGAGATGATGGAGTGCTGGTCGCGCAGGATGCTCTCCACAATCCGCATCAGGCCGACGGCGACGGCGTAGTAGGTAGCGCCCTTGCGCCTTATGATCTCATAGGCCGCGTCACGTGTCTGCTGGGCGATGCGCGCCCGCCCTTCGTCCTTCAGGACACAGTGTTGAGCGAGGCAGAATTCGTCGAACTGCATTCCGGCCACGTTGGCCAGGCTCCACAGTGGCACTTCGCTATCACCGTGCTCGCCCACCACGTAGGCGTGGACGTTGCGCGGATCGACGCCCAGCGAATCGCTCAACAGGTAGCGGAAACGGGCCGTGTCCAGCACGGTCCCGGAGCCGATCACCCGCTGGGCGGGGAAGCCCGAGGCTTTCCAGGCCACGTAGCTCAGGATGTCGACCGGGTTCGTGGCAATCAGCAGGATGGCGTTCTCGTTGTGCTCGGCGATGCGCGGGATGATTTCACGGAAGATGGCCGCATTGCGCCTGAAGAGGTCGAGCCGCGTCTCGCCGGTACGCTGCGACGTGCCGGCGGCAACGACCACTACGTCGGCGCCGGCGCAGTCCTCGTAGTCGCCAACGCAGATGCGGGCAGGGCTGGAGAGCGGCATGGCGTGGTTCAGGTCCATGGCCTCGCCCTCCGCCCGCTGGCGGTCGACGTCGATGAGCACGATCTCGCCCGCCAGCCCCTCCAGCAGCATCGTGTAGGCGAAGGTCGCTCCGACGTTGCCCACCCCGACGATGGCCACCTTCGCCGGACGCCGGCCCTGCTCGGAAACAGGCTGACCTTTGTTGCTCACCAGCTATCTACCCTCCCGGGGCAGCCGAATGCCCTCAACACGCCCGCCCCCGCTGCGGACTCCCTACCCCTGGATGCGGATGCGCCAGTCCGTTTCGCTCCCCTCAACGGCGAGCAGCTCCAGGCCCAGCGCCTCCGCCGCCATGGGAATCTCCTTCTTTGAAACCGGGTGCGTCCCCAGGACCTCAATAACGTCGCCAGGGCTCGCCTGCCTCAGTGCCTTACGGAATTCCACCAGCGGCACCGGGCAGGTCTCGCCACGGCAGTCTACTGTGATCTCCGTCATCTCCCCCTCACTCTGTGAACTCGACCTTGACGCTATCGATGTCCCAGAGGGGCTCGATCTTCTCCACGATCTCCTCCCTGATATTCGCCGCGAACTGATGGTCGGCGGGCAGGTCAAGCACAACCTTCACGGCACCCTGGTTCAGCTCGATGTCTTTGACCAGGTTAGTGCGAACCAGGTCCAGCCCCGCCATGGGGTTCATCACCCTCTTGAGGCGTTTCTTCAGCACCTCTATCGTGGTCGGCGTGCGCTCCTTGACCAAGCCGTGCTTCTCCTCGTAGTTCTGGATCGCGGCGCGGAGGCCGTCCACGGCCAACACCGAGCAGTGGGCTTTCACGGCAGGAAGCCCGCCCAACTCGTCGGCCGCCTGCTTCCAGCTGATCTTCTTCGCCTCCTCGAGCGTCTTTCCCTTGGCCAACTCGGTGATGATAGAGCCGGTGGCGATGTTCGAGGCACAGCCGTACGACTCGAACTTGACATCGGTGATGCGCTGCGTCTCCGGATCGACGCTCAGGTAGACAGCGACCATGTCCCCGCAGGCCGGGCTGCCCTCGATGGACTTGGCGTCTGGGTCCTCGATCCGCCCCACGTTGCGTGGGTGGCGGAAGTGCTCCATCACCAGTTCAGTATATGGAAGTGGCATCGCGTACCTCCTACGGCGCCGGCGGGAACTGGAAGTCCCAGCCGAAGCTCACCCCCAGGTTGTCCTCGCCCGGGGCGAGGCTGACAGTCACGCTGGCCAGGCCTTCCGCCGGCGGATTCGTCCAGCCGCCGGGAATGAGGATCGTCTCGTTGGTTGAATCCAGGGCGTCGACAGAGACGCAGTACGTGCCGGCGCTCAGCCCAGAGAAGAGGTAGGAGCCGTCCGCGGCAGCGGTCGTCGTGGCCAATCCGGTCGACGGGCAGGCGCCCGCGCCAAGCGCCACGACGACTCCGGCCAGTCCCGGCTCTCCCGCCTCGAGTACGCCGTTGGCCAGGTATCCGCCGTCGGGAAGCACCACACACCCTTCCGGGGGTGTAGCCGGAGGGTCTCCCCAGGGCGTGGCACACTCGTCGTGCCACACGACGCCACCGATGGAGCCCTCCTGCGGGGGCAGCACATTGTCCTGGGTGAGCTCGAAGGTACCGGTGACGCCGTTGACGTCCACAGTGTAAGCGCCGGCCGGCAGGCCGAGCACGTCGAGAGCGATCGTCTCCTCAAAGGGGACCAGAGCCTGCGTGCAAACCTGGTCCGGCGGCCTGAAGGTGGTGATCGCCACCAGGAACGTATTCCCCTCCTGGGTCACGTCCGTATCGACGATCGAAGTGCAGCCGTCCGGATGATTGCCTCTTGCCACCACCCGGATCTGTACCGGGAAGGATTCCAGGATCAGGATCTCGATGCTCTCCACGTTCGCCAGACCGGCTCCATCGCCGGCTGCAGGCGTGAATGTTGGAGCAACTACTGCGGTGGGCGTCTCCTCCGGCTCGATCAGGCTGCAGCCCAGGCTGGCCAAAGCGACTACCACTGCGACAGCCACTGCCTTCGTCTTCACGCTTGCTCTCCTTTCAGCTATCCTTCCTTGCCAAGGGGACTTATCCGCCGCAGTTCAGCGACGATGTCTCCCACCACATCTGCGACCTTGTCTGCATCGCCCTCCTGGTTGAAGCGGCCGAAGGTGAATCGCACCGAGCCGTGGGCCTGCTCGTGATTGCCGCCAATGCCCAGGATGACGTGGCTCGCCTCCAGGGAGCGGCTGAAGCAGGCCGAGCCGGTGCTGACAGCGAAGCCGCGCAGATCGAGGTGCAGCAGCAGAGACTCACCCTCCACGAAGCGAAAGGATATGTTCGCATTGTGGGGCAGCCGGTGCACGGGATGGCCGTTCAATCTGGTGTCCGGGATCTGCAGCAAACGCCCAATAAGCCGATCGCGCATTCTGCTCAGCCGGGCGGTCTCCTCCTCCGTCACCAGCTCCACCGCCTTGGCGAAGCCGACGGCGCCGGGGATGTTCTCGGCGCCGGCGCGCAGGTCGAACTCCTGGAACCCGCCATCCATCCACTTTCGGATCGGCGTGTCTTTGCGCACGTACAGAGCGCCAACCCCTTTGGGCCCGTGGATCAGGCCGGCCGTCAGCGACACCAGATCGACCCCCAACTCGTTCACGTCCATGGGCACCCGGGGGAAGCTGTGCGTCGCATCGCTGTGCAGAAGAGCATCCTTCTCGCGGGTAACCTGGGCGATGGCCTGCAGGTCCTGCAGCGTGCCGATCTCCTGGTTGGCCGCCTGCACCGAGACGAGTATCGTCTCCGGCGTGATCGCCTGCCTGAGCTCATCGAGGTCGATCCGGCCGGTCCCGTCCACTCCGACCCGATCTACACGGAAGCCGTCCCTCTCTAGCGCTCTGGCGCTTTGCAGAACGGGGAAGTCCTCGATCGCAGTGGTGACGATATGCCGGCCCTTCTTATCGCCCAGCGCCGCCGCCACGCCCTTGAGTGCCGTGTTGCTCGATTCGGTCGAGCCGGAGGTGAAGACCAATTCATCCGAGCTGGCGCCGAGACGGCCGGCGACGACCGCCCGGGCGTCCTCCAAGGCGTCCCGGGCCTGTATGCCCAGCGAATAGCCGAACTGGGAGGTGGCCACGGAGTAGGTCTCGAAGAGGTAGGTACGCATAGCTTCCAGCACGCGCTCGTCCAGCCGCGTGGCCGCTGCGTTATCCAGGTAGACCAATTGCTCGCGCACGGCCCCTCCCTTGCCGGACCGTCTCCTCTCCAGCCCCAGCGATCGGTCCGCTCCACACACAGGCATTATACACCACCTGAATAATAAAGTCAATCCCCGTCTGCTAAATCCACGGCGAGACATGGTCCTTCCCAGGGCTATATCAGCGCCTTCGCATGTGGTATACTGGCGCCAGCGTGAAGAACAGCAGCGTGGCAGCAAAGACCGGGCGGCCCCGGCTCCTGGTGACCGGCGGGAGCGGCACGCTCGGAAGCTGCGTGGCCAGCCTGGCCCGGGCCAGCTGGGACGTCACCGCCACCTACCTAGACGGCGATCCAGGCGAGCCGGCAGTCACCTGGCGGCGGCTCGACCTGCGCCAGGCGTCGCAGGTGGCCAAGCTGCTGGCCGAAGCTGAGCCAGACGCGGTGATCCACACCGCCGCTATCGCCGCGGGCCCACGAGAGGAGCTTGAACGGGTCAATGTCGCCGGGACCAGGCAGGTCGCCCGCGCAGCCGCCTCGCGTGGGGCCCGTCTGGTGCACGTCTCCACCGACCTGGTGTTCGATGGCCGGAAGGGCAATTACATAGAGGACGATCCGCCGGCGCCGGTCACCGAGTACGGAAGGAGCAAGGCCCTGGCCGAGAAGGAGGTGCTGGCCGCCAGTGGCGACGCGGCAGTCGTCCGCACCTCGCTGATCTACAGCTGGCGCCCGAAGCTTGACCGGCACACACGCTGGCTCACGGAGCGTCTGGCCTCCGGCGAGCCGGTCCATCTGTTCACAGACGAGCTGCGCTCGCCGATCTGGGTGGAGAGCCTGGCCCGCGGCCTGCTCGAGCTCGCGGCAGGCCACTACGCGGGCCTGCTCCACGTGGCCGGCTCACAGTGCATATCCCGCTACGATTACGGCCTCCGCCTGCTCCGCTTCCACGGCCTCAATCCGTCACCTGTCATCGCCGCTTTGGGCGGCGAGAGCGGCCTGGTTCGCCCACTGGACACCACCCTCGATTCCTCCCGCGCAAGGCAGCTCCTCGCTACGCCGCTGCCGGGAGTCGACGAGGTGCTCTCCGCTCCGCTGGCACCGCCCGCCCGCCTACCTTGACGCCCCTCGGGGAGGGGTTAGAATGCTGCCGTGAACTACTACGTCTGGACGATCGGCTGCCAGATGAACGTGGCAGACTCGCGCCGCCTTTCGTCCGCGCTGGAGGCACTGGGCGCCGTTCCCGCCGCCGGCCCGGAGGAGGCGGACGTGATTGTCCTCAATACCTGCGTAGTGCGCCAGTCCGCCGAAGATAAGTGCACAGGTAGACTCTCCAGCCTCCGCCCTCTCAAAGAGCGGCGACCGGACGTGGTCATCGCGGTGATGGGCTGCCTGGTCGGCGTGCGCGATTCACACCCTCTGCACGGGCGCTTCCCCTGGGTCAACCTCTTCCTTGCCCCGTCCGAGCCGGGCCCGCTGATCGACTACCTCGCTCAGCGGGGCCTGGCCGACCAAGCGAAGGGCCTGCAGTTCACCCGGCGCCGGGAGCGGTTCGGCCTGCAGGACGGCGAGCTGCTTCTGCCGGTGGAGGATCAGCGCCACCTGGTCTCCGCCTACCTACCGATCATCCTGGGCTGCTCGCAGGGCTGTGCCTACTGCGTCATCCCTCACCGCAGGGGTCGGGAACGCAGCCGCCCCTTCGCCGAGGTGCTGGACGAGGCGCGCGCTCTCGCGGCACAGGGAGTTAAGGAGATCACGCTGCTCGGCCAGATCGTCGACCGGTACGGCCTCGATCTCCCGGACGGGGAGCGTCTCGAGTCGCTTCTACTGCAGCTGCATGAGATCGACCGCCTGAAGCGGATCCGCTTCCTGACCAGCCATCCTGGCTGGGTCACGGACGAGCTCCTCGCCGCCGTGGCCGACCTCCCCAAGGTAGCGGAGCATTTCGAGGTGCCGGTGCAGGCGGGCGACGACGAGGTCCTGAAGAGGATGAAGCGAGGCTACAGCAGTGACGACTATCGCAGTCTAGTTGCCAGGATACGGCAGCGCGTGCCCGGGGCGTCGATAGCCACGGACGTGATCGTCGGCTTCCCAGGCGAGACGGAGGCCCAGTTCCAGCGGACGTACGGTCTGCTCGAGGAACTCAGTTTGGACAAGGTGCACATCGCCCGCTACTCACCGCGGCCGCAGACCCTGGCCGCCCGGCGCCTCGCCGACGACGTTCCTGCCGGCGAGAAGGAGCGCAGGCGCAAGGCGCTTGACGAGCAGCAGGAGCGCATCGTGGGCCAGATGAACGCCCGGCTGGTGGGAGAGACGGTCGAGGTGCTGGTCGAAGGCAAGAAGAAAGGCCGCTGGTTCGGACGAACGCGTAGCGACAAGCTCGTCTTTTTCGAGGATCAGGCGGACTGCCAGGGGCTGCTGGCTGAGGTGAAGGTGAACTGGGCAGGCCCTTGGTCGCTGATAGGCGAGGTGGGCGGCTGAGGCAGGGCCGGACAACCCGGCTGCCGCCCCTCGACTCACTCCGAGGGCGTGGCCTCCAGATTCCTGAGCGGCTGCATCAGGATGTAGTAGAAGCCGTTCATGCACACGTGTTCGACCACCCGGTAGTTCTGGCCAACGGCCTCCAGCACGGGCGGCGGGTAGAACTGGGCCCGGAACACTGCCACTCCGAACTCCTGGTCGTAGATGCGCTCGACCATCTCAGTCGTATCCAGCTGCCCGTTCTTGTACAGGTTCAGCAGTTGGGTGGGATTCGTCACCACCGGCTGGCCGGCCAGCAGCGAGAAGGCCGCCTCCTCGCTGAAGGCCGGCCCGTCTGCCGTGCGCACGTATTCCAGTATCCTCTCTCCCGCGGCATAGTCCTCAGCCGTCAGCAAGTGTCCCAGTTGCGTGTAGCCCATCGAGTCGTGGTAGTCGAACGTAGCGCAGGCTCCCTGAACGTGGCTATCGCTTACCCCTAGACCGCGCGCCACCGGCCCGAAGACCGGCCCGGAAGTTGGCAGGTGCAGCATACGCGGCGCCTGGGCCAGATAGAGCGCCGGGATGAGGACAGGCAGCGTCGCAGACAGCGCGGCCAGCAGCCAAGCCGCGCCCCTCCTGAACTGACCGCCCGCGCCGTCGCCCGCGACGGGCCTCGGCGCGCGCTCGCCGGCCTGGCGTTTCTCCAGTACAAGCTTCAACGAGCCCAGGGCCAGGCCTGAGGCGAGGCAGGCGGCAGCGACCGCCGTCGTGAAGTAGCCGAACCCGGCCCCCCACTTCCCGCTCAACGCTCCCGTGCCCAGCGAGAAGGCGAACCAGAGCGAGTAGGCAGACAGGCGGCCCCAGAAGAGCTCGTAGCCCAGGTAGGCGATTGCCAGCAAGACGAGGACGGCGTGCAGGCGGAACCATTGGCCGAAGATGGCCAACGTCTGGCGATAGTCAAACTCGTTGACGTTCGCGTCTATGATATTGACCCACCACTGACCATCCGTCGCTGCATTGAACACAACGAACACCGCCCCGGCCACGAGGGCAAGGACGATGGCGGATAGGATCGCCTTCTTCACGTCACGCAGGAAGACGAAGGAGAGAGCCGCTCCCACCGTGAACACGGCCAGCTGCTTCGTGTACCCGGCGCAGAGGAGGAAGAAGATGCCAAGCGCCAGATTGCGTTTGCCGTGCTGCGGGTGGTCGAATTCGGCTATGAAGGCGATCGCCAGGGCCTCGAACATCACCATCGTCATGTGCAGCCGGCACAGCGGCCCGATCTGGTAGACGTAGTTCGAAGCCAGGAAGGCCAGGCCAGAGACGATGGGCATGAACCATCCGCCCACCCGGCGACGTACGACCAGACCTATCGTCCCCGCAGTGACCAGCGTAGCCAGGAAAGAGACCAGTCGCCCGGCTATCAACCGCGGCCCGAACAAAGGAAGCAGCGGTACTATTAGCAGATGGAAGAGGGGAGGGTAATTGGAGGCGTAGAAGGGATACGTCGAGTTGTCCCGGTACGGCCATTCGCCATGACTGAACAGGATCGCATCGTACAGCTCGAACCCCTCCCCCTGGTCGTAGTCGAACGGCCAGCGGAACAGGGCGACCGCGTAGACGACATAGACCACCAGGTAGCCCACGAAGGCCGCGATGGTGAGCGCGGCCAGCGTCTTTCCCAGCGCCTGGAGAAGTCGCTGCCAGGTCATAGAATCCAGTCGCCCGCGGCCTGGCTAGGCCGGCCGGTCGCCGATCCGAATGAGGATGGCTCCCACCACAACGCCGGCTGCGCCGATGGCGATGCCGATTCGCTGGAGGGGCCCGAAGCCGCCCCACTTCCCGGCGCCCAGCATGTCGACAGCCACGATGCCCACCACGAAGAGCAAGGCGATTGCCGCCAGCAAGAAACCGAGTTGCCTCTTGGTGATCATTGGACGTATGCCACCGGCCGCTGAGACGGGGGCAATTCTAGCATCGCAGGGGGGGCTCGTCAAGCAACCAGGAAAGCGCCGCGCGCCCCCGGGGCGCCTCCCACCTCGTCCCAGCCCTGGCGTAATTGCGCCTCCGAGAGCCCGGCGATGAGCCGGCGCCTCCCTTCTTACGCCACGCTTGTATGGTATAATGGCTCCCGAGCATCGAGGCTAGAGGAGGGGTTGGTCACGCAAGCAGAGCGCCCGCTAACCTATCTGACGGAAGGCCTCGCGGTGACCGTCGTCCTGGCCCTGGTGACCGTGGTCGGACATTCGTTCCTGGCCTCCGACCTGCAGGCCTCCCAGGCGCCTACAGAAACCGCCACGCCTCCGCCTGCGCCTGATGACAGTGCTGTTCCTTCGCCTACTCCTTCGCCGATCCCCTGCGCCAGTCCCACCTCTACGCCTACCAATAGCCCTACAACGACGCCGACGGCTACGCCAACGCCGGCCGCAGAAACCCCTACTCTTGGGGCGACCGGGTCGCCTGTGGCAACCGCAACAGGCACAGTCACCAGTCCTCTGCCCATTCCGTCGCCTGCTCCGCTAGTCGAGCAGCCCGAAGGCACGATCAACCTGCTGCTGATAGGTTCGGACAAGAGCTCAGATGGCGATCCGGGGCGGACTGACGTCATAGTAGTGGCCACCGTGTTCACCGATCCGCCTTCCGCCTCGCTCCTTTCCGTCCCTCGCGATCTGTACGTCTGGATTCCGGAGGTGGGGTTCGACCGGATCAACCTGGCTTATCGGCGCGGGGCTCAGAACAACCACCCCGAGGGCGGCCCTGGCCTACTTGCGGACACTATCGAGTACAACCTCGGTATCCAGATCCATCGCTATGTGCACGTCGGCTTCGAGGGATTCAGAGCGTTGGTAGATGCGCTGGGGGGCGTCGACATCGCCGTCGAGTGCCCGTTGAGCGACACCTTCCCCGACCCGGAAGCGGAGAGCGGCCACACTGATGTCGACTGGCTCCCTGGCGTCTACCATCTGGACGGGAAGTACACCCTCTGGTACGTCCGGTCTCGCTGGAGCACGAACGATCTGGATCGGAACCGGCGTCAACAGCAGGTGTTGCGGGGTCTATATGGCCAGGTGATGTCGCTGGGCATCATACCACGGATCCCCGAGGTGTGGGACCTCCTGAACGAGTACGTGACGACTGATTTGAGGCTTGAAGAGCTCGTCTATCTGGGCACGATTGGCGCGCAGCTAGATACGGACAGCGTCCGGAGCAGCCTGATAGCCAAGGGTGTGGTCCAGGGATGGGTAGCGCCGAGCGGAGCACAGGTGCTGGTGGCTTACGACGACGCGCTCAGGATCCTCGTCGAGATGGCGATGACGCCGCCATCCGAAGAAAGGGCAGACCAGGTCCCCACTCGTATCCAGGTCTGGAACGCCACCGGCGAGAACGGGCTGGGCTACGTGGCCGCGGAGCGGCTTCGCCTGCAGGGCTTCGAGGTCACCGGGCCAGATCAGATCGAGGGGCAGTACCCGCAGACGCTGCTCTTCGATTTCACCACCAGCCCCAAGGGTTCGGCTCTTCCCCTGCTGCTCAGGATGTACGGCCTTCCGGCCAGCAGAGTGATATATCAGCCTACGGCCGACAGGGAGACCGACTATGGGCTCGTTCTGGCGGCAGACTACGACCCCTGTGTGGCAACCCAGGCTGGCTGGTGGCCCGAGGACATGCCGACTCCCACGCCGCTGCCTCAGGTCATCGCCTGGCCCTGATTGGGGCGCGTCCAGACCGCCCGAACAACGGTCGCGGGCGGGCACGCCAGGCGGGGCAGAGACTACCGGGCAGAGGCGAAGTAGGCCAGCGCTTGGCGCACCCTCTCCTCGACCGGCATATCCTCTCCACGCGGCAGGCTCTGCAGGGCGGCCTGCGCCTCGACCAAGCTGAAACCCAGGCCGCACAGGGCCCCGATGACCTCGGCATCCGCGTCGCTGAGCAGCGGCACCCTCATCTCCGCCGGCAGGCTGATCTTCTCCCGCAGCTGGAATATGATAGCCTGGGCGGTCTTCTTCCCGATGCCCGGCACGCGCGCCAGAATCGCCTCGTCTTGCCGGGCCACAGATTGACGAAGGTCCTGGGGGGAGATCGTGCTGAGGACGGCCAGCCCCACCTTCGGGCCGACGCCGGATACACCAAGCAGCAGCTGGAAGATGGCCAGTTCCTCTGCGGTGAGGAAGCCGAATAGGGTCAGGGCGTTCTCACGAACGTGTAGGTGTGTAAAGAGCTCGACTGGCTTGCCCGGCCCGTCCAGCTGCTCCAGAAGGCTGGTCGGCGTGCGCACCAGGTATCCGATTCCTCCAACGCGGACGACCACGTGATCGTGGCCGATGGCCCAGATGGTACCGCTGAGGCGGGCGATCATACGGCGCTACTCCGCATCCTGGCACAGCGTGGCCAAGCGGGCCTGGTGCAGGTGGCATATAGCCACGGCCAGGGCGTCTGCTGCGTCGTCCGGCCGCGGCGCCTCGTCGAGACCGAGGAGAAGCCGGACCATCTCCTGCATCTGAGTCTTGTCTGCTTTGCCGTACCCGGTCACTGCCTGCTTGATCGTCAGCGGGGTGTACTCCCAGGCCTTCAATCCCGCGTCCGCCACGGCCAGCAGCGCAACGCCGCGGGCCTGGCCGACCGCCATCGCAGTGCGCACGTTGCTGCTGAAGAAGAGCTCCTCGACTGCGGCGACCGACGGTCGCCACTCGCCAGCGAGCTCGGCAAGACCCCTGTAGATCCGCTGCAGCCGGTCGCCTGGCGGGAGGTTGGCCCGCGTCCTGATCACGCCGAACGCGAGCGCCCTCGGCTGTCCGGCAACGTCTTCTACCACGCCGTAGCCAGTGCTGGCTGTGCCCGGATCGATCCCCAGCACCCTGGTGGCAGGCTCGGCCGGGCAGGTCACGCCAGGGCCTCGTACTGGGCCATCACCTCGTCACTGATATCGAGATTCGAGTAGACCTGCTGCACGTCGTCCAGCTCCTCCAGGGCCTCGATGACGCCCATTACCTGGATCGTCTCCTTCGCGCTGAGCTGGATCGTGGACTTGGGGATCATGGCTAGCTCCGCGGTGTCAAGCTCGATGTCCCGTTCCCGGAGGGCCTGGCGCACAGCCTCGAAGCTGCCCAGCTGGGCATAGACCTCTATCAGCCCCTCGCTGAGGACGACGTCTTCCGCTCCCGCCTCAACGGCCACCTCGAACACGGTCTCCGCGTCGCCGCCATCAGCCTCTAAGGCGATGTACCCCATTCTCTCGAACTGCCAGGCGACCGATCCGGCCTCGGCCATCGATCCACCCTGGCGGGTGAACGTGCGCCTGAGATCGGCCACGGTTCGGTTCCTGTTGTCGGTAACCGTCTGCACCAGAAGAGCGACGCCGTTGGGAGCGTAGGCCTCGTAAGTCACCTCGGCCAGCTCGTCTCCCTTCAGCTCGCCGGTGCCACGCTTGATCGCCCGCTCGATGTTGTCCTTGGGCATGTTGGCCGCCTTGGCCTTGTCGACGGCCAGGCGCAGGGCGAAGTTGGTTTCCGGATCGCCGCCTCCCGCTCGCGCAGCGATAGCGATCTCCCGCGTCAGGCGGGTGAAGATCTTGCCCCGCTTCGCGTCCGTGGCGGCCTTCTTGTGTTTGATGGTTGACCATTTGCTGTGACCAGACATGCTAGTGCCTCCGCTTGCCGCCGCCCTACGACGGCGATCGACGCACCCCTGTGTTTTCCGTAATCGGGCGCAGTGCGATTATACCATCGCGCGGGCACGGGACGCAAGCCCCCGCAGGATCAGCATGCCGGGCCAGGGCGGCCCGGCGTCCTAGACACCGAGCTGGCTGCCCAGGAAATCGCGCTGGCCCTGCACGAATGCGGATGCAGGCAGAGCACGCTTGCCGGCCAGCTGGATCTCTTCCAGAAGAAGAGCGCCAGCACCGGTGGCGACCGCCGGCCCATCCTCCGTCTCGACGACTCTGCCGGGCGCCGCATCGCCCTTCCATCGAGTCAAGGGCCTGGCCTTCAGAACCCTGAGCCGCTTGGTACGCCAGAAGGTGAATGCCGCCGGCCAAGGGGTGACCGCCCGCACGCGCCGGTCGAGCTGGGCCGCGCCGGCCGACCAATCGAGACGCCCGTCCTCCTTGCTCAGTTGGGGGGCGAGGGTCACCCCTTCCGCCGGCTGCGGCTGTTCACGGATTCCGCCGCCGAGGTAGGGGTCAAGCGTCTCAGCCATGAGCGCGGCCCCGAGGACTGCCAGCCGTTCCCCAAGGCCGGCTCGAGTGTCGTCGGGCCTGATCGGCTCCTCTCGCTGCGCCAGGATAGGCCCCGTATCCAGGCCGGCGTCCATGCGCATGATAGTGACCCCGGTCTTTGCATCGCCTGCGAGTATCGCGGCGGCAATAGGCGAGGCTCCACGCCAGCGAGGCAGCAGCGAAGCGTGAACGTTCAGGCAACCGTGGGGAGGAAGGTCTAGGACGTTCTGCCGCAGGATCTGGCCGAATGCCGCCACGATAATCACGTCGGGCTGCCAGGCAGCCAGACTGCCCAGAGCCTCCGCGTCGTGCAGCGTCTCCGGAGTGATTACCGGTATTCCTATCTCGGAAGCCGCAACCTTTACGGCAGAGGGCTTGAGCTCCCTGCCTCGCCCGGCCGGCCGATCGGGCTGCGTTACGACGCCGACTACTTCGTGGTCACGGGAGAGGCTCCGCAGAGTGGGCAGCGCAAACCGGGGCGATCCCATGAAGACAAGTCGTGCCATGGCGGGAAGCATTCTAGCACGCCTGAAGCGCGGGCACAAACGAAGAAGGTCGGGCGAGGACAGGCGGCCCGACCTATGGGGAAGGGCTGGCTGTCGGCGGGCGCTCGCCGAACAGAGCCTCGGCCTGCTCTCGAGCGTGATACGAGCTGCGCACCAGGGGGCCGCTCTCAACCCACCGGAATCCCATCTCGTACCCTCGCCTGCGCAGCATCTCGAAATCCTCCGGCGTGTAGTACCTGGCTATGGGAGCGTGCTCCTTGCTGGGCCGCAGATACTGGCCGAGCGTAAGGCAATCCACCCTCGCTTCAGCCAGGTCGCCCATGGCGGCTACGGTATCCTCGATGCTTTCGCCGAGGCCTACCATTAGCCCGCTCTTCGTGATACCCTCCGGCCGCAGGGCCTTCGCGCTTCGCAGTAGGGCCAGCGACCAGGCATAGCGGCACTGGGGCTGGATGGTGGGAAAAAGGGCTGGCGGCGTGTCCACGTTGTGCCCAAGGATATCAGGCCTGGCTTCGACCACACTGCGGAGAGGTTCGAGCTGACCGCGGAAATCGGGGATTAGGACCTCGACAGTGCAGCGCGGCTGCAGCGAGCGGATCTGGCGGATGGCTGCCACGAAGGCGCCCGCTCCGCCGTCGGCAAGGTCGTCGCGGTCCACCGACGTGACGACCACATGCTTAAGCCCCAGGACGCGAGCAGCCTCCGCGACGCGCCTGGGCTCCTCTGGGTCAAGCGGCCGCGGATGGCCCGTACGTACGTTGCAGAAGCGGCAGTTTCGAGTACAGATGTCGCCCAGAATCAGAAACGTCGCCGTGCCCTGCCCCCAGCACTCACCCATGTTGGGGCAGTTGGCCTCCTCGCACACCGTATGCAGGCAGTGGGAGCGCATTAGTTGCTTGAGCCTGCGCAAGCCAGCCCCACTGCGCGCGGCGGGTCGCAGCCAGGCAGGACGCCTGCCCGTCTGACCCGGCTCGGGCCTTCCTGATGGGGATACCTTGGCGCTGCTCACGGCGAGGTGGCCCTGCTGAACCGCTAACGATCCAGGTCCTCGGGAGGAGCTTCCCCAGCGGAGTCGCCGCTTGGCCGCTCGGGCGGAGCGGGCTCGGACCGAGAGAAGAGATCTGCAATCCAGTTCCAGAGTCGCTTCAGCGGTCGAGTTGTGTAGTGCTCCGCGAAGTGCTCAGCGGCGGTCTCTGCCCGAACCTGAGGCCCGTAGTCCTCGCGTAGGAAATGCTGGTGATCCATGATCCAGACATAGAGGTCCGCCTCGGTGCGGCCGGGAAAGTCGTCCAGGATGTTCTTCTCGCGCACCAGCTGCACGAGCGGCAGGTAGAGGTTGTCATACCAGTCGCAGACAGCCTCGTCCTCTGGGACAAACCTCTCCCGCTCTAATCCCATGAAGTAGCGATGTACTGCGACATGTTCGAGCAGGCGGTCGTACCCACCGGGAATAGTGAACTCGATCTGCTGCTCGGGGCGCAGCTTGTCCAGGCGGGTGAGCTCGAGGAATCTGGTGTATTCGGCCTTCAGGCCGAGGTCCCGCGCTCGCAGATCAGAGGTGACCGGCACGCGCGCCTCCGCTTCAATCACCTCGGCGTCGATGAACTGGCCCCCCTGTTCCCTCGCCACCGACACCCGGTGGTGGCCGTCAAGGACGAAGTAGGCATCGCCGACCTGATAGAGCTTGACGGGAGGCAGTCCGACGGCGCCGGACCGGGCACTGGCGATCGCCATCCAGCGGCCGGCTATGGCATCCTGCCGGGGTAGGAAGGCGCGATCGAAGTCCTGATAGCGGCCCACGCTGCCGACGATCTTTTCCACCGGCACGCTCTGGATACCCCTGTATTGCTGCCCGCGCACGTGCAGCTTGTCCCTGACCTCCTCCCAAGAGAGGAGCTCATTAGTCTGGCCGCTCAGAAAGGCCACGATTTCGCTCACGAAAGCCCTACGTCTCGCTGCCTCGAACTGCTCTGCTGCCCTGGCCGCCCGGCTCTCCATGGTCGCTCCCTCCGGCTGCGCCTGCTCCTACACCTCGATTACGCAGTAGGGATACGCGTTGATCACTTCTGTATGCATGTGCCGCGTGCGGTGGCGGGTCGTGCGGTGAATGTGCCTGTGGCCGTGGAGGAGATACCGCGGCCGGAACCTCTCAATGAAGTAGAGAAGCGCTCGGAACCCTCTGTGGGCGAAGTCCTGCCCATCGTGTACGCCGAGCGGCGGCGAGTGAGTTACCAGCACATCCAGGTAGCGCCCGTAGCGGGCCCGGTTTGCCAGCAGCCGAGGGACGAGGGCGAGCACCTGGAGCCGCATCTGCGCCTCCGAGTATTGATATGGGCATCCCGGCTTGTAGCGGATGGATCCCTGCAGCCCGGCCACGAGGAGCCCTTTCGCGCACACCGTCCTGCCGTGGAGGTTGATCCACCCACCGGGCTTGGTGATCCTGCGCCCGCCCGCCATGTACTCAGGCTGGTCGTGGTTGCCGTGCACATACAGGGAAGGCACGTTGAGCATTGTGTGGATATACTCAAGGTATGAATAGGGAAGGTCCCCACAGGAGATGACCAGGTCTACGTCTCCGAAGCGGTCCCGAATGGCCCGGCTGTATACGCTTGGCGCGACCTCGTCGCTGACGCCGAGGATCTTAAGGTGTGCTCGCTCCTGGGAGCAGGACGAGCGGCCGCGGACTCCCCTGTTGTCCACCGCTATAGTCTCCTGATCAGCAGGCCGCGCCGATGCTCGGCGCACATGCCGGACATCGAATGCGACCGTGGCCCCCGGTCCAGCTCGGGAGCCACAGCTTTGTACTCGCTATTGGAGCGGCCCATTGTCCTCAACAACCGGCCGGCATCTCTCCGGCGCCCGACCGCGACGTCAGCACTGAACGCCGCCCACCACGGGCGCGGCGCAGTGGGAGCCTAGTAGAGAGATAGTTCCCTCTTCAGAATCCGCTCGCGGATTGCATCGACGCCTGCCAGGTTCTCGTTGAGCAGGCTTTCCACGTCCGCCCGGACGCTGGGCGTCAGCTTCCCGTCGTTGGTGCGGACGGTGGCGGCGGCAATGAGGGGCTGGTCCAGCGGCGCACCGATCTGGGAAAGCATGTAGACGGTGACATCGCGAACCGCAGGTATCCTCTCGACGATCTCCTGTGCCGATACCAGCGCCAGCACGTTGTAGACCTTGCCCACGTGGGACACCGGGTTCTTGCCGCAGGGGGCCTCCAGGCTCGCCGAGCGGAATGGGGCGATGACCCCGTTGACGCGGTTGCCCCGGCCCACTGCGCCGTCATCACCCATCTCAGCGGACGTGCCGGTGAGGGTGAGATAGACCACTCCGTTCTCCACGTCGTCCGCCGTGTTCACGACCACAGTGATCTTGCGATCGCTGAGCTTGGAAGCGAACTCCTGGATGTCCACCTGCGCCGCCTGTTTCACCTCCGCGTACTCGGCAGCATCGCCGATGCGCGTGGCAATCAGGGGCATGGCTACGGTCAGCGTCATCTCGTCCCCGCTGCGGAGACCCATCACTTTGACATCTTCACCGACCGGGAAGCTATCGATTAGCTTGTAGTTGATATACTGGGCGGTCTCATAGACCGCGTGTTCCAGGCCGGAGCGGGGCCAGTGGCTGACGCCGAAGCTGGTGTCGTTGGCCGTGATGTTCTCCACCACGTATTGCAGCTCCTCGGCTCCGCGGCCGGCGTAGCTCTCGAAGACCATATGAGCGTCCGGGTCGAGGTAGCGCATAGTCTCCCGCACGTGTTTCCGGGCGGCCTCGATGGCGATCTCATCCATCGGCACCTGCTGCCCTTTGAAGGCAGGTGTGCCCCGCCCCGCTATCTGGATGCGAATCGGCTTGACGATTCGCCCCCCGCCATAGTCCAGCTCCACCTCTCCCGCCACCAGCTGCACTTTGTCGAAGTTGTGATGCAGCAGCGTCCCCAGGTTGTCCCGGCACCACCGGGAGTACTCCACGGAAATGCGCTCGGCGATGCCATCGCACAGGCTGTCTGGATGCCCTATGCCCTTCCGCTCGACAATCTCCACCGGTATGTCTTCAATCGACTGGCCGGTAGCCTCCGTCACTACGACGTTGCGCTTGGTCACTCTTGCCTCCCTGTCTGCAGCGCTTCTCGCCGCGCCCGTTGGCGGCAGATGGAAAAAGGCCCCCGGAAGAGAGGGGGCCAGGCGAAGACACCTTCTCCTATCTTCCAGAAACAGCTTTCTGCCGGATTTGGCACCATGCCGGAAGCGCAATCGCTATCCAACGTCCGGCCGGTTGCCGAGGCATCGCAGGGCCGGTCCCTCCGCCTCTCTGGATAAGAGCCTGCCCGGGCAGTTTGCGCGGGGATGATACCACGAAGGTAATCGAGTGTCAAGGCTTGCCGTCGCTTCTGATCGGTGCTATAATCCCATCCATCCTGGGGCGCGTAGCTCAGCTGGTTAGAGCGCTACACTCACATTGTAGAGGTCAGGGGTTCGAGTCCCTTCGCGCCCATAGCGCAGGTACTGCAGGCCGCGGTTGTGTGGAAGGAGGGTGGATCCACTCGTAGTCCGCGGCCTCCTTCTGCCCAGGAAGTGCCCCATGCCCGTCAAGGCGAAGCAGCAACACGATCAGGCTCGCACCGACTGGGTGCTCTGCAACCTGCGCTGGCTGCTCATCGTCTTGACTGGCGTAGCCATGGTCGCGGACGCCAACGCCGTAGAGGGCAGCATCCTTGCTTCAGTGCCCCTAATGCGCCAGCTGCTCGTCCTCGCCATCGCCGTCGGCTACAACCTTGCCGTCGTCATAATCCTGCTCTCGAAGGTATCGCTGCCCGGCATGGCGCTGGGGACGTTGGCTATCGACACAGCCCTCGCCGTGGCTCTCATGGTGGCCTCCGGCGGCCCGGGTATCCCTGTGCTTCCCTTCGCCCTGCTGCCCGTACTGACCGGGGCTCTCCGCTTCGCCTGGCACGTGGGGCTGCCGATAGGGGCATTCATCGCGGCGACTTGTGCCGCCGCTACCTATCTCGTCCCACCAATCCCTGAGTCGGGGACGCAGCTGCCCGCCTTGCTGGCCGGCGCGCTGGTGCTTCTGGCGGCGCCGCTGGTGGCAGGATTGCTCGGTGGCCTGGCGCCGAAGCCCCCCCCGGGGGCGCAACCGGCGGGAGATGCGGATCGGCGCAGGACGCAGGTGGCGCATGAACACTCGCGCATCATCTTCGAGCTGGCGAACACGCTGAGCGCCACGCTGAACTACCAGAAGGTGCTGGACGCCATGCTCGAGGTCGCCGGCGCCGGCATGATGGAGATGGGCTCGCCGGAGCTGATGCGCGTCGGCCTGGTGATGCTCTTCGGCGAACACGATCTGGCGATTGCGACCTCGCGCCACCTCCCCACCCGCGACCAGAAGGTCCGCTTCCAGGGCAGGGAAGGCGCTTTGGCGGAGGCGCTGTCCTCAGCTGAGCCGGTCATACTGGACAGCCCGGCCGAGGACCCTGAGCTGGGCCAGCTCGTGACCATGCACGGCTGCAAGCAGGCGATCGTCGTTCCACTTCGCGCCGGATTCGAGAACTACGGAGCGGCGGTCTTCGGCAGCTCGCTGCCGGCGGCCTACGCTGAGGACCACTACAACCTGCTCGTAGCCATCTGCAACCAGGCCATCGTCGCCCTGCAGAATGCCCAGCTCTACCAGAGCCTGATCGACGAGAAGGAGCGCATAGTCCAGGTCGAAGAGGACGCCCGAAAGAAGCTGGCTCGTGACCTGCACGACGGGCCGACGCAGACGATCGCCGCCATGGCTATGCGCCTCAACTACGCCCGGGTCGTCCTCAAGAAGAGCCCCGAACAGATCTACGAGGAGCTGGCGAAGATAGAAGAGCTGGCCCGCCGCACCACGAAGGAGATACGCCATCTGCTGTTCACGCTGCGCCCCCTGATCCTGGAGACGCAGGGGCTGCCGGCGGCGCTCCAACAGTACGTGGACAAGATGGTCGAGATGGAGGAGCTGCCGATTCGCCTGGAGACCGTCTCCGATGTGGATCAGTTGCTCGACCGCGACACGCAGGGCGTCATTTTCTACATCGTCGAGGAGGCGATCGGCAACGCGCGTAAACACGCCCAGGCGGACAACATCGACGTCCGCCTGTTTGTGGAGGGCGGCAATTTCGTAGCCGAGATCGAAGACGATGGGGCTGGATTCGACGTCGACAGCGTGCAGGTGCGCTACGACGAGCGAGGCAGCCTGGGCATGCTCAACATGTACGAGCGTGCAGACCTGATCGGAGGCAAGCTCGATATCGTCTCGGCCCCGGGCGAAGGAACACGGATCAGGATCACTGTGCCCTTGCGAAGGAGATAGATAGGTGCAGACCGGGCCTGATGCACTCTGGGAGAGCTGGCTGTGGCTGGCCGGCTCTTTTCTTGTGGCGGTCCTTTGGGCTCAACTCACCTGGGCTCTGAACCACGCCGGAGGCAAGAGGATTACCAAGCTGGTTAGGCGCATCCGCTCGTCCCGCCTGTCACCATGGGCGATGCGGGCCCTGCGGTTGCTTTACTACTTGGCAATACCGCTGGGGGCACTCATTCGGGGGCCGGCGCTTGACCTGAACCTGGGCATCGTTGTAGGCCTGGAGGTCGGCGTGGAACTGCCCGAGAGGCTGGTCGACTGGGCCCAGAGAATGGGCTTGGCCGCTGCGCTCGCGCTCGGGGCGTGGGTTCTGCTCGCTCTCGGCTGGTCATCCTACCGCCGGGCTCTCCTCCGCCGTCGTATCCAAAGCCCTTCGCCGGCGCGCGAGCCCATATGGGTGATCCTGCGCGAGGCTGCCTACCACGAGGCGCACTGGGCGTTCTACCGGCACGCACCTGCCTACACCTTCAGCTGGCTGGGAGGGCTTGCGGCTGACAGGTACTGGGCAGCCTGGTGCGGCCTGGCCATCGTCGCTCTTGAGGCCCTGCTGAACCCGGCCTGGAGGAGGCAGCTGGCCGATCCTGAGCGAGCCCCAGTGGTACTGCAGCGTGCCTCTTTGGCTATCGTCAGCGCCGTGCTCTTCGGGCTGACCAACAGCCTACTGCTGGCTGTGGCCGTCCATTGGGCTGTCTGGTGGGGGCTGCAGCGCTGGGCATCAGCGCGCCCTCTTCCTGCACCAGCGCCGGAGCTTGCTGCAGCCTGATTCCCCCAGTTGGGCATCTCGCAGCAGCGCTCCAGGCGGCCCAGCCAGCGGGGCGGCGTGCTTCAGGAGAGGGCCAGTACGGCGGCGATGGCTACGGTCAGGATCAGCGCGCCCAGCGCGAGGGCCCTCTTCAGATCGCCTGCGACGTAGCTATACTCCTCCCGCAGGTGCTCGATGCCGCGGGCTCCGCCAACAGGGCCGGCACCGGGCATCTGCTCCTGGCCCGGCTGCATCATCTGGGTGGGCGATAGCCGCACCTTCCGCGCTTTCTTCCTGGTTCGACTGGGCTTCTTGGCCATTGGCTTGACCTCCCCCTGTCCTACGGCTGCAGGTGGGCCACGACCGCGATGCGGTGGGTGTCCATGCCGTAGGGATAGCAGGATATGAGCGTCAGGACCGGGCTGGAGGCGGGGTACATCACGCTGACATCCGTGGGCTCGATGATCCGGGTCTGATCAACCACGTATCGGTAGACATTGCTGGCTGTGTAGAGCAGCAACTCGGCACCCAGATCGAGGTCCGGCAGGTCCCGGAAGATCTCGCCGAATATGTCGTTGTGGGCCGAGATGATGCAGTTCCCTGTTGTGCCCGGGTTGGCACTGCCGACGTGGTGGCCTGCTCCCTGTTTCAAGGCTTCCCAGTCGTCGCCCTCAACCACCGGCGCGTCAACGCCGATGGAGGGGATCTGTAGGCGAATGGCGTGCTCCGGGCCCCGCGTCGGCACGGGCGGCGGCGTGACCTCGCGCACCAGGTCGCGTAGATGCTCAGGTATCTCCTGCGGCACGGCTCCGCCAGGCGAGTTCGGCGGCGAGTGGCCCCCAGGTAGTATGACAACCTGAATGAGCGGCGTGGGCGTGGTGGTCGGCAGCTGATCCTGTTGAGCGCCGCTCGAAGCCTCGTTCAGGAGATGCAGTGTGGCGAGTGAACTGGCGACGACCAGCACAAGGGCAACGACGAGAGCAATCTCCACGACGAGCAGGGCTTTATCCCGGACCCAGTCCCAGCGGATGGGACGCCGCTCCTTTGGGGGCGCTTCTGTCGCGCCGGGACCTCCCGTCTCCTCGTCATCCACCTCGTGTGTCCGGTAGTCAGCTGCGGCGCCTTCGCCCTGGAATCGCCGGTGGTCGGCGGCGCTGGAGGAGTCCGCCGCAGACGACTCCGGCGCCAGAGGATCGCGAACCTCCCCCTCGGCCTCCTTGCCCAGGCGGCGCAGCCGCTCCACTCGCTCCTCCCGCCTGCGGACGCGTAGGAGCTCCTCCAGCTCCTCGACGGACAGCTCATCCACCGTGCGGCGATCCTTCATGCCGAACGCCCTCGCCCATCCGGGGAGCGGGCCGGCCGGCCGGCCTTGCCCTTCTTCCTGGCCACGGCGAACACCTCCCGCTCGAAGAACCAGCGAAACGGCGGCCAGTTGAATAGAACGTGTCGTGACGCGGCCAGAAGGACACCCTCCCGCCGATTCTGCGGCGGCGTATCCAGCCAGACCCGTGGAGTGAAGCCGGCGCGCCTGAGCACGCGGCGCAGGCTGCACGAGCTCTGTTCGTTGACGTGAACGTCGAGGTTCGCCGGTACTATCGCGCGGGGGTCCCTGGGGTACCGCATCCCCTGGCCCATTGCCCGCCGCACCAGGCGGACCAGCGGGTAGGCATACCGATCGTACCACACATTCGGCGCAGTGTGGATGGCCAGCAGGCCCGCGGGGCGCAGGACACGGCGGGCCTCCGCCAGAGCCTGGTCCAGCTCCCAAGGGTGCAGGTGTTCGACCAGATCAAACATCAGTACGCGATCAAAGGCCTCGGAGGGAAAGGGGAGCACCTTCGCTTCGGCCTGGTAGAGACCGAAGCGATCCGTGCTCTCCTGCCCGGCGGGCGCAGAGGGCAGGGCCATGCGCAGGGCGGCCGGTGCATAGTCGATGCCGTACGCCCGAGCTCCCAGGCCTGCGCAGTGGCGCAGTACCTCGCCCCTGCCACAACCGATGTCGAGCACGGCCGTCCCGGGCCCAACGTCGGCTGCCTCGAGGGCCTGGACGAGGCGGCGGGACAGCTGTTCACCTTCGCTGGCGATGAACTCCTCATACCCCTCGCACGCACCCAGGAAATAGGCCTCGTCGTACCGCTCGCTGCAGACTGGCCGGCTACGCTGACTACTCAAGTGAGCCTCACTATCCTCCCGCCCCGGCGGCGTCCGGATTATAGTCTGGCGGATATAGTGCGTCAAGCGCCTGGCTGTCTGCGCCAGCGCGTCCCGCAGCAGACGGATCTCCTCAACTCTCAGCGCCAAGGCCAGCAGCAAGTACACAACTAGTCCGGCCGCGCCGGGAACACCGACGACCATCAGCTCGCCCGCCAGGCCTGCCGGGGCGACAGGCACAACAGCGCCCAAGGCGGCCCAGGAGATCCCGGCCATGACCAATGAGGCCAGTACGGCCCTCAATGACAGCGACCAGAGTCCGTGATCGCCCAGTCCGCCGAGCTTGCGCCTGGTGAGCAAGAGCATAGCCACCGCGTGGAAGGTCAGCTTGAACGAGTTGACGAGTACGAGCAGCGGCAGCGTGAGCAGGCCCGCCCGGTACAGGACAAACGCCGTCAGAGCGTAGAAGACGGAGGAGAACACCCCCACGAGAGCCGGCGTCAGTGTGTCCTTCCGGGCATAGAAGGCGTAGATAAGCGGCTGGTCGATAGCATAGAAGACCAGGCCGAGCAGAGCGCTGTGGAGAGCGCCGGCCACCGCCGCCGTGTCCGCAGACGTGAAGACGCCGTGCTCCAGGAGGAGACCGATGATCGGCTCCCCCAACACGGACAGCCCGACCGTCGCCGGGATGACCAGGGCCAGGACTAGGCGCAGTCCCTGAGCCAGGGTCTCCTGAAAGGGACCGGTCTCCTCCACGCTTGCCTGACGCGAGAGCGTGGGTAGGATAGCCAGCGAGACGGCGGTGACTACCAGCCCCAGCGGCACCTGGACGATCGTCGCCGCATACTCCATCCACGATATCGACGACTGGCTGATGTGCGAGGCCAGGTTGTAGCTCGGCAGAACGGTGAGCAGGTTGTCGACGGCGATTCCCAGCAGGATCGGCAGGTAGAGCCGGCCGATGCGGCGCAGCGCGGGATGGCGCAGGTCAAGGCTCAGGCGGAGCGGCAGGTCTCGCAGGGCTGGCAGCTGCAGAAGCACCTGCGCCGCTGCTCCCAGCAGCATTCCGACGGCCATGCTGCCCACCCCCCACGACCTGCCCAGGGCCCAGGCCACCAGGACGATGGAGGCATTGAAGACGACGCCGGTGAAGGCGGGCAGCGTGAAGCGCTTCAGCGCGAACAGGGCCCCGGTGAGCATACTGGCAATGCTCAGCAGGACGACGCCGGGGAGCATCAGCCGCAGCAGCCCGACGGCAAAGTCCTGGTCCTCGAGGGACAGCCCTCCCGCCGAGAGCTGGATCAACTCCGGCGCCAGCCATTCGCCGACCACCAGGAGCAGCGATGAGATGACACAGACGGTGCCGAGCAGCACACTCAACAGCCGCCACAGCTCCACTCTGGTTTCCCGGCTGGTGTAGCCGGACAGTACCGGCACGAGGGCGGAGCTGACCATTCCGCCGACCAGGAGCTCGTAGAAGGTGTTGGGAAGGCGGAAGGCCACGTTGAGAGCGTCGACGTTCACGCCCGCTCCGAAGAGGCCGGACTTGACCATCTCGCGCGCCAGGCCGAGGGCCCGGCTGGCGATGTTGCCCAGCGCGATCAGGCCGGCAGCCTGAGCCACCTCGACTCCGGGCTGTGACGGTCTGGTGGTTGGTTGCTCCAAAGGACATCCTCCGCGGTTGCCTCTCCTGGAGTGAGCGGACCATTCTACCGCGATTCAGGCCAAGCCACAACCGTTGGCGGCGGACCGGGCCAGCACCGGAGAGGCTGCGGCCGAGGGTCTCTTGGCCCATCTCCCAGCTGTGCTCCCGGCGTGGGTTTGCGCCGATCGCTGAATCGTGGTAGAATGCCTTTTGGCGGTTGCCAGGAGGGGCGTGTGTGAGCCCCCTCCTGTCTGTTTCTTAGGAGGGAACGGTGGTGTTATCGAAGGACGACAAGCAGACGATAATACACGAGTACGCGCGGGCGACAAACGATACGGGCTCGCCCGAGGTGCAGATTGCGCTGTTGACGACACGCATCAACCAGCTGACCGAGCACCTTAAGTCACACAAGCACGACGAGCACTCCCGAAGGGGACTGCTCAAAATGGTCGGCCAGCGCAGGCGTCATCTTGTGTATCTCAGCCGTAGCGACCCAGACCGCTACCGAGCGATCATCCAGCGGCTCGGGCTGCGCAGGTAGGTAGTTGGTAGCGCGGATCAGTCCGCGCCAGTGGTCAGGTTTGGACGAGCGGCCAGGCCGCCCTTGCGGCAGTCCTCTCTCTAGAACTGATACGACACGGAGCACCAGGCGTGGGTGCAGGCATTGGGGATTGTCTCTCAGCGTTCAAACGCTGAGCTTTGGGGGGCAGCTCCCAGTTCCTGAACTCCGCGCCTGGCCCCAGACACGGAGGAACAAGTGAATATCCAGCAGTTCTCTGCCACACTGGGTGGCAAGGAAGTCAGGATCGAGACGGGCAAGCTGGCCCAGCAGGCAGACGGTGCCGTGACGGTCAGCTGCGGTGACACACTCTTACTTGTCACCGCGACAATGTCGAAGAACGTCCGCGAAGGCATCTCCTTCTTTCCCCTTTCCGTAGATTTCGAAGAGCGGCTCTATGCCGTTGGCCGCATACCGGGGTCTTTCTTCCGCCGCGAAGGCCGTCCCACCGAGTCGGCAACGCTCACCATGCGGCTCACGGACCGGGCCCTTCGCCCCCTCTTCCCGGACGATCTGCGCAACGATGTGCAGATAGTCATCACGCCGCTCTCCCAGGACGACGAGAACTTCTCGGACGTGCTGGCCATAGTCGGCGCATCGGCCGCTCTCACCATCTCCGATATCCCCTTCAACGGGCCGGTCGGCGCTCTGCGCGTGGGCATGGTAGACGGCGAGCTGGTGGCTAACCCCACGGTCTCTCAGGTAGAGGCCGGCGTGCTCGATCTGAAGGTCGCCGGTACAGCAGACGCCCTGGTCATGGTTGAGGCCGGAGCGAACGAGGTTGTCGAGAGCAAGATGGTCGATGCTCTGACGACCGGCCGCGAGGCGATGCAGGAGCTTATCCGCGTCCAAGAGGAGATGCGCAAGGCGATCGGCAGGCCGAAGCGCAGCTACGAGCCCTACGAACTGCCCAAGGAACTGATCGAGGCGGTTCGGCAGAAGGCCGGCGACCAGGCAGCCACTGTGGCTTATGGAGCAGAATCGAAGGCAGAGCGCGACCAGCGCGTTGGCGATCTTCAGGCCAGTCTCGTAGAGAGCCTCCAGGACGAATGGGATGGCGGAATGGTCGTGGAGGCGCTCAACAAGCTCCTGAAGGCGGCAGTGCGCCAGCGCACCATCCAGGACGGCGTCAGGGCAGACGATCGCGCCCTGGATGCCATTCGGCCGCTGTCGGCCGAGGTTGCTCTGCTGCCCCGGACCCACGGCTCGGGCCTCTTCAGCCGCGGCGAGACGCAGGTACTGAGCGTCGCCACTCTGGGAACTCCCCGCGAAGAGCAGATGCTGGACGACATCTTCCCAGAGGACTCGAAACGGTACATGCACCACTACAATTTCCCGCCCTACTCGACCGGCGAAACCCGTCCCCTACGAGGTCCACGACGCCGGGAGATCGGCCACGGAGCGCTCGCCGAGCGGGCCCTCCTGCCGGTCGTGCCGCCCGTCGAGGAGTTCCCCTACACCATCCGGGTCGTCAGCGAGGTTCTCAGCTCGAACGGCTCGACGTCGATGGCCAGCGTCTGCGGCAGCACGCTGGCGCTGATGGACGCCGGTGTGCCGATCAAGGCGCCGGTAGCCGGGATCGCCATGGGTCTGATGTCCGAGGACGGCAGATCCCGCATCCTGACTGATATCCAGGGCCTGGAGGATCACTTCGGCGATATGGACTTCAAGGTCGCTGGCACCAGCGAGGGCATCACCGCCCTGCAGATGGACATCAAGATCGCCGGCATCTCCGACGAGCTCCTCTCCGAAGCGCTCGAGCAGGCCCGGAAGGCCCGCTTGCGGATCCTGGATACGATCAAACAGACCATACCTGAGCCGCGAGCTGAGCTCTCCGAGCACGCCCCGCGAATGACCATCCTGCACATCGACCCAGATAAGCTGGGCGCCGTTATCGGCCCGGGAGGCAAGACGGTCCGCTCTCTGCAGGAGGAATGCGAGGTCCGGATCGACATCGAGGATGATGGCACGATCTTCATTGCCTCGAAGAGCGGCCCCGCCGCAGAGAAGGCCCAGCGCCTGATCGAGGAATTGACCGAAGAGGCGGAGATCGGCCGCATCTATACCGGGCGGGTGGTACGCAACACCGACTTCGGCAGCTTCGTAGAGATCCTCCCCGGCGTGGACGGAATGGTGCACATCTCGCAGCTGGCGAGCGAGCGCGTGGAGCGGGTGGAGGACGTGGTCAAGGTCGGCGACGAGATCATGGTGATGGTCACCGATGTCAGCCCGGACGGCAAGATTCGCCTGTCGCGCCAGGCAGTGCTCGAAGGGTGGACCGCGGACGAAGCCCGGGCCGCCGATCGGCCGACCGGCCGGCGGAGCAACAGCAAGGGCCGGCGCCCTCCGCGCCGCTCCTAGCCACAGTTCCTGAAGCAGAATGGCCGAGCTGCCCTCTGAATCTGAGTACGAAGCAGAGTACGAGGCCGAGCCCCGGGTCACAGCGCGGCAGGTAGGCGTCTGGACCTTGCGTGTGCTGCGCGAGATCGCGGAGACGCTGATCCCGGCCGTCATCATCGCCATTGCCATCAACGTCTTCCTGGCCCAGGCCACGCAGGTTCTCGGGCAGAGCATGGAGCCCACGCTGCACAACACCGACCGCGTCGTCGTGGAGAAGGTCACCTACAGCCTGCTGCACGGGCCGCGCCGCGGCGACATCGTGGTGATCGACCTGCCCGCCGAAGAGGAGTTGCTGATCAAGCGCGTCATCGGGCTCGAGGGCGAGACTATCGAGGTCCGCGGCGGCGAGGTCTATATCAACGGAGACCTGCTGGTCGAGGAGTGGACCTTTCGCCTGGGCGGCGGCAGCTACGGTCCGGCAACTGTGCCCCCGGCACACGTATTCGTCCTCGGGGATAACAGGGGAGCGTCGAACGACTCCCGCTCCTTCGGTCCGGTGGCCATCGACTGCCTGGTCGGCCGAGCCTGGCTATCTTACTGGCCCTTGGACCACTTCGGCTTCGTCGACTAGACGCTTCAGGTTGAACAGGAAAGCGAGAGGCCGGCTAGACAGCCGGCCTCTCTTCATACCAGGCTCACTTCTTATCCAGCCCTCAGCGAGCCGCCGCTTCCTTCCCTGCGCTTAGCCCATCTGCACCAGCTTCCGCTCCAAGCGCATCGCTCACCCCTGGGGTGACGGCGATCACGCTCCCTGCCAACAGGGCACTATCTGCGGTCCATTCCCCCGCGGCTACGACCAGCGCTCCCGGACGTATGTCTTCCAGACCCGGGTCTCTCACGCCCCTGATCCGGAAGACGGTCTCGTCGTTGACCAGCACCCGGACCTCCCCCCGCGCCGTCTGTATGGTCAGGTGGTCCTCGCCGATGTTGAGCGCCCGGCCACGGATCGTGTTCGGCGGTTCTATCTGGCGCCTGACGGCGATACCGGCAGCCAGGAACGTCTCTTCATCCTGCCAGGAGCCGGCGGCCAGCACAAGGTTGCCCATCTCGATATCGTCGAAGGAGGGGTCGGCGACGCCGGGGATGCGGTACTTCGTATCGCCATCCGTCACCACCCGGACTCGGCCATCGTCCGTGTCCAGGAGCAGCGTCCTACCGTCGATCCCGACAACCCGGCCGTGCACCCGCGCTAGCTGGTCCGGCACTACGGCGACGTACCTGGCTCGGATCACGCCTTCGGAATCGACCAGGGCTCGGCCTACGACCCTATCGCCCACCTCGAGATCGGCAATGGTCGGGTTCTCGACCCCGAGGATGCGGAAGACAGTGTCGTCGTCGGTGAGCACTTCGATCTCGGAGCCCTCGCCTGTGCGAAGGGTGAATGCGCGGCCGGAGATCGCCGTCACCTGCCCTCGCAGCTGGACGGGGCGAGGCGGCGCCGGCGCGGCGGCAACGGTCTTCGCCACCGGCGTGCCGTCACCCTGGAGCACCGCCCTGGCCAGGGCCCTCATACCCACAGCCAGATCATCGAAAGTGGCGTTCTCGACCCCGCGCACTACGTAGGTGGTTCCCCCGTCGACGAAAACGGCCACGGAGCCCTTTTCGGTCCGGATAGTCAGGCTGTCACCACCCAGCTCCGTGATCAGGCCGCTTACGGGCACGACCAGGTTCGTGCGCACCTTCGCCACCACCGCGGCGTGGAACAGGCCTCCCTCGTCTCTCCGCCCGGCAGCAATGACGTGGTCACCGACCGCCAGGTCGCCCAGGGCTGGATCCTCGACGCCCGGGATCCGGAAGCGGGTAGACTCGCTGGTGACGACGGTCACTCCACCCGAAGGCGTATCCAGTGCGAAGCCGGAGTCGGCCATGCTCGTGATCACTCCTCCGATCCTGGCACTCCTTCCGGCCGCCTCGGCGGCGGGCCGATCAGCCGGCGCGGCCGGTTCGCCAGGCCCGAGCCCGGAAGAAAGGAGCGTTGCGGCTGCGAGCAGACCAAGCATTGCGTTCATCTTGCGACCTCCCTTACGTGTGATCCCCTGCCCGCCCGTCCTGGCGCGGCGGGTGCCCATTGGCAACTTCAGTATGGCCGCTGGCCGTTTCCAAGGGATCAGGCGGATGTAAGATCTGTGTAAGGGCTGACGTGGCTGCTCCGCTGTGCGCCTAGCAGCCGGGCTCAACCGTGGTATGGATCACTTTCGTCGCGCCGGCCTCGCTCAGCGCCTGGCCGACCTGCTCCACCAGCTCCTCTTCGACCAGGGCGATCATGTTCCCGCCCCGTCCGGCGCCGGAGAGCTTGGCCCCCAGAGCATCCGCGAAACGGGCCGCCTCGACTAGCCTATCCAACTCGTCACACGACACACCCAGTGTGTCCAGAAGGCCCTGGTTCAGATCCATCAGAGCGCCAAGTTCCGCGAGGTCACCGGCCTCAAGGGCGCGGCGGCCAGAGTTGACGGCCTCGCCGATCTGGTCGAAGAGGGCATCGTGGCGGGCGGGACCGGACTGCCAGGCTTTCCGCACATCTCCCACTACCCGCTTGGTAGAGCTGGGGGTCCCCGTATCCGCGATGAGGAGGTTCAGCCGGGCGCCGACGGCCAGGCGCTCAGGCGGCCGGCCGGAGACGAAGTAGACCGGCTGCTCGTGGGCCACCACGGTGTTGTCTATGCCGCTCGGCGTCCCGTGGTGCAGCTTCTCAACCTCGAAGACAAGCTCGCTCACCTGGTCCGGCTGAAGTGGGACTCCCAGAAAGCCAGCTAGAGCACGCACCAGGGCGGTGGAGACAGCCGCGCCGCTGCCCAGGCCACCGGCAATGGGCACCGTCGAACTGATGGTCAAGATGGCATCGGGCTGGGAGGCACCGGCGTGGTTCAGCACCAGCCTGGCGGCGGCCGCCAGGGGATTGCCCGCCGGGGCTGCCGACAGCGTCACCGATTCGCCTGTATCCAGGGCGACGACGGTCAGCCCGCTCCCGGACGGCGCTGGCTCCACAGAGGCAGTCGCGCGCACCTGGCTCACGGGCACCGCGATGGCAGGCTGCCCATAGACGACTGCATGCTCGCCGAGAAGGATCGCCTTGCCCGGCGCCGAGGCCTGACTTGGGGCGTTCGCCATTCCGCACCTCGTACGCGGGCTAGTGTACTCCTGATCCGATCCGCTGCCAAATCGCCGGCCCCCTCTGGTGGCCGGAACGGCCGCAGATGCTGCGAGGCATGATCTGCCGGAGGGCAGTGCTGTTGGTGGAAACGAGCTAGCTGTGCTACTATCGCGGCCATTCAGCAGGTGATGTCTGGCAGCCTCTCGCCGGACGAATACCCTATCCTGCAGGGAGTGGATATGAAGAAGCCCACAGTTGCCTTGCTTGCGCTTGCCGTGCTCTCTGTCAGTGCCTGCACGCCCGAAACCGGGACCCCGGGCTGAAGGATCTGGCTCAGGCAAACGATCTCATGGTTGGATCCGCACTCGAGTACTGGCACTTGTGGGATCCACTGGTACTGACAACGTACCTGGCGGAGATCAACACCATGATGACCTCGGCCGGCGGATTCGCCGAGACGCATCCAGAACCTGATCAATGGAGCTTCGACTACATGGACTCCCTCGTTGAGCTGTGTCAGGACAATGATATCACATTGGTGCACGGTTCGCTTCTCTGGTTTACGGGATACCCGAGTTGGATTGCGCAAGAGAACCCTTCCGGATCAATCGACCAGATCACGACTCTGAACCGCTCGGAGATGCTGGCGGTGATGTACGAGTACATCGATGCTGTTGTTGGACGGTATCAGGGTAGGATAGACTACTACGTGGTGAACGAAGCCATAACAACGACTTGGACAGAACAGGGTGGGTTCTGGACAGGAATGCGCCCATCCATGTGGTACGAGGCCATCGGTCCTGACTATATCGCTCTGGCGATCAACCGAGCCCACGAGGCTGACCCCAACGCAAAGCTGCTCCTCAATGAGGGTTTCTATTGGGGTAGATCCTGGTCTCTCGAAGATGAGAGGTTCACTCTGTTCTATGGCCTGGTGACCGATCTCCTGGATCGAGGGATTCCTCTGGATGGTGTTGGATTGATGCACTACACCGACGTTGGTTTCCCGCTGGCGGACTGGCAGGATGAACCTGATTTTGACCGGTACCACCGGGAAGTCGAAGCCTTTCTAGACTTGGGGTTGGAGGTCCACATCTCGGAAGTCGGGGTTCCCATCTGGAGTGAAGTAGATAGCTCCGCACTCCAGATGCAGGCCGAGCGCTATCAAAGGACGCTGGATCTGGCACTAGACTACGGGAATGTCACCCTGTTCAACGTCTGGGGCATCAACGACTTCTACGGGGAATGGTGGGAAGGCGATTGGCAAGGTATAGAAGCAGATGCTCCTCTGCTGCTCGATGACGAATGTAGACCAAAGCCCGCCTACTACGCCCTGCAGCATCGCCTGCAGGGCAATACCGAGCTCTATCAGCACGATTTCTCAGATCCGGCGATCAATCCAGGGCCTCAGCTCCCCATAGATGTGATCAACGGTGTGGATACTCCCATCGGCGTCACCTACGACGTCATTTCGGCCGACTATGCTTCCTCGGGATCTTGGATGCTGAGTGATGGGACCACGGCGTTTGGCGAGCTTTCGGCGGGCACTGCTCTCTTGGTTACGGTCGAAGCACTGCCGACAAGCGATGTCCAATGGGATCCAGACACCTACAGTCGCATCGAGATCTCTGGAGATGGGATTGAGGGGACCTGCAATGGAGACTACGCCTGGTTTGACTACGAAGGGATCGTTCGAGGCGTACCGACTCCTGATGGCCTACTCTGGACGCAGGGTGTCTACCCTGAGAAATCAAGGCTGTCGTGGGAGGATCTGAGTGTCTACCAGCAGCTTCATAGCCGCGTGATGTACGAAGACCCTGACTTTGAGATCACAAACAGCGCCATGTCCTGGGGCTATGTGGCGAGCAACGAGAGCTATCGACTAGAACTCCTCTACGACAAGGAAACCGGCGTTCTGGAATACTACCACTACACAGGGAATCAAGGCAGCGAACTGCCTCTCGACTTCGAGAGCGCTCTCAGCCAGCAATCTGCTCTGCCGTGAAGCAACGACAAGGCTGCAGATAGAAGCCGATACTGCGTCCTCTGCGGTTGGCCCGTCGCCGCCTACCTTCCCGCCGGCAATCTCGCTCGAATTGGTTGACAAATCGTCTCGGCTATGGTAGATTTGCCGCATTCTTGTAGGACGAGTTGGGGGCGAGGTGGAGTATCGGATCGAAGTCTGTTGGCGAGCCGATCTGCCAGACGGACGGGCGGCTGATCTGCTGACCCAGGTCGCTCAGCTGGGCCTCGAAGGAGTTCGAGCAGTCCAGGTGAGCGATCTCTATTTCCTGCGCGGTGAGCTGTCCCCGGCAGGCCTGGAACGGCTCATCAACGAGCTGCTGGTCGACCCGGTAGTCGAGGGTTGTACCTACGGGCCGGCCAAAGAGACGGCGCCTGCCAACCCGTCCTCTCTCGCCGTCGAGGTTGGCTATCACCCCGGCGTCACCGACCCCACTGCTGCTCACCTTCTGCTCCGTGCCGCACTGCTTGGCGTCGGCTCGGTAGACGCGACGGCGACCGGCTCCCGCTACGTGTTCCAGGGCGATCTCTCGCGTGAAGATCTCGACCGCATCGCCCGCCAGGTGCTCTGCAATGAGGTGATCCAGACCTACGCCCTGGGCACGCTGGCCCCGGCGTTCGTTCCACGCGCGGAGCCGTCGGACAAGGTGGAGACCGTGCCCCTGCGCGGCCTAAGTGACGACGAGTTGGCCCGGCTGAGCGTAGAGCGTGTGCTCTTCCTCTCCCTGGCGGAGATGAAGGCGGTTCGCGACTACTTCGGCAGGCTGGAGCGCGACCCTACCGACCTGGAGCTGGAGACCCTCGCCCAGACGTGGTCTGAGCACTGCCAGCACAAGGCGTTCAAGGCCAAGATCGACTACTCCTGTCGCAGCGGCGCGGTGAGGGTACTCCCGGAGGGCTTCGGTCCCTCTCCGCCCTACGAGGAGGAGATCGAAGGCCTTCTGAGAACGTACATCCGAGAGGCAACCGAGAGGTTGAGCCCCCCCTGGGTGCGCTCCGTCTTCGTCGACAACGCCGGGATCATCGACTTCGACGACGACTTCGAGGTCTCCTTCAAGGTAGAGACGCACAACCATCCCTCGGCGCTGGAGCCTTTCGGTGGGGCGAACACGGGCGTCGGGGGCGTGATTCGCGATGTCATCGGCGTCTCCGCCCGGCCGATAGCCAATACGGACATCCTCTGCTTCGGTCGGCTTGATGCCACGCCTGAGGAACTGCCGGAAGGCATCCTCCACCCGCGCCGCATCGCCCGCGGCGTCATCGCCGGGATCGAGGACTACGGCAACAAGATGGGTATCCCCACGGTCTCCGGCGCCATTCTCTATGACCCAGGGTATGCGGCCAACCCGCTCGTCTACTGTGGCTGCGTCGGCCTGGCGCCCAAAGGGCTGCACAAGGCGGACCCGCAGCCGGGCGATCTCTGTGTCTCGCTTGGCGGGCGCACAGGGCGAGATGGCCTGCACGGGGCTACGTTCTCTTCCGCCGAGCTCACCCACGAGACGGGGCAGACAGTGGGCAGCGTCGTCCAGATCGGCGACCCCATAACCGAAAAGGCGATGCTGGAGGCGGTGATGATCGCCCGTGACGAGGGCCTGTACACGGCGATCAACGATTGTGGAGCAGGCGGCTTCTCCTCCGCTGCAGGCGAGATTGGGGAGGAGATCGGCGTAGAGATAGAGCTCGGCGATGTGCCGCTCAAGTACCCCGGCCTTCGCCCGTGGGAGATCTGGCTTTCGGAAGCTCAGGAGCGCATGGTGCTCGCCGTTCCGGCGCAGAACCTGAAGCGGCTGCAGCACATCTGCGAGTGCCTGGATGTGGAACTCACCGTCATCGGGCGCTACACCGGAGACGGCCGGCTGAGGGTGCTGTACGACGGCAAGCTGTGCGCCGATATCGAGATGGACTTCGTGCACAACGGCTGGCCGGAGCCGAACCTGACGGCAGAGTGGCTGGCGCCAGAGCTAGCCGAGCCCACCATCACCCCACCGGCAGACCTGGCACCGGTCCTGCTTCGGATGCTCGCCCACCCGGACGTGGCGAGCAAGGAGCCTGTGATCAGAAGATACGACCACGAGGTTCAGGCTGCCACGGTGGTCAAGCCGCTGGTGGGGGTGTTCGACGACGGTCCGTCGGACGCAGCCGTGCTGCGCCCGCTGGCCGCGGGCGGCTCGCGCGGCCTAGCAGTGGGCTGCGGCATCTCTCCCCACTACGGCCGTGTGGACCCCTATGCCATGGCCTGGGCTGTCGTCGACGAGGCCGTCCGCAACGTCGTCGCCGTCGGGGCGGACCCGGACAGGATCGCCCTGCTCGACAACTTCTGCTGGGGCACCCCAGCCCTCCCGGACCGCCTCGGCGGGCTGGTGCGGGCTTCCCAGGGCTGCCACGACGCCGCTCTGGCCTACGGCACGCCATTCGTCTCCGGCAAGGACAGCCTGAACAACGAGTACGTCGATCCGCAGGGGCAGAAGCGGGCCATCCCGCCGACATTGCTCGTCTCCTCGATGGGCATCGTGCCCGACATCGACGCTGCCGTGACCATGGACCTGAAAGCGCCAGGGGATGCGCTCTACATTGTGGGCGAGACCCGGCCCGAGCTCGGCGGATCACTCTACCACCGCCTGCACGGCGTCTTGGGGAGCAGCGTGCCGGCTCCCGTCCCGGACGCGGTGGAGACGATGCGGGCACTCCACAAGGCCATGCGCCAGGGTCTGGTGAAGGCCTGTCACGACCTCTCTGAGGGTGGGCTGGCTGTAGCGGCGGCGGAGATGGCCTTCGCCGGAAGGCTGGGGCTTCAGGTCGATCTGGCCGGGCTGCCTCGCACTCCGGAGGTGGACAAGGACGACGTGGCTCTCTTCGCCGAGAGCAGCGGGAGGCTTCTGGTGGAGGTCGCGCCAGGCGATACGCGGGCCTTCGAACAAGCGCTTACGGGCCGGCCGGCAGCTCGTATTGGCCAGGTGACGGAGGACCCGCGCCTGCGCGTTTCCAGGCTGGAAGGGGGCCAGGTCATCGACACCGGAGTGGACGAGCTTCTCACGGCCTGGCAGGGGACGGACGTGGTATGACCGGCGCCAGCCGCCCGATCGCTCTGCCGCTGCGCAACCACCTTGACCGCGGCAGAGGACCGATCCCTGCGCCAGAACTAGCCACCGGACTGAAACACGACCCGCGGAGAGGCACCGCGCGACATGCTGAGAGTGTACGGTGAATCGCTGACCGTTGTCGGGCTCCTCGTCCTCATTCTGATAGGCGTGGAATCAAACACCATGGCGAAGAGCGCACTGATCGAGAGCACTGTAACGCCCTCCGCCGGGCCGCCTGCGCTGACGCCCTTGCCAACTGCGGAGCCGGCGTTCGCCCCCTGGCCAATCGCTACCGGGATTCCGACCATGCCCGCGTGGGCTGTCGCGCCGAGCCCGACGCCGTCCTCCGCCATACCCACCTACACTCCCAACACCCAGGGCGACATACTCGTGCTGGTTTACCACGGTATCTACAGGACTGAGGGCCGCTGGGCACGCACTCCCGACAGCTTCAGGCGCGACCTGGAGACCATGCTGGCCGCCGGCTACTACCCGGTCAATCTAATCGACGTGGCTACCGGGACCCTGGGCTACGTGCCCCGGGGCCGCCGCCCCATCGCGCTCACGTTCGACGATTCCTCCTCCGGCCAGTTCCGCTACCTGGCGGATGGCAGCGTCGACCCCGACTGCGCGGTCGGCGTCCTCCTATCAATGCACGAGAAATACGGCGACGACTGGCCGCTGCGCGCAACGTTCTTCGTGCTCCTATGGGACGCCGATGAGCCTGGCACGCCGCTCTTCCGACAGCCTGAATATGCCGCCCAGAAAGTCCGCGCTCTGGTCGACTGGGGTATGGAGGTCGGCAGCCATACCATCACCCACCCCGATCTGGGCCTGCTTAGCCCCGAGCAGGTCAGGTACGAACTGGCAGCCTCTCAGTACCGCATCGAGGCCTTGATCCCAGGCTATCACGTCCGCTCCCTGGCCACACCGGAAGGGTCGACCGCCAGAGACCCCTCTCTTCTCAGGCTGGGCCGTTCAGAATCAGGCCTGTATTATAACTACGAGGCGGTTGTCCTGCTGCGAGCCAGCGCCGCTCCCTCCCCCTTCTCCCCGGCATTCGACCCCTACGCCATCCCGCGGGTGCAGGCTGTACAGTCCCAGCTCGATGCCTGGTTCTCCTACTACGAACAGCGCCCGGAGCGCTACTACGTCTCCGACGGTACTCAGCCAGAGAATCCATGCGAGCCCTGGTGCAGCTCCCCATGAGCCCGAGAAGGCAGAAGAACCGATGAGTAAACCGCGCGTCCTAATCCTTCACGCCACCGGAACGAACCGGGACGTCGAGACCGCGCACGCCGTCGAGCTTGCGGGCGGAGAGCCCTCGATCCTGCACGTCAACCAGCTGGCAGAGAAGCCGGGCAAGCTGCAAGGATACGCCATGTTCATCCTGCCAGGTGGATTCTCCTACGGCGATTCGCTCGGTGCCGGGAGACTGTGGTCGTCTGACCTGCGCTGGTTGTTCCAGGAGGAGCTGGCGCGGTTCATCGAGTCCGGGAAGCCCGTGCTGGGCGTCTGCAACGGGTTCCAGGCCCTGGTCAAGAGCGGATGGCTGCCGGGTCCGCCCGAGGCGGGGGCGCAGGCCACGCTGACCCGCAACGAGTCGAACCGCTTCGAGTGCCGCTGGGTATGGCTGGAGCCGAACCCAAGTAGCCACTCCGTCTTCACAAAGGGCCTCAGCGAGCGCATCTACTGCCCGGTGGCCCACGGCGAGGGCCGCTTCGTGCCGCGCGACGCGGCTATGCTGCAGAAGCTGCGGCAGACCGGCAGCATCTCCTTGACCTATGTGGGTCGCAACGGGGGTTCGGTTTCCTACCCGGCCAATCCGAACGGTTCCGTGGCGGACATCGCAGGCATCTGCAACGAGCAGGGGAACGTCATGGGGCTGATGCCCCATCCTGAGGACCATGTGATCCCCCAGCAGCACCCCCGTTTCTGGCAGGGCGAGTCCGGTGAGCTCGGGCTGGCCATTTACGAGGAGGGGGTGCGCTACGCCGCGAGCCTCTAGTAACTTGCTGTCCGCCGCCGATCACAGGCGTTGTCAGGAGTGATGATGATAGCAAGGGAAGCGCTGTACGACTACATCCCCCAGGCCCTCCAGGGCCTGGAGCTAGACTGGCCGCCAGGTTCGGAGCAGGGCAAGGTGCGGGATATCTTCCTGCTGCCAGACAGCCGGAGGCTGATCGCCACTACAGACCGCCTCTCCGCCTTCGACCGCATCCTGACGGCCATACCCTTCAAGGGCCAGGTGCTGAACGAGCTGAGCGCCTTCTGGTTCGAGAAGACAGGCGACATCGTTCCCAATCACATCATCGAAGTGCCAGACCCGAACGTCAGCCTGGTGCACGAGTGCGAAACGCTGCCAGTCGAGGTTGTCGTGCGGGGATATATCACCGGGGTGACAACGACCGCCCTCTGGTACCGCTACTCACTCGGCGAGCGGCACATCTACGGCTACGACTTCCCGGACGGGATCAGGAAGAACGATAAGCTTCCCCAGCCGATCATCACTCCGACGACGAAAGGGAGACGCGGGGAGCACGACGAGCGGATCACCTGTGCCGAGGTTGTCAAGCGCGGGCTGATAGACGCCGGGCTGTGGACCCAGGTCGAATCCGCTGCCCTGGGTATCTTCGAGCGAGGGCAAGAGATCGCCAGGCAGGGAGGGCTCGTCCTCGTCGACACGAAGTACGAGTTCGGCCTGGGGCCGGACAGGCAGTTGATGATCATAGACGAGGTGCACACGCCGGACAGCAGCCGCTTCTGGCTGGCCGAGAGCTACGAGGAGCGTGTCGCCGCTGGCGAGGAGCCGGAGAACTTCGACAAGGAGTTCCTCCGCTTGTGGTACGCCGAGCGGGGCTACCGCGGCGACGGGGAGCCCCCTGAGGCGACCGCTGACCTGATCGTTCAGGTCAGCGAACGCTACATGGCGCTGTTCGAGAAGCTCACCGGCCGCTCGTTCGACCCAGCCGCGTACCCGGCCGGCCCGCGCATTGCGCAGGTACTGCGGAAGTATCTGCCGGGGGCATAGGAGGCCCGAGCCACAATGCTGGTTGTTATCATCGTGGGATCGCCCGGCGACGAATCGTTCGGCGCGCGCATTGGCAGCGCTGCGGAGGAGTTCGGACTGGACTGGGAAGTGCGCGTCGCCTCCGCCCACAAGACACCCGCCCGGCTACTGGAGATCCTGAAGGAGTACGAAGAGGATCCGCGGCCCAAGGTGTACATCACCGTGGCCGGCCGCAGCAATGCTCTCAGCGGAATGGTCGACGCGCAGGTGAGCGCGCCGGTTATCGCCTGCCCGCCCTACTCCGAGAAGTTCGCCGGCGCCGATCTGTTGTCGTCTCTGAGAGTGCCCTCCGGAGTTGCGCCGGCTGTCGTGCTGGAGCCGGATGCGGCGGCGCTGCTCGCTGCCAAGATCCTGGGCCTGGCCGAGCCGAAACTGCGCCAGAAGGTGCAAGACAAGCAGGAGAAGAATCGCCAGAGGCTTGCCGACGCTGATGGTCTTTCCAGGAAGTAGATCTACCGTCCCGACCACCCCCCACAAACCGCGGGAGGCTTGCGGCATCTGCGGCATCTGCGCCGCAGACGCCCAGGTCGCACGCTTGGCCTTCTTCGCCCTATACGCCCTGCAGCATCGCGGACAGGAGAGCGCGGGGATGGTGACGGTGGAACAGGGAGTGGCCCACGTGCACAAGGGAATGGGCCTCGTCTCCCAGGTCTTCAACGAGGACAACCTGCGCCATCTGCGGGGCACCCTGGCCATCGGCCACAATCGCTACTCCACAACGGGATCGACCCAGCTGCGCAACGCGCAGCCCTACCTGATAGAGACCGCCCTTGGCCCGCTCGGCGTGGCCCACAACGGCAACCTGACGAACGCGCCGTCGCTGCGGCGCGCTCTGCTCGACCGCGGTGTGGGGCTCAGCTCCTCGTCGGACAGCGAAGTGATCACCCAGCTTCTCGCCGGCGCGCCGGGGCGCAGCTGGGAGGAGCGGATCGGGGCTTTCATGGAGCAAGCGGAGGGAGCATACTCGCTCACGATTCTGACGAGGGACGCTGTCTTCGCCGTGCGGGACGCTTGGGGCTTTCGCCCGCTATGCCTGGGCAGACTGGACCAGGGATGGGTCGCCGCTTCGGAAACCTGCGCGCTGGCCACGATCGGAGCGACGTTCGAGCGTGAAGTGGAGCCGGGCGAGATCGTGCGCCTGGACGCGGACGGCATCACGTCACGGCCGGGCCGGACGGCGGCTCACGGTCGCGCGCTGTGCGTGTTCGAGTTCATCTACTTCGCCCGGCCCGATTCGATCCTCGAAGGCCGCTCGGTGCACCACGTGCGCAGACAGCTGGGGGCACGGCTGGCTCAGGAGCAGGCTGTGGAAGCGGACATGGTGTTCGGCGTGCCGGACTCCGCCACGGCGCATGCCATCGGCTACGCCAACGAGAGCGGCATCCCCTTCGGCGAGGGGCTGATCAAGAACCGGTACATAGGGCGCACTTTTATCCAGCCAGACGAGAGCCTGCGCCGGCTGGGCGTGGCCCTCAAGTACAACCCCCTGGCCGACCTGCGAGGGAAGCGGATTATCATGGTAGATGATTCTATCGTCCGCGGGACGACCAGCGGCCCACTCGTCTCGCTGCTTCGCCGGGCGGGGGCGAAAGAGGTCCACATCCGGGTCTGCTCGCCTCCGATCCGCCATCCCTGCTTCATGGGAGTGGACATGGCCAGCCAGGAGGAGCTCATCGCAGCCCGCTTCACCGTTGAGGAGATCGGCCAGCAGCTCGGAGCGGACAGCCTGGCCTACCTCTCGCTGGAAGGGCTGCGGGAAGTGGTGGGCACCGAGGTGGCAGATCAGCGCTGTCTGGCCTGCTTCAGCGGCGATTACCCCGTGGCGGAGCCGGCCCAGGCGGGACGGGCCGTCTTCGAGCCGGTCTAGCCATCACCGAGCGAAGCGAGTCGGGCGCCCGTCAGTACAGCACCAGGAGGAGACATGGGTGGCGTTTTCAGTGTCGTCGGCAAAGACGACTGCGTGCAAGACCTCTTCTACGGAGTCGACTATCATTCTCATCTGGGCACGCGGCGCGCTGGTCTGGCCGTGCTCGGCGACGCCGGTTTCGCGCGCTTCGTGCACTCGATCGAGAACGTCCAGTTCCGCTCCCGTTTTGGGGAGGACGTGGCCGGATTGGCGGGGCGCCAGGGTATTGGATGCATAAGCGATACCGAGAGCCAGCCGCTCATCATCCGCTCCCACCTGGGCAACTACGCCATCACCACCGTTGGGCGGATCAACAATATCCAGGAGCTGGCGGACGAGGCGCTCGGCGCGGGCTGCACCCAGTTCACCGAGACGAGCAGCGGGGAGATCAGCCCCACCGAGCTCGTGTCCACGCTGATCAACCAGGGAGGCTCCCTCGTCGACGGCATCAGGCTGGTTCAGGAGAAGATAGAGGGCTCCTGCTCCCTGCTGCTGCTGACAGCGGACGGAGTGTACGCAGCCCGCGACAGGCTGGGGCGGACGCCGTTGATCGTGGGACGGAAGGAAGGTGCCCACTGCGTGACGCTCGAGTCCTGCGCGCTGCCCAACCTGGGCTATCGGGCGGTGCACGAGCTCGGCCCCGGGGAGATTGTGCTGGTCAATGCGGATGGGATGGAGCAGAAAGCGAAGCCGGGCCTGGAGCTCCGCATCTGCGCTTTCCTGTGGGTCTACTATGGCTACCCGCCCTCGACCTACGAGGGAGTGAACGTCGAGGTCATGCGCAATCGAAGCGGCGCCGCGCTGGCCCGCAGGGAAGATGTCGAGATCGATCTGGTGGCTGGCATCCCGGACTCCGGGACGGCGCACGCCATCGGATACGCAAATGAGGCCGGCGTCCCCTACAGCCGACCGTTCGTCAAGTACACCCCCACCTGGCCCCGCAGCTTTACGCCCCACCGGCAGGAAGTGCGAGATCTGGTGGCCAGGATGAAACTCATCCCGGTTCGAGAGCTCATCGAGGACAAGCGCCTGCTCTTCTGCGAGGACTCGATCGTGCGCGGCACGCAACTGGGCGAGACCGTGCAGCGCCTCTACGACCACGGCGCCAGAGAGGTCCATATGCGGCCGGCCTGCCCGCCGCTCGTCTACGGCTGCCGGTTCTTGAACTTCACCCGATCCCGGTCCGAGCTCGAGCTGGCCGGGCGGCGGGCGATCGGCGAGATCGAGGGGCGTGACGATGTCTCCCTCGAGGAATACGCGAATGCCGACTCGCCCAAACACGCCGCAATGGTGGAGCGAATCCGGAAGTGGTTGGGCTTCACATCTCTTCGCTACCAGCGCATGGGCGATATGGTCGGCGCGATCGGGCTGCCCAAGGACAGGCTCTGCACCTACTGCTGGGATGGGGTCGGCTAGAATATCCTCCAGCGGCTCGACCCTGCAAGGCCAGTGAACGCACGAGCTTTCAGCTTCGAGCTACAGGCGACTGACGGCCGCGCCCGCGCCGCCACGCTCCACACGCCCCACGGCGAGGTCCCCACGCCGGTCTATATGCCTGTGGGCACGCAGGCCACCGTCAAGGCCGTATCGCCGCGCGACCTGAGCGACATGGGCGCCGCCATAGTGCTGGCCAATGCCTACCATCTCTACCTGCGCCCAGGCGACGAGCTGATAGCTCGGCTCGGGGGACTGCACAGGTTCATGGGCTGGGAGGGGCCGATCCTGACCGACTCCGGCGGCTACCAGGTATTCAGCCTGGCCCAGAGGCGGAGGGTCGATCCGGACGGAGTCACTTTCCGCTCCCACATCGACGGCTCTGAGCATCGCTTCACGCCCGAGAAGGTAATCGCCATCCAGGAGAAACTGGGAGCAGACTTCATCACCTGCCTCGACGAGTGCGCTCCGCCGCTCGACAGGGAGTACAATGTGAAAGCCCTGCGTCGCACACACAGCTGGGCGGAGCGGTGCCTGGCGGCGAAGAGCCGGGCCGACCAGGCGCTGTTCGGCATTCTCCAAGGGGGCATCTTCACGGATCTGCGTGAACAGTCGGCACGCTTCCTCACCGACCTGGGCTTCGACGGATACGCCATCGGCGGCCTGAGCGTGGGGGAGACGAAGGAGCAGACGTACACCGTTCTGGACGCTCTCCAGGCGCAGCTGCCGGCCGACCGGCCTCGCTATCTGATGGGCGTAGGCACTCCGGCCGACCTGGTGGAGTGCGTAGCACGCGGCGTCGACATGTTCGACTGCGTGCTGCCCACGCGCCTGGCGCGCAACGGCGGCGCGCTCACCCGAGCCGGCCGACTCAACCTGCGCAACGCCCGCTTCTCAGACGATGCCGGCCCTCTAGAGGAAGGATGCTCCTGCTACGCCTGCTCCCGCTTCTCCAGGGCCTATATCCGCCATCTGGTCGCGGCGAACGAGATACTCGGCCACCAGTTGCTGACGATGCACAATCTGCACCTCATGCTCACCGTGGCCAGGGAGCTCCGGGCAGCGATCGTCGAAGGGCAGTTCGACTCCTACAGGCGGGGCTTCGCTGCGGCTGCAGAGCCGGCCTGACCACACAAGAGAACGCTCCGCAATCTAGTCGACCGGAGCGCTTCAGCTCTAGCATCAGTTGGAGGCGCAGGGTTGCTGTCCGCCCGCGCCTTTCTCCACCCTAACCTTCCCGGAAGCGGGTCTCCAGCTGCCTGAGAAGCTCGGCAGCCTCGACGAGCTTATCCAGAGGGTTCTCCTCGCCGGTGAAGTAACGGTAGTCGCAGGGCATCACGTCCAACGCGGTCACCAGGTTCTCGTGGCGCTCGAGCAGCGTGGTTTCGGCAACGCCGTAAAGCTTCGCCAGGTCTCTACGCGTAGCCGGCCGCAGGTTGACCTTCCGGACAGTGTAGTCGAGCGCCGCCGCCCACGTCTCCGGCTTGCGAACCACGAGTACCTGGCCGCCCAGCGCGATGCGATACTCAAGCCACATCTGGATCGCCGCTCCGATCTCCTCTATCGACATGCGGGAGCTGGTCATGCGATTGGTGAGCAGTTGCTCAACGTCGTCCATTCCACTGGCGAACAGCTGCTGGAAACGGTCAGTGAGCGGCGAATCGGGCTCCAGGCGGATAAAGTCGGCCAGCGCACGCAGGGCTTGATCGAAGTCACCGCTGCGGGCCAGCGCCTGGGCCAGGTAGAGGACGTATTGAGGCTCGTTCGGGGCAACGTTCACTGCAGCGCGGAACGACTGTATCGCCCTATCGATATCCCAGTCGTTGTAGGCCTGGAGGCCCGCCCGCTCGTACTCGCTCGCCCTCCGACGGTCGCCTGTGCCCACCCGTTCTCTCGCCATGGCGTGCTCCTGTGTGGTTGAAGAATCCCGCTACCGGTCGCGCGCCTTACCGCCGTATAGCATAGCCCTGTTCACGCCGTGTGTCAAGTCGCGTCTGCCCCCACCTGCGCCCTGTCGACAACCGGGTACGCCTGGGGGCCGGGAGGGCAGTACGGTGGTCAGACCGGTCTTCGCCGGCGCAAGGGCCCCTTGGCGATACCTATTCCCGGAACGCCAGGGTGGCGACCAACGGGCGGTGGTCCGACCCCCCGTAGTCACCTGTGTGAGTGGAGAGAGCGACGATGTCCGGCGAGTGGAGAACAAGGTCGATGCGCCACATAGCCAGACCGGGGCCGCCGGAAGGGGTGAAGGTGAAGCCCATCCCCCAGCCGCTCTCACGATGGGAGTCGATCAGCCGGTCCGTGAGCGGACCGTAGAGCACGTGCTGGTCGGAGAGATTGAAGTCGCCCAGTACGACGAGCGGCCCGCCTATTCCCTCCACCATCTCGATCAGGGCGCCGACATCGGCGTCGCGCCCGCCGCTGGCCAGCCCGGTCGGTACGCCTATTGGCAGGCCAAAGGGATGGAATCCCTCGATGCGCGGCACCTTGGGATGCACGCTGACGAACGTCACCGGGCGGCCTTCGACATCCAGTACCAGGCGCTGCGCGAAGTCGTACGCCTCTTCACTCAGCAGGAAGGCCTCGTACTCCAGGATGGGGAAGCTGGAGAAGAAGCCGCAGCCGGGCTCGGTCCTGCGGTACGGGTAGCTATCCGCCAGGCGTTCTCCCAGCGCCTCCGCCATCGGTGGCTCAAGCTCGCGCAGGACGACGACATCCGCCGCGTCCGCTTCGATCGCCCCTGCGATAGCCAGCTCGTCGGTGTTCCTGTAGCAGGCATTGTAGGTCATCACCGAGAAGGAAGGCTCCGCTGTCGCGCCGATCGGCCAGCGTGGCAGGAACAATGGACCGTAGGCGAGAAAAAAGAGGATGGCCGGCATGGCGGCAAGGGCGATCAGCATCCAGGAGCGACGGTAGAGCGCGGCCGGCAGAAGCAGCAGGGTCGGCACCAGGATCCACAGGAGAACGTAGCCCAGGGCATCGACAAACCAGAGGTGGGCCCCGCCCAGGAAGCGAAGGGAACAGTAGGCCAGGATCAGCCCCGTATGGAGCGGGATGAGCAGGTTGGCGGCGGCGAAGGCGAGGCGCCTGCCGAATCCGCGCAGCGGCAATGACGGGTTCGAGGGCGGTTGTGACACGGCGTGTGCCAGGCTTGACTGGCGTCGATGCGAGTATTCCTATTCGAGCCTGCCCGCAGCGCGGCAGGCGCCACACCAGGCCCGGCCTACCCCGTTCACGGCGGGCCTGTCCGGTGCCGGAGATTCGGGACGGCGAGAAGGGCACGGCCGCTCCTGCGGCAGTAGCCCTTCCCGCCTGTCGAAGCCCCCCTACGGCCAGGGCGGATTCTGCAGGAAAATGTAGGTCAGGTAGGTGCTTGCCCCGATGCAGGCGAGGGTGATGATGGTCAGGCTGACGATGACGGCAATCGTCACCCCGCTGCTTCGGCGCCGCGGCGGGCCAGCGGGAAACTGGTCGGTCATTGTTGTCCTCCTCGTATCTTGCTTGGATGCGTTGGTCATCCCCTATACACAACTACGCGCGCCCGGCCCAAGGGTTTCTAGCCTTCAAGGGCTTGGCTCTACCCGACAGGAAAGCAGCCCGTACGACCCCTTTGGCCAACTCGCCGCAGGTTGGACAGCCCACCGTTCGACGTGACGACGGACACCCGCGAATTGCACCTATCTGTTCACGCCTCGCCGGAGGCAGGCTCTTCGAGAGCCGCAAGCTCGCCCAGCGCCCTGACCCCGCGGAACAGCCCGAACAGGGCGAAGGCGTGAAGAGCTATGCTCAGGTAGTCCCGCCCCCAGACAAAGACGAGCGCATCCAGCCCGTAGAGCGCCATCCCCACCATGAAGGCCCACTTGCGGCCCCTATTGGCAAATAGGCCGAACAAGGCGAACAGGCCGGCGACGCCAACAGCAATGATGAAGGCGACGATCCTGAACGCGATCCCGAAACTCGGACCAAGGTCCTCACCGAGCACGGCTCCCAAGGCGTCCGTCAGCTGCGTGACACCCAGGCCGAAGAAGAACCTCCCGCCGGCGTTGAACGCAGAGAGAGCCGAGTTGACCAGAGAAAGCCCGGCAATCCAGTAGAACCAGTTCGCCCCGCTTTTGACCTGCTGCTCGACCGCCCGGCGCTGCTGCAGGGCGACGTACGGGGCGAGCTCTCCCTCGACACCCACCTCGGACCCTGTCGCGCGGGCAGCGGTGGGGCCGGAGCGACGCCTCCGCCTCTCCCCCCAGGCGGCTACGCAGGCGATCCCGATCACGCCCGCAGCTACGACCAGGATGACCAGTAGCGTATCGTCCATCCACCCCTTCCTGCAGCGCTGCCGCTCGCTCCACCCCTCCGCCCAGGGCGGAGGCCCGGCGCAGTCAGGCGCAGTCCCATCCGGCCGCTGACTTCCGGCCCGGCGGGCCTCGGCGGAAGGCTCCGGCGATCGGCTGCGCAGTGACGGGCACGGCGCTGGCCGCCGTGCCGGCCCCTTCAGCGCGTCTAGATGTCTCTCATCAGCCTGTCGAACTCGTCGAGTGACACTGCTGGAGCGGTTGTGAAGGCGATGCCCAGCAGTTTCGAAAGAGCGACCGAGGCCTGCATCGCCCGCTCGGTGTCCTTCAGCTCGACGATCAGGACGATGTCATCCTCGCCCAGCAGGGCGTAGCCGCCCTTCAGCTTGCCGCCGAACTTCTTGATCAGATCCTCTGCGTCCTCCGTTCGTTGGGCGCTGATCTTCTTGACGCTTTCGATCGTATAGCTGCCGAACATAAGGTACGTGGCCATCGGGATTACCTCCTACGCTTGATACCTGATTCCACCTGTCAGACCCCTCATACCCACTATGGAGACACCCGGATCAAACCGAGCAAGACGATTGTGCTGGCGGCGATGCTCGCCAGGCAGACGATTGTGGCACAGGCAATGAAGAAGATCGCCACCAGGTTCTTGCCCCGTTGTGTGTCCCGCCCCGAACTACTCACGTCGCTCATACACAGCCCCCTCGCAAGTTCGTAGGCCAACGATAGGAACCAGGCGGCCTCTCCTTATACCTGCACGTCCCATGCGCCTATCTCACCCGCCAGTAGATACAACCCCGCAGCCGGACCTACGCTTCGCTGTCACTCGACATTAGCTCTCCTCCTGGCCTCCATCTCCAGTGTGGTGGGGACGTAGTCAAACGTATCGAGCAGCAGGCTGTGCGCCTGCACAGCCTCCCCTGCCGCTGATTGCGGGAAGCTGTTGAGCAGCTCGACGAAGTTGAGCATCTGATCGGCGAAGTAGATCCTATCGCTCCTTGCGGCGAGAGGGCGGGCAAGCGCCCGTGCTATCCGAGGCAGGAGTAGCGGCATGGCCAGGTACCGAATCCTCTTCCCGGTGATCCTACCGATCCGCTCGGCCGCCTGAGCAAAGGAGATTGCCTCGGGACCGACCACGCGGAAGCGCATCCGCCCCAGATCGTTCCTCAGCGCAGCCTGCGCAGCGATCTCACCCAGGTCCACAGGGGAGACGGTGGGCAGCGCCGCCGGCCCCCCGCCGGGCACGATCATGATGCTGCCGCGTATCATGGCGAAGAAGATCTCCATCGACGGCGGCGCACCGAGCACCGTCCAGTTGAGTCTCGACCTTGCCAGAGCAGACTCTACCTGAACCTTGATCTCCAGACTGGCCAGGTCGATACCTTGCGGCGCCCCCCACTTGACGTCGTAGATTGAGATGTAGACGGCTCGCGAGACGCCGGCCTGCTCCGCCTCAGCCAGAACGGCAAGGACTGCGTCCTGTTCGATCTCCTTCAGCCTGCGGATCGTGCCCGGGGCGAACGCGGAAACGCTGAGAACCACCGCTCCTGCGCCCTGCAGCGCTTGCCGTACACACTCGCACGCGGCGATACTGCCCTCGATGATCTCCGGTCCTGATCCAAGCAGCGCCCGTGCCCGATCGGCGTCGCGGCTCAACACCCGCACCGGCACGTTCCTGGAGCGCAGGCTGGCGACGACGTGTCGGCCGAAGTGGCCCGTGCCACCCAGGACTACTGCCGGTGCGCCGGCCACGCCGCTCATGGTTCGCCCCGGCCCTCTGCGGGGTTCGGCAGGCCCCGGTCCTGCGGTCAAGAGAAGGCTCCGCCCCACACCCGCCCGTAACAGCCCATTCGTGCCTATCCTATCTCAGCTGCTGAAGAATGCTCTCCGCGTACTCCTCCGCCTCCGGCCCCAGGCCCAACGACAGAGCTGCCTGCAGATCGGCCATCGCCTTGTCGGTCTGGCCGAGGTCTGCATAGACCAGCCCTCGCAGGAAGTACGCGTCTGCGTCATCATCTACCAGATCGATGGCACTGTTGAAGTCGGCCAGCGCCTCGTTCAGCTGGCCCGTCCCGGTGTATGCCAGCCCGCGGTTGAAGTAGGCCTCGAAGTAGTCGTCGCCCAGCATGATGGCCTGGGAGTATGCAGCGATTGCCTCGGTGAACAGGTCTTTCTGCAGGTATGCGTTCCCCAGAAGGAAGTGGGCTACGGCGAGGTCCGCATCCTCCTCCAGGACCTGTTCGATCGCAGCGATCGCCTCATCCGCTTGCCCGTCCAGCAGCAGGCTCTCTGCCCGCGCCAGCTCCTTGGTAGGATCACCGCCCTGGACCAGATAGGTGCCTACGACCAGTGCCAGCAGGAGGAAGGTGGCGAGAAGCAGCCGGCGAACGAGTCCGCGCCTTTCCGGGGAAGCGAGGGGGCCCGCGAGCAGGACGCCGATGAGCGCCCCCGTCGCCAGCCCCCCCAGGTGGCCCGCATTGTCTATACGCGAGTTCACGAAACCGTAGAACAGGTTGTAGGCCACGAATAGCAGCATGCTCGTGAGGGTGGCCTGGATGGCCCCCCGCGGCAGGGGCAGCCTGCCCCGCCACAGAAGGACTACCAGCCCACCGGCGATGCCGAAGATGGCGGCGGATGCGCCGGCGGCGACGACGTCTGGGTTCGACCAGAGACTGGCAACAGCCCCACCAATGCCGCTCAGCACGTAGAACGCCAGGAATGGCCAGCGCCCGAACAGGCGCTCGGCCAGGCCGCCGATTCGCCATAGAGCCTGCATGTTGAAGGCCAGGTGGATGATCCCAATGTGGACGAACATGGAGGTGATGAGCCTCCACCAATCGCCGGCGAGCACAAAGCCACCGAAGGTGGCGCCCCAGTCCAACAGCTGCTCCGGCTGCGGGGCCAACGGCGAAACACCAGATACCACCATCAGCAGGAAGACGACGACGTTGACAGCCACAATAGCCGGTGCTACGATCGGCCGCAAGCGCCTGCCGGGCGGGATCCGGACGGCGACCTCCGGTGCGGCCGGTCGGGACGCGTCGTCATCCCACGGGCCCCGATCCGGTGCGCCGCTCGGCAAGCTTGCCTGGTTCACGTGACTCGGCTTCCTTTCTTAGCCTGGAAACGGGGGCCGGTGCGCCACTCGCCCCTGGGCAGGCCATCCCAAACGGGCAACTCCGGCTTCGCCGCTCCGCGTATCCGTCTCCAGCTCAGCGACTCCTACCATGCGGTTGCTGGCGACGTCCTTCTAGGCCGCAGGTTCCGGATGAGCCAGGCCAGGATTGTCGCTACCACGACCGCCCCGGCCAGCCAGCCGAGGATCGCCTGCACACCCGTGAGCGCTCTGGCTCCATCGCTGAGCGGCGCGATGTCAACCGCGGCTCTGGAAAAGGTTGATAGGGAGTAGTAGACCGCAGCAAGCGGGCTGAGAGCTTCGGAATAGCTGCCGGCGAAGCCGCGCGAGAGCCAGGCGTGAAGGGAGGAGAATGCGGCCAGCTGGGCCAGGAGTGCTACAATGAGCGGCAGCAGGACATCCGCGAAGCGACCGAGCGACGGCTCGAAGCGCTGCTTCCGCAGCTGGCGCGCTCCCGTCTTGTACTGGACCTCGTAATGCGTGCCCGCCCCGAGGGCGATCTCCGAGAGGGGGGTGACGAGCAGGACGACCGCCGCCGCGACCGTCAGCGCCGAGATGGCCCCGAGAGCGCCCAGAGGGAACAGTAGGTCTACGCATGCGTAGACAAGCCCCAAGGAGACGAGGACTGTGAGAGTGCGCCTGGAGGCGATGAGCCCTCTGTGCTCCCTTCGCGCCTCGCCAGTGACGAAGCGCTCGCGGGGCAGCCCGCCCCGAGGCTTGGCGGCCCTGCGGCCCGCCAGCCGCCCCAGCAGTCTGTCAAGCCCCTGGCTTTCTTCGGATGAGTTCTCCATCGATCGCTGCCCTTCCATCCGCCTGCCCCTATGAGGCAAGGCTCCCTGCCTCAGGCACGCTCAATCGCTATCGCGCAGAATGCCCAGCAGCGTCTCCCCGCCGAGGCCCACCACGCACCTGCCGCCGGACTCGGCCATCTTCTCCAAGGCCTGAAGCTCGCGCAGCCGCAGCAGCTGAGGGTTCTCCTTCAGGGATTGCGCCTCGAGGAGACCATCGCCCCAGCACGCCACGGCCACCTGGGCGCCCAGCTACCCGATATTGTACGTGGAGACGGTGGGCTAGGCCAATGCCCGGCGATCCAGCGCCGGCCCATGGCAGGCCAGCCGAGGCAGGTATCTCAGTTGTCTTCTAGGCGCTAGCGCGGGCCGGCCAGCCCTATATGTTCATCACTATGTTGGAGAATATGTTGCCGACGGACGGGCCCAGAAGCAGGAGCGCAAAGATCACGCAAACGGGTATGAAGATCAGGACGAAGTTGGCGTAGCCCAGCACCAGACCGATGGTGGCCATGGTGCTGCCCCCGAGCCGGCCGCCGCTGGCGCGAATCTCGCCCTTGGCCTTGTGCCCGGTTATCACGGCGATGATCGCCCCGACTATCGGTATCAGGCACCAGCTGAGGATGCCAGATATGAGGCTGACGACGGCCAGCGTGCTCGTCTCGGATGCGGCGGCCTGTTGATAATCATAGTCGGACATTGTGACCTCCCTTCACTGCTTCCCCACCAATCCGTTCTGCGATTCAGATCAGCCCTGCTCACAGCAGATCGACAGGAGGAACGCTCTCCATAGTCGTTGCGCGGGGGAGAGTGTACCCCAGCTTGCCTCTCGGTGCAAGCGTGGCCCGCTCTGGGGCCGCTGCTTCCACCGGCCATTCTGTATCTCGCAGGCATCATCCCCCACTGTACTGATGCAGCAAGGCTGCGAATCAATCAGGAGTGATGGGGGGGGCCGCAGTTGCTGTCGGACCCCGGCGGGCTGTTTATGGTTCGCCGGGGGGAGGACAGTCGTGCTTGGCTGGAACGACACCCCCTGCGCAGCGCCTGCCGCCTTGGCGCATCACAGCCGGAGATGGCGGCTGGAGTCGTGCTGGCGGCAGGGTTACCCTGGCAAGAAGCATAAGGAGGTAGACCATGAAACGCGTCTGCAAAGTAGGGGGGCTGGTCATCGCGGTTGTGCTGATCTTCCTATCGATAGGAACGGCGCAGCCGCTGGCACAGTCCGGGTTCCGTATCAGCGGCCGGCAGCTCGTTGATGCCAACGGCAACAACTTCATCATCCGGGGCATCAGCCACGCTCACACCTGGTACACGGGCCAGACGAGCGCCTTCGCCAACATCAAGAGCGTCGGGGCAAACGCCGTGCGGGTCGTGCTCAGCAGCGGCGACCGCTGGACGAGGAACGACGCCAACGACGTGGCGAACGTGATCCAGCTGTGCAAGGACAACCGGCTCATCTGTGTGCTGGAAGTACATGACACAACCGGCTACGGCGAGGAAGGGGCGGCGATCTCGCTCTCCCAGGCCGTCAGCTACTGGACGAGTATTCAGAGCGTCCTCACCGGCCAGGAGGCCTACATCATCATCAACATCGGCAACGAGCCCTACGGCAACAGCAACACCTCCGGCTGGGTCAGCGATACCAGAAGCGCGATCACGGCCATGAGGAACGCCGGGTTCGACCATACCCTGATGGTCGATGCTCCCAACTGGGGGCAGGACTGGGAGTTCATCATGCGGGACAATGCGGCCTCGCTCTTCAGCGCCGACCCGGACAAGAACACCATCTTCAGCATCCACATGTACGGCGTGTTCGATACGGCCAGCGAGGTCCAGAGCTACATCTCCTCGTTCGTCAGCGCCGGCCTGCCACTCGTCATCGGTGAGTTCGGGGACAACCACTCTGACGGCGATCCGGACGAGGACGCCATCATGTCCTATGCCCAGTCGAACGGCATCGGCTACATCGGCTGGTCCTGGTGCGGCAACAGCGGCGGAGTCGAGTACCTGGACATGGTGAACAACTGGGACCCCAACAGCCTAACCTCGTGGGGCAGCAGGATCGTCAACGGCGCCAACGGGCTGGCCCAGACCTCCCAGGAGTGCTCCGTCTATGGCGGCCCGGTTCCGACTGCCACGCGGACGCCGACGACGCCGCCGGGCGCCACGCCCACACGGACGCCCACCACTCCACCGCAGGCTACGCCAACGCCGACCTCGGCCCCCGGCCAGCCCTGCAGCCCGGCAACGGCGCGCAGCCTGCCCTTCACCCAGAACGGGTCAGGGACGTACTGCTGGAGTGTCAGCCAGGCGCCCAACTACATCAACTCCTGGAACCTGGCCACGCTGGAGGTGAACGGGGTAGATTTCACCAATCAATGGGCGGGCGCCAGCAGCCTGCCGGCGCCGATCAGCGGGTTGTACTACATCTACTACGTGAGCAACTACTCCTGGGGGCACTTCGAGGCGGCGGAGGGGACGACCCCGCCGCAGCCGACGCCTACGTCCCCGCCGCAGGCCACGCCGACGAGGACACCTACCACACCTCCGCAGGCGACGCCAACCAGGACGCCGACGCGCACTCCCACCTCTCCGCCACAGGCAACGCCGACGCGCACGCCGACGAGAACTCCAACTACGCCTCCACAGCCCACGTCGACCCCATCTGACTGTCTGCCAGACGGCGCCAGGTGCACATCGAACGAGGAGTGCTGCTCGGGCATCTGCGGTGGCTCATGGTGGAGAAGAACCTGTCAGCCGTCGACCTCGCCGACGCCTACGTCGCCGCCGCAGGCGACGCCGACGCGTACTCCCACCTCACCGCCGCAGGCTACACCCACCAGGACGCCGACATCGCCCCCAGGGCCGACCGCGACGCCGACCCAGCCGGCAGGGCAGCCTTGCAGTCCCGCGACCTCGCAGAGCCTCCCCTTCACCTACAATGGGTCAGGCCAGCACTGCTGGGTGTTCGGCGCGGCGCCTGCGTACATCAACTCCTGGAACCTGGCCCTGCTGGAGGTGAACGGGGTTGACTTCACCAACAAGTGGGCTTCTGCGGCCCAGCTGCCGCCTGCGATCAGCGGGCAGTACTACGTGCAGTACGACGGCAACTGGACCTGGAGTCACTTCGAGGCAGCTGGCCCGTGAGGGACAGCCCACCGTACTGGATCGGACAGGCTCGCGTCTGACGGGACCACCCGTCAGTAAGGACTGCCGGCTGGCTGTTCGCGCCATCTCCTAGGACGGTGCGGCCGTCAGCATGGGGTGGGCATGGAACAGATCCATGCCCACCCTTCTTTCGCCCTCTCCAGGCGGATTCCCAAGCCGCGAGCTTCCGCTCGCTAGCGCACGACCGAAGCGGACAGCGAGATCTCGACGGCGCGGCCGCGAGCTGCCCCCGATATCCTCTGAGTCCCTATAGGTGCTTCTTCTGCGTCCTCAATACCTCTGTGGATTGCCGCTTGCGCGTCACCTAGCGCAGGTTGAGCACATCGCCCCAGGCGATCGCTGCCACGAAGAGAGCCACAGCGGCGAAGGCCACCAGCGTGCAGACGATGGCCTTCACCGCCGGATGCCAGGCAGTGTGCGATACCACACGGCTGATGCCCAACCCTGCCAGCGCCGCCAGCCCGACCAGTGAGCTGGCCATCGAAGCAGGGGGGCTATCCACGATCTGGGACCAGGCCGCCAAGCCGACCCCGGCTATCAGGACCGCCCAGGGCACGATCTTGCTCGCCACGCCGGGCGTCTTCGGCTGCAGCGAAGGCAGGTCGGGCAGCCCTGCCCCGCCCCGTCTGAAGTGCTCCAGTGCCTTGGCCAGCCCTTCTGTGTACTCGTTCTGGCGCCGCCGGGCCGCGTCGCCGCCGTCGCGGGCGCGGGGGTCGGCGACGGTCAATACGATCGTGTGCTCCTCCGTCTTCTCGTTCAGATAGCGGACCAGGCAGCGGCCTTCGCCGGATACGATCTCCGGCTTCTCGTACTCGGCGGCGACGAGCCGCCAATGGGGGATCGTCAGCACGACGCGGCTCTCCTTGTTGCCGTAGCGTCCCGCCAGTGCAACGATGCGCATCTCGACGTCGTCTAGCTCGACGAGATGTATCGCGCCGCCCGGCAGGCGGGGGCGCATTCGGGCTGGGAAGACCAGTTGGTTGTGTTCGCCCAAAGATGGTACCTTCTGTTCACTGTCCCAACTGAGCGGCACTTGTCTGGCAGCTCAACCGCCGGCCTGCTCCCTCTGGCGGATCCACTCGACAATTACGGCATCCTCCGCCCGGGTGGCGATCAGTTCGCGGTCCTGCCAGATGCGCTTGGAGGTGATGTCAATGCCTGCCTCGTCAACCAGCCTCATGGCCCGCGCGGCGTCGTCTTCGTCTATCGCCCGCGTGCCGTAGTCGAAGATGTCCCTCCGTGTGACCAGCGTCCCCAGGCCACTGTAGGTGGCATCGTCGGTGACAATCCAGATCGCAGCCTGGACGACGTTGAAGGAGCCATACTCCCAACCCCAGGAGGTTTCACACTTGCCGATCGTGGAAAGGACCGCCTGCAGGTCCCCCTCTTCGGGGGCCATCACGATGTCGAAGCTGTCCAACAGGTCCGGCACGATGCGATTCTTGTTGGCGCAGGCGACCGGCACCTCCACTTCGTACCAGTCGTCCCTGGAGATGACGATGGTGACTTGCCGCCGGACGACCATGTTCTGGATCCCTCCGCTCTCCTCCACGAAGAGCGTGCCGATCGGTATCTCGACCTCTAGCAACTCATCGAGCAGCCGGCGGACGGCCAGATCCAACCCGTCGATCCCAGACCCCTTCGGATCGATCTCGATCACTCCTTCCTCTAGCAGGTCGACGACGTTCCCCCTTATGCTTGCCTCCGGCGTCGGGGTCGTAGTAGGACGCACAGTAGGCGTGGGTGGCTTGAAGGGCCAGATTTCGGAGCACAACTGGGTCAGCCCTCCGATCAACATCAGGGCTAGGAGCACAAGCAGCAGCTGGCCGATCTTCTTGAGCACTTGCCCGATCCCGGCGACGAACTGACTTCGCGCCATACTGACCTCCCCATCGCCTCAGCGCAGCCCTGCCGACCTCCGCCGGGCGCGACTTGGGCGAAGGCGTCCGGGGCGTCCTTCCAGCCCCGCTCTGCCTGCACCCGTCCGCGTGCCTGCGTCCCCCCTCCCCGGTGGACGTCACGGCGACCCTGCGAATCAGTAGAAGCCGCGCAACACCAGCGGCAGGTAGGTTTGATACCCGGATCCGCCCAAGTAGCGGGCCAAGGCCATGTCGACAGCGCCTGCGCCTTCGGTTGTCCCGGCAACCACGATCTTGCCGTTCGACTGCACGGCGACGGCGCTGGCGGCCTCGTCTCCTGCCAAGAAGTCCAGCGTGGCCACTCCGCCTCCGGCGAAGATCACGTCGAGATACCCCCTGCTACTGAGTCGGACCACGGCGAAGTCGCGGTCGGGGTCCGTACCCGTGCTGCCGGCGACGACGATCTTGCCATCCGGCTGGATGGCTACGTCCAGTCCCTCCTCACAGAGAGTCGTGGTGAAGACGCCGTCTCCGCTGAAGCTCGTGTCCAGCGCTCCCGCGTCGCTGTAGCGGGCGACCATCAGCTCGCCGCCGTCGGCGATTCCGGCCACCACTATCTTCCCGTCGGTCTGCACCTCGACGGCGTAGGCGGCGTCGAAATCCCCTACCGACGTAGTCACCACTCCGGCCGCGCCGAAGTTGGGGTCAAGCGCTCCATCGGTCCGATAGCGTACCATGGCTATGTCGTATCCACCCGCCGTCGTTCCGGTGCGCCCGGCAACGATGATCTTCCCATCCGGCTGCAGAGCCATCGCATGCCCGAAATCCCACAGGCCGAGATCGGTAGTTACCACGCCGGTGCTGTTGAACGTCGAGTCTGGCGTTCCGCCCGTGTCGAAGCGGGCCGCGACGAAGTCGTAGTCGGACGTCCACGTAGTGCCGGCGAGCATGATCACCCCGCCCGAACCTACAGCGACCCCTTCGCCGTAGTTATGCGAAGTGCCGGGAGTGATGGTAACAATGCCGCTGGTCCCGAACCCCGTGTCGACAGTCCCGGTCACGTAGTACCGCACCAGGGTCAGCGCAGTCGTGCCGTAGTCTCCGCTCGTCCCCGCAATCACGATCTTGCCATCAGTCTGCAGGGCGACGGAGGCAGCGCTCACGTAGTTGCCCCCAATCGTGGTGGTGACCACCCCATCTCCACCGAAGCTGGTATCAAGCGCGCCGGTCGTCCCGTAGCGCACGACGGCGAAGTCAGGGGCGCCGTAGTAGTCGCTCGTGCCGACGGCGATTATCTTCCCATCCCCCTGGATAGCCAGGGCGACCGCCTCGTCGTCTCCGAGAATATCGGTCGTCAGCTTCCCGTCTCCGTCGAAGCTGGTATCCAGGTCGCCCGGTGCTTCCGCTTTCGACGCCAGCAGGTGCGCCGTGGCCAGGACTGCGGCCAGTCCGAGCGCCAGTCCAAGGCCAAGATGCCGAATACGCCGGTTGCTCATGGTCATCATCTCTCACTCCGGCCGGCCTCTCTCCCGGGGAGGGGCGCCGGCCGCAGCCTCATTCCCCAATCCCCGCTGCCTGGCTCCCGGTCACATGTACCTGGTGCTCATCCGCGGTCTGGTGCGGCTACGGATAGCTGCGCAACACCAGCGGCAGGAATACCTGGTAGCCCGGCCCGCCCAGGTAGCGGGCCAGGACGAGGTCGAACTCGTCTCCGCTCTCGCCCCTTCCCGCGACAACGATCTTGCCGTCCGCCTGCATGCCAACAGCGAAGGCCAGGTCACTCTCACCGGCCACGTCCAGGGTTGCCACTCCATCACCGTCGAAGACAGCGTCTAGAGCGCCGTCGCTGCGAAGGCGCACGATGGCCAGGTCTTCGGCATCGTCCTGCCCGGCGTGGCCGACAACCACGATCGCCCCGTCGTCCTGGATGGCCAGATCATACCCTTCGTTGCACAGCGTGGTGGTCACCACCCCGTCGCCGCCAAAGCTGGTGTCGAGCTCCCCGCCGGTCGTGTAGCGAACGACGACCAGGCCACGGCCATCGCCCAGCCCGGCGACGACGACCTTGCCGTCCGGCTGCACGGCCACGGCGTAGGCAGCCGCGTAGTCACCGATTGACGTGGTCACCACGCCGCCGGTCCCGAAGCCGGAATCGAGGGCGCCAGCCGGAGTGTAGCGGGCGACGGCGATGTGGTAGCCGGGCCCGGTCAGTCCGCTGCGGCCGGCGACGATGATCTTGCCATCGCCCTGCACGGCCAGCGCGTTTCCGAATTCCCACATCCCCAGATCGGTGGTGACGACGCCGGTGCCGTTGAAGGTAGTGTCCAGGCTGCCATTCGCCTCCAGGTAGCGGGCGACAACGAAGTCGTAGTCGGCGACCCAGGTGGTGCCGGCGGCAACCGTGTTGCCATTTGGGTAGATCGCCACGTCAGAATAGCCATGCCCTGAACTGCCGACCGAGGTGGTGACGATGCCGGCCGCGCCGAAGCTCGAATCAAGGACGCCCGCGCCGGTGTAGCGAACCACTGTGGGCACAGGCGCAACGTAGTCCCCGCTCTGGCCGGCGACGACGATCTTGCCGTCGTCCTGGATAGCGACCGCGGCCGCTCGGGGATAGCCGCCGCCCACCGTGGTGGTGACGATGCCGTCGCCGCCACCGAAGGTCGTGTCCAACGCGCCCGTCGTTATGTAGCGCGTGACGACGAAGTCCGGCGAGCCGTATATGTCGCTGGTTCCCGCAGCTACGATCTTACCGTCTGCCTGGATGGCCAGCCCACGCGCTTCGTCGTCCGCTTCGATGTCGGTGACTACCATGCCGTCCCCGTCGAAGCTCGTGTCGAGCTCGCTGGGGTTCTGTGCTCGCAGCGCCACCCCCCAGCTGAGGAGCAGCACCGCCGCAAGCCCCAGCGTGAGGGCCAGGCTCATTCGCACACGGCTCTTCCTCGCGTGTGTCATCTCTTCCCCCTTTCAGCCAACTGAGATCAGAGCTGAGCACGCCCCGTCGGGGCTCTCGGCTATCGCTCCATCCTAGTCACCGTCGCTCAGCTCATCTACCGTCCGTATCGGGACCATGTCGCTTGTTACCTCGCAGGTTTCCTCGTCCCGCCGAAGGTTGTAGGCGGACAGTTGTGTGGCTATCCGATCCCACTCCTCCTCACCAACGTCGATACAGGTCTGAGGATACCCCTGCGCGACCCCGCTGGTGCGGATGTACAGATACGCCCCTTCCCGATAGAGCGGCAGCGAAACGAAGACGGACTGCCACTTGTCCATCTTGATCTGGTATATCCAGGCCTCGTCTTCTGCGAAGGGGCGGAACTCCTCGGCCGTAAGCAGCAGCATGCCAGGCGGAGCGTCGGTAGCGCCGACAACGTGGTCGCCGTGGATGTACTTGTCGAGAGTGGGAAGGTAGAGCACGCCGTGGCCGTGCACCATCAAGCGCACGGCGGGGACGTTGAGCGAGTGGAGCATCCCCTCCAGCAGGATCGTCGGCTCGTGGCAGCCGGTGACCCGCTCTTCGTAGATGCGCTCGATGCTGGTCGGATAGGCGTGCGGCCCGCCGCCTTCCAGCGGCTCCCGCCCGTCGAGGTAGACGTCCCAGGTGTAGTCAGGGGCGATGGCGTGGAAGAAGTTCTGCTGCATCCAGACCGCAAGGAGCGATGCTGCCTCCTCCTGTGTCGCCGCTTCCTGCGCCAGCCGGTGGGCCAGGTTGAACTGCTTGTAGTGGGCGCCTTCGACGATGATGGAAGGCTCGGGATGCCAGTGTGAGTACACGTTCGGCATGCCCTCCGGCAGATCTCCGCGGTGGAGAGAAGGGTCCGGGTTGTAGGCGGTGGACTCGTTCTCGATGAACAGGTTGTCGATCTCCCGCACCGAGTAGTCGCCCAGGGACCAGGGAACGAGGCCGTGGGCCTCGACCCACAGCCCCGTGGCCACGCTGATCAGGTAGATCCGGGCGCCGACGTGGGGGAAGGTATAGTCGTCGAGAGGCGCGAAGACCTCTTCCTTGACCGCGTTGTGCGCCGTGGGATCGTATTCCTGTGTCGTGAAGACCCACTCCAGGAGCTGCCGCCCGCTCACCGTCCCTCCGCTGCCCCCGGTTCCGACCTCCATCTCCTCCAACCGCTGGCGAACAGTGGCCAGCGAGGGGTAGGCATCGAGGACCGCCAGTGGGGCCGGCTCAGCCGTGGGGGGAGGGGAAGGGCTGGGCGTGGGCGAAGGGTCGGGCGTCGGGCTGGGGTCCGCCAGCAGCGGGAAGCCGCACCCGAGGGCTGCCAACAGGACCACGCTCGCTACGCAGGCCCAGGTGCGGCGCGTGGATATCGGTGTCAATCGATCTCTCCGTGCGTGCGATCCAGCAGCTTCTTGAGGCCTATTCCATTGTAGTGGGTTTGACGCCGCCAGTCAAGCACAGACCCGCCGCGCGCCAGCGCCTGGAGGGCGATTGGCCAAGCTACTGCGGATCAGTGAGCTCGTCAAGCGTCTGGATACGAACCAAGCTGCTGGTCAACTCGCACCTTTCCGTGTCCCAATGAAGCTGGAACACGGACAGCTGGCGGGATATCCTCATCCACTCGTCGTCCATGATCTCGACGCAGGGCCCGCCGAAGCCCTGGCGCAGGCCGCCGACGTAGATGTAGAGATGGTCGCCCTCTCGGTATATCGGCATCGACCGGAACGGCGACTGGTATCTCGACTTGTACAGGATAGCGTAGATCTGGCCCGAGTCTTCGGCAAACGGGCGGAACTCGTCTGCCGTAAGGAGAAGCGCGCCCGGCGGCGCGTCGGTCTTGAGGACCACGTGGTCCCCGTGCACGTAGCGGTCGAGCGTGGGCAGGTAGAGCACGCCGTGGCCGTGCACCATCAGCCGCGCGGCGGGGATGTTGAGCGAGTGGAGCATCCCCTCCAGGATGACCGTCGCCTCGTGGCAGCCGGAGACGCGCTCGTCGTAGATGCGGTCGATGCTCGCCGGGTAGGCAACCGGGCCGCCGTCATCGCGCGGCTCGCGACCATCGAGATAGACGTCCCAGGCGTAGGGAGGGGAATAGTGGGAGTGGAAGAGGTTCTGCTGCAGCCAGACGACGACCAGCGCGGCGGCCTCTTCCTGAGATGCGGCACTCTGGGCCAGGCGGTGGGCCAGGTTGAACTGCTTGTAGTGGGCGCCCTCGACGACCAGGGAGGGCATGGGGTGCCAGTGGTGCTCCACGTTCGGCATGTCGGCCGGCAAGGCTCCCCGGTCGAGCGCCGGGTCCGGGTCCCGGACGGTAGAGTTGTTCTCGACGAAGAGGCTGTCGACCTCCTCTACCGAGTAGTGGGCCAGCGACCAGCGGCAGAGGCCGTATGCCTCGGCCCACAGGCCGGTGGCCACATTGACCAGGAAGATCCTGGCCCCGACGTGGGGAAAGGTGAAGCTGTCGAACGGTGCGAATACCTGCTCTTTGACGTCGTTGGCAGCCGTCGGATCGTACCCCCGCGTGAGCAAGAGCCACTCGATGATCTGCCGCCCGGTCATCGTCTCGCCGGGCCCGGTTGTCACCACCATCTCATCCAGCCTCCGACGCGCGTTCTCCAGCGACGAGTAGGTGCGGAGCACGTTGATGGGGTTGAGCAGCATGATGCGTACCGGCAGCTTGGTGGGAGTGGGCCCGGGGGAGTAGGCGAGAGGCGGCGTCTCCGTCCGGTCCGGCAAGCGCCTCGGCGCGGGCGGCGTGCAGCAGAATAGTGCGGTGAGCAGCACCGCCACGCTCATCAGCAAGCGCCTCAGCCACCTCTTGGCTCGCGGCGTCAATCGATGCCTCCCTCGGCCTGGGCAATGGACCGAAGGCCGGCATCATTGTAGCGGGGCTGGCGACGGAGTCAAGCGGATCCCGTGCAATAGCTTCGGGCTACAGGCCCTCCAGCAGCGCCCGCGCCCATTCCTTGGCCCGCTCCTCATCGCCTTCCTCGAGCGGCCCTTCCCTCCCAACCACGAAGAAGCTCTCCGGCTCCGCGACCAACTGTCCGCCCACTTTGCGGGCCTTGGCGGCCATCTTCTTCGCCGCCGCGCCGCGCTGCCAGGCAGGCTCCTTGTAGCAGGTCTCGAACGTCGCCACCCGCCCCCGGCGAAGGCCTTCCTGGGGATCTCCTTCACCAAGGCCTTCATCTCCTTCGATAGGCCCACCTTGTGGATGGGCGCGCCGAGAACGACCAGGTCGAACCCTGCCCAATCCAGCGCTGCCTGGTCGCCTGCCTTGACCAGCGTCACCTGGCCGCGCGCCTCGAGCGCGCTGGCCACAGCCCGGGCCAGCCTTTCAGTGTTGCCGTATACGGAGTGGTAGACGACGAGTCCCTTCATCTATGCGCCTACCCCGTGAGGATTCTCCCTGTCCGTGTCCCAGGTCGCAGGGCTGTCGATGATGTACTGACGGATGTTGTCCAGATCGCGATCGTCCCGAACCACGTGCTCGTGGTAGTTGCGCTGCCAGACGCGGATGCCAGGCATTCCGCGGGCGGTGTTGATGCGGCGGGTGACGGCCGGTTTGTATGAACGGACGATGATCGGGACCGAGCCAGGAACTGGCTTGCCGAATTGCTCCTCAGTAGGGTGGTCCCGTAGGGGCACAGCATGCTGTGCCCCTACTCGGACCCCATCGGTGATCACGATCACGCCGTGCAGGTGGTTGGGCATGATGATGAACTCATCCAGCTCCACCTGCGGGAAATGCCCCGGTATATCGATCCAGCACGCTCGGGCTATCATGCCAGATGGGCTGTCTACCATCTCTCCGTCCACCACGCACTGGGCTGCCCAACCCTCGGCCCTACCCAACCTCCTCTCCCTTTGGTATAATGGCCCCTATGCGCATCCTGATCACCGGCGGGGCGGGGTTCATAGGCTCTCACCTCTGCGACCGCCTCCTGGCGGGCGGCCATGAGGTGATGGCCATGGACAACCTGTCCACCGGGTCGATGGCCAACATCGACCACCTGGCGGGCAACGACCGCTTCCGCTTCGTCCAGCACGACGTGACCAACTACGTTTTCGTCGACGGCCCGCTCGACGCCGTCCTCCACCTGGCCAGCCTGCCCAGCCCGGTCGATTACCTCAACCGCCCCATTCAGACGCTCAAAGTGGGCGCGTTGGGGACGCACAACACGCTCGGCCTGGCCCTGGCCAAGCAGGCCCGCTTCCTGCTCGCCTCCACCTCCGAGGTCTACGGCGACCCGGCGGTCCATCCCCAGACGGAGGACTACTGGGGCAACGTCAACCCTGTCGGGCCGCGCGGCGTATACGACGAATCGAAACGCTTCGCCGAGGCGCTGACCATGGCCTACCACAACTACCACGGCGTCGACACCCGCATCGGGCGCATCTTCAACACCTACGGCCCCCGCATGCGGGCAGACGACGGGCGCGTGGTGCCCAACTTCGTCAACCAGGCCCTGCGGGGCGACCCGCTCACCGTCTACGACGACGGCTCCCGCACCCGCGGCTTCTGCTACATATCGGACATGGTGGACGGCCTGGTCGCCCTCCTCGAATCGACCGAATGCTCGCCAGTCAACCTGGGCAATCCCCAGGAGATCACCATTCTGGAGCTGGCTGAGATCGTGCTCAGGCTGACGAAGAGCGAGTCGGAGATCGAGTTCCTGGTGCCCAAGGACGCCCGCACTGCGGACGACCCCAACCGCCGCTGCCCCGACATCGGCAAGGCGAAGCGGGTGCTCAAGTGGAAGCCGAAGGTCAAGCTGGAGAAGGGCCTGCGGGAGACGATCGACTACTTCGCCGGCCTGGCGGAGCGGCGGTGAAGGCGGCCCGCCCTTCCGGCCTCCTGGCCCGCGCCAGGCAGGGGCGCGGGCCACTCGTCGCCCTGATCCTGCTGGCAGTGGCCGTACTGGCCGCCCTAGTCATCATCGGGCTCGACCTCCTGCCGGCCCTCCTCTTCGTCGCGCTGGCCATCGTCGGCGTTGCCTCTCTCGTCGAGCCGCTCGTCGGCTTCGGCGCCGCCCTCATCCTCGGCCCGCTGCGCGCCTACCTGGCCACCTGGGTGCCGGCCCTGCCCTCCGACCCGGGCCAGCTCTTCCTCTTCGCCGGGCTGGGCGGCTGGCTCTTGCGCGGCCTGGCCCGCCGCCAGCTGCGCATCCGCTCCTCACCGGTCCTCCTGGCCCTCCTGGCCTTCACCGGGGCCGGTCTGCTGTCCCTGTGGGATGCGGTCGAGTTGCCCGTCTTCGGCCTGCCCGAGCTCCTCAAGTGGGTCCAGGTCGTGCTCGTCGTCATCTTCCTTTCCGATCACCTCACCGAGTGGAACACCGTCTCCCTGCTGGGCACGCTCTTCGCCGCTGCCATCCTCCAGGTGGCGGTCGGCTTCTGGCAGTTCGCCCTGTGGGAAGATCCGATCAATCCATTCCCTATCGCCGAAGGCACGCTCCACCGGGCCTACGGCACGTTCGAGCAGCCGAACCCCTACGGCGGCTTCCTGGGCATCGTCCTGCCCGTCACCGTCGGCATCGTGGCCGTCGGCGCCAAGCGACAACTGGAGGCCTGGTGGGCCAAGCGGAGCGGCCGCACGCCGGAGCCCCTGCCCACCGGCCGCCTGCGCACCTTCGGCTACGTGGGCCTCTATCGGGTCGCCCTCCTCCTGGCCGGGGGCTTGTTGATGAGCTGGAGCCGCGGGGCCTGGATCGCCTTCGTCGCCGCCATCCTGGCCATGGCCGCCGCCCTGCCCCGCCGGACGCGCTGGGGGCTGGTCCTCGTCGCCGCCCTGGTGGTGGCCGCCGTGGGGGCCTACCTGGGCGGATTCGTGCCCGCTTCGATCTCCGCCCGGCTGAGCGACTTTCCCCGATACATACAGTTCGCCGACGTTCGGGGCGTCAGCGTGACCGAGGAGAACTTCGCCGTCATCGAGCGGCTGGCCCACTGGCAGGCCGGCTTCGATATGTTCAGGGACAACGTCTGGACCGGCGTGGGTCTCGGCTGCTACGAGCCGGCCTACCCGGCCTACAGCCTGATCAATTGGCCCTACGCGCTGGGCCACGCCCACAACTACTACCTGAACCTGGCCGCGGAGACCGGGCTGATCGGCCTCTCCGCCTACCTGGCCCTGTGGGCCGTCATCTTCTGGCAGACCTGGAAGTTGACCCGCAGCGAGCGCGGCTTCCGGCGCGGCCTGGCCATCGGCCTGCTGGGCGCGTGGGTCCATCTCAGCGTCCACAACGTGCTCGATACGCTCTACGTCAACAACGTCCATCTCCACGTGGCGGTGCTCCTCGGCCTGCTCGCCTTTCTCGGCCGCCGCCGCCCGGAGGTGGAGCGGCAGAACATCCCCAACAGCGAGGCTGTATGACAACGACAGAATCTACCCCCCGGCTGGAGAAGAAGAGAGAGCTGGCCCGCTTCCTCAAGTTCTGCGTAGTAGGCACGCTCGGCGCGGCTATCGACTTCGGCCTGCTCAACCTGCTCGTCCAGCTGGCCAGCTTTCCCAAGCCGCTGGCCAACGCCTGCTCCTTCAGCGTGGCTGTGCTCTCCAACTTCATCTGGAACAGGCTGTGGGTCTATCCGGAGACGCGGGGCGAGCCGCTGCGCAAGCAGTTCGTCCAGTTCGCCGCCGTCAACGTCGTCGGCTTGCTCATCAACACCGGCATCTTCACCGCGACCGACAGCTGGCTGCTGGGCGAGAGCAGCCTCTTCGCCGAGCAGATGGCGGCGCTGGCGGACGGACTCGGGATGGAGCATTTCGACCTGGCCTACAACGGGGCGAAGGTGATCGCCACGGCGATCGTGCTCTTCTGGAACTTCCTGGCCAACCGGCTGTGGACCTTCAAGCACGTCAAGTAGGGGCAGGAAGGTGTCACCGCAGAGGGCGCAGAGACGTGGGCCGGTGGTATCAGTAATCGGGGATCCGGTATCAGTGATCGAGGATAAGGAGAGCAGGGACTCGCCAGGTTGGCGCCGAAGCGCTCCCCGTAGTATGATTGGCTGACCGCGCTCCCGCCGCAGGCCGAGCCTGAGGAGGTTCGCCATGCCGACGCAGGTACACGTCTCCAACCATCCGCTGGTCCAGCACAAGATGGCGCTGCTGCGCGACCAGCGGACCGATCCGAAGCAGTTCCGCGAGGTTCTGCGCGAAATCGCCCTGCTCATTGCCTACGAAGCCACCGCCGACCTGGTGGCCGAGGACACGACGGTGATGACCCCCCTCGGCCCGGCGCCGGCCCGCGAGCTCAAGGCGCGGGTGGGCCTGGTGCCGATCCTGCGGGCCGGGCTGGGCATGGTGGACGGCATCTGGAATCTGCTGCCCAACGCCGAGGTGTGGCACATCGGGCTGGTGCGGGACCATCAGACGCTGGAGCCCACGGAGTACTACCGGCGGCTGCCGGTCAGCCCTACCGCCGACGTCTGCCTGGTGCTCGACCCCATGCTGGCGACGGGCGGCTCCGCCATCCGAGCCATCGACATCCTCAAGAAGTGGGGCGCAGAGCGGATCAAGTTCCTGGGCGTCATCGCCGCCGCCGAAGGGGTGAAGAGGGTGACGAAGGCCCATCCCGACGTGCCTCTCTATCTGGCGGCGGTCGACGATCAGCTGAACGAGTCCGGGTTGATAGTCCCCGGCCTGGGCAACGCCGGCGACAGGCTGTTCGGCACGGGTTAGGGCAGTGCGCCAGGTCGACTACGCGCTCGTCCTCGCCGCCTCCGCCCTGGTCGCCGCGGCCGTGACGCCGCTCGCCGGCCGGCTGGGGCGCAGGCTGGGCATCGTCGACCGGCCGGGCGGCCGCAGGCAGCACCGGGGCGAGGTGCCCCGTCTGGGCGGCATCGCCCTCTTCGCCGGCTTCGCCGCCGCCATTGCCCTCGCCGCCTGGCGCGGCATTCTGACCGCCGACTACTTGACCAACGACAGGACCCGGCTGATGGGCATCCTAATCGGGGGCGGGGCTGCCTTCCTCTTCGGGCTCTTCGACGATCGCTTCCGCCTCCGCGCCGCGCCCCAGTTTGCCTTCCAATTCCTCCTCTCGGGCATGGCCCTGGCCACGCTGCTCTGGCTGGAGCGTTTCACGCTCCCCTTCATCGGCTACGTCGAACTGAGCAGCTATCCCTGGGGCGCTTTCGTCTACGTGCCGCTGACTTTCATCTGGGTCATGGGCATGATCAACACGGTCAACTGGCTGGACGGCCTGGGGGGGTTGGCGACCGGCGTGGGGGCCATTCTCTGTCTGATCCTGGCCCTGCATATGGACCAGGTCGGCCAGCCGAGCGTGGCCCTGCTGCCGCTGGCCCTCCTGGGAGCTCTGGTCGGATTCCTGCCCTACAACCTGGCCCCTTCGCGGGTCTTCCTGGGCAGCGCCGGGGCCTACTTCCTCGGCTATACGCTAAGCGGCCTGGGGCTGGTGGCCGGAGGGCGCATCGCCACCGTGCTGCTGGTCATGGGTCTGCCCATCGTCGACGTGGCCTGGCAGATCTTCGATCGCTCCCGCCGGGGCCGCTCACCGGCCCAGGGCGGGCGCGACCATCTCCACTTCCGGCTGCTCGACGCCGGCCTCTCGGAGCGCTCTATAGTGCTGCTCTACTGGGGCGTCTGCGCTGCCTTCGGGGTTGCCGCGCTGGCGGGGACCTCGCCGCTGCACAAGCTGCTGGCCCTCATTCTCACAGGCGTGGGCGTCGTCTTCCTGCTCGCCCGCCTCTCGCGGCACGATCCTCGCCGGTCCTAGCCGCCTCCCTGCCCTCCGTAACCGGCGTCCGGCCGCGCCAGGCGCGTGCGCACCCTCTTCAGCAGCGCCTCCAGGCCGGCGATGACGGCCGCAAACGGCAGGTCGGCCAGGACGGTGAAGCCGGTCATCGTCGCCAGCCAGCGCAGTGCCGCATCGAGCGGCTCGCCGAGGAGCTCCAGCACAGTAGGCGCCAGCCCTCCCGCCCAGACGAGGATAGCGGCCAGCCCCAAGAAGATCAGCACGGGCGTCCAGGCATGCCTGTCGGAACGGCTGGGCAGCATCGTGTTGGAGATGGCGAAGACCAGGTAGAGCCAGACCCAGCAGTCGGCCGTGCTCAGCAGGCCACGCACTTCCTCCAAAGCCGTCGACCAGTCGCCGGCCACGACCGCGCTCTGCACGTCGCCGATGCCGAAGACGCCGTGGCCGATCAGAAGAATCACCCCGCAGCCGGCGAGCAGCGGGGCAAGCCCGATCAGGCTGGCCCGCACTGTGTCCGCCTGCCCCACGTCCACCGACCCCAACTGGACCCGGCCGGCCTTGACCTTCGGCCGCAGCGACATGCGCCCCACCTTCACCCCCAGCAGGCGGGCGGCCAGAGTGTGGCTCAACTCGTGGAGCAGGATCCCGGGCAGGAGGGGCAGGGCATACAGCAGGACGGCGACCTCAAGGTCGCCGCTGATCAGAAGAGCGATGCTCTGGAGGTGGCGGTGTACCCAGCGCCCCAGAAGGAGCAGAGGCACGAACGCCACCGCGAGCCCTAGCAGGGGGGTCCAGGCCATATGGAATAGGCTTGCGATCCGGGCTAAAGCCCCTTCGCCGCGGCTCCCTCTCTGACGATGGCGGCGAAGTCGGCCGCGCGCAGGCTTGCTCCGCCCACGAGCGCCCCGTCGATATCGGGTTGAGCCATGAACTCGGCGATGTTCCCCGGCTTGACCGACCCGCCGTACTGTATGCGCATCTCCTGCGCCACGTCGCCGCCGAACAGCTCGGCCAGCGCGGCCCGCACCGTGCCGCCGACAATCTCATTCGCTCCCTCACCCGTCGCCGCAACGCCGGTGCCGATCGCCCAGATCGGCTCGTAGGCTACGGTGATCGTCCCCGCCTGGTTGGCGCTGATGCCGTGGAAGGCCGCCCGCACCTGGGAGCCCACGAATTCCTGTGTCTCGCCGGCCCTGTTCTGCTCCAGGTTCTCGCCGACGCAGACGATCGGGGATAGTCCGTGCCCCAGCGCTGCGTGCAGCTTCCGGTTCACCTCCTCGTCAGTCTCGCCGAAGATGCCCCGCCTCTCGGAGTGGCCGATGATGACGTGGCTGCACAATCCGGCCAGCATCAGAGGGCTCACCTCTCCGGTGAAGGCGCCCTGCTCTTCCCAGTACATGTTCTGCGCTCCGAGCCAGATCGAGCTCCCTGCCAGCGCCTCCCGGACGGCCGCCAGTGCCGGGAAAGGGGGGCAGACAGCCATGTCGCAGCTGTCGAAGCCCGCCAATTCCGCTTTCAGCTCGGCGACGAGGGCGACCGCCTCGTCTGTGGTCTTGTGCATCTTCCAGTTGCCGGCGATGAAGGGTCTGCGCATTCTGTTCTCCACCCTCTGGTATCGTATCGTGTGTCGGGGTCTACGGCTCCTCGGCCGCTGGTCTGCTGAGGCGGAGGATCAAGTCCAGCCGGTCTCTTACCTGCTCGTTGAGCGGCGCCCCCACGTCGTCCCAGTTCTCGTCCAGCCAATCCCTGGCCTGCTGCAGCTCCATCCTGGCCCGAGGCCTATCCCCTTCGCGCCAGGCGTTCTCGGCCTCGTCCAGAATGCGCAGCAGGGCGTCACGCACTTCCGGCTTGGGTATGACCTCGGCGAACTCGTGCAGCGCACTGAACTCCCGCTCGATCGCCGCCCAGGCGCCGCCCTCCAGGTTCTCCAACATGTTCTCCGCCGCCTGGCGGAGCAGTGGGGGCAGATCGGGCTCTCGCAGCAGGCTGTCCAGGACCCTGGCCGCGGAGTCGGTGTCTCCATCCGCAGCGTAGCACACCGCCTGGGCGTAGTGGGCCCACTTCTGCCCCGGGTCCAGCCCCAGCGCCACCTGCAGCTCGCTCTTCGCCGCGTCGCAATCGCGCTCTCGACCCAGGATGAGCAGCGCGGCGTAGGCATGCCCGGCCGCGTTGTCCGTGTCGTTCTCCTGCATCCAGGCGACCTGCTCCTCCGCGGCATCCCAGTTGCCAGCCAGCGCCGCCAGCTCCGCCGCCCGCTGGTGCAGCTCCTCGCTGCGAGGCCTGTTCTCCAGCCCCTGCCAGATGTAGGTCAAGGCCTCCTCGAATCGGCCCATCTTGGCCAGGAGCTCGGTCGCCGCCAGGTAGACCTCGACAGAGCGCGGATCGATCTCCAGCGCCTCCCGGTAGACGCCGATCGCATCCAGGTTGCGCCCTTCTTCCTGGGCCACCTGAGCTTCGGCCAGCTTCTCCTCTACATCGCGCTGCTTGTTGACGGCAGCCCAGCAGACCAGGCTGACCAGGCAGACTGCGGCCAGCGCGCCTATGGCGACCACCCACGGCCAGGGGCTGCCTTGCTTCCTGGCTTTCCGCCGTCTGGGCGGAGGCGTGGGGACGGCTCGCCGGGGCGGCTTCTCCTTCCTGCGCTCCCTCTTCTTCGCCTTCTCGCCCGGCCTCTCCCTCTCCACTTCGGCCCGCGCCCGGGCTGCGCCGGGAGCCAGCGTGTCGGCTACGGCCGGCAGGGGCGCCATGGGCGCGGCGCCAAGCGCCGTGTCCAGTGCCGTCACCAATTCGTCTACCGACTGATAGCGGTCCTTCGGCTCCTTGGCCAGGGCCCGGAGCAGCACCCGCTCCACGGATTCCGGGATGCGCGGGTTGAGCTGGCGGGGCAGCGGCAGCGGGGTGAAGATGTGGTCGTGAATGATCGCGTACGGCGTGTCCGCGGTGTACGGCACCCGTCCCACGAGCAGCTCGTACAGAACCACGCCGAGCGAGTAGACGTCCGTGCAGGCGCTCAGCTCGCGGCTGCCCTTCGCTTGCTCGGGCGAGATGTACTGCGGCGTGCCCACCATCATGTCGCGCGACATCGTCGATTCGGTGGCCGCAGCCATGCGCGCCAGGCCAAAGTCGGTCAGGAAGACCCCACCATCCGGCGTGAGCATGATATTGGACGGCTTGATATCGCGGTGCAGCACGCCCAGCTTGTGGGCGTAGGTAAGCGCAGCGCCCACCGCCTTGGCGATGCGGTTCACCTCTTGCGGCGTAACGCCGCCCCGTCTCATGCGGGCCTTCAGCGTCTCGCCGTCGATGAAACGCATCACCAGGTAGGTGTGGCCCCGATGCTCGGAATAATCGTAGATGGGAACGATGTGGGGGTGATCCAGCTTGGCCACGATGCGGGCCTCGCGCTGGAACCGAGCCAGGAAGGTCGGATCCTCGGTGAAGGCGGGGTGGAGCACCTTGATGGCCACGTAGCGGTCTAGAGCCGGGTGGTAGGCCTTGAAGACCGTGGCCATACCACCCTGGCCCAGCTTCTCTACGATACGATATGCTCCTACGTTCTCGCCGTCGCTGAACGGCATATCACTCCCCTCTTACGTTTGCCGCCCGACCATATCCACTCTAGCAGCCAACCGTAAGCATAATGCTAAGACGGCATCAGCGATGTGTCAAGCCGGTGCCAAGCACCGCTATGGGCGCTCCGCCTGGGCCTGCGCAGCTAGGCATCCATCAGCGCCGCCACGCCCGGCAGCGTTTTCCCCTCCAAGAACTCCAGGCTTGCCCCTCCTCCGGTAGAGACGTGGCTCATGGCGTCGACGAGCCCGGCCTGGCGCACGGCCGCTGCCGAATCGCCACCGCCGACGATGGTCGTGGCGTCCAGCCCGGCCAGCAGCTCCGCCACGGCCACCGTGCCCCGGGCGAAGTTCTCCATCTCGAAGACCCCCAGAGGTCCGTTCCAGACCACCGTCTTCGCCCCCTCCAGGGCGGAGCGGAAGGTGGAGATCGTCTTGGGGCCGATATCCAGGATGCGCCAGCCGGCGCCGACCTCGTTCGGCGCGACCACCTGGGTTGCCGCATCGTTGTCGAAGGAGTCGGCGATGACCACGTCCACGGGCAGCACCAGTCGCGGCCCGGCCATTTCGAGCAGCTCCTTTGCCGTTTCGATGACCTCGTCCTCCACCAGGCTGTCACCAACTTCGTACCCCATAGCCTTGAAGAAGGTATTCGCCATCCCGCCTCCGATTAGCAGGCGGTCACACTTCTTCAGCAGGTTGTCGATGACGCCGATCTTGTCGGAGACCTTGGCCCCGCCCAGGATGGCGATGTAGGGATGCTCGGGGTCGCCGGTGGCCCGGCCGAGAAACTCCAGCTCCTTCTCCATCAGCAAGCCGGCCACGGCAGGCAGATGGTGTGCCACCCCCTCGGTCGAAGCGTGAGCGCGGTGAGCGGAGCCGAAGGCGTCGTTGACGTAGAGCTCGCCCAGCGCCGCCAGCTTCTTGGCGAATTCCGGGTCGTTCTCCTTCTCCTCAGGATGGAAGCGGGTGTTCTCCAGCAGCACGACATCGCCCGGCTTCATCGCAGCCACCGCCTGCTCCACCTCGGGCCCGACGCAGTCGTCGAGCTTTCGGACGGGCCGGCCCAGGAGCTCGGAGAGCCTGGCGGCCACGGGGTCCATGCGCAGATCGGCCACCACCTTGCCTTTCGGCCGGCCGAGGTGGGAGCAGAGGACGAGCGAGGCCTTCCTCTCCAGCAGGTAGTTCAGCGTGGGCAGCGCGGCCCGGATCCGAGTGTCGTCGGCCACAGCGCCGTTCTCAAGCGGGACGTTGAAGTCGACCCGCACCAGCACCCGCTTGCCGGATACATCGACGTCCCGGATGGTCTTCTTCTGCATCACAGCCCCCTGTCGGCCATCACCTTCGCCAGATCGGTGATGCGCACCGAGTAGGCCCACTCGTTGTCGTACCAGGCCAGCACTTTGACCATGGTGCCGCCGAAGACCATCGTGTAGTCGGAGTCGACGATGCTCGAGCGGGCATCACCCTTGAAGTCCATCGAAACGAGCGGCTCCTCGCAGAAGCCCAGGATGCCCTCGAGCGCCCCTTGCGAGGCCTTCTTCAGCGCCGCGTTGACGTCTTCCCGGCTCGTCGACTTCTCCACCTCCACTACCAGATCGACGATCGACACGGTGGGAGTGGGTACACGGAGGGCGAAGCCGTCGAACTTGCCCTTCAGCTCCGGGATGACCAGCGCCACCGCCTTGGCCGCGCCGGTCGTCGTGGGGATGATGTTGAGCGCCGCCGCCCGCGCCCGCCGCAGGTCGCTGTGGGCCAGGTCGAGGATGCGCTGATCGTTGGTGTAGGAATGGATCGTGGTCATCAAACCCCTGACAATACCGAAGTTGTCCAGCAGCACCTTGGCCACCGGCGCCAGGCAGTTGGTCGTGCACGAGGCCATCGAAACGACGTTGTGCTTCTTGGCGTCATACTGGTCTTCGTTCACGCCGAGCACGATCGTCAGGTCAACGCTGTCGGACGGCTTCGCCGGCGCGCTGATGATGACTTTCTTGGCCCCGGCCTCGATATGGGCCGCCGCCTTCTTGCCGTCGCGGAACACGCCCGTCGACTCGACGACGATCTCCACGCCCAGGTCGCCCCAGGGCAGCTTCGCCGGGTCGCGCTCCGCCAGGACCTTGATCCGGTCGCCGTCGACGACGATGTCTCCCTCAACAACCTCGACAGTGCCGTCGTAGATGCCGAAGTTCGAGTCGTACTTGAAGAGATGCGCGTTCGTCTTGCTGTCGAAGAGGTCGTTGACCGCCACCACGTCGAAGGTCTCTTTGTGGTTCTCCTTGATCGCCTTCAGCACCTGCCGCCCAATGCGGCCAAATCCGTTGATACCAATCTTGACTGCCATCTTCCTCCTGCCTCCTATCTATCAGATGGGGTTAGTTCACAGCAAATCCAGTAGCGCCCGGGCCAGCTTGTCGCTGTCGTGCCGCCACGGGCTGGCGACGTCGATCAGGTCTGCCCGGACCACGCGGTACGGCGCGCCGGCCGGGAAATCGTCGGCGACGAGAGTCACTCCCTCGGGCGCGTCGAACGGGACGTCCAGCCTGCTGTTCGCCAGCACTACCGGGAAGAGCCCGGGGCGCGAGTGCTTCTCCAGCGCGGCCACGTGGTCGCCCCCTGAGTACCTGTCCGTCTCTCCTACCTGCGTGGCAACGTTGCAGACGAAGACCCTGAAGGCGCGGCTCGCCGCGATCGCCTTCGTCACGTCCTGCACCAGCAGGTTGGGCACGATGCTTGTATAGAGGCTGCCCGGCCCCGCAACGATCAAGTCGGCTTCCAGCAGCGCCCGCACCGCGCCCGGATAGGCCGGCACGTCCTCCGGCGTCAGGAAGACCCGCTCGATCTCGCCAGCCGCATCCGGTATGCTGGACTCGCCGCGCACGCGGCTCAGGCCGTTCGCCTCGCCGCGCAGGTCCGCCATCAGCGTCACATCCTGCAGCGTGCTGGGCAGCACCCGCCCCTGGATTGCCAGGACGCGGCCTGATTCGACCGTCGCCCGCTCGAAGCTCCCGGTCACCTCCGCCATGGCCGTGATGAACAGGTTGCCCAGTGAGTGCCCATCCAAGCTGCTGCCATTGCCGAAGCGGTATTGGAACAGCCGTGTCGTCAGCGCCTCGTCGTCGGCCAGCGCCGCGATGCAGTTGCGGACGTCGCCCGGGGGCAGCACCCCCAGCTCGCGCCGCAGTCTTCCCGAGCTGCCCCCATCGTCCGCCATAGTGACGATGGCTGTCAGATTCGAGGTATGCTTCTTCAAGCCGCGCAGCAGGACGGAGAGGCCATGGCCCCCTCCGATGGCCACGATACGCGGCCCTCGCCCTCGTCGCCGGAAGCGGTAGACCGTGTCCGCCACTTCCTCTCCCCTGCTGCTGAGGAAGGGCTCCAGCAGCGCCTGTTTCAGCCCGCGCAGGGCGATTACGGCTGCCGCCAGCCCTGCCGATCCGAGAAGCAGCGCCCGCCAGACGCGCGGGATGAACTGGAGAGTCAGGTAATAGAAGAGGTCGGGCAGGGGATAGAACTCCCGGAACAGCGAGCTGACCCCCAGGCTTAGCGTCGCCACGCCGGCCGCCAGCAGAACGAGCCAGCGTTTTACCCCCATCCCCGGGATCAGCCATTTGAGCGCGGAGCGGGTTCTTCTCCACAGGTTCATCTCTGGTGCCGGTGACGGCTCTTTCCACAGCTTTCCAGGTCTATGCTGGCCTCCGGGAGACTGCAGCGAGGCATATCTAGGCAAAGGCCACCCTTCGGTGCGAGCTGACCGTGACTCTTGGTGCGGACCCGCTCGTGGCGACGACTTCGCCCCGCCGAGCCGACCTCGTCACAGAGCTCTTCCCGCCCGCGGCAGCGGCTCGTGCGCGCTGCCGCAGACCAGGCGAAGGGCGGCTCGGGAGCCCAGCTCAGCTTCTCAGCCGCCGTAACGACCGACCTGTGACCCCGCGGGTCAATGCTGGCTGATTATAGCGAAACAGAGGCAAAAGTCAACGCTTGGGGGTATATCCACCGATCCCCTCTACCGCCGGCCGCGCAGAATCCGAAACGTCCTCGCTCTGCGTCTTCGATCTCTCTGTGGTTCGCCGCTCGCGGCCTGGCCCTGCCTTGCGAGACCTGCTCTCCCCGGCTATAATGGTCGCACCCTGTTCACCCCCGGAGGTATGGCATGGAGCGAGAGACCCATCGTCACGTTCTCCGCGCATCGCTTCTCGTAGCCCTGTTACTGCGGGTCCAGGCCTGCTCGTTGATCGGCAGCGATGAGCCTACACCGTACATCGCGCCGACGGACGAGCCGCCCCCTACCCACTCGCCCGTGCCCGACGTGGCCGGCGAAGGAGGCTGCACACTCAACGCCTCGTTCGTCGCCGACCTGACGATCCCAGACCAGACCGTCCTCGCTGCCGGAGCTCAGTTCACCAAGACCTGGCGCGTCGCCAACACCGGCACTTGCGACTGGGGGCCCGGCTACCAGCTAGCGTTCGTCGGCGGCGAACAGATGGGAGCTCAGCCTGCGGTGGCCGTGCCGGATACACCCTCCGGTGCCACGGCTGACATCTCCGTCCTCATGACGGCGCCGGCTGTTCCCGGCACGTACAAGAGCGATTGGAGGTTGCACACCGACCTGGGGGATGCCTTCGGCAGCACGCTGTGGGTTATCATCCAGGTCCCCGCGCCCGCGACAGCCACTCCGGTGCCCACGGCCACGCCTGTGCCGCCTGCCGCGCCGACGAATCTCTTCCGCTCAACCTCGACGACCGGCTGGGTCAGCCTGATATGGACGGACAACTCGACGGACGAGGATGGCTTCCACATCCTGGCCGACGATGATATCTTCGCCAGCACCTCCGCGGACTCCCCCGGCTACGGCTTCATGTACGGCGATTACCTCTGCGACCAGACGGTCCAGCTCACCGTCGTAGCCTACAAGGCAAGCGTCTGGTCCGCCCGATCGAACGCCATAACCCACACCGGGCCTCCCTGCCCGCCCCCGCTCGTTGCCCAGGACTCCGGAGTGACCTATCCCCTGGCCGCCTATCTCGACTTCGACAGCGGCACCATCGGCGCCTTCAGCGGCGACTCGGACATGCTGTGGCAGTTGAGCGGCGGATTCCGCATCATAGGGATGAACGGCATGCGCTTCGCCAACGTCGGCCTGGGCGGAGGCGTGCCCAGCTACGTGGGCTGCTCGACGGCGTCCCGAACCGAGACCGCCGTATACACGCCCTCCCTCCAGAACGGCACCCGCCTCTGCTTCGACACCACAGATGGCAACCTGGCCGGCCTCTACGTGGAGCAGATCCAGCCGGACGACAGCCTCCTGATCTCCTTCGTCACCTGGGAGGGTTCGCCCTAGCGAAGCAGCAATCCACGGCAGATGCTCTCGCTCGAAAAACAGGACGCCTACCGGCGCCGCTACGCGCAGACCCGCCCGGGCTGGAGCCCTGCGACGCAGGTCTACGAGGATGCCATCTCCGCCCTCTTGAGACCCGCCTCCCGCGTGCTCGACCTGGGCTGCGGTCGCGGGGGCGTGATGGAGCGACTGCACGGACGCGCCGGCAGCGTTGCCGGCGTCGATCCCGACATCGATTCTCTGCTCCTGCGTCGCCTTCCAGGTGGCTGGGTCACCTGCGCCACAGGAGAGAGGCTCCCCTTCGCCACCGCCGCCTTCGACCTGGTCAGCTGCTCCTGGGTCCTCGAGCACCTCTGTGACCCCGGCGCCGTGTTCTCTGAGGTAGCCCGGGTGCTCGTGCCGGGCGGCCACTTCCTCCTGCTCACTCCCAATGCCCGCCACCCCCTGATCTGGGCCAATCGCCTTCTGCGCTGGACGAAGGGCGCGCTTGTGGGCAGGCTGTACGGCCGCCGGGAGGTGGATACTTTTCCTGCCCGGTACCGGGCGAATGTGGTGCGCCGCATCGACCAGCTGGCGGACGCGGGCGGCATGCGCAGGGTGTCCGTCCAGCTGATAGGAGACCCCAGCTACCTGGCCTTCGGCGAGATGCTATTCCGGCTCAGCTGTCTCCTCGAGCGCCTTACCCCGGCGTCACGGCGAGTGCACATTGTGGCAGAGTACGTGGCTGGGTCGTAGAGTGCTGGCCCTCTCCCCGCGCGGCAGGCCTTATCCGAAGTGGCGGGGCCCTCCCAGCGCGTAGGTACCGAGGATGATACGCGCCATCTTCACCACCGTGGCCGTCGTATCTAGCACCGCTCGCGGCGTCTCTCCGATCGCCACCAGTCCGTGCCTCTCCATCAAGATGAACGTCGGCGGATTCTCGCCGTCGTTCATTGACGCCCTCCAGCGCGGAGTCTACCATGCGCTATGGCAGAGGCAAGCGGTTTGGCGCGCTCGACGCACCCATTCCGCCCTGCGGTAGCCATCGCTGGCGTCGTGCGGCATATGTGGTATATTAGGCTGGCTCTGCCCGCGCGCCGGGCGCCCTCTGGGCCAGGGTACGGATATGTCCTACGTCCAAGATTGGCAGGATCTCAAGCCTTCGGGCGGAGGGGTGGTCGTCCCTCTGGTGCTGGCCACGCTTGGTACTGTGGCCGTCATCGCTCTCTTCTTCGTCCTGCCCGACTTCCAGGCCATCGAGATGCTGGCCCTGTTGCTGGGGATCGGCATCGCCGCCATCGGCTACAGCCGCCGCATTGGGCGCGGGCTGATCAGCCTGGCCGTCCTCTACTTCTCCTCGGCTGTCGCCGCATCACTCTATCACTCCGCTGCGCCGTCCGTGGCCAGAGCTCTGGCGGGACTGGCCAATCCCTTCTCCACAGAGCCGGCGCAGGCGATATCGCCCACCAAAGGCGAGTACGCCTTCACCTTTGCCATCATCACCATTTCGGTCTGCGTGCTTCTGGAGCTGCTGGCCCGGGCAGCAATACCGGAGACCGAGATGCCCAGGCTCCGCCTCGTGGACAACATAGGCGGCATTCTGGTCCATCTCGTCGTCGCTTTCCTCGCCGCCAGCCTCCTGTTCAACACGCTGGGCTATGGTGGACTGCGCTCCTCGCACAACCGGGCCCAGTTCCGTGAGGCATTCAACCAGGTGCTGCTCGTTCACTACCAGACGCAGGCATTCTGGTTCGGCGACGATCCTCCGTCTATCTACACCTACGACCTGGATCTCTAGCGTGGACCCCAGGCACCTAGCCACGCTCGAGTTCCCCAAGATCCTCGATCGTCTGGCCTCTTTCACCAGCTTCTCTGCCGGCGAGTCGCTCGCCCGCGCCCTCACGCCCGCGTCCGTCGCCGAGGAGATACGTGAGCGCCTGGAGGTTACCGCCGAGGCCCGCCGCCTGCTCCAAGACAACCCGGCCATCGGCCTGGGCGGTGCGCGCGATGTTCGCCCGCTGGCCACGGCCGCCGAGCGCGGTCGCCTACTTCAGCCGGAAGAGCTTCTGGCCATCGGCGGCACCCTCCTCTCGGCCCGCAGCCTGCGCGGCAGCGTCACCCGCCTGAAGCGGGAATTCCCTCTCCTCGGTGCCATTGCGTCGCGCCTCGAGCCGTGCGACGGCGTTCGCAAGGAGATCGAGCGCTGCCTGGACGACGCCGGCGCCCTGCGCGACACCGCCTCGCCCGAGCTGGGCCGGCTGCGGCGGCAGATCCGCCATACGCGTGACCGGATCAAGGAGAAGCTCTCCAGCATCATCAACTCGCCGCGCAATGCCCGCTTCCTGCAGGAGGCTGTCGTCACCCAGCGCGGCGGCCGCCACGTCATTCCGTTGAAGGCCGACTTCAAGGGCCGCATCCCGGGCGTCGTTCACGATTCCTCCGGCTCCGGCGCCACTTTGTTCGTCGAGCCGCTGCCTGTGGTCGAGCTGAACAACGCTTGCCGCGAGCTGGAGATCGCCGAGCACGAGGAAGAGGAGCGCATCCTTAGCCAGCTGACCGATCTCGTTGCCGCGCAGGCCGACCCGATTCGCCAGAACGTCGAGGCTCTGGCCGAGATCGATCTGGCCCTGGCCAAGGCCCGCTACGCCGACGAGATCGAGGCCACAGTGCCGGAGGTCCTGCCCCTCCAGCTTGCTGCGAAGAAGAGGGTGGAGGGCCACCCCGGATCATCGATCCGCTTCTCCGCCGCCCGCCACCCGCTGCTCCACCCGGAGACCGCTGTGCCCATCGACGTCGAACTCGACGAGGAAACGTTCATCGTCGTCATCACCGGGCCGAACACCGGCGGCAAGACCGTGGCCCTGAAGACGGTGGGGCTGCTGACGATGATGGCCCAGGCCGGGCTGCACATCCCGGCTGGCGAAGGGTCTGCCTTCTCTCCGTTTGAGGCCATCTACGCGGACATCGGCGATGAGCAGTCCATCGAGCAGAGCCTGTCTACCTTTTCCGCCCACCTGACCAATATCCTCTCCTTCCTGGACGAGGTTGGTTCCCGATCCCTTGTACTGCTGGACGAGCTGGGAGCGGGGACGGACCCCACCGAGGGCGCGGCTCTAGCCCGGTCCCTGCTCGACCACTTCCGGGCCCGTCAGGCGACGACTTTCGTTGCCACGCACTACCCTGCCCTTAAGGCCTACGCCCAACTGACTCCCGGGGTCAGCAACGCCTGCGTCGAATTCGATCCAAAGACGCTGAGCCCGACCTACAAGCTGACCATTGGCCTACCCGGCCGCTCCAACGCACTCTCGATCGCCGAGCGGCTCGGCCTGCCCAAGGAGATCGCCGACTCCGCCCGTTCGTCTCTCTCGCGTGAGGATCTCCGCGCCGACGATATGCTGGCGGATATCCACGCCTTGCGCCTCCAAGCCGCCCAGGCGCGGGACGAGGCGGCGGCCGCCCGCGCAGAGGCACGCAAACTGTCCGCAGATCTTCGCGAGAAGCTGGACGGCATAGACGAGGAGAGAGTCGGTCTCCTGGCCGCGGCGAGAGATGAGGCCGAAGCGGAGATCGCCGCCCTGCGATCGGAGATCAGCTCTCTGCGCAGGCGGCTTCGCGCGGCCGTGGCCCCGCTCGACGAGATATCCTCTGTAGAGGAGGCTGTCGACGAGCTGGAGGAGGGCATGCCCTCGCCGGAACTTGCGCGCGAGCCCGCTGTTCCCCCAGAAGGCCCTGTCCCGCAGAAGGCCGGGGATCCCGTATTCGTCCGCACTCTCGGCGTACAGGGGACTGTCATAGCTATCAACGGCGAGGAGGCGGAGGTTCAGATCGGCCCAGCCCGCGGGCGCTTTCCCCTGGCCAGCCTATCTCTGTCGCCAGTTGAACCCATCTCCGTCTCTTCTGGCTCTCCCCGCCTTGCTCGCCCGTCTCCGTCGCCGGGTGCCGAGATCCAGGTACGCGGTCTCACTATCGACGAAGCCCTTCCTCTCGTCGATCGCCACATCGACGCTGCCTTTCGCGCCGGCCTCCCTTCCATACGCGTCGTTCACGGCAAGGGCACAGGATCTCTTCGCCGAGCCGTGCGCGATCTGCTGGACGACCATCCGCTCGTCTCCTCTCACGAGCCGGCCAGGCCTGCAGAGGGAGGAGAGGGAGCCACTGTCGTCCACCTCGCAGAGCGCTAGCCGGTTCCATCCCTAGCCGGTCCCGTCCCTCATCCCTGTCGCCATTTCCAGGCAACGACGACTTTTCGGTCCATGCCCCCTAGGCCCAAGCACTGCTCGCCTGTAGGCTCCTTCGAGAAGTACCCACAAGACAATCCCATGATCTCCCTCTACATAGTAGTGTCGTAGTAGTCGTAGAGCTGTGGAAACAGGGGAAAGCGTAGTGGGCAACCGCCCTGTGACCGGAGGGGTAGGCCAATGACGCGCGGTGGGCCCAGGAGTGGGGGTTCAGGCGAAGCAGTTTATTCACATGGCCATGTGGAGAGAGGTGGACGAATAAGGGGGGAGAGGACGGGAGGGGGCCGCAACGACGGGGGAGGGGGTGGCGGAAAGGCAACAGCGAGAGAAAGC
>CAZHAX010000005.1:0-144175 GCA_964530325.1 uncultured Anaerolineales bacterium | reverse complement strand
CTGCGCACGCTCAACCTGGAGCTCGACCAGCGGGTACGCGACCGAACCCGCGAGCTGGCGGAGGCGCTGGGCAAGAACAAGGCCATGGTAGAGAGCATCGCCGACGGCGTTGTGGTGTTTGACATGGACGGGAAGGCGATCTTCGCCAACCCGGCGATCAGCGCTCTAATGGGCCGGGGGGGCGAGGAGATCATCGGTTCCGGCATCAAGGCGCTGCTGGGAGATGAGGTATCTCCGGAGGACCGGGAGACGGTCACCAATCTCATGCGCAAAGGAGAGGGTCCCGAGCCGACCGTCAAGTTCGAGTGGGGCCAGAGGACGATATCGATGAGCGTAGCGCCGGTGCGCGTCGGCGCTGAGGAGGTGATCGGCACCGTGGCCGTCTTCCGCGATTTCACGCGAGAGGCGGAACTGGACCGCATGAAGACCTCCTTCGTCTCCATCGCCTCCCACGAGCTGCGCACCCCCCTCAACGCCATCCTGGGCTATACGGACATGCTGCAGGCGGGGGTATACGGGAAGTTCACAGACAGGCAGGGTGGCATCCTGGATCGCATCGTGGCCAACATCGGCCACCTGCAGAACCTGGTCAACAACCTGCTCGATAGAGCCCAGATCGAGGCGGGCACCATGCGCCTGCGCAGCGCCCCGTTCGCGCCGTCCGACCTGCTGAACGAGGTCATCGGCGTGACAAGCTTGATGGCCGATTCGAAAGGGCTCAAGCTGACGACCAATACCGCCAGCGAGGTGCCGGACATGATAGAGGGCGACCAGCAGCGGCTGCACCAGATTCTGGAGAACCTGGTCAGCAACGCTCTCAAGTTCACAGACGAAGGAGAGGTGGCCATCCGGGCCTATCTGCGCGACGCCGACCACTGGGCGCTGGAGGTGAAGGACACCGGCTGCGGCATTCCCCAAGAGGCCCACGGCTACATCTTCGAGCCCTTCCGCCAGGTGGACGATTCGATCACCCGGCAGTTCGCCGGCCCGGGGCTGGGCCTCTCCATCGTCAGGCAGCTTACAGAGCTGATGGGAGGGCGGATCGAGCTGGAGAGCGAGGTGGGGAAGGGCAGCACCTTCACGGTGATCCTGCCGCTCGAGGCCGCACCGTCCAGTGAAGAAGAACCAACCACTGACCGGACAGAGGACGCAACGGAGGAGGCGAAAGGTGAGTAAGCCACTGGCCCTGATCATCGAGGACGACGCGGACGCTACGGTGATCTTCGATGAGGCGCTCCAGGCGGCCGGCTTCGAGACGGAGTGCATCAAGACGGGCGACGCGGCCGCTAAGCGGCTGACCGACGTCGTGCCCGCAGTCGTCGTGCTCGACCTGCACCTGCCCGGCGTCGGCGGGACGACCATCCTGGACCAGATCCGCAGTGATCCCAGGCTGGCCGCCACGCAGGTGATCGTGATCACCGGCGATTCGACGCTGGCCGACGATCCGAAGCTGCAGACGGCGGCCGTGCAGATACTGGTCAAGCCGGTGACGTACAGCCGCCTGCGAGACCTGGCCCGCCTGTTGATGCTTTCCATCAAGAGAACTAAGGGCGGGTAGAGGTCCCAACGGGCCCCCACCGGCCGGCGCCAGAAGTCGACGGCGCAGGAGCTACCGTCCCGGCCGCCGCCCATCGCGGCGGCATCGCCTCTTTCCTCGTTGACGGGCAATCCGATTAGGTCTGTGCATACCTTCCCAGAGAACAGAGTATGACCAATCTGACCGGCCGGGCCAGCCGCCTGGCGACTGCAGGTAGGGCCGCCACTCTGCTCATCCTGGCGATCGTCATAGCAGCACTCGTCGCCGCTCAAGTCCTGGGCTGGGCCTGGTCGCGCCGGCCCTTCCTCGGCATGTTGCTCGAGCCCACGCTCGTGCTCAGCCCTATCCGCGGCACCGACTGGGCCAGGCTGCAGTTCGAGCCGCCGCTCGAGCAGCCGGACCAGTTGATCGTCATCGACGGTCAACCTGTGCAGAACTACGGGGACGTATCCGCTGTGCTGGACCAGCGCGACGTGGGGGACACGATCCGCGTCACCGTCGCCCGGCCGGACGGCAGCGTCCGCGAAGAGCAGATCACGCTGGCCCAGTTCCCGCTCCGTGACGTGTTCTTCGTGTTCCTTGTCCCCTTCGCTGTCGGTCTCGCCTACCTGGCGCTCGGCGTCTGGGTTCGCCGCGTGCAGGGCCGGGGCAGGGCCGGGCAGGTCTTCGGCGCCTTCTGCGCCGCCATCGCCGTGGCCCTCTGCTGCCTATTCGATCTCAACACAACACACCGTCTGGCCGCATTGTGGAGCGTCGCGGTGCCGCTGGCATCCGGTACAGGCATGCACCTGGCCCTGATCTTCCCCTGGAAGCCCCGCCTCGTGCGCCGCTTCCCGGTGCTCCGCCTCCTGCCGTACGTACCCGCGGCCTACCTGGCCTCGCGCTCCGCCCTCGTAGTCTACGACACGAGTCAGCCCTGGGAGTACATCGACCGCTGGCGGGATAGCTACCTCTTCGTCGCCGTCGGCGTCTTCCTGATGCTAGGAATGCTGATCTATCGTCTGGTCCGGCCTCCCTCGCCCGTCGTCAGGCAGCAGAGCCGGGTCATTCTTCTGGGGACAACGCTCGCTTTCCTGCCCATCGTGCCCTGGATGCTGCTCAACGTCTTCGGGCAGGCCGTCCCCTTCGCCCCCGCGGTCTACACGCCTTTCATGGTCCTCTTTCCCCTATCCATCGCCTACGCCATCCTGCGCTACCGGCTACTCGACATCGACCGGCTGCTGAGCCAGGGTGTGGCCTACGGCGCACTGACCATCCTCGTGGTCGTCGCCTACTCGGCGCTCATCAACGCGCTCAGCAGCGTCGTCGCCGTACGGGCCGCCGACCCCGCGGTGCTGTACTTCTTCGTCCTGGCCGTGACCCTGCTCTTCAACCCGCTTCGGGCCCGCGTCCAGCGCGTGGTCGACCGCGTCTTCTACCGGGAGCAGGTCGACTACGCTGCCAGCCTGCAGGACTTCAGCCGCGAGCTGACGCAGACGCTCGACCTGGAGGAGGTCCTGCAAGAGGTGGGCCGGCAGATCGACAAGGTGCTCCACCCGGCCTGCCAGTGGGCCTGCCTGTACGACGAAGCGTCCGGCTGCTACACCGCCGAGGCCATCGGTGCCCATCAGGAGGGCGCGCTGGCAGCCACTTTCGTCCCGGACGGCGCACTCGCTCAGTGGCTGCGCCAGCATCAGGAGTGCCTCTACCTGCCGCCCGACGGCGAGCCGCCGGTCGCCTTTGGCGAGGACTGGATGCACATGCGGCTGCTGGGCGCAGTCGTCTACGCTCCCCTCCACTCGCGCCAGGGGCTGACGGGCTGGCTGGCAGTGGGCACAAAGCGCTCCGGAGAGCCGTACAACTCGGAGGACGTCGAGTTCCTCGGCGCGCTGGCAGATCAGTCGACGCTGGGCATAGAGAACGCCCGCCTTTTCGCCCATGTGCGGCGCAACCTGGCCGCCATCACCGAGATGAAGAACCTGATGGACGACGTCTTCAGCAGCATCGCCAGCGGCGTCATCACCACGGACACCCGCGACCAGGTGACGCTCGTCAACCGGGCCGCGGAGTCGATCACCGGCCTTCCTGCCGCCCAGGCGATCGGCTGCTCCTGCGAGAGCTTCTCTCCGCCCCTGGGCCCAATGCTCTACCCGCTCGTCAGCCTGGTCAAGCAGCAGGATGCCCCGGTCATCGGCCACGAGGCCCAACCGCAGCTGCCTGAGCGCGGCCGGGTTTGGCTCCGCATGCACCTCTCGCCACTGAAGGACAGCCGGGACGTCACCTCCGGCGTGGCCATCGTGCTGGACGATCTAACCGAGCAGCGGCAGCTCGAGGAGAAGGTGCAGACCGTGCGGCAGACGTTCGAGCGGTACGTGGCGCCCACCATCGTCGAGCAGCTGCTCTCCAACCCGGAGAGCGTCCGGCTGGGAGGCATCCGGCGGGACATAACGAGCCTCTACGCCGATATCCGCGGCTTCACCGCCTTCAGCGAGAAGGAGTCGCCGGAGACACAGGTCGAGGTACTGAATAGGCATCTGGAGCTGGCCACGGAGGCGATCCTGGCCCACGAGGGCACGCTGGACAAGTTCGTGGGCGATGCGGCCATGGCCTTCTTCAACGCGCCGGTCGAGCAGGAGGATCACACCCTGCGGGCTGTGCTCGCCGCGATCGGGGTCCAGGAAGCGATCAGAAGGGGCCACGCCGAGATGGACGAGCACCAGAGGCTCCACTTCGGCATCGGCATCGCGGTCGGTGAGGCGGTGGTGGGGAACATCGGCTCCGCCGCCCACCAGCAGAACTTCACCGCCATCGGCGACTGCGCCAACTTCTCGTCGCGCCTCTCGGACATCGCCGCGCCCGGCCAGATCCTGATGAGCGCCGGGGCGTACGAGCGCGTCAAGAGCCAGGTTCGGGCCAGGCTGGTCGGCCCCGTGCAGGTGAAGGGACACAGCCAGCCGGACGAGGTCTACGAACTGCTTGGACTGAAGACAGGCTGAAGCCGGCAAACCCGCCAGCTACGGCCAACTGGTGAGGCCGATTCTACCCTCGGCCCTACTCCTCCTCCATCCTATGGAACCGCTCGACCGCCCCCCTGATCTCCTCGCAGGCCGCGTGCAGACCATCCCACCCCCGCCCGGCGACCTCCGCGCTCTCCAGGTCCTTGTAGACGTTGAAGAAGTGGGCCATTTCCTCGAGGAAATGGGAGGGGACGTCCTCTAGCTTGCAGTAGTCCCGGAAGAGAGGATCGGTGTGGGGCACGGCGAGGATCTTGTCGTCCCGCTGCCCCTTGTCCACCAGGCGAAAGACGGCCAGCGGGCGAGCCTCGATGACACAGCCGGCGAAGGTCGGCTCGTTGGTGATTACGAGCACGTCCAGCGGATCGCCGTCGGAGTGCAGAGTCTGGGGTACGAAGCCATAGTCGCCCGGGTAGTGGAGCGAGGAGAAGAGCACCCGGTCCAGCTTGACGAAGCCCTGCTTCTCGTCGTACTCGTACTTGTTCCGAGCCCCCTTGGGAATCTCGACGACGACGTAGATCACGCGCGGCCAATCCGGCCCGGGAGGCAATTCCCGCCACAGGTTCATCGGCTACCTGCTTCCTGCAACCCGCCCCCCTACCAGCTCAGACCTCGAACGAGTCCCCCCGGCTGGGCACAGACGCCTTGGCCACACCCAACTCCATCAGCCCATCTGCCAGCGCCGTCGCCGGGTCTGGGTCTCCATGGACAACGAAGGCGTGCTTCACGCTGCCGGCGATCGGCCGCACCCAGCCCAGCAGGCCATTCCGGTCGGCGTGGGCGCTGTATCCGTTGATCGCTTCGACGCGGGCCCGGAGCTTGTACTCTCTGCCGAAGATCTTCACTTTCGGCTGCCGCTCCACGATCCGCCGGCCCAGCGTATGGGGCGCCTGCCAGCTGACGATGAGCACGGCGTTGCGCGGGTCCTCGATTGCATGCTTGAGATGGTGCTGCACCCGCCCCGCCTCGCACATCCCGGAGGCACTGATGATGACCAGCGGCTCTTTCTTCTCGTTGAGCGCCTTCGAGTCCTCGACGTTGCGCACGTAACGCAGCCGGTCGAAGCCGAACGGATCAGGGTGCCTGTCGCCGTTGACGAACTCGCGCAGGTCCTCGTCGTAGCACTCCGGGTGAAGACGGAAGATCTCGGTCACGTTCACCGCCAGCGGGCTATCGACGTAGATCGGCACGTCCGGCAGCCGGTTCTCCTTGGTCAGCCGGTTGAGGCTGTAGACGATCTCCTGCGTGCGCCCCACGGCGAAAGAGGGGATGATCACCCTGCCGCCCGCCTCGCATGTCTGCCCGATCACGTCGACCAGCTCCTCCTCGGCGCTGGCGTGTGATTGGTGCAGCCGGTTGCCGTATGTGCTCTCGATGACAAGCAGATCGGCCTCAGGAGCCGCTTCCGGATCGCGCAGTATCGGCATATCCTCCCGCCCCAGGTCGCCGCTGAAGAGCAGCTTCCTCCGTTTGCCGCCCTCTTCTATCTCCAGGAAAACGGCGGCCGATCCTAGGATGTGGCCTGCGTCGATGAAAGTGCACATGACGCCCGGGGCGACCTCGACCGGCCGGTGGTATCCCACACTCAGGAAGTGCTCCAGGCTGGCGACGGCATCCTCGTAGGTGTAGATCGGCTCGACCGGATCGAGCCCGTCGCTGGCCCGCTTCTTGTTGACGTAGGCCACATCCTGCTCCTGGATGTAGGCTGAATCGCGCAGCATCGCTGAGCAGAGATCACGTGTCGCGAAGGTGGAATAGATCGGCCCGCCGAATCCACTGCGCACCAGGTTGGGGATGTTGCCCGAGTGGTCGATATGGGCGTGAGAGAGGACGAGCGCATCGATACTCGAGGCGTCGAAGGGCAGGGTACGATTGCGCTCGAGCGCTTCCTTGCGCTTGCCCTGGAATAGCCCACACTCAAGAAGAACGCGGTTGCCGTTGACGGTGATCAGGTGGAGTGAACCGGTGACGGTCTGCGCTGCTCCCAGGAAGCGGATCTTCAAGAGGCCTCCTCTGCTCTCACTACCGAAACTGCACGGCCCCGCCGCCCTTGAGCCTTTACACGAGGGGACGTTGTCCCTCGTTTCGCATTATACCCGCCGCTGCTTGCCTGTCAATGACTCGCTGCTCCCAGGGCTTGCCACACGCCCTGCTTCCCGGGAACCCTAGAGGGCCGCGCAGCGTCAATGAAGCTGTAACACAGGCTTAACGGATCGCTGTTGCCGATACGCCTGGGCCATGTTATACTAGATTATGTTCGGGGTTTGTGCGCCTACCGGCCGCCCGGCGTTGGCTGGCCTGCCGCGTATGTGGAGATCTGTCTGAATGCGTAACCGCATTCTGCTGGCGACTGCTTTGGCGATAGTGATTCTGCTGCTGCCGGCCTCGACTGCCGCGGACCAGCCGGCTGATCTCAGCATACGTGCGGACAGCACGCGCTACGCCTGCGTCCCGAGCCTGATCTGGCGCCATCCGGAGCTCTGCCCCAGCTATGGTCCCGGCAACGCCACCTATCGGCTAGCCTCGGTGGGAGCCCCGGACCCGCTGCCACCGCTGCCAATCGTGGAGATGCCCGAGGTCAGTGGCGACGTGGTACCACACACCTTCGCCCACGTGAGCACGCTCCCGCTCAACGTCTATCGCCATCCGGTCGACGAAGAGCTGGGCCTGCCCCCCGTACGCACCCTTCTATCCGGCGACTGGTGGCTCAGCCTGGAAGAGAAGGTGGAGTACAACGGGCGGGAGTGGTACCGGATCAACGAGGACGAGTATATCCCGGCGGATACGGTATGGATCGCCCAGCCATCCATGTTCCAGGGCGTGCTGCTGGCGGACCAGCCGCAGCAGGCCTTCGCCTGGCTAAACCAGGCCGCGCGCCCATCCGTCGTCCCTCAAGGACCATTGAACTGGAACGTCGAGCTGCTCGATCGCTACCAGTTGGTGACGATCAAGGCGGAGCATCGCATCGGCAGCGAGGTCTGGTACCTGGTAGACGACGATCAGTGGATTGAGCAGACGAATGTCTCCCGAGTCGACGTAGATCCGATTCCACCAGGCGTCGACCCGGGTGCCAAGTGGATCGAGGTAGACCTGTATGAGCAGACGATCGCCGCCTACGAGGGCGCGCGGATGGTATACGCGTCGCTCATCTCCAGCGGCCGCCAGCACACCGCAACGCCCCCGGGTCTATACCAGATCAAGGTCAAGATCCGCGAGGCTAAGATGAGCATGCCGTTCGCCCAGGACGGCGATGCGCTCTACTACTACCTCGAGGACGTGCCGTGGACGATGTACTTCCACGAGGCGTATTCGATACACGCTGCCTACTGGCACGACGCCTTCGGCTTCCGGCGCAGTCACGGCTGCGTCAACCTGGCGCCGCGCGACGCCCTCTGGTTCTTCCAGTGGGCGGACCCACCGATCGCCGAGGACTCGGACTACCTGTATGCCGGCAGCGGCGGGCCCGTAACCTGGGTCTGGGTGCACTACTCACCGCCGTACTAGAGCATTCCCCATCCGCGGCTGACGGCTCCCTTCCGCCACGCCCCCCCCCGGCGAGCCGGCCGCGACAGCTTAGAGAGAGACAAGAGAGCTTGATGCCCAGGGCAGAAGACCGCCACACCCCTGGAGGGTGCGTCGCAACGAGCCGGCCGCGGACGAAGGCTGCCATCACACGCGTCTCGCTCGTCCTGCTGATGGCCTTCACCGCCATCGTCGCTCCCTCCTCCGCCTGGGCGGACAGCCAGGCTCCCTATGAGTCCGATTCCGCGCTCTCCAGCTACTGGCCCGCGGCGGTCGCTCGGTGGGAGTCGGTGATCGTCCCCCAGGCTGAATACAGAGGCTTCGATCCGGACCTGATCGCCGCCGTTGTCTGGAAGGAATCGGAAGGCGACCACAGGGCACGCAGTGTGGTCGGCGCTGTCGGCTTGATGCAACTGCTGCCCTGGGACGGTCGGCCCACGCCGGAGGAGCTGGAGGACCCCTACACCAACGTCTTCTGGGGGACGCGCGCCCTGGCCCAAACGCTTGTGGACGGCAACGGGGACCTTTACTACACCCTCGCCGCCTACAACGGAGGCTGGGCCCAGGTGCACCTGCGCGTGACCCGCCAGTACGCGGCGGACGTCCTGGGCCACTATGCCCGGGCGGTAGCGGTGAACTATGGGCTGCCTTCCGAAGGCGGCTGGATCGCCATCCTGGCCATCGAAGGCATGCCGGGCACGAACACGATCACCGTGATCACACCAGATTGGACAGCGGCCCGCTATACGCCGCGGCCGTGGATCCCGGCGCCTATCCCCGCTATCCCGGATAGAGAGCCTCCCCACGCCACTGCTGCCATCTTCGTCGACGCCGCGGGCGTCGAGCACCGGGTCAACCTGTGGCTGGTGACAGCGGACGATACGGAGCCCTCCTCATGGAGCGGCGAAGCGGCCTTCGCGCCATTCCCCATGTCAACGAACACCATGCGGTCGATCCGCAACTGGGTGCCTTCCATGCAGCCGGAGAAGGGCCGGCAGTAGGACAGGACACAGAGAGAGGCACGTCGTCACGAGGCCACAGACCCGTTCCCTCGAGCAGAGACCCGTTCTCTTGAAGAGAACGGGTCTCTGTCTAGAGCGAACACGTCTGTTGTCGAGGGAATGGGCTCCCCGATGCCTGCGGGCCTACTCCTCGACCAGGAACAGCCTCCCGTCCGCCCTGCCGAAGACCTCCGGGAAGTAGAACTCGTGCGCCGTCGTCGGTATCACGCGGTACTCACCCACCTGCGTGGCGCGGAAGGTGTAGCTGTACTCGTAGGTGCCCGCCGGCAGATAGTCCGCGAAAAGCACCACTCTATCGTCCCGCATCTCGCTGCGGCTGTACCACTGCCACCACCACCAGCCGAAGAACCAGGGCCAGTCCTCTTCGACCTCCCGGCTCAGGCTGGGCTGCTGATCGAGCAGGCTGGTCGTGGCCAGGCTCGTGTCTATCCCCTCGCCGCCTGCCGGCAGCGGGTCCTCGACGACCACGTAGTATAGGTCGTGCGGAGCGATGATGGTCAGGTGCACCTGGACTACGTCGCCCACGGAGGCTTCGTTCACCTCGGGGCACTTCGCCCCATCGGTGCAGTCGGGGTCGCTGTAGCGGCGGGAGACGATGACGCCGCGATTGAGCGGCTCGATCTCCTCCACCGGCAGGTAGACATTGAGATGGGCCGTGTAGTAGAGGATGCCCTCACCGCGGCCGCGCCCCACCGTCAGCAGGTTGCCCTGGCCTCCCAGCAGGTCGGCAACGGCGATGCTCAACTGTACTGATTCGTCGACCGTGTCCGGCGTCACCGAGCCCTGCACCTGCAGCTCCTCGTTCAGCCAGACGGCATAGTCGTAGTCCCCTCGCAGCTCGCCGGTGACGACCATCCAGTCCGTCAGCGCTATCAGCGCCCAGGCCGTCTCCTGCGTCGTCTCCCAGATGCCGTCCTGGCGAGCGATCATCAGCCAGCGGACCACGTTCTGGATCAACGCGTTCTCCGGATCCAGCCGGGCCAGCGCTTCCAAGATCACGGCCGTGGAGCGGGTGTCCGTGTTCATGCCCCAGTAGTCGTAGTCCTCCTCCTCCCAGTGGGCACCCGTGGCGCTGAGGATGGCCGCGTTCTGCAGATCGGAGAGCAGCGTGTCTATGCGACTGTCGTCCTCGTCGATCCGGCCCACCGCCAGCGCCAGGAAGGCTCGCCCGTAGTGGCTGAGCCTCTCCCGCCTGCTGTAGAGACTTCCGACGTACGTCTCCGCCTCCTCCGTCTCTCCACCCTCGGTCAGCACGAAGAGGATAAAGGCCTGCAGGTTACCTTCCCGGTACGTCTGCAGCTCTCCGCCGCTGACCAGCTGGCTCTCCAGGTAGCGCAGGCCATTCTGCAGCACCCGTGTACGGACGGCGAACCCCGCCTCCTCCGCCTTGATCAGGGCCAGGACGACGTAGGCGCTGAGATGGGGGTTGCTCTCGCCGTACTCCTCGTCCTTGTACCACCATCCCCAGCCCCCGTCGCTGTGCTGGCGCAGATAGAGCTTGTCCAACCCTTCCTGCACCAGACCGGGCAGCTTCGCCTCCAGCTCGGCATCGCTCAGATCGAGCTCCTGCAGAGCGCGATCGGTGAGCACGTTGGGCAGGAAGCGGGATACGATCTGCTCCGTGCACTCGTAGGGGTAGTGCTCCAGGTAGGATAGGCCGTCCGTCATCCCGGCCGCCAGCGACGGGTCGAGGCGCACGCTCAGCTCGCCCTGGCGATCGTCGTACTTCGGCGGCAGGGCCACGACCTCTGTACGGGTGTCCTCGCCCGTCAGCTGGCCGCCCGTGCCCACGATCTCGGGCGCGGTATAGCGGCGCACGAGGAGCGTGCCGTCCGGCCCGGTGGTCAGGCGCGGGCGAGAGGAGTCGCTGTACTCACCGGCCACGGCACTCACGATCACCTCTGCCGCTTCCACGTCCTCCGCCGTAGCCCACCACGTAACCTTCGCCTCGGCCCCATCGGCGATCGAGACCATCCGTTCAGCCTCGTCCTCCAGAGCGAGCCCTGTCACCTGCAGTGTCACCTCCACATCCTGCGCTTCGCCGGTGTTGTTGCTCACCAGCGCAGCCAGCTGCACCCGGTCGTCAACGACGAAGAACCTCGGCGTCACCGGGCGGACCAGGAGCGGCTTCGTGGCCACCAGCTCGGTAAGCCCTTCACCCACCTTCGTATCTGCCGTCACGCCGACGGCCCGGCCGACCCAGGTGGTCAGGTTATCCGGCAGCTCGATCTCAACCGTCGCCCGCCCGTTCCGGCCTGTTTCGACCTGCCCATCCCAGAAGGCGGTGTCCTCGAACCGCTCGCGCAGCTCGATTCCGGCCTCGCCCTCTTCCGCGTAGGCTCTTTCTCCTGGGGCGAGCGGCAGTGCCGAGGGCATAGGCGCCTCCTCGGCCTGATCCGCCCCTCCACCACCGCCCATCCCGCCGGCCCAGCCGAGCATCTGCAGCTCCTCCATCTGCCGGAGCAGCAGCCGGTTGATCGAAACGACCAGACCGCTGGCGGTGGATACTCCCAGGCCCCGCTGCGCGTAGAAGACCTGGACTATCTCGTCTTCCGCACGCGGGCTCAGACTGAGTATGGCCTTGTCTACCAGGTCGATCGACAGCGAAGCTTGCACTGGGCTGCCGTTGTAGTCGGTCACCAGGACGTCCAAGGATATCGTATCGCCCGGCCCGGCTTGCTCCGTGCTCGGAGTGAGCGTGATGTCGAGCTCCTGCTGCGTATGCTCCACGGTGAGCAGGACGTAGCCCACGCGGTGCGTGGCCGCCGGCTCCGAGGCATCCGGCCCCTTGACGACGACTGCCGAGAAGTAGACGTTGGGGGCGTAGTCGGCGTCGATCGGCAGGCTGTAGACAAGCGAGTTGCCCTCCATCTGAACGACTTCTTGCTGCAGTATGCCCGCCCGCTCCACTGTGATCCAGGCCCACTGCTCGCCCTCGAAGGGCGTCGGGATCAGGATCTCCGCCGTTTCGCCGGGGGCGTAGGTCGTCTTGTCGCTGATCAGGTTGATGCGGTCGTTGTCCTCCCGTCTCCAGGACACGTAGTCATCGCTGCCCACCCAGACCCAGACCGAACTGCGGACGAGGCGGCCACCGGAGTCCCGTCCGCTCACAGCCACTCGATAGCTGCCGCCCTCTGCCGGGGTGAAGGTGGCCAGGCCCTCGGCGTTGCCATCTGTCGACAGCGTGCCCGATTCGACGAGCGTGTCCTCCGTCTCCCACTCCCAGGTGCCGCCGCCGAGCTCGTCTTCGACGAAGGTGTTGGTCCATTCCCGGCGGTAGACCTCCATCTCCAGCTCTTGGCCGGGCAATCGCTCGCCCGACCAATCAATGGTGACGACGTCGACTCCCAGCTCGTCCCCGGCGCGGCCCACGTACTGCTGAGGCGCCAGACCGACGTAGTACTCCCCCTGGTGGACGACGACGTCATTCCGGCCGGAGATGACCTGCCCGTCGCTGCCGTAGACAGAGGCCTCGATCGTCAACACCTGCCCGCCGGTCATGATGCTGGTGGGCAAGATGATGTTCAGCCCGCCGTCGCTGCCCGTGGTTCCCGATCCGCTGAGGATCGGCTCCGGGCGGGCGGGCTCCCACCACCAGCACCAGAAGCAGATCCACGGCTCATCGTTGTCGCTGAAGGTGTAGCGGCCAAACTGGGCAGGCTGGAAGGTGTAGGGGGCAGCCAGGATGTTCCACTCCACGCGAGCGCCGGCGACCGGCCCGCCGAAGTAGTAGGCTGCATCCACTTCAGCGCGGCTGGCCCGGCCGGACGCGATCTCCGCCTGCTGCGGACTGACTGCCACCTCGAACTCGGGCGGCCGGTACGCCGCCACGGAGAACTCCCCTGCGAAGTAGTTGTCGCCCAGCCAGGCGTTGATGCTGTAGTAGCCCAAGGCCGCGCCGTCGTCGAGCTCGATCTCCCCGTCGAAGGCGCCGTACTCATCGAGCACGTATTCGCGGTTGAGGATCTCCTCCCCCGCAGCATCGTATACGTTCAGTTCCACGGTCTCTGTGGAAGGCAGCCTGTAGCCCAGGTCCTCCATGGCGCGGACGAGGCCTCGGAAGTAGACGGTCTGCCCCTGCCGGTAGATCGGCCGATCCGTGTAGACGTAGCCGCGGTATCTCAGGCTTGGGTCCGCAGCTTCGGTCTGCAGGCCGAACTCGTAAGGCGAGATGCCTTCCTCCCACTCCCAGCCGGATCCGGCCAGCACGAAGGGATCCTCCGAGGCCACGAACAGCCCGTATCGGCTCCAGGACGACGTTCCCAGGAGTGCCAGCCCATCCGAGTCGGTCGTGGCCGCGTCTATCTCGGAGGCCGAGTCATCGTAGGCCGCCAGACGCAGCCCCTTGACCGGCTCCCCTGTGGCCAGCTCCGTCGCCCAGGCCCACACCTCGTCCGCGCTCATCTTCAGGGTCAGGTTGTAGTCGGACACGGCGAGGACAACGCGCTGCATCCAGCGGTCGTGCTCGATGCCGGGTGCATTCACTACCAGGTAGTAGGCGCCCGGCGCGAGCGCCCCGCCATCCTCGGCCAGGCCGACGACCGCGTAGCCAATCTCGTTCAGCACGAACTCGACCGGCTGGGACCACTGGCGAACGGGAATGCCGGCCGGCTCGAAGTCGTACCAGTCATCGTAGGCGCGCACCACGTCTTCGATATCCAGTCTGTACAGCTCCAGGTCGAGCTGGCCCACGTTGAGGTAGGCAACTACCATGCTGGCCGGCTGCTCCGCGTCCAGCGTGCCCACGTAACCGGACGTGCGAAGCTGAACCCAGGGCTCGAACGCAGCGGTACGAAAGCGAACCGTCAGCTCCTGTCCTGTTGTATTACCATAGGGATCGGCGATACCGGGGCCGATTCGCACCTCGTAGTCGGTGCTCGGCTTGATGTCGAAGTTGAGGATGAAGCTGTTGCTCCAGGTACTGAAGTAGGTGTAGACCTGAGTCGGCGAGAAGGGTGGCGTCATCTCCAGGTTGGACATCACCGTATCGGGGTCGATCGGTGTGTTGAACTGGATCTCGAAGCTGGTGTAGGGACGGGCGTTCAGATCCCCATCGCCAGGGTCGGTGCCGATAATCCCGGGTAGGGGGACGGTTGTGAAGGTCCACTGATAGGCTCCGGCCATCCCGTCGCCGCCTCCGCTGCTCTGCACGCCTGCGTCGACGCGAGCCGTATACCTGGTATCGAAGGCCAGCCGCTCGGTGGGGGTGAAGACGAGCGTGGCTCCGGCGACCGCCACCTGGCCGCTCACCTGCTGTCCACCCACGCGCAGCAGGAACGCCTCGGCCGCGGACGAAGCTTCCACCTCCATGTTGAAGTCCACCCGGATCGGGGTATCGACGTCGACCAGTTCGCTCCCCTCCGTCGGCGACACCCAGACAACCTGAGGAGGCTGGGTGGTGAACGACCAGGAGTAGTCTTGCCCCAGCACGCCACCCGTCGTATCCTCCAGTCCTGCCTCAACGACTGCGGAGTAGGTCGTACCGCCCGCCAGCGCTTCGTCCGGCGTGAACAGGTAGATCGAGGTGTTGAGCCACTCGCCCTCACCCTCCACCGGGGGATCGAGAACTAGCGGCTGCGGGAGCTCGCCGAAGGCGGGGTCGCTGACTGCCGTCAGAGGCACGACCGGCCGGTTGAAGATGACGGTGATGACGCTGCCCGCCTCCACATCCTGGCTTCGGGCGGCCGGGATGGCCTGCGTTACCTCCAGGTAGCCCACGGTCCGGAAGCGGAAGCGGTAGGCGCCGTCTATCACGGAGCCATCCTCCGCCTCTGCATCCGGCCCCAGCGTGACCTCATACTGGGCATCCCGCTCCAGGCTGAGAGCAGGTTTGAAGGAGACCGTGCGCTCGTCGCTCCATTCGAAGCTGCCCGATACCTCAGGGAATACGTCGAAGGCATCCTCGACGGTGTCCTTGTCCATGGCCCGATCGAATACGAGCTGGATGGCGGCGTCGAGCGCAAGCTCCTCTCCCGGCTCCGGCGTGCGCTGCACCACGATCGGCGAGATCGTGCCGGGCGGCGGCGCCTTGTAGGGGAATGGAGTGGGTGCCCGCTCACCGCCGCAGCTGCAGGCGCTGATAAGGACACTGAATAGCGTAACGGCGGCGACCGCCTGATAGCGGCTTCGTCCTCTCATCGGTCAATCCTCCTGTGTTTCCTCAGGCCGCGAGGCCAAGCTGGTGACGCACGATATCTGCGGCCGGAATGCCCGGCCAGTGGCCGGTCCGGTTCCCTGCCATCATGACGCCGGAAGCCCTCGCCGGGTTCCCTCCCCGGGATCGCGCCGCCAGCTGAGTCCACTCGGGCCAAGCGGGCCCGGGGCCCTTCTCCGCACCCCTCTCGTGTCCAAGAAGCTCGGCCGCACGATAATGTCGTGCGGCCGCTTGTACCACCAGATGCACGCTCCTCACCACTCATTGAACCATGCGCCGCTGCCGGATGCTTGACGGAATCCCTACGCCACACCTCCGGGAAGAGCACAGAGCCGGCTCGCGTCACGGCCCACGGCTCACCCCTGCGCGCCGGCCCGCAGGCCTGCCGCCATCTGAGCGACATCGCGGGCAACGAATCGGGCCCCCCACAGGGCCAGCAGGCCTCCAAAGAGAGTGAGCGTGACCACCAGCGCCAGAGCAAGCCGAAGGTCGCCGGTCCGATCGGACAGCCAGCCGATCACCGCCGGCGCGGTCGCATCGCCCAGCAGATGGATGGCCAATAGGTAGGCCCCAAACGCCGTGGCCCGGAGGTCCGGTGGGACGACCTGATGAACCAGCGGTCCCATGCAGGGGTAGCCAAGCGTGAAGAGATAGACGGAGAAGAAAGCGAGCACGATGAAGAGAGTTCGGTCGGCGGCCAGCGCCGCCCCCACGGCGAGCGGAAACCCGGCCACGAAGCTAGCGCCGATGACCAGCAGCCTTCCGCTCGGCCAGCGGCGTGTCAGCAGGTCGCCAAGCACGCCCCCGGAGAGGACGCCAAGCGCACCTGCGCCGACGGCGACAACACCCGTGGCGATGCCAGCGGCTCCCTCGCTCAATCCGTGGAAACGGACCGCAAACGTAGGCAGCCAGTGCGCCAGCCCGCCGCCGACGAACGCATTGAGCACACCAGCGGCGACCGCCACACGGAGGGTAGGCGCCCGCAGCGCCTCTCTGACCATCGTCGGAGCCGGGATCAGCCTGGGCGCCGCCGTCTGGGCCGCGCCTCCCAGCGCTTCGAGGTCGCTGGCGCCCCTCTTAGGGTCCGGCAGAAGCCACACGGCCGCAGCCACGATTAGGCCGGGCAGGGCCACGATGAATAGCGGCCATCGCCAGCCCCAGCGCTCGCCAAGCACGCCGCCCGCGACGTAGCCCGCCGCGGCGCCAAGCATGAGCCCCAGGTCGTGCAAGCCCACCACCCGAGAGCGGCGGTCCGGCGGGTAGATGTCGCTCAACCAGGCTAGTGCGGAAGGACCATAGCCAGCCTCACCCAGCCCCAGGCCGGCCCTCCCCAGCAGCATCATCACGTAAGATGCAGCCGAGCCTGCCAGGGCGGTGGCCCCGCTCCAGACGGCGATCGCCAGAGCTACGACCTTGCGCCGCAGCCAGCGATCGGACAGGATGGCCACGGGCACGGCCCCCAGCGAGTAGGTCAGCTCGAACGCCGTGCCCAGCAGGCCGACCTGTGTGTCGGTGAGTTGCCAGTGGTCCTTGAGCAGGGGGGCCAGCGCGGCGATCACCTGGCGATTGGCATAGCCGAGGAAGTTGGCGACGCAGAGGATCAGAAGCGTCCGAGACGCAATCGGACGAGCGCTGATAGGTCGCTCTATAGCAGACAGGCCCTGCACGAGAGGGATGGTAGCATCGTACGCCTGGGGGCGCAAGTGAGCTGCGGCCCTATTGCCCCCCAGACGCTGGGGGCGCAAGCAAACTGAAGCCGGCAGCAGGAAGCCTGCGGCAGTCAGCCCGCACCGTCAGCCCGCAGACATGAGAGCAAGGCAGGCCCAGCAGCAGAGAACGAGCGCAACCCGGCGGGTCACGCGGCCGCGCGAGCCTGCACGGCGTCTGCCGCGGGCTCGCCCAGCTCCAGTTCGCGCAGGAGCTCCCGGGCGGACCTGAGGCCGGCGAACACTCCTACGAGCACGGCGAGAGCTTCGGCCGCGGTGCCCAGGAGGGAGACGAGCACCGCCAGAGGCAGTATGGCCACGAGCGGCGCGCCTATCGCGGTGACGGCGGCCGGGAGCGCGACGAAGACGACCACCATCCACAGCACCCAGATCACGAGACGGACCGGGCCGCGGCTGCTGTTCTTCCAGATGAGCCAGCCCGAGCCCCAGACGAAGAACTCGGCCACCACGGAGAGGCCCGCCTTCGGCCGGTCCTCGATCAGCCGGATGACCCGGCCCAGGCCCTGGCCCAGCTTGCGCAGCTGATAGATCGAGTAGACAAGCAGACCTGCGGTGAGAAGCGCGAGTACAGCCAGAACGACGACCACAAGCCAGGGGTCGGCCCGGCCGAGGAGGTAGAGGAGGGCCATCAGCACGATGGAGGACAGGTTCTCGACCGTGGCATAGACAGGCGCCGCGCTCGTGCCCGTGGTCCCGCTCGCCGAGCTGAGCGCTGGCTTGGCCAGGAACCTGGAGCCGGTCAGGAGGCCGGCCGCCAGCCCGCCGCCGCCGGCGACGAGGAAGCCGGAGGTTCCGATGCCGCCCTCAGGATCGAACAGCGCTATGCTGTCGAGGATCGTTCTCAGCTCGGGGTGCATGTGCGCAATCACGCCGGCGGCTGCGAGCGAAAGCATCCCCCCTGATAGAGGGACCGCGAAGCCGCTGACGAGGTTGGTCACCGTGTTGACGGTGTTCATCACGCCGGGGCCGAGAAGAGAGGCGTAGGCGGGGGCCGCGGTGAGCACCCAGAACAGGGCCACGATGCCGACGAACCACCAGGACTCGAAGAACTCCATCTGGGGGGCCAGTTCTATCAGCTCGAACTTCGCCGCAGCGGAGACGAGCAGCAGGCAGAGGTACTGGTTGCTGGCACCCACCAATCCGCCCGCGGCGATGGCAGCTAGCACTAGTTCCATGCAGCATCCCCCATGTCGAGGGGGCGAGGGGCACCCGAGGCGCGGGCCCTTTCGCGTCGCCGGCGACCGGCTGTCGCCGAGCCGCCGGGCTTCTATCCGACCTGCCCCCGCGGCAAGAACGGCCTACAGTCTAGAGTACCCCCGCCGCGATTCGAACGCGGGCCACCGGCTTCGGAGGCCGGTGCTCTATCCTTCTGAGCTACGGGGGCACGCGCGGTTCTTATACCACACAAGAGGCTAGGGCGCAAATCCGCCCCCGCAGGCGAGCGCCGCCGCGAGCTTGATCGCCTCGACCGTGCTCTCCTCGCTGGCCACCCCCTGCCAGGCGATCTCGAAGGCGGTGCCGTGATCGACCGACGTACGGATGATCGGAAGGCCCAGCGTGACGGTGACACTGCGCTCGAAATCGTGCATCTTGATCGGGATATGACCCTGGTCGTGATACATGGCCACGACGACGTCGAACTCGCCGCGCACGGCGCGCAGGAAGACGGAATCGGCCGGAATCGGCCCTTCGATGTCGATTCCCTCGGCTCGCGCCAGCTCGACCGCCGGTCCGATCGCCTCGATCTCCTCCCGGCCCATCAGCCCGCCGTCGCTGCCGTGGGGATTCAGCGCTGCGGCCGCCAGGCGAGGTTTCTCCAATCCGATACCCTGTAGAGCCCGAGCGGTCAGGCGGATCGTCTCCACCACGCTATCCCGAGTGATGTGGGAGGCCACCTCGCTCAGCGCCAGATGGCGCGTGACGTGGACGACGCGCAGGCCCGGCGTGGCCAGCATCGTGGTCAGCCTCTCCTCGCCGGTGAGAGCGGCGAGCAGCTCCGTGTGGCCCACGTAGGGGATGCCGCCCTCGTGCAGCGCGGCCTTGTTGATCGGGCCGGTCGCTACCGCCGCCACCCCGCCCTGCAGCGCCAGCTCGACGGCCTTCTCTACGTAGGCGACCGAAGCACGCCCCGTGTGCGCCGCGACCTGGCCGGGGCGCAGCTCGCCTGCATCGACGTTCGCCAGATCGAGCACATCTGGCGCCCGTGGATCGAACTCCGCTTCGGCCAAGTCCTTCACCGGCCGCTGCTCTGGCGGGCCGCCCACCAGCTCCGCCGCCCGGCGCAGAACCATGGCATCCCCAATCACCAGGGGCCTGCAGCACTCCCAGACCTCTGCCCGGGCCAGCGCCTTGGCTGTCACTTCCGGCCCGATCCCGGCCGGATCGCCCATGGTAATCGCGATGACGGGCCGTTTCGTCACAGCTTCAGCTCCAGCTGGATCTCGTCGCGGATGTGAATGCCGTCGAAGCCTGCGATGACGAAGCCGTGGTGTTCCAGAACCTGGCCGGGAAGAACGCCCGTGATGACAAAGCCCATCCTCTGATAGAGCCCCAGGGAGGGCAGGTCGTCGTTCGTCGTGGCCACTATCAGGCGCGTTGCACCATCCGCCCGCGCCTGGCCGATGACCGACTCGATCAGACCAGTGGCCACCCCGCGCCCCTGCCAGCGCGGGAGCACGTTCAGCATTACCAGGTTGGCGGCGTCTCCCTCCAAAGCGTAGCAGGCCACGCCGACGATCATGCTCACGTCGCAGGCGACGTAGGCCGGCAGCTCGCGCACGACGTACGTGCGGCCGAAGCAATCGATCTCTGTCTCGTCCCAGAACGCCTCCGCCATAGCCACAATACGGCTGCGGTCACCATCCGCGGCCGGGCGAATGGTGACCGGTGGCCTCGGCGCCTCGCCCCGCGGGCCGGTCACCTCCAGCCTGGCGTGGACGGGACAAAGAAGGGCGGCGGTCTCCCGATCCCGGTGCATGGCGGTGCGGTCGCAGTAGCTGCAGGATTCCATTTTTGCTCTCCGTGATCGTGATGCTAGAATTATACGCCGCCCGGACCAAGCGACAACCCCGAGGCACACCTGATGAACGGCGAACACCGGCCGCGATGGAGACTCGTTCGCTCGCCGGCCGCCCACGGCGCGGCCAATATGGCCATCGACGAGGCGATCCAGCTGGCGGTTGCTGCCCGCACTGTGCCGCCCACCCTGCGGTTCTACTCCTGGCAGCCCCCTTGCCTCTCTTTGGGCCGTGCCCAGCGGTCCGCCGATGCAGATCGGGAGGCACTCGTGGCAGCAGGCTGGGATATCGTGAGGCGCCCCACAGGCGGACGGGCCATTCTGCATACGGACGAGCTCACTTACAGCCTGGCCTTGCCCATTGGCGATCCTTTGGCGGCGGGCACGGTCGTTGCCAGCTACCGCCGCCTCAGCGCAGGGCTAGCGCGGGGGCTGGAGCGGCTGGGGCTCAGCGCCCGCGCCGCCGAGCGGCAGGCTGCGCGGCGTAGTCGCGCTGGAGGCCCGGTGTGTTTCGACGGGCCCTCGCACTACGAGATCACGTTCCAGGGGAAGAAACTGCTCGGCAGTGCCCAGGCCAGGGTGAAGGGGGCGGTCCTGCAGCACGGCTCGCTGCCTCTCCGGGGAGACATCGGGCGCATCTGCTCTGTTCTTGCCGGGAGGCCCGACCCCGACCAAGTCCGCGCCCGGGCGGTGACGCTGCAGGAAGCGCTCGGCCGCGCAGTGAGCTGGGACGAGGCGGCTGAGGCGCTTGCGGCCGGCTTTGGAGCCGAATTCGGACCGTCGATTGAGCCGGGCGAGCTCACGCCTGAAGAACGGGAGCGAGCTGCCCGGCTGGAGACCGACAAGTACGCGGCTGACAAATGGACAGGCCTCGTATGAATCCCCGCCATCCCCGTGAGTGTAGCTGGCTCTGTCGCCTTCAATGCCTCCTGCCCCTCCATGGGGTGACATGTTCACTGAACAGTTGCATGGTGACAAATTCATTGAACACCAACACAAAACACCAAGAACCCTTGACTGCGGCGGGGCATTATGTTATAATACATCAGACTATATGTTGCAGGCCGCCGGCAGCCTCGCCGAACTCGCGCAGTGGCGGGACCGCAACTGCTGGTGGGCCAGCACTGCGGGCAAGAGCGTAGTCATTGGTCGGCTCAAGGGGGGCGCGCGAGTGATGGTCACGATCAGTGACTGGAGCCCTTTGCCGAGAACTGGGTCCGGATAGCGATCACGGCCGTGCACACGTCACGCGCTAAATGCTTCGCTTCGACGTATCTCCTCTAGTAGAGGCCCAGCTCGGCGCCTCGCTCGTCCTGGACGTCGAGTCTGGCCCTCGCACTCTGATTGACCTGCAGGTCGAATCTCTTCGTGGAGTAGTGCAGGTCACACGTGTCCAAGGCAGCTTGTTGGTGCAGGGCACGGTGCAGGCAGAGCTGCATCTGGAATGCGTGCGCTGCCTCGAGCCGTTCGATCTACCCGTCACACTGGAGCTTGAAGAGACCTATACCCTACCTGGCGTGGCCCCCGAATCCTACGATTCACCGGCCGTTGGGGAGGACAGTACGCTAGACCTGGCCCCACTGCTTCGTGATCAGGGGTGGCTTACCATTCCGATGAAGTCCATATGCAGAGAGGACTGCAAGGGGCTCTGCCCTCATTGCGGAAGGAATCTGAACAAGAAGAGCTGCAAGTGCGCGGAGGAGCGAATCGATCCGCGGCTATCGGCCCTCAAGAATCTGTTACACTGAAAGCGGGGGATTGATGGACCCTACAGGAGAATTGCTCGAGAAGGCTGAGGTGCAGGGATTCGTGACGATGGCCGACATCCTCGACGCGGTTCCTGAGGCCGAGGAGACGCTCGATCAGATCGAGGAGCTGTTTGCCGTGCTGCACGAGGCTGGTGTCGAGGTCTATGACGACGATGGCGATGCCGGCGGCACGCGAGAGAGCGGAGGTGACGGGCTGGTGTATGACTCCGACGATGATGACGGCTACGACCTGAGTGGAATCTCCAGCGACGACACTGTCGGCCTCTACCTGCGCGAGATGGCCCGCGTCCCGCTACTGAGTACGGAGGAAGAGATCAACCTGGCCAAGGCACTCGAGGCAGGGCGCAATGGCCAGGAAACCCTGCGCAACGACGGTTCCGATCCTGTACGCCGCGCCGAGCTGGAGCGCATCATCGGAGAGGGGCTAGCTGCCAGGGATCACCTGATCAAGGCGAACACCCGGCTCGTGGTCAGTATCGCCAAGAAGTACATAGGCCGGGGGGTGCCGTTTCTCGACCTTATTCAGGAGGGCAACCTCGGCCTGATGAAGGCCGTGGAGAAGTTCGACTACAGCCGCGGCTACCGGTTCAGCACCTACGCAACGTGGTGGATCAGGCAGACGATCACGCGCGCGATCGCAGATCAGGGGCGTACGATTCGTGTTCCGGTTCACATGTCGGACCGCATTCGCCGGCTCTACAACACGGCGCGACAGCTCGAGCAGGAGCACGGCCGACGTCCCACACCGGAGGAGATCGCCGCCGAGATGGACATGGAGCCTCGCAAGGTGCAGTGGATGCTGCGAGTCTCCTGGCGGCCGATGAGCCTGGAGCGGCCGGTGGGCGAGGAGGACGACAGCGAGCTGGGCAACTTCATCGAGGACGAGACAACGCCCACTCCGGGCCAGAGCGTTTCCCAGAGGCTCCTAGGGGAGCGCATTGAGACGATGCTCTCCACACTCAGCCCGCGCGAGGCACGCATCCTGAGGCTGCGGTTTGGGCTGCTCAATGGCCGCAGCTACACACTAGAAGAGGTAGGGCAGAAGTTCGGGCTGACCCGAGAGCGAATCCGGCAGATAGAAGGAAAGGCGCTGCGACGCCTGCGCCACCCGCGGCGCAGCAGGCGCCTGCGCGACTACCTGGGGCAGTAGAGACGGACCTGCTGGCTGTGCAGTTCAGTATGATGTCCAGCAGTCCGTGACGCCGCGAGGGCGGTAGCCCAGCCGCGTCACGGAGAGAGACCGCCAGCAGTGCTGGCGGTTTCGTTTTGCCATCGCCTGTGCTAGAATAGCTTGACCGCTACGGAGGAGCGCCGATGCCGGAGAACATACTGATAGCCATAGCCTGGCCATATGCGAGCGCCCGAATCCACGTAGGCAACGTCACCGGGTCCCACCTTCCCGGCGACATCTGCGCCCGCTACCACCGGCTGGCAGGCGACAAGGTGCTCATGGTCTCCGGCTCTGACTCTCACGGTACGCCGATCACCGTCGTCGCCGACCAGGAAGGGCTGCCCCCTCGCCAGGTCTTCGAACGCTTCCACAAGGGCTTCCTGGAGGTCTTCCAGCGCCTGGGCATCAGCTACGACCTGTTTTCGCACACCGATACGGAGAACCACCACCGCGTATCGCAGGACATCTTCCTCGACCTGCTTGGCAAGGGCTACCTCTATACAGAGGTGCAGCAGCAGATGTACTCAGAGACACAGCAGCGTTTTCTGCCCGATCGATACGTGGAGGGCACGTGCCCCAACTGCGGGTACGATGGCGCGCGCGGTGACCAGTGCGACGAGTGTAATACGCTGCTCGACCCGAAGGACCTGCTCCACCCCCGCAGCAAACTCGACGGTTCCACCCCGGTGCTCCGCGAGACCGAGCACTTCTATCTTGACCTTCCGAAACTCGCGGCTGCCGGCCTGGCCAGCTGGCTGGACAAGGGGAAGGATCATTGGAGACCAAACGTGATCAATTTCGCTCGCAACTATGTGGGCGAGGGACTACAGGGCAGGCCCATCACGCGCGACCTGGAATGGGGAGTGCCTGTGCCGCTGCCAGAGTGGAAAGGCAAATGCCTCTACGTATGGTTCGAGGCGGTCATTGGCTACTTCTCCGCGTCGATCGAATGGTCTCACGACCTGGGTAGGCCGGAGGCGTGGAAGGACTGGTGGTACGATCCTGAAGCAAAGACAAAGTACTTCATCGGCAAGGACAATATCCCCTTCCACGCTGTGATCTGGCCGGCGGAGCTGATGGGCGTGGAACGGATCTACGAGGAGAATGAGTCCAAGAGCCTCAACCTGCCCTACGACGTGCCGGCCAACGAGTTCATGAATCTGGAAGGGCGGGGGATGTCCGGCAGTCGCAACTGGGCAGTCTGGGTGGCGGACGCGCTGGATAGGTACAGTCCAGACGCGCTGCGCTACTACCTCACTGTGGCCATGCCGGAATCGCGAGACACGGATTGGCTGTGGGACGAGTTCGTGCGCCGCAACAACGACGAGCTGGTCGCCACCTGGGGCAACCTGGTCAACCGGGCGTTGACCTTCGCCTTCCGCCGACTGGGGGGCAAGGTTCCCGCTCCGGGCGATCTCCAGGAAGTGGATACCCAGCTGCTGAACCAGATCGAGGGCGCCTTCCAGCCAATCGGCAAGCTGATCGGGGCCTGCAAGTTCCGTGCCGCGCTGGCCGAGGTGATGGCTCTGTCGCGCGAAGCGAACAAGTACCTGGACGCCAAGGGGCCCTGGTTCCAGATCAAGGACGACCCCGCCGCAGCGGGTACGTCGATATACGTAGCCCTGAAAGCGATCGACTCGCTGAAGACGCTGTTCGCCCCCTTCCTGCCGTTCTCGTCCGAGCTGGTGCACGAGTTCCTCGGGTATGAAGGCCACCTCTTCGGCAGGCAGTACACCCAGACCGTCGAAGAGAAGGGAGGGCGCGTCCACGAGGCGCTCTTCTACGACGACGGCGGGGCGGTCGGCGAATGGAAGGCCAGCTCGCTACCCGCGGGGCAGACCCTGCGCGAGCCGGAGCCGCTCTTCGCCAAGCTAGAGGACAGTGTCGCCGAGGAAGAGCGAGCCCGGCTGGAGCAAACCCGGTCGCCCTAGCAGGAGCCCTGCGGTACGAGAGCGCTATTGACAGGCTGTCGGCGGTACTCTACGATGGTAACACTGGGCAAGCCGCCGCCAGAAACAAGAAAGGAGATCGGACATGAGCAGCTCTGCTCGTAGAATCATATGCTTGGTGGTGGTGCTACTTGTCTTCTCTCTAGCCTGCAGCTGTGACTTCACCTCGCTGCTGGGAGGGGAGACCGCTACCCCGACCAGGCAACAGACGCGCGTGCTGTTCGAGGACGATTTCAGCAGCGACTCCTCAGGCTGGGAGGAAGGTGACTATTCCGAGGAAAGCGTCCAGGGCGGCGTCGGCTACGGGCCTGGCTACTACTACGTCGTGGCAGAAGGGGAAAGCCTGATGTGGGGCCTGGCCTACCGTTCTTTCGACGACCTCGTGATTGAAGTAGAGGCAACGCAGGTGGAAGGCGGGCCGGAGAACAACAATGGCTACGGCGTGGGGTGCCGCGTCCAGGATGGTCGCTCGGGCTACTTCATGTACATCTCCGGCGACGGCTTCTATTCCATTCGGCGCGACTCCGAGGATGGATTCGAGTTTCTTGTAGACTGGGAGCGGTCGGATGCCATCAGGCAGGGCGATGCCACCAATAGCATCCGCGCGGTTTGTGATGGATCGACGTTGATTCTGTTCGTCAACGGTGAGCGGCTGGCCGCCGTCGAGGACGACACTTACTCAAGCGGGGACATCGCCCTGGTTGCAGAGAACTACGAGGGCGGAGCAACGGAAGTACACTTCGACAATCTCATCGTGCGCGAGCCCTAGCCTAGGTGGCGGCTCTCATCCCCGAGCGACCCCGCAGTAGCAGGGTCGCTCGTTGCTGCCCTGCACGCTCCGCTGCCAGCGGGGACAATGGCTCCCGCTGCGGTGCCAGCAATAAGCACGACAGCAGTTTGCCAAAAGGCGGCCCTGGTACTACAATTACCGCGCGACTTAGCAGGCCTGGGGGCAACACCATGCAGCCGACGCGCGAGCACATTCTCACCATCCTGAAGGAGAAGCACGAGGCGACGGTCGATGAGCTGAGCGAGGAGCTCAGCCTGACGCCGGTCACCGTTCGCCACCACCTGGACATCCTGCGAGGAGATGGACTGGTGGACATACCCCGCGCCCGCAGACGCAAGGCCCCCGGCAGGCCCCAGTACCTCTACGCGCTGACGACGCAGGGGGCGGCACTCTTTCCCAGAAGGTACGATCAGCTGGCGAACCACGTCCTGATCGAGCTCTCATCCCGGCTCGCCTCCGCCGAGGAGGTCCAGGAAGTGATGGAGAGCATCGCCGAGCGTATCGCCAGCCAAGCGCAATTACCATCCGGTGACTTCGAGGCCCGGCTGCTAGCAGTAGTGGCCTTCCTCGAGGAGCTAGGATACATGGCCAGGCTCGATAGAGGCGACGGCCCTGACTGCCGCATTCGCATCGTCAACTGCCCCTACGAGTCAGTGGCCCGCAGCCACGACGTGGTCTGCGCGATGGACCTGGCCCTCCTCACCCGGCTGCTGGGAACAGCCCCGGAGAGAGTGGCCTGCGCGGCGCGCGAGGGGCGCGAGTGCGTCTATCTCGTCAGGCTGGAAGCAGAGTAGCCGCGGTCTGGCCCGCAAGAGGAGGCGTGCCATCAAGACGACGCTGATATACGCCGGTATTGCCGGCCGCGGCTTCAGCTCACTGAAGCAGGGCATGGACTCGGGCTGGATCTCCCATGGCCTGGCCTCGCTCAGTGCTGCAGCGCAGGCCCGGGGGTACCGTGCCGACCTGATCGACCTGCGAGCCCTCTCCGGCTGGGATCAGTTCCGGGACGTAGTGGCAGAGCGCGATCCGGATGTGATCGGCGTCACGATGATGAGCGTGGACTACAACCCAGCCGGCCGGGCAGTCAGCATCGCCAAACAGGTCAAGCCGGAGCTGATATCAGTCGTCGGCGGCCCGCACGTCACTATCGCTCTGGAGGACTCGCTCCGGATGCCCGATGTGGACTACCTGGTAACGGGAGAGGGGGAGGTCACGTGGCCCTCCCTGCTGGAGAGCATAGCAGCCGGCAGCCGTCCATCTCAGAGAGTCCTGCGCGGCGAGCCGCCCGTACTGGACGAGCTGCCATACGCGGACCGGGCCCTCTTCCTCGACGAATGGCACAGGTGGGGATACGACCTGGACTCACCCGAGGTGCCGTTCGTGGAGGAGCTCCCTCCGCCCTTCGCGACTGTCATCGCCGGGCGCGGTTGCATCTACAACTGCGCCTTCTGCAAACCTGGAGAGGACTATCTCTTCGGCAAGCGGCTGCGACGGCGCAGTGTGGACAACGTTCTGGGAGAGCTGCGGATGCTCGTCGAACGCCACAACATAGCCTCCTTCATGTTCCACGACGACTGCCTCACCGAGGACCGCGACTGGGTTATGGATTTCACCGAGAAGTACGCCGCCCAGGGTTTCACCATGCCCTTCTTCTGCCAGACCCGGGCGGACATCATCGTCAAGCACGAGGATATGGCCAAGCGGATGGCCCAGGTCGGGTTGCGCGGCTACTTCATCGGCTTCGAGAGCGGCAACGACCGCGTCCTCCGCTTCATCCGCAAAGGGACCACCGTGGAGCAAAACAGGCAGGCAGCGCGCATTTGCCGGAAATACGGCATATCGATCTGGGCCAACTACATGATGGGCCTGCCCACCGAGACCGCCGAAGAGGTGATGGACACCGTGCGGCTGATGAAGCAGATCGACCCGGACTACTACAGCCCGGCCTTCTTCACCCCCCACCCGGGAACCGACCTCTACGACTATGTGGTCGAGCACGATCTGAGCCGCATCACAGACTACGATTCCTACCGCCGCAATCCCACCGAGCCCAAGATCAAGGGGCAGGACTACGAACTGCTGACCTGGGCCATGGCGGAGAGCCAGCGCCGCAAGGGGCTCAACTCCTTCAAGCGCTGGGTACGCTCTCAGTGGCGGAGAGCCCGGCGTATCACGCCAGCAAAGGTGCTCCGCAAGCTGGGCTTGGCACCGGCGGCGTCCGGATAGACCGGGCGCACAACTCGATTGCAGGGATCATACATGAAACTGACTCTTGATGAGGTAGAGCATATCGCGGAGTTGGCCAGGCTGGACCTCAGCCAGGCAGAGACAGCAATGTACCAGGAGCAGCTCTCGGCGATACTCGAGTACTTCGAGCGACTTCGGCAGTTGAGCACCGAGGATATACCACCAACCGCGACGGCCCTGCCGCTTCGCAGTGTGATGCGCGAGGACGTGGCCGGGCAGCCCACCAGCAGGGAAGACATACTCCACAACGCCCCGGCGGACGAAGAGGGGTGCTTCGAGGTACCCGCAGTCCTGGAGTGACGACATCCTGCAGAGCAGGCGAAGCTGGCTGGCCCTGTCGCCGGAGGGGGCACCGGCCGGGCGCAGGTCGCGAACTGAGGCGATTACACTGTGAGTCTCCATCAGCTGACCATCCACGAAGCGAGCCGCGGTCTCGCGGCTAGGGAGTTCTCGGCAACGGAGCTTGTCGAGGCGATACTCGAGCGCATCACCTCCGTCGACAACGAAACGAAGGCCTATCTCACGCTGACGCCGGAGGCAGCGCTCGAGTGTGCCCGTTCTGTGGACGCCAGCATAGCGGCAGGCGAGAGTGGGCCACTTCTTGGCATACCCCTGGCCATAAAGGACGTGCTGTGCACCAAGGGCCTTGCCACCACCTGTGGCTCGCGCATCCTGGAGGGGTTCGTACCCCCCTACAACGCCACGGCCGTCGCTCGCCTGAGAGCAGCCGGCGCCATCATCCTGGGCAAGACGAACACCGACGAGTTCGCCATGGGCTCGTCTACGGAGAACTCCGCCTTCTTCACCACCCACAATCCCTGGGATCTGGACCGGGTTCCGGGCGGCAGCAGCGGTGGGAGCGCTGCCGCCGTCGCAGCAGACGAATGCCTGGGAGCGCTGGGCACCGATACCGGAGGCAGCGTGCGCCAGCCGGCGAGCCTCTGCGGCGTGGTAGGCCTGAAGCCGACCTACGGCAGGGTCAGCCGCTACGGTCTGATCGCCTACGCCTCCTCGCTGGACCAGGTGGGCGTGCTGGCCAAGGACGTGACGGACGCTGCCATCATGCTAGAGGCCGTCTCCGGACATGACCCACGGGATTCGACCTCACTCGACGCACCCGTCCCGCAGTACGAGGCCGCGCTGGCGCAGGGCGACGGCCTCAAGTGCCTGCGAATCGGCGTGCCCAAGGAGTACTTCGTCGAGGGTGTGGATCCGGAGGTACAGACATCCGTTCGCGCGGCCATAGACAAGCTGGTGGAGCTTGGCGCCACAGCGCACGAGATCAGCCTGCCCCACACAGACTACGCCCTGCCGGTCTACTACCTGATTGCTCCAGCAGAGGCTAGCGCGAACCTGGCCCGCTACGATGGAGTGCGCTACGGCCTGCGGGTGGACGCAGACTCGCCCATCGAAATGTACCGGGCCACCCGCGGCCAGGGCTTCGGCGCCGAGGTCAAGCGGCGTATCATGCTGGGCACGTACGCGCTTTCTGCCGGATACTACGACGCCTACTACCTGAAGGCTCAGAAGGTGCGGACGCTGATCAAGGCCGACTTCGACGCCGCGTTCGACGAGGTCGAAGTGATCGCCACACCAGTCAGCCCAACTACCGCGTTCCACATCGGCGCGAAAACGGACGACCCACTGCAGATGTACCTTTCGGACGTACTCACGATGAGCGTGAACCTGGCAGGCAACTGCGGGATAAGCTTGCCCTGCGGATTCGACCAGGCAGGCCTGCCGGTTGGACTCCAGCTGATCGGACCGGCCCTGGCGGAGGAGCGCATCCTACGGACAGCCTTCGCCTACGAGCAGGCGACCGACTGGCATAGCCGGCGGCCAGCTCTCTGAGCACGCGGGGCAGAGGCGACGGCATTGTCCGCAGCCTCGCCCTCCACGGACAGCGACGAGCTTGAGCGGAGGCAAGTTCCCGCCCCGCACTCGAACCGACAATCGAAAGTGAGGAGCGATCGTGAAGGCTGTTGTCACCATCGCCGGCTTCGGCACACGATTCCTGCCCGCCTCGAAGGCCGTCCCCAAGGAGATGTTCCCCATCGCCGGGATTCCCCTCATACAGCACCACGTCGAGGACCTGGTGGAGTCCGGCATCACCGACATAGCGATTGTCGTCCGCGATGGGGCCGAAGTGGTCGAGCGGCACTTCTCCCCGGCGCCCGAGCTGGAAGCCCATCTGGCAGCCCGGGGCAAGAAGGCACTCCTCAAGGATGTGCGGAGAGTATCGGCGCTGGCCAACATCATGTTCGTCCGTCAGGGTGATGACCTGCCATACGGAAACGCGTCGCCCGTCCTGGCTGCCCGCGAGTGGCTGGAGGACGATCCGTTCTACTACCAGTTCGGCGACGACTTCGTCCTCTCGGACACCCCAGTGCCCAGGCAGATGCTGGATAAGTACGCGGAGTACGACCCTGCCGCCATGGTCGCTGCCCAGGAGGTCGCCGAGGAGGAGACCTCTCTCTATGGCATCCTGGAGCTGAAGAAGGGCTCACTGCGGCAGATCGCGCGCATCGTGGAGAAGCCGGCGCCCGGCGCTGCCCCGTCCAACCTGGCGCAGATCGGACACTTCGTCTTCTCGCCCGAGATCTTCGACGTGCTGGATACGCTGGCCCCCGGAAAGCAGGGCGAGCTGTGGCTCGCCGATGCCGTCGACCGGCTCTCCGCTCGGTCAACGGTAATCGCCCACACGATCGATGGCCTGTGGCTTGCGGCAGGCGACCCTCTCCGCCAGCTCAAGGCAAATGTCGAGGCCTGCCTGCGGCGCGATGATCTGCGCGATTGGATTCTGGACTACCTGCGCTCGCTAGATCTGGGGGCATAGGAGATCTCGCATGGACGCGCTGTCCGCAGTAGTCCTTGCCTTGGCAGCCGGCGTTCTGCCGATGGTCGTCTACGCCTTCGTCCTCGGCTGGTTCGACCGGTACGAGAAGGAGCCCGGAGGCCTGCTGGTAGCAGCCTTCGCCTGGGGCGCCGTCCCCGCCATCCTATTCTCGCTGGGCACACAGCTGCTGCTGGATATCCCGATCTCCTACTTCATCGAGCCGGCCGCAGACCTGGTGGGCATAGCCGTCATCGCTCCGGTGACAGAGGAGGTCTTCAAGGGAGCTGCCGTGCTGCTCCTGCTGCTCCTTTACCGCAAAGAGCTGGATAGCCCCATCGACGGCATTGTATACGGAGGCCTGGTCGGCTTCGGCTTCGCCGCCGTCGAGAACGTTCTCTACTTCTTCTCCGAGGCGGTTGAGTCTGGCGTAGGGGCACTACTGTGGCTTGCCGTTCTCCGCGCCTTCGTCTTCGGCCTCAACCACGCCCTCTTCACAGGGCTGACCGGCCTTGGTCTGGCATTGAGGCGAACGTCGGCCAACCGAGCGGTCCGGTACGTTGCTCCCGTTGCGGGACTGCTGCTGGCAATCACCGCCCACGCCATACACAACACAGGAGTGACGCTGGCAGCGGAGCTCGTCTGGCCTTGCTTTGTAGCAGTGATCTCGGACTGGGGAGGCGTGATCCTCCTCCTGGTCATTGTCATCGCGGTCTCGGTGCGAGAGCGGCGCTGGATAGTCACCTACCTGCGGGAGGAGGTGGATCGGGGCATCCTGAGCGCCCGCCTATTCACGCAGACCGCCTCCTATGGCGGCCGGCTCGCGGAGCGGGCCGCCGCCCTATTCAGCGGAGACGTGAGGCGCTGGTGGGAGCTGGGGCTCTGCTACCGGCTGGCAACAGAGCTTGCCTTCGCCAAGCGCCACTTGGCCGAGTGCCCTGGCGAGCATGGGACGGCGGAACGCGTCGAGCAGCTGCGGCGCGAAGTCAGCGAGTCCTGCCAGAGACTGGGAGCACCAAGGGCGGAGTAGTCGGCGGGGCCGCCGTATCGGTCCGGCAGCCCCGCGCTTGCTGGTGCGGGAGTGGATGGGAGTCGAACCCACCGCGGCCCGCTCTGCGCGGCCCGCCAGCGGTTTTGAAGACCGAGGAGGCCACCGGGCCCCAACCACCCCCAGGGATTGATATGGAACGGATTATAGCACAGCGGCGATCCGTCGACAACGGGACAGGCCCGGGCCCCCACCCTGCACAGACGCCTGCCCGAGTCCGGCTTCGGAACTGGCTGCGCGGCGCCCACGGGGCCGTCTGCGCAGGCGTACTTGCCGTATCGCTCCTTCTTGCAAGCGCCTGCAGCGCCGGAACCCCTCTCCCCTGGACGGATGACTTCTCCGATCCGGCCGGCGGCTGGCGGGCCCGGCCGGATGATTCCGCACTTGTCGCCTACGAGGGTGGAGTCATGCGCGTTCTCGTGCGCGAGCCAAACCGCCTGGCCTGGGCATCCGCCGGGCGCGATCTTCGCGACATGCGGCTCACGGTCGAGGCCACACAGGTCGCTGGACCAGACGACAACGAGTACGGCCTGCTGGCGCGGATGGAAGACAGCGAACGCTTCTACTGCTTCGCAATCAGCGGCGACGGCTACTTCCGGGTCACCCTCTACGACCAGGGTGATCGGGAGCTGCTGAGCGGTGATTGGCTCCCGTCAAATGCAATCCACCGGGGAGAAGCGACCAACAGGCTGGAACTCGTCTGCGACGGCAGCGAACTCACCTTCCTGGTCAACGGCACCCAGCTGGCCCAGGTGGTGGACACTACGCTGCGCCACGGCGATGTGGGCCTGTACGCCGGAGCCTTCTTCCAGCCGGGTGTGGAGATCCATTTCGACAACCTGGTCGCCGCCGCGCCCTGACAGACGGCCCCGGGGGACGATTGCCGCTCCCTCTCCCAGCGCCTGCGGGGCACCCGTGGAGTGTGCACCCGCCTCCCGGTTCCTTACTCGGCCAAACAGTGCTTGACAAGCCCCAAGCGGAGGGTATAATCATCGCGGTCGCACCAGCCCAAGCCAGAGAGGGGTGAGACTGAGTGACCCGTGTGGTAATCGAGCAGGGGGAATCGTTCGATTCCTTGCTGAAGCGCTTCAACAAGAAAGTGCAACGAGACCGGGTACTGCCGGAGGTCCGCCGGCGCCGCTTCTTCGAGAAGCCGAGCGTCATCCGCAAGCGGAAGAAGGCGGCCAAGCTGCGCAAGAGCAGGCGGCAGACCCGCAAGCAGCGGCGCTCCCGCTACTAGAGCGAACGTCTCTGGGGCCGATCTGCCCATGGCTCTCAAGGAAAAGCTGCAGCAGGACCTCAAGAGTGCGCTTCGCGCGCGCGACGAGCGCCGCAAGTCGGTCATCCGGCTTTCTCTGGCCGCGATAACCAACGCTGAGGTCAGAACGGGGGAGCTGGACGATACTGAGGTCGTGGCGGTCCTGCAGACCCAGGCGAACCGGCGCCGCGATACGATCGCGGAGCTGAAGGAGTTCGAACGAAACGATCTGTTGGCAGAAGAAGAGGCAGAGCTGGCCATCCTTGAGGAGTACCTGCCAGATCTGCTGTCGAGAGAGGAGATCACCGAGGAAGCCCGGAAGGTGATCGAGGCCGTCGGTGCCGCCGGACCGAAGCAGATGGGCATTGTCATGGGGCAGCTGATGCCTCAGTTGAAGGGCCGGGCTGATGGCCGTCTGGTGAACGAGGTCGTGCGCGAGCTGCTTGCTGGATGAAGCGCGCGGCCGGACAACTGGAGAGAGTAGCCAGAGAGAGGGAGCATAGCTACTGCTCCCTCTTGCTGGCTACGGAGAGAAGAAGTGGATAGCGGGACCAGATCTCAACGCGAGCGCGCCATCGCTCGCGCCAAGCCGGGCTGGACAGCTTGGCTGCGGCTGGTGCTGCTGGGCCTGCTCCTGGCCAGCGTTACCGGCCTGGCCCTCGAGCTGCCCCTGCTGCCGACCGAGCGCGTTGTGCTGGACGAGGGGGAGCTTGCGCCCTACGACATCCGAGCCCCGCGCAGCATCACCTACGAGAGCGCGGTGCTGGAGCAGGAGGCGGGGGAGCAGGCCGCCGCGCAGGTGGATCCCGTATTCACCGCGCCCGGGCCGGCCACCGCCCGCCAGCAGGTCGACCGCGCGCGCCAGGTGCTGGACTACGTGGACACCGTCCGCGCCGACGGCCTCGCTTCGCTAGACACTAAGCGAGAGTGGATTGCCGCGGTGCCTGAGTTCGGCGATCTACCTGTGGAAGAGATCGACCTGATGCTCAGCCTTACAGAGGAGAGCTGGGAGAAGGTACGTTGGGAAGCGCTCGACGTCACCGACCAGGCGATGCGGGCCGAGATCCGGGAGGACCAGCTGCACGAAGCGCAAGAAGGCATTCTGGCGCTGGTCAGCCTCGATCTCTCCGAGGAAGAGACTGCCGCCACTGTAGCCCTGGTCCGGTGCCTGCTGGTGCCCAACTCGTTCCCGGACCCTGTCGCAACCGAGGAAGCACGGGCGCTCGCGCGGGACGAAGTCGGGCCAGTGCTGCGCAGCTTCCAGGAAGGTGAGGTAATCGTCCGTGAGGGAGCACGCGTGTCCGCCAGGGACCTGGAGGCACTGGAGCAGCTCGGTCTGCGCCAGATGCAGGTCAAGTGGCAGGACATCACTCGAGCTATACTGCTGGCCCTCTCCTTAACCGCGGTGATGTTCCTCTACCTGGCCCGATTCCAGCCAGACGTGATCTGGGACGGGCAGCGCCTTCTGCTACTCGTCCTGCTGACCACCGTGTTTGTCGTCGTAGCCGCGCTGATGGGGTCCGAGGGCGAACTGCTCCGGTACCTGACGCCGGCCCCCGCTCTGACGATTCTTGCGGCCGCCCTACTCGGACCGCACGCCGGCGCAGCCACAGCCGTCTACATCGGCGTTGTTATGGGCACGGTGGCCGACGGTTCACTGGAGATGCTCTCGTTCGCTATGCTGGGTGGGCTGGTGGGGACATTGACGCTGGGCAATGTCGAGCGAATCGGCTCTCCTTTCCGAGCCGGAGCCTTCGCCGCCGCGGCCCAGGTGGTCGCCGTCGTCATCTTCTGGCTTTCCGACGGATCTGCGGACATAGGAAACCTCTTGGAGAGAGCTTCGGCCAGCCTGGCCGGGGCGGGCATCTCTGCCAGCCTGGCCCTCGGCGGCTTGTTCGCGATCGGTCCTTTGTTCGACATCACAACCACGATGAGGCTCATCGAGCTGAGTCGGCCCGACAATCCGCTCCTACAACGTCTCCTGAGGGAGGCGCCGGCGACTTACCATCACGCCCTGCTGGTAGCAAACCTGGCAGAGCAGGCCGCGGAGCGGATCGGCGCCGATGCGCTTCTCACACGGGTCGGCGCCTACTACCACGACGTGGGCAAGATCACCCGCCCCTACTTCTTCGTCGAGAATCAGGCGGAGGGAGTGAACCCGCACGATCGGCTCGACCCGCGGACTAGCGCCGAGGTGATAATCAGCCATGTCAGTGACGGTGTGGAGCTGGCCCGTCGCCACCGACTGCCCCGGCGGGTCCGGGCCTTCATACCCGAGCATCACGGAACCACCTGGATAAGCTTCCTGTACGACAAGGCAGTGGAGCAGGCAGAGAGCCCTGACCTGGTCAATGAGGACGACTTCCGCCACCGGGGCCCCAAGCCTCAAAGCAAGGAGACAGCTCTGGTGATGCTCGCTGATGGCTGCGAGGCCGCCGTGAGAGCAGCCCGCCCGGCCAGCGGTGAGGAGGTGGCAGAGATCGTCAACCGGGTAATCGCGGATCGCGTCGAGGACGGCCAGCTAGATGAATGCGACCTGACGCTGCGCGATCTGGAGCTGCTGCGAGATACCTTCATCACCGCTCTGCGGGGCAGCCTACACCCGCGGATCGAGTATCCTGAACGGAACGGGCAGGAGTAGACCGGATTGCAGCTGCCGATGGCCAAGCACACCATTGAGGTCCAGTTCGATGAGCAGCACCAGGACCAGATAGCCGAGGATGCCTTGCGGCAGGCCGCGCTGGCCACGCTGGAGTACACCGGGCAGAGCGAGCCCTGCGAGCTGACGTTGGTTGTGACCACCGACGACGCTCTCCAGGAGCTCAACTCCCGCTTCCTCGGTATCGACCGGCCGACCGACGTGCTCGCCTTCCCAGACGATACGCGGGGCCCTTTCGTATGTGCACCCGGCCACCCGCGCTACCTGGGCGATGTGGTCATATCCCTGCCCAGAGCTCAGGCACAGGCGGCAGAGGCTCCTCACGACCTGGAGGCCGAGGTGCAGCTACTCGTCATCCATGGAGTGCTGCATCTGTTGGGCTACGACGATCTGACAGAGGAATACCGCTCGGCAATGTGGGCTGCCCAGCGGGACGTCGTCGAGAGGCTGGGAATCAGCGTCCAGCTTCCGGAGTAGCGGCCATGAGAGCGCGCAACATCTTCGAGAGCTTCCGCTTCGCCATAGCGGGCCTATGGTACGCCCTGCGCACTCAGCGCAACACTCGGGTACATTTGACCATCGCCGCCGCAGCGATCGCTGTCGGCCTGTGGGTGCGCCTATCCACGGCCGAGTGGGCGATCCTGACGCTGACCATCGGGTTCGTCCTGGTGAGCGAGATGATCAACACCGTAGCAGAGACGCTGATCGACATGATCAGCCCCGGCTTCCACCCACTGGCCAAGGTGATCAAGGATGTCACCGCCGGGGCGGTGCTGATAGGAGCGGTAGTGTCTGCAATCGTCGGGCTGCTGCTTCTCGGGCCCCCGCTCTGGGAGCAGCTTTCGGACATCTTCCTGGGCAGCTGAGCTGGCCCGCATCCTGGGGGCGATGGCTATCCGGACAATCCGCCTGGGCCGCAGAGACCTATGAACGCAACGGAACCTGTTTATCTCACTCCGGAGGGCCTGGAGAGCCTTCGGCAGGAGCTGGAACACCTCGTTACCGTGGAGCGGACGAAGCTCGCCGACCGCTTGCGCCACGCCATACAGCAGGGTGATCTCTCGGAGAACGCGGACTACACGTCAGCCAAGGAGGACCAGGGCTTCCTGGAAGGGCGCATCCAGCAGCTAGAGGTGATGATCCGCAACGCCGTGATCATCGGAGAGAGTGGTCCAAGCGACGAGGTTCGGATCGGCAGCCGGGTGACGGTGATCGAGGGTGGTAACGAAGAAGCTGAGACCTTCCGGCTGGTGGGCGCGGCAGAGGCGAATCCCCTGAACGGGATGATCTCGAACGAATCGCCGCTCGGTCACGCGCTGCTCGGTCACAGTGTCGATGACACCGTGTCGGTCGAGACGCCAGCTGGCGAGACGACCTTTCGAATAGCGTCGATCGAATAGGACCGGGTAGGCCCACCTGGGCAGCCCCGAAGAGCAGATAGGTCCTGGCGCCCCTGCCGCGCGCCAGGCCTGCCATTCAGATCGCTCCACCTTCCCGGACGTCAGTGGTGCTGCGCGTCCTCCATTCAGGATGCTCCTACTCCCAGCGGAACACCCGGGCGGCGACTGCGGAGCCCACGACCAGAACCGCGGCCAGAACCACCACCTCGGTCAGGTGATCGGCCCACGGCTCCCCAAACCACATGCCCTGCAGGAGATCGACGACGTGGGTCAGCGGAAGGTAGTTGGCCACCGCACGCACGCCTTCCGGCATGATCTCCTTAGGCATTCCGGCCCCGGAAAGGAACAGCATAGGATAGAAAATCAGCATGCCGGCCACTTGAGCGACGCGAGCCGTGGGAGCCAGGCCGGCGATGACGAAGCCCAGGGAGAAGAAGCTCAATGCTGAGAGCACGAATCCAACGAGCACGCCCAGCGCATCACCTTCGAAGCGTAGCCCATAGAGTGGCTTGGCCACGGCGATCAATAGGGCCGTCCCCAGGAAAGTCATCAAGAAGTTCACCACGACAGTGGAAACCAGCACAACCCACGGCCGCAGCGGCGTCGCCCGATACCGACGGAGGATGCCCAGCTCCCTGGACGTGGCCACGTTGATGGAGGTCGAGAGCATGCCGACAGTGCCGATGATCATCGCCATGTAGGCCGGCACCGACATGTCCACAGTGCCGCGGCCGCCAAACAGCTCCTCCGGCTCGTTTCCGTAGATGCTGCCGAAGATCAGGAGCAGCATCACCGGAAAGACCAGCGTGAAGAAGGCCGCGATCGGTTCCCGCAGATAGAGCTTCATTTCCGTCAATGTCATCTTCCACAGACTGCGCATTGCACTCCTCCTGAAGACGCGCCCGGCGGGCGCGTCGCTCATTCCCTCATCTCCCGGCCAGTCAGGGCCAGGAATACATCCTCTAGAGATGGCTGCTCCGTCCGCAGGTCGGCGAAGTGGACTCCCGCGTCCTCCAGCGCATTGACCACGGCGCCCACCAGCCCATCCGCCCGGCCGTAGACAACGACCCTGTCCCCAGATCGCTCCACCCTTGTCGCCGCTGGCAGATCCTGCAGCAGGCCGAGTTCGAGGCTGCCCTCGACGGTGAATACCACTCGGTTGTCCACACCAAGCGAATCTATGAGCTGTTGGGGGCTATCCAGGGCCACGATCTTACCGTGGTCGATGATCGCCACCCGGTCGCACAGCCTTTCCGCCTCCTCCATGTAGTGGGTGGTCAGGAAGACCGTCTTGCCCCGCTGGCGGATGGTCTGCACCAGCTGCCACATTGCCCGCCGCGCCTGGGGATCGAGCCCGGTGGTCAGCTCGTCGAGGAAGACGATCTCCGGGTCGTTGACCAGGGCCAGCGCGATGAAGAGCCGCTGCTTCTGGCCGCCGGAGAGCTTGCCGTAGTAGGCCTCTCGCTTCTCCCCCAGGCCCAGTTGCTCGATGATGGGGCCCCACTCCACCGAGCGCCGGTAGAAGGATGAAAAGAGATCCATCGCCTCGCGCACCTTGATTCGGTCCGCGAGCGCCGTCTCCTGCAGTTGCACTCCGATCCGCTCCCTCAGCTCGTAGCCATCACGCTGGGGATCTAGATCGAGAACGCGAACGCCACCCCGGTCCGCCTCCCGCAGGCCTTCGATGCATTCGATCGTCGTCGTCTTGCCGGCGCCGTTCGGGCCGACCATGCCGAATATCTCTCCTTGCTTCACGTCGAACGACACGCCATTCACAGCTTGCACATCCCCGTACGACTTGCGCAGATCCTCAACCGCTATCGCTTGAGCCATTCTCATTCTCCCCTGTGTTGGTGCCGACGGACCGCCTTCTGCGGTCGCGTTGGCTGCTAGGCCGCCCTCCAGGCTCCAGGCCCACTATAGCCGCCAGAGCATCAACGTGGGCGGAGAGGGCCGCCCTGCCCTTGGCGGTGGGCCTGACCCACGTCTTCGGCCGGCGAGCTATGAAGTCCTTCTCCACGGCCACGTATCCCGCGTCCTCCAGCGTGCGCAGGTGGGATCCCAGGTTTCCGTCGGTCAGGTCGAGCAGGTCTCGCAGGAAGGTGAAGTCCGCCTTCTCCTGCGCCCCCAGGCTGACCAGCGCCGCCATAATCCTCAGCCGCGTAGGCTGATGTATGACGGGGTTAAGCTCGCCCACTCTCCTCCCCGCTGCGAAGCAGATAGAAGCCGCTGGCGAACAGGAGTCCGCCGCCAAGCACGGCCATCGCCAAGAAGAAGTAGTCGGGGACGAGCAGCGTCGCCCCGACAGCCAGAGCTGCGACCAGCAGTCCGATCAGGCTCATGCCTGCATTCGTGAACAGACCGGCCTGCACGAAAGTGAGGGCCACAGTGAGTGTTATCAGCAGCGCCACATCGCGAGGGCTGCTGATCTCCAGAAGCCATACCAGCAGCCCGTCGAAGGCGATCAGGGCCAGGAAGAACAGCAGAATAGGCCGCCACACGGGGGAGCTGACGCCGCTGCGCGCCACCCGGGCACCGATCAAGGCGGTGGCGACCCCACCAGTAGTGTCCAAGACCGCCCATATCCAGCCGGCAGTCTCTCCGGGTAGGTACTGACTGCACAGGAAACCCACTACCCAGATCGCCCCCCACAGCACCCCAAACCAGCCGCCGTGCCGTCCGGCCGAAGCACGAGTGCGCTCCATTACGTGGCGAATCGCCCTCAAGTCATCCGCTGCTCTGTCAGTGTCCATTCCTCTATTCCCCCAGAGTACTCTGTCATACAGAGTATTATACAAGAAACCGCCCGCCCTGTCAAGGGCGGGCGAGGCGTCAGCGCAGATCTATCACGCTAGTACTCGAACCTGGTGATGAACACTTCCTCGTGAGGGGATATCGTCCCCGTGAACACGTCCAGTACTTCTCCGTCAACCCGCACGGTGACTCGATAGCTCACCGGGCCCGTGCCCGTGCAGTCGCTGAAGTAACGCACACGAATCTCGTACTCGCCGTCCGGGGCGCCGCCCCACGGCCAGTAGACGTTCTCCAGGGGAGACGAGATCGCCTCGCTGCATGGGTGATTGGCGTCTACGTCCAGCTCACCGCCACTCGGCGACTGCCTGTAGCCGTGGTAGATGTGATCGCCGTAGGGATCGTAGACGTGCAGATCGAGGTCGACCTCCTCGCTCCAATCGAGCGTAATCTGCACGTCGCCCGTGTGTGGCCGCGATCCCCCTCCTCCGGAGACCAGCTGCCAGACCAGAAGGGCACCGCCACCGGCAACTGCGGCCACGGTCACGGCGGCAGCTCCTGCCACCGCCAGGCCCCCCAGGACCAGCCCCCAGGATATGCCGCCGGCCGAGATCAGGCTCGGCGTGACGCCTGCCGCCGCCAGCTGCTGCAAGCCTTGCGGATCCGGGAAGCTGGGGGCGTACTCGTGCAGCTCCTGCAGCTTGTCCAGCGCCCGCTGCCACAGCTCATCCTGCACATACGCCTGCGCCTCGCCGTACAGCTCCTCCGCCAGCAGCTTGAGCAGCTTGTTGCGTACCGGACGCAGATCAAGCGCGGCACCATCGGAAACCCCGGCGCCGCCCAGAGTCTCGTCGGAGCCGAGGGCCTTTCCCGTCTCCCTGGGGACGAAAGTCCAGTTGAGCCTGGTAGGCAGACCCATTCGGCTGGCCACGGTGGCGATGTACTGACCTACAGGACTGTCGTCCGGCAGCCGCCACAACTGGCGTCGCTTGCCCGGACCCAACACCTTCACTTGGACCTTGGCCATTGAGACCTCTACGGGATGCCATAATCTGCGGATCGGCGGGCCGTATTGTATCATGGCCGGCTGAGCTCGGCCAGCACCCGCAGCGGGCCTGGCTCTTCTCAACTCATGGCGGGCATTGTATAATCCCCTTGACACGGGCCATCGTTGCGCCCAGGCGCGCACCAGCGAGGTAAGGCGCATGAAAAGCAGCGACCGGACAATGACCTACCATCACCTGCACGAGGCCCTCGGCCGGCCCGGCTGCCCTCTCTGCCGGCTGCGGGGCAGCGCCGGCAACCGGTTCGTCGAAGATCTCCTGTATGAGGGTGTTACCGACCCCGACAGGCGGGCGTCTGTTCGCCAGGCGCTTGGCTTCTGCCGCGACCATTCCCTCGTGATGCTGCACGCCACGGCCTCGCTGGGCGTGGCGATCATCACTCAGGACCTGCTCTCGACGCTGCTCCGCGCCCTCGAGGGCGCCCAGCACCGGCCACGCCAGCGAAGGGACCGCCTCGCCGCCAGGCTCTCGGCAGAGGCGCCCTGCCCCGCGTGTGCCTGGGCGGACACCATGGTCTCTCACTACGTCGCCGAACTGGTCTCCGGCATCACCGAGAGGGGGGAGCTGCTAGCCCGGTACCAGGCTTCTGACGGACTGTGCCTGCCCCACTTCAGGTTGGTACTGGACAGCGTGTCAAGCAGGCAAGTCTTCGAGATCCTTGTCTCCACACAGAGAAGTATCTGGGAGCGTCTCGTCGCCGAGCTCGGGGAGTTCATCCGCAAGTGCGACCACCGCTTTCACCACGAGAAGTGGGGAGAGGAGCGCGATTCCTGGCAGCGAGCCATCAGCTCTCTGGCTGGGATCCCCCTGCGCGGGGGCTAGATCATTCCGGCGGCGCCATCCTGCATCACCGCCGCGCGCCTGAAAGCAGCCGGTAGCAGCGGTGCTCTGGTTGCCGAACAGGCGAGACTGTGTTGCCTGCGCAGCCCGGCGACCTGCCAAACCCGGGCGCATGTGCTCAAGCAGTTTGACAGGCTCGGGTTTTGAGGTACAATAACGAGCCTCGGCTCTGGAGGCAATTCAACCGTTCGCCGCGACGCGGCGTCGGCAACTGGCCCACGTAGCTCAGTTGGTAGAGCACACCCTTGGTAAGGGTGTGGCCATGGGTTCAAGTCCCATCGTGGGCTCTGTTGCACTTAGATGCGAGGGGGCTGCAGGGGAAGATGGCGAAGAAGGCTACTCGGACGACTATCACGCTTGCGTGCACGGAGTGCCGTGAGCACAACTACACTAGCCAGAAGAACCGGCGCAACGACCCTGCGCGCATCGAGTTGAACAGGTACTGCCCGCACTGCCGCAAGCATACTCCGCACCGCGAGACGAAGTAGGAGGATTGTAGGCCAGTAGCTCAATTTGGCAGAGCAACGGTCTCCAAAACCGTAGGTTGCGGGTTCGATTCCTGCCTGGCCTGCCTGTGGCGCCTCTCAAGACACCGCCGCGCGTCAAGGGCGGTGTCTTGATCGTGAGGTGACGAGGCACTGGAGAACGCGCATGGCTAGGAAAGCGAATACAGCGAAGAGCCAGCCAACGGCCAAGAAGCAGAACAGGCTTGTGCGCTATCTGCGCGAGACGCGCGCCGAGCTGCGCCAGGTCAGTTGGCCCTCGCGCCAGGAGGCTTTCAGCCTGACCAGGATCGTGGTCGCGGTCACCGTTTCCATGGCCATCATCCTGGGCCTGCTGGACTGGCTGTTCCGGGAGGAGCTGAGGCTACTGCTCGAGGGCAACCTGATCGCCACGATCGTTGCCGTCGTTTCCGTGGTAGCCGTGGTGGCCGTCTTCGCCATCGCAGGCAGGCAGAAGGCATAGCGAACACCTTGCGCCGACCGGCGCAGCGCTGACAGAGAATGGCATCCGAGACCGCCTTAGCAGACGAAAACGAGCTAGCTTCAGCCGAGACGGGCGAGGAGACCGCAGAGGAATCCGCTCCCGTGGTTGATGCCACCGAGCAGTCTGACGTCTCCGTCGACGAGGGCGGCGAGGCGTTGACCGCTGCCGGAGACGTGCCGGCCGAGGCCGACGATGAGCCACTTCAGGATGCCGCGCAGGCCGAGGAGGATACGGCGGAGGAGCCGGCCGAGGCCGAGGAGATAGAGGCCGAGGCGGACGAAGCTGCAAACCCGCCTGAGGCTATCGAAGAGGTGGAGGATCTGCCTTCGGAGGAACTGACCGCGGAGGCTCCGCCCGGACCGTCGGGCGAAGCGGGAGATGAGGCAGCTGCCGAAGAGCCGCTATCGGCCGAGGAAGCCGAGGCCGAGGCACCGCCCCCGGAACCAGACGACGGGCGAGCCTGGTACGTCGTCCACTGCTACTCGGGCGACGAGGAGAAGGTCAAGCACAACCTGGAGCAGCGCACCGAGACCATGGAGATGAGCGACCGGATCTTCCAGGTCGTTGTGCCAACCGAGGATGAGATCGAGATTCGCAACGGCAAGCGCCGAACGGTTGAGCGTCGCGTCTTCCCGGGATACATCCTGGTCCAGATGCTGCTTACCGACGATTCCTGGTACGTAGTACGCAACACTCCCGGCGTGACTGGCTTCGTGGGTATGGGCAACGAGCCCACGCCTCTCAGGCCCGAGGAGGTCCAGGCTATCGTCAGGCGTATGGAGGTCGAGGCGCCCAAGATCAAGGTGACTTTCAAGCCTGGCCAGAAGGTGCGGATCATCGACGGGCCATTCAACGAGTTCATTGGCGTAGTAGACGAGATTGACATGGAGAGGGCCAAGGTGCGGGTGCTGGTCTCCTTCTTCGGCCGCGAGACGCCCGTGGAGCTTGACTTCCTTCAGGTCGAAAAGACCTGACCTGACATATCGGCTCGCGCTGCGACTGGCGGCGCGGTGGCCCATCCATTCTGAGACGGAGAAATGAAGAAAGTAAGAGCTGTGGTGAAGCTGCAGATAGAAGCCGGAAAGGCAAACCCGGCGCCGCCGGTCGGCCCTGCCCTGGCGCAGCACGGCATCAATCTGATGCAGTTCTGCAAGGAATACAACGCGCGCACCTCAAGCCAGGCGGGCAGCATAATCCCTGCCGAGGTCACTATCTATCAGGACGGCTCCTTCAAGTTCTTCCTCAAGACTCCGCCCACTCCCGACCTCCTGCGCAAGGCGGCGGGCGTTGAGCGGGGATCCGCCGAACCCAATCGTGACCGTGTCGGCACGATCACCCGGTCTCAGCTCGAGGAGATAGCCAAGACCAAGATGGCGGATCTCAACGCCATTGACCTAGAGGGTGCGATGCTTCAGGTCGAGGGCACAGCAAGAAGCATGGGAATCGCGATTGAGGAGTAGACAGTCGCAAGCGCGGCTGGCAAGCCCGTCGCGACGGCAGAGGGGGAGGGATGGCCAAACGAGGCAAGAAGTATCGGCAGGCAGCGGAGCAGATTGACCACCAGCGCCTGTACGCGCCAGAGGAGGCTCTCGAGCTGGTCAAGAAGATCAGCTTCGAGCAGTTCGACGCGACAGTTGATGTTCATATCCGGCTGGGTATCGATGCACGCCACTCGGACCAGCAGGTCCGGGGAACGGTCCAGCTGCCGGAGGGCCTGGGCAAGACGGTGCGGGTGCTTGTTTTCGCCACAGGCGACGCCGCCAAGGTCGCGGAGCAGGCGGGGGCTGATTTCGTCCTGTCTGATGACGAGTCGATCAAGAAAGTTGAAGATGGGTGGACCGATTTCGACGTCGCCATCGCCGTCCCCGAGATGATGGGCAAGGTAGGCAAGCTGGGCCGGGTCCTGGGCCCGCGCGGCCTAATGCCCAACCCGAAGACGGACACGGTCGTAGGTGAAGACCACCTGCCGCGAGTGATTAATGCGGCGAAGGCCGGCCGGATTGAGTTCCGGGCGGACAAGACCGGCAACGTGCATGTGCCCATCGGCAAGGCCGGGTTCTCCGCCAAGCAGCTCCTGGACAACCTCACTGCTCTGGTGGAGGCCATCAGTAAGGCGAAGCCCCCGGCAACCAAGGGCTCATTCATACGCAAGATCACGGTGACCTCCTGTATGGGACCAGGCGTCAAGGTAGACCCGCTGCAGGCGGAGTCATTGGAGGCTTCGTTCTAGCGAACAGCTCCGTACTACTGCCCAAGACAGCAGGCGTGCGCTGCAGCACTTAAACCGGCCTGCCGAGGCAGGAGACTTTCATCAGGCCTTAGACAAGGCACCTTCTTCGGAAGGGATGATGTCCCTGTGTCGGCGCGGCACAGGGACATTTGCTTTCTAGGGAGAGGGGAGGATCGAGTTGGCGATTACCAGGAAGAAGAAGGTCACACTGGTAGAGCAGTATGTCGAGGAGCTCAAGCAGAGCGAGGGTGTCATCTTGGCCGACTATCGAGGTCTGGCCGTCGGTGAGATCAGCGACCTCCGCGGCAAGATGCGCCCCATCGACGCGAGGTTCGTCGTGGTCAAGAACAGGCTGCTTAAGAGGGCCCTTGCGGAGGCTGGCCTATCCATGCCCGAGGAGTGGCTCGTCGGGCCTACAGCAGCCAGCTTCTGCCACGGCGAGGTGCCGCCGGTGGCCAAAGCGCTCACGGAGGCAGCCAAAGAGTGGGAGACGGTGCAGATCAAAGGCGGGCTGATGGGTGGGTCCGTGATGACTGGCAGCCAGGTGGGTACCCTGGCCACTCTCCCGCCGCACGACGTGCTGCTCGCTCAAGTCCTGGGCACGATGAACGCGCCGGCCAGCCGAGCCGCAGGAGTGATCGCGGCGGGCATCCGCCAGGTGCTCAACGTCCTTCAGGCACACGTCGACAAACTACAGCAGTCAGGGCCGGGCGCTGAAGCGGTCCCCGAACCGGCGTAGCGCTCTAGTGCCCGCCACAACAACCGAAGGAACATCTCCACAAAGTAGCAGGAGGAAACAAAATGGCAAAGGCAGAGGAAGAGAAGAAGGCGACTAAGTCCACCAAGGCATCGACAGCGAAGGCGAAGCCCGCCGCCAAGGAGAAGCCAGCGGAGAAGGCCGCAGAGAAGGCCTCTGAGAAGGCTCCGAAGGCGGAGGCCAAGCTCTCCCTGGAGAGCATCGTGGAAGCGGTCAGCAGTCTGTCGCTCCTGGAGGCCGCTGAGTTGGTCAAGCAGCTCGAGGAGAAGCTCGGCGTCAGCGCCGCGGCTCCCGTGGCAGTCGCAGCGGCACCCATGGCTGCCGGCGCAGCTGCGGCAGAGCCCGAAGAGGAGAAGAGCGAGTTCGATGTCCTGCTCAAGGATGTCGGGCCCAAGAAGATCGAGGTCATCAAGGCCGTCCGCCAGTTGACCGCCCTCGGGCTGCGGGAAGCGAAGGAGATGGTCGACGGTGCACCGAGCACCGTGCTCGAGAGCGCCTCGAAGGAAGCAGCCGAAGACGCCAAGTCCAAGCTTGAGGCGGCCGGCGCCAGCGTAGAGATCAAGTAGCAGCCGGACTCAGCGTCGCAGCTTCGGAATCCCTGGCGCCATCCCTCCTCTGACGTGAGGGGGGATGGCGCCGCCAAGCCCATCCTAACCGCGCAGCGCCGCGGGCCATGCCCTCTCCTCGGCACTGGCCCGCGCCTGGAAGGCACTGTCAGGAGCCTGCCGTGAGTCTCGTCCGACGGTCCGCGAAGTGGCTGGCCAGGGCGATTGCGGTTTCGCTCGTGGCGCTGCTGCCGTGCTCAATCTACCTGCCCCCCTGGCACATCTTCACGATTGCTGATGGGCACGTGGTGCCCCTCGGCGTCTCGCCGGCAGCGCCGGTAGACCCACAGGCGCCTTCTCCGCCCAGCCTGGCCGATCTTCCCGGTGACTGGTACATCGCCGACCTGGCCTGGGCCGACGTAACGAACGATGGCTCTCCCGAGCTGGCACTCCTCGTGTGGCGCCCCTGGCGGGACTGGCCGATACAGCGCTGGGTCACGGTACCCAGTCCGATTAGCGGCTTCCAGGACGAGGAGGGCCTGAGCTGCCAGGTAATCCTCATCGACCCCGCAAGCGGCCGCGAGATCTGGGCCGGCTCCGCCCTGCCGAAGCCGCTCCTCACGCTGGACGTGGGAGATGTGGACGGCGACGGGCGCAATGAGTTGGTCGCGTTGGAAGGCGACTACTCATCAGCCCCGTACGGAGCAGCAACTCACCTGGATATCTGGCGCTGGCAGGGCTTCGGCTTCATTCTCGAATCCCGCTCGCGCGTGCCTGCGTTCCACCAGGCCGGGTTGACGGACCGCACCAATGACGGTATACTGGATATTGCACTACGCTGACCCGCCGGAGCCGCTGTTCGGACGAGCCACGTCTGCGGGGCTCCCTGGCAAACCGCCCCCTGGTCCGTAGTAGACCAATGACCACACCGGTCGCGGGAGCCCTCGCGTAGAGAGGAACCGCAGGCGAGAGCCGTCCCGCATTCTGGACGGTCCGACGATACAAAGGCGCCGCTCCGTCAGCGCTGGCGGCTGCCCACGGACATAATCGGCAGAGGAGGTGCCTGATGAGAACCAGATCCGTAGCTATCATCACTGTGCTGGCCCTGGCGGCAATGGCCTGCACCTGCATCTTCCCCGAATTGGGGACGCCCACGGCGCCCACAGGCACGCCAGAGGACTCAGCGCCCACGCCTACCAGTGCGCCGACTCCAACAGCCACCGCGGCGCCCGCCGGACCCACTTCCACTCCACCCGCCGTCTCCCGCGGGCCCGGCTTTGCAGAGTTCGTCAGCGTCCCGGTATCGCTGCCCCAGGCGTGGGTCGGCTACGCACTGCCCGTTGAGGCGAGCTCCCTATCGAACTCGGAGCTGGTTTCGCTCAGTCCAGGGCAGAGCGCAGTACTGCAAGAGAACGGTTTCCTGGTCGTGCCCGCCGAATGGTATGAGTTCTACCTGCTTTACGACAACGCTCGCTACTTCGAGATCCCTATCTTCGTCACCACGGACTCCGTGTTCCACGTCTATCATCTCATCTTCGACAAGATGCTCCGCGATCTGGAAAGGGAGTACTTCGAGCCGGACATCAGAGCGCTGACGGCTGCCTGCCTCAGTGAGGCGCAGAGCATCTACGCGGAATTGCAGGGCACCGATCTGGAGGACGTCGCCCGCAGCGTGGTCGCCTACTTCGCCGTTGCGGACGCCCTGATCAACCCGGACTCGGACACGCCGGACGAGGTCACGATGCTCGCCGACGCTGAGGTGGCTCTCGTGCAGTCTGCCGGCGGCTTCGGTCCCAGCCCCATATTCAGCCGCAACTGCCCGGCAACCTGCAACCCCTGCGACACGGATCCGCCGCTCGAATGCATCGATCAGGCCTGCCTTTGCGAGGACTACTCCCAGTACAAGCCTCGCGGCCACTACACCCGCAGCGAACAGCTCGAGCGCTACTTCCGCACGATGATGTGGTACGGCCGCATCAATCTCCGCCTGCAGAGGCCGGACGAGACGAAGGCAGCTTTGATCATCTCCTACATCCTGCGCAATGCCCAGGTAGACGGCACGCCTGCCGGGGAGGTCTGGGCCCGCGTCTACGATCCCACCGTCTTCATCGTGGGCAAGGCCGACGACCTGGGGTTCCACGAGTACGGGGCGCTGTGGGACGCCATCTTCGGCCCGGACGCCTCTGTCGCCTCAATCGCCGACGAGGCCAAGTTCAGCGCGTTCGTCGAGGCTGCCCGCCAGCTGCCTCCGCCGCAGATCAACTCAATGTGGGTCTACATCTTCGAGGACAAGGAAACAGTCACGCAGGGCTTCCGCTTCATGGGCCAGCGCTTCGTCCTCGACGCCTACATCCTCGACGAGATGACCTGGCGCGAGGTGGGCACCCAGGCAGACCCACGCATGATGCCGATGGCGCTTGACGTCATGGCCGCCCTGGGATCGGAGGAGGCCTACGACATCCTGGATGAGCTCGGCGAGACTGACTACCTCAACTATACCGAGCAGATGGCCAAGCTGCGGGGCGAGATATCGGCGCTGGGGCTGGACTCCTGGACCCAGAACCTCTACTGGTCCTGGCTCTACTGCCTGGACCCACTTCTGCAGCCCAAGGGCGAGCCGTATCCTCCCTTCATGCAGAACCAGGCCTGGACGCGCAAGGATCTGCAGACAGCTCTGGGCTCCTGGACCGAACTGAAACACGATACTATCCTCTACGCCAAGCAGGCAATGGCGGAGATGGGTGGCGGTCCGCCACCAGAGCCGCCGCACGGCTGGGTCGAGCCGAACCCCGAGTTCTATGCCAGGCTGCTGGCGCTAACCCGCATGACTTACGATGGGCTGGCCAGTCGAGACCTCCTCAGCGCAAACACGGAGGCAAACCTGGGCCGGCTGGATGACCTGTTGTCGTTCCTGCTGGACGTCTCAGAGCGGGAGCTCGCCGGGGAGCAGCTTGCTGCAGAGGACTACGAGCGGATCAAGTTCTACGGGGGCGAGCTGGAGGCGATCACGCTGGCCGCAGCTGACGCCCCAACAGACGGGAGGCCGTTCTTCGAGCAGGACGAGCAGGCGGCGCTGGTGGCTGACGTCTTCACCGATCCGACCGGCTACTTCCTGGAGGAGGCTATCGGCCGCGTCTTCGAGATCTACGTCGTGGTGCCTGACGGCAGCGGTGGCGTGCATATCGCCAAGGGCGGCGTCTTCTCCTACTACGAGTTCGCGCGGGAGATGGAGGAGGGACGACTGACGGACGAGGAATGGTACGATATCCTCGACGCCGGCGAGGCCCCCGATCAGCCAGCGTGGACGGAGGCGTTCACAGTCGAGTAGAGAGCACCACGATGCGAGAGGAGGCAGAGAGGCGCCCGCGGGTTGGAGCCCGCTCGGTGGCGCTTCCCTGCCTCCTCTGCGCGGTACTCCTCGTGCCTGGCGACCGATCCGTGCCCCGTTGGACACTGGCCTTGGCTGGCGACGTGATGCTCGGGCGCAGCGTCGCCCGGGCCCTCGGCGGTCAGTGGGAAGACGCGTTCGGTGAGGTGCAGGCAGCCTCTCTCGGCGCGCACCTGGCCTTCGCCAATCTGGAGTCACCTCTGACGGCTCTATCGTGCGCCCAGCCGACGCCGGGCTCCCCGGCCGGGTCGGAAGGCGACCTGAGCGCGCCGCCGGAGGCCGCCGGCGCCCTGCGGTCCTTCGGCTTCGACCTGCTATCGCTCGCCAACAACCACGCGCTCGACTGCGGTCAGAGCGGCCTCCGGGAGACCACGGCGACCATCCGCTCGGCCGCAATCACCCCCCTGCTGCCCGGTGAACCCGTCTGCCTGTCGGCTCCCGTCAGGACCTGCTGGGCAGCCTTCGATGACAGCGAGGGCGGACTGGATGAGCAGGAGGCCGCCGCGATCGTATCATCCCTAGCTGACAGCGGCGTTCTCGTCGTCGTTTCCATCCACTGGGGCGGGGAGTACCAGGCAGCGCCCTCGCCGCGCCAGGAGGCGCTGGCGGAGGCTCTGGCGGCGGCCGGCGCCGGCCTGATCGCCGGACACGGGCCCCACGTGCTTCAGAGAGTCGACTGGATTGGAGACACGCTCGTGCTCTACAGCCTGGGCAACGCACTGTTCGACCAGCCCTACCCGGCCGACGCGCGCCGGGGGGCCGTCGTCCTTGCCGTTGTTGAAGGGACCAGGGTGGTCTCGGTGACGGCGGTGGCCACAGTCTCGGACTGCGGCCGCGTCCGGCTGGCCCAGCCAGATGACACAAGGGCCACGATGGCGCGGCTGGGATTCGGACCTGGCCAAGAGATGGTGCCACCCTCCCGTTGAGAGGGTACCCCAACAGCCGTTCCGAGGCCGGACCTTGTCCAGTCAGATGATTGTGTAACCAGGCCTTGTTCGAGCCCCGGAACCACTGTATAATGGGTGCCCGTGCTGACCAGCGTTGATAGCGGCTCCCCGCCGGCGCTGCGCCGTTGGCGGTAGGGTTATGCTCACTCAAGAACGGCTCGAAACGAAACGGGGGTCCTCGACCAGTCTCCACGCAGCGATGCCTGATCTCGGTATCGTCGTCGTCAACTACAATACCCGCGACCTGCTGCGCGCCTGCCTGAGCTCAGTCTACGCCAGCACGGGCGACCTCGCCACCGAAGTCTGCGTCGTCGACAATGCCTCCCAGGACGGCAGCGTCGAGCTGGTCGTCTCCGAGTTCCCCCAGGTGCGCCTGATAGCCAACGTCGACAACGTAGGCTACGCTCGTGCCAACAACCAGGGGCTGCGCCACTTCGGCTTCGCCGCCCGCCCGGCAGGGCCGTCGCCTGATTCGCCAGCCTTCGCCTTGCTGCTCAACCCGGATACTGAGCTGCCGCCGGACGCACTCCAGAATATGGTGAGCTTCATTGACGACCACCCGGACGCCGGAATCGCCGGCCCCAAGCTCGTCCTGCCGGACGGCTCGCTCGATCTGGCCTGCCGTCGCTCGCTTCCGACCCCCGCTATCAGCGCCAGCCGGCTGACTGGTCTCTCGCGTCTCTTCCCCCGCAGCCGCCGCTTCGGCCAGTACAACCTGACCTACCTGGATCCGGACGAGGTCGCTCAGGTCGGATCAGTCGTCGGGGCCTTTATGCTGCTGCGGCGCGAGGCAATCGCCCAGACCGGTCTCCTGGACGAGCAGTTCTTCATGTACGGCGAGGATCTGGACTGGGCATACCGGATCGGAGAGGCCGGCTGGAAGGTCTACTATAACCCCGCCGTTACGGTGCTCCACGTCAAGAGAGCATCCAGTCGGCACAGCCCTCGGGCCCAGATCGAATTCTACCGCGCCATGGAGCTGTTCTATCGCAAGCACTACGCCGAGGAGACATCGCTGCCACTCCACACCCTCATAGTGGGCGCTATCCGGCTCCGAACGGCTATTGAGCAGCTGCGGCTCGTTTTGACAAGAGGCGGAGGCAGACCATGAAGTCTAAGACCCAGCAACAGATGGTCTTCCTGGTGGCCCTCATCCTTACAGATGCGCTCGCGTCTGCGCTGGCCTTCGTGTTGGGCTACTACGTCAGGCAGTGGCTGGACTGGCCGGGGCCGGTGGAGAATATGGCGGCTCTGGCTGAGTACTCCGGGATGATAGCCGCCCACGTGGCATCCGTCCTTACCGCCCTGGCTGTCTCGCGGCTGTACAAGATCCCCCGGGCACCGGCTCGGGTTGACGAATTCTACTCCGTCGTAGGCGCTGTGACACTGGGCAGCCTGGTCGGCGTAGCTTTCGGAGCACTGGCGTTCAAACATGGCCCGCTGGGACTAGACTACTCGCGGGGAGTCGTCGGCTACGGCTGGCTGTTCACCATGGTCTTCGTGGCACTCGGCAGGTTGATCAACTCGCTCATCCGCTCGCAGCTGCGCAGGCGCGGCAGCGTCCGGGATAGGGTCCTGATCGTGGGCACGGGCGAGGTGGGCCAGGTGATCCTGCAGAAGCTCCGCTCCAGCCCTGGCCTGGGCTACGAGGTGGTCGGCTTCGCCGCTGCGGACGGGAGCGACGAGGGAGCACCAGATGCACCGATCCTGGGGAAAGCAAGCAATCTGGCGGAGATCATCGACGAACACGAAGTGGACGAGGTGATAATCGCCATGCCGGAGGCGACCCACCAGGAGATCATGACTCTGATCGCAGAGTGCGAGCGTGGTAAGGTCACAATCCGGGTCTTCCCTGACGTATTCCAGATAATCGCCGGGCCAGTGAGCGTGGGCGAATTGGTGGGACTGCCCCTTCTTACAGTCCGCGATGTGGCGCTGCGTGGCTGGCGACGGGTGGCCAAGAGGACTATGGATCTGATCGGAGCAAGCTGTGCCCTGGTGCTGCTTTCGCCACTCATGCTGCTGATGGCCGTGCTGATCAAGCTTGACTCGCGCGGTCCGGTCTTCTACGCGCAGGAGCGGATGGGAATGGACACGAAGCCCTTCAGCATGCTGAAGTTCCGCTCTATGCGCGCAGACGCTGAGGCGGATGGGCCGGGCTGGACGGTGAGGAACGACCCGCGCGTGACCCGCCTGGGCCGCCTCATACGCCGGATCGATGTCGACGAGCTTCCGCAGCTGATCAACGTTCTGGTGGGAGACATGAGCCTGGTTGGACCACGGCCGGAGCGGCCTGTATACGTCAACCGCTTCCGCCGCGCGGTTCCCCGCTACATGGACCGGCACTGGGAGAAGTCGGGGATAACTGGCTGGGCGCAGGTCAACGGCCTACGGGGAGATACGTCGATCGCAGAGAGGACCAAGTACGACCTGTGGTACAACGAGAACTGGTCCTTGCTTCTGGACCTGAAGATAATCCTGCGCACCGTTTTCAACACGTTCCGCTCAGGCAATACCTACTGACGGCTCGCTGATCTACGTCACGGCACCGCAACCTGATCCGGCAGGATCAGCCGGTCGTCAGCCAGCCATTCCCCACTGCTGTCCGTGGCTCGAAGCCGCACCATGTCGCCGGCTGAGTACCAGCCGACTGCCAGATCATAGCTGCCGCGCGGGACGCCCTCCACTGACAGCGTAACCTGGTCCGAGACGACCTCGCCCGACACCCAGAGGCCCGTAGGGTATGCACCCCCGCCCGGCAGCGAATCGATCTGCTCGAGCGGAATGCCCGTCGCTGGATCAGCAAGGTGGACAAAGAAGGTGTAGTCCTGCTCCGGCGAGCCAAGCGCTCGCCAATGCAGGGAAAGCTCCACAGACCCGCCGTCGTAGGTCAGGTCGTATCCGGCCAGCTCGATCAGATCGCCGAACCGCGTACCCATCCCTCTGTCCATCTCGGGCAGCGCCCACTGCCGCTCCCGTTGGATCACAGACACCGGCACCGGGTGCACGTAGGCTTCCAGGGCGCCGCCCTCAGGATCGAAAACGGTTACCGACAGCTCGTATTCACCTGACGGTGCCATTGACCCGATCGGCAGGCAGGCCCGGCCCGCGACGTAGGCCCCCGCCGGCCAGCTGCTTGGCGGCGATCCGGCGGCCAGCGGCAGGTCGTAGCTGTATTCCGCGGCAGTGCTCTTCAGCCGCCACTCGGCCGAGTAGTCGGCCGACAGGTTATCGAGGGCCAGCCAGTAGGCAGTGAGTGCCACGTGCTCCCCCTGCTGCACGCTGTCCGGCACTTCCAGCCGGCTCAGGGCCAGCTCGTTCCCGAGCCGGGCCAATACGGGCGCGTCCGGCCAGGCAGTGGCCTGCTGCAGGGCTACGGGCAGCGCCCACTCGCCGGCCACCTCGAAGTTGGATACCCGGTACAGCCTCACTATCAGCGAGTACTCCTCGCCGGGAGGTGTCCCCAGCGGGAGCTGAAGCAAGTAGGCGTCTGCGATCACCCGCCCAGGCGGCCACAGGCTCGTGGCCAGGAAGCCGTAACCCGGCTGTGTGTCGATACGGATCCACTCGCTGCCGCTCGAATCGAGCAGCCGCAATGCCAGGCCGTAGTTGGCGGGCACAGGCTCGGAAGTCGACCAGAGAAGGCTGACGGCTAGGCTGTCTCCGCCCTCCTGCCTGGCTGCGCTCCCTTCATGCAGACGCAAGAGGTCCGTGCCGGACCCGGGCAGGACCTCCGCTTGGTCACTGCTCATCGTTTCGTGAACCCACACCGGGCTGAGATAGGCCTGTTCAGCCGGCTGGCCACCGGCTCCGTCCTGAACCACGCTCAACGATATCAGGTACATCCCTGGGCCCGGCTCAAACGCTCCGGATGCCTGCAGCGCCGCCGTCGCCACTCGATCATCCAGAGACACGACTGCCGACCCGAAGTCACGCCGTGCAGGCAATCGCACGTCACCGGGCGCCACGAGCCTGAGCTCGGCGCGGGTGTCGCTGACGGGCTCGTCCCAGTACAGGGTCACTGTAATAGTAGAGCCGGGCGCGATCTCCTCGGACGAATACGCGTAGCTCTCCAGGCGGGCGGGGCCCAGTGCCACGCCGCCGGGATTGTGGTGTAGGTAGGGCATGGCAGCGAAGTCCATTGTCAGATCATTGGCCTCGCCGGAGACGTCTGGAGCGAGCAATACGAACATGCCCAGCACACAGACCACGGCCACTCCGAGCGGGACCGCCTGCGCGTAGGGGCTTGCGCAGGCCTGCTCGGCGCCGCCCTGTCCATACCTGCGCCTCAGGTATACATCCCTGACAATGACCGCGAGCACCAGCAGGGCAGCGGCCGCCGAGGTCGCCTCGGCTCCGGCGCGCAAGGGGGTCCGCCCGAGCCAGATCTTGACAACGTGCCCCCCCTCCGGAACGAATAGCGAAGCATGCCCCAGGTCCTTAGTGGACCGCAGCTCTGCTCGCTGGTCGTCGACTGCGGCCTTCCAACCCGGCCAGTAGTAGACGGGGAACGCCACCTCCGCGCCGCCATCACCCGCCTCGACCTCCCAGCTGCGCTGCGTCGACTTGCGCTCGGTCTCCCTAGCTCCTACCAGCTCTCCGCTGACCGCGAGCACGCGAGGCTCCCCGTCAGGCTCGAAGAGCGCAGCCCCTGTGTAGGGACGCGGCACCACATCTTCCGGGAGGTACTCGTGACGCACCGTCGTACCGATATTCCCGGTGAACATCTCGTAGAGCTGCAGCCGCTCTACGGTGACCTCCTGGGAGGAGATGGACAAGTACTCCGGTCGCAGATCCCCCAGCTGCGCCACGCCCAGGATGGCTATCAGGGCTGCGGCAACAGCCCAGCCTCGCCCTCCCTCCAGATTGATCACGCCGCCGATGAGTACAGCGGCGAACAGAGACTGCACGGAGAGGAAACGCCAGGGGAACTGAACCATCTCGAGCAGCGGCAGGTGATCCCAGAGCAGCCCGGAGAGCGGCGTGATGCAGACGGTGGCCAGCACGAGCCCGCCGAAGACGAAGGCCCACCTGGCCGAGTCGGCCCTGCAATCGTGCCCAGCGACGCGGGACCGCGCTCGTCGGGCAACGAGAACAGCTCCCGCGACCAGGAGCAGGACCGCCTGGGCGAGACCCATGGCGAAGGGGCTTGGCGCGTCCGCCCTCAGTTCGTAGCCGAACAGGAGGCTGGTCTGAACCAGGTCCGCAGCTCGGAAGTGATTGGAGTAATGGAAGTAGCCCGTCGTCTGGGCTGTCAGCTGCACCTGGTCGACCTCGCCCAGCGCAGGCAGCCAGTACCAGGCGGACAGCAGGATGCCCAGCAATAGAGCGCCGCTGCTCCAGGCCAGGCGACAGCCGGCCGAGGCGGCGCCGGATGGCCTTGACTGCGCAGCGCCCGGCCCATCACTCCCCGCACGCGGCAAGACGAGCACGACAACATAGGTGATCGCGAAGGGAGAGAAGATGAGGGCAGATAGGTTATGCGTCACGACGAGACCCGCGTATGCGAGGGCGGGGAGTACGGCCCGCCGCAGCGATGGACGATCGGCGAGCCGATCCAACGCCCACAGGATCAGAGGATAGAAGGCGAAGGCGGCGAACTCGGAGAGCGAGTCGCCCCGCACGTAGAGATTGACCAGGTGAAATGGTGCCAGCGTGTAGGCCGCTGCCGCCAGCAGTGCGCCCGGCCTCCCAGCCAGCAGCCGGCGGGCCCAAGCATACATCGCCAGCGCTGCCGCGAAGAGGAAGAGCGACTGCACCACCTTGACGGCGCTGAGCACGTCCAGCCCAAGCACGACCAGCCCACCCGAGAGATAGAAGGGCAGCGCCGCGTAGTAGCTGAAGAAGGGATAACCCAGGCCGTAGGCGGCGTCCGGCATCCAGCGTACCGGAAAGACGCCGTCCTGCAGGTTCACGGCCATCTGTTGCGTGCGCTGCAGCAGGAAGGGGCTATCGCCGCCCGCGCGAGTATTGATCATCCCCGGACCCCAGAGAGGCACAGCGACGATCAGGCACACAACGAGGAGCGCCGCGGCGGGCGCGTAGCTTCCCCGCGCGGCGCTCCCTAAGCGCATGCTGGTCCTCCCGGCGAACCAGGCCTGGCTAGGCCTTCCGCCGTTCGAAGTAGAATAGCGCCCCCATTCCAGCCGCCAGGACGAGTATCAGCAGTCCGCTGATCTCGGAAACGGCGGAAAGGACGATCTGCCCTGCGGAGTCGGAGGCCTCTCCGTCGCCAGAGCCGTTCGAGCCCCCGTTCGACACTACGTCCGATGAGATCTCCGCCACAGCGGCAGGCGTGGAGGTCGGCTCGGCAGCGGCCGCCCCGCCCCGAGTGCAACCCAGGGCCACGATAGGCGGCACCTCTGCGCTGGCCTCTGCAGTCTGGCTGCCGGTTCCAACGAGCTCGTAGCCGTCAGGCGCCTTGTGCATCACGTCATAGCTGCCGGGAGCGAGATCCTCAAAGCAGTAGGGCTCGCTGAGGCCGTCGGACACGTACTCGCCGACAACGCCGGACCCGTTGGAGAGGGCTATGTGCGAGCCGGGCAGCATCTCCTCCGAGGAATCATCCCAGCTTTCGTCGCCGTCTCGATCGTTGAAGGCCACCACGCAGACAGAGAATATGGGCTCAGGGGTGGGCGTCGCCACCGGAGGCGCGATCACGATCTCCTGGCCAACCTCTATCGCGTCGCTCTCGCCAAGCGATCCAGCGTTCAGCCCACGTACTGCGTCCGCATCCAAGCCGTACATCCTGGAAATGATCGCGAGCGTCTCACCGTCCTCCACGACGTGAATGATCGAGCCATCTCCCCGCGGGGTCGGCGTGCTGCGCGGTGTGGCAGTCGGCGCGGGAGTGGAGGTAGGCAGCCTGGCGGCAGCGGTCACTATCAGACTGTGGTCATCCCAGTAGGAATCCAGGTGAGCATAGCCCCACTTCGCAAGCGAGCGCGTGAAGACGCACACCGCACCGCTGCCGCCCACGCGGGCACTGACCGGCCCGATGACCGCCCACTGGTCCGGCGCAATCTGGCCGCCTCCGCCCGGCGCCCAGATGACACTCGGTGAGAAGGGGTCGCAATTGCCGTTCGGCTCGATACCCACCTGAAGGCTGATCTGCTCATCGGGGAGCATGCACGTGTAGCCTATCCGGTCGTGGTTGTCGCAGGTCCAGGCGTGAGCCCACGCGGCGAACTCAACGGTGGAGCCTGGCTGCAGCCCAGGAACGTACTGATAGAGCCCACCATCGTGGGGGCGGTACATGGTGAAGAACTTGAGCGACTGGTTGCCGCTGTGGATGCGCGGCAGTTCCGCTTCGTAGCCATAGTTGGGGTGATCCGCCGCGATCACCTGCACCTCCGGCTGACCCCACTCGCCGCCTTCACCGTGTCCTATGCGCCACCACGTTACCCATCCCTCGGGAGTGAATATGTTGTCACGGAATTGACCGTCCTGCACGTGCACCTGACTTACGATATACGGCCCTTCGATGCCAGGGTTCTGCAGCCGGTTTGTCTGTCCGCTGGGCGCGGCCGACTCGCGCGCCGCCACACCGGTTGCGGCAATAGCGCCAACGGCGGCGACTACTAGCAGTGTAGTAGCAATTGTGCGTGCTCTGATCATCAGATTCCTCCTCTTCGGCCGACGGCCGCCCCTTCCCCGACCAGACAGGACCAGTGGGGGCGCGAATCCGCCGGCTCGCTTCGTTATCTTAGCGTGAATTCATGTCCCAGCAACTCACCCGACGGCAAGTTCGCCGGAAGCCGATCCATAGTCGGCCAGATGTAAAGCCCAACCACGAGGCCCGGCTCGTCGTCCAGGATCTCCCCCCGCGTATCAAGCAAATGGCGGTCCACAATCACATCGCCTGGTCGCCACTGAGCGGTGGTATACAGCCCTCCAGCCGGCAATCCATCGTGCTGCGCAAGAATGCGGTCACTGCCGAGCAAGTGCACAAATACCGTGTAGCTCTCTCCTAGACTCGCCAGCGCCTCCCACCGCAGAGTCACCTGCCAATCGTCCGAGTCTGCATCGATCTCGTAGCCGACCAGTGCAATCGAATCCCCGAAATAGGCCAGCCGGCCGCTTGGGTCTGCGGTGCCCGGAAGCGCAGCGTAGGCAACGTAGGCCGTGCTCGCCTCCTCCTCCAGATCGCCGCGGGCAAGGGGCCCTCTATGGGCCTCAATCACGCTATCAAGCGGAAGCGCAGCCAGGAAGCGCTCGACCTCTCCGTACGGCCACGCCAGGAGCAGCACACCTCCCTGTCGATCCGTCCCCATCGATGATGCAGCTTGCTCGGAGGCGACAACAACTGCTTCGCTCTGCGGGACAAGGAACGGTATGGCCGCCCACTCCTCGCATAGACGGCTGTCGATGAAAACCGTCCTCTCCGGCAGCTCGCCGTTCGATTCCGATAGGCCGTCGCCATCCCACCCAGAGCCGATGAATCTGTTGGCCTCTGCGGCCAGAGCAGTCGCCGCATCCTCGAACGCGTACGCCACGTCGACGCCTTTCGCGTAGACCAGGAAGTAGTCGCGTATCGTCAAGCCAAGACCGAGGAGAAGAACGCCACAGACCAGCACCTTTCCCCACTTGGCCAGGCTGCGCCTCTCCAGCCAGCCTATCGCTGCGTCCAAACCGACTGCGGGAAGAAAGGGAAGTAGCGGGAGCACCCCAACCGCGCGCAGGAAGTGCGGCGCGTCCTCGGCCACCCATGTAGGAATGACCATCACGGCCACCCACACCCCGGTCAGCGCCGGAGCCAGCGACCGCCGGCGGTTTCTCACTATCTGCACAGCCCCAATTACCATCGCCGCCCCAAGGACCGGATCGAACACCGGCCTCCCAGGCAGGTTGTGTCGGGCTATGGTATCGCCGCGGACGAAGAACATCCCCAACGTACGGACGAGTTGCCGAGCCAGCGTGCCCCACAGATCACCCCCGTTTATGGCAGGGTTGAACACGGACACCTGACCGGCACGCCCCATCACCTGGTCCCAGTTGCCGATGGCGTACACGGCGAGAGGTGCTATCGCCAGCGCCGCGCCGGCGACAAACCAGACCACACCGGGCCAGAGCCGCCTTCCTCTTCCCGCCACAGCAAGCAGAAACCCGCAGGCCAGCAGGGCGATCAGAGAGAAGCGGGCCGGAAGATATGTATAGAAGCAGACACCGTATAGGACGCCACACAGCAGCCAATCACGCACCCTTCCCGAGCGGTAGGCGCGGGCCCCCGTCCATAGGGCGAGCGCCATGGCCAGCGGAAGCGTGATCGCTCGAAAGCCGATTCGGCTCAGATGCACGTGCCAGAACGTGACCGCCAGGACGGCGGTCCCTAACAAGGCCACGCGCCTGCTGAACCAGGTCCGTGCCATCACGTATGTGGCTGGGATTGTAAAGGTACCACAGGCCGCCGCGGCCAGGCGCAGAGCACCCGGAGTGCGACCTACCAGACCCACCGTCACGGCGATTATGTAGATTAGGGCTGGCTCGCGACCGTTGTTGGCCGGGAAGTACACCGGCCACTCACCGGAGAGGACACGCAGCGCGTCCAAGCCATTGTATCCCTCGTCGTGGTACAGGCCAGGCGGAATATCGCTCAGCCACAACAGCCGCAGCAGTGCTGCCAGCGCCGTCAGCAGCGCGACCAGCACCCAATCCCGCCTCAGCCAGCGCCCGCGAAGGAACGAGCCACCTTCATCCCCCGAGCCCACCGAAGCCCGCGAATTATAGCACAATGCCTAACCCTGTCAAAGGACGCGTCCGCCCCCTGCTGCAGCCGGATTCCTACCCCTGCGAGATAACAAACACCAGGCCGCCGGGAAGGGCCCGGCGGCCATCGCGGTCAGCTGGCCTTCGACCTATGCCTCTTCCCTGGCCATTCTCCTGCTCACGTAGAACAGCGCCCCTGCCATGCCGGACAAACCCAGTACTAGAACCCCGCTGACGCTGACCAAGCCCTGCAGCATGTCCTGCAGCGTCAATCGGGCCACCGGCGCCACTGACCCCACATCCGAGCTCTCGGCGGTCTCTGGGCCTTCGTCGGCTATGGCTGAGGCATCGGCCGCCTCCGGAAGCACTGCCCCGAACGAGTGGTAGAAGACGGCGTCGGCGGCTAGCGGCAGCGCCCACTCCACCGGACCACTAGCCAGGAACCCGGCTGGAGGCTCGTACTCGACTCGATAGTGCCCGGCCGCCAGCCCCGAGAAACAGTACGGCTCTGTTACCCCATCGCACGTGTACTCGCCCACCACTCCCGCAGGTCCTGTGACAACAAACCGCCCACCCGGAAGCAGCTCCTCAACGATCCCGTCCCTGTATGTATCCAGGTTGTGGTCATGGAAGCACAACACGCACAGGGAACCGAACCCTTCCAAGGGTTCCATGTCTCGGGCGGCCGACTCCTCGGGTGGCAGCGTGTCCTGCCCTCCCTCGGCGGGCTGGACATCGTCGCCCTCGGCGGTCGGCTCCACGGTAGCCGTGGGCGTCGCTGTGTACGGAGCGACGGCGAGAGCCACGACCAGCTCCTGGCCGACCAGGATCAGGTCGCCTGGTCCTATCGAGCCCTGGTTGAGCTGCCTGATCTGGTCGACTGAGACCCCGTATGTCCGGCTGATGCTGGACAGCGTATCGCCCGCCCTTACGATGTGCACGACGCTTCCGTCGGGTCGCGGTGTGGGCGTGTGCCAGGGAGTTGCCGTGGGTCTCGGCGTCGCCGTCTCCGGCACGGCGGTCGGGCTAGGTGTCGCCGTGGGAGTCGTGTCCACCGGAGTCGCCGTATCTGGCGGGCTCGGCGTCGCTGTGGGCGGATCCTGTTGAGGCGTGGCTGTCGGTTCAGGGGGAATCGGCGTGTTCGTTGGCGCAGCCGTTCCGTCAACGTAGACCAGGCTTGTCTCATCCCAGTAGGCGTCCAGGTGCTGGAAGCCCCACTTGGCCTGGGAACGAAGGTAGACGCAGACGCTGCCCCCTGCGCCTACGCGGGCGGTGGCCGGCCCTATCATCTGGAAGTGGTCAGGGGCTATCATGCCGGGGCTTGGCGGCGCCCATATGATCATCGGTGAGAAGGGATCCGCTACGCCGTTAGACTCGATGCCCACCTGGAAGGTGATCTGATTCCAAGGGTGAACGCAGGTGTAGCCAAGATTCTGATCGCTGTCGCAGGTCCAGGCGTGCGCGTAGGCGGTCAGCTGCACGGTCGCCCCAGGCTGGAGTCCATGCACGCACTGATAGATGCCGGCATCCTGGGGCCGCCACATATTGAAGACCTTGAGAGCCTGGAATCCAGAGTAGATGCGGGGGAGTGCTGCGTCGTACCCGTAGTTCGGGTGGTCGGCAGCGATCACCTGCACTTCGGGCTGGCCGAACTCGCCGCCATCGCCGATGCCCTGGCGCCACCAGGTGACCCAGCCTTCGGGAGTGAAGATGTTGTCCCGGAAGATCCAGTCGTTTACGTGAACAAGACCGACTACGTACGGCCCTTCGAAGCCGGGGTTATGCAGCAGGTTGCCGTCGTCTGTCTGCTGCTCAGATGCAGGGGGGCCGGCCAGGCTGAGAATCGGTACCGTCCCCATCAAGGCGGCCACCATAAGAATGCCCGCCATCCTACGCCGTCTAACCATCGGCCCCCTCCCGTGCGCCATATCAGACTTGCGCCTGCGCCACCTCTGGCCACCAATCGCCCTGCTGCTCGATCGGCGAGTTGGACCCGCGTAGCTTGTTGAGTTGGACAGTACCTTGACGCCCAAAGGGCTGGGCGCTGCTTGCGGCGCCCTCGCGTTCCGCTTCTCCGTGCCCCTTGAGCCTATGCGCGCCTCCCTCCGGAAATCTCCCCGCAGAGCCCGCCGTAGCCTTGTGCTGTACACGCTACTGGCCGGTCCACTTGCCAAACCATAGGAATTATAGCACAATGCAGAAGCCCGTCAACGGAGCTCACATCGCACCTCTCTTGTCTACATAATGCGCGTTCTGATGCTCTCCAAGGCCTGTCTAGTTGGCGCCTACCAGCGCAAGTTGGAGGAGATCGCCCGCTCCCCCGACGTAGAACTGACGGTCGCCGTACCGCCCTCCTGGCACGACGGCACTCGTATGATAACGCTGGAGCGTGCCCACACAGCTGGCTACAACCTGGTGACTGAGCACTTGGCCTTCAACGGCAGCTACCATCTCCACTTCTACCCATCCTTGGCCAGACGAATCCGCTCAGTCAACCCCGACATAGTGCACGTGGACGAGGAACCGTACAACCTGGCCACCTACCATGCTCTGCGCCTAGCCAAGCGGGCCGGCTGTCGCACGCTCTGGTTTTCCTGGCAGAACCTCGTCCGCCGCTATCCCTTTCCCTTCAGCCTATTCGAGAGGTACAGCATCCACAGCGCAGACTACGCTCTCGTGGGGTCGGCGGGCGCGGAGGCCGCATGGCGGCACAAGGGATACAGCGGCCCGCTGGCGATAGTGCCGCAATTCGGTGTGGACACCGCGATATTCACTCCCCGCCGGCCTCGGAGGGAGAAGGACGCCCCGTTCGTGGTCGGGTTCGCCGGAAGGCTGGTACCGGAGAAGGGAATCGGCGTCCTGCTGCGGGCCCTGACCGAATTGGACACGTCCTTCCGCGCCTCCATCCTGGGCCGTGGCCCGGCGCGTGCTCGGCTAAAGCAGATGGCGACGTCGCTGCGCCTTGCCGACCGGATCTCCTGGCTGGACGAGCTCCACAGCGGCGACATGCCGGCATTCTACCATAGTCTGGACGCGTTGGTCCTGCCCTCGCTTTCGCGGCGCAACTGGGTCGAGCAGTTCGGACGCGTGCTCATCGAGGCCATGGCCTGCGGTACGCCCGTCGTCGGCTCTCAATCGGGTGAGATCCCGGGGGTCATCGGCGACGCCGGGCTGACATTCCCGGAAGGCGACAGCGCGGCGCTGGCACAGCACCTCTACCGGTTGCAGCACGATCCCCGCCTGTGGGCTGACCTGACCCACCGGGGCCGCCGGAGGGTGGAGGCCCAGTTCACGCAGCACCTGGTAGCCTCGCGCACCGTCCAGGTCTACCGTGAGATCGCCGCCGCGCGGGCCGGTGAGCGGCATGACTAAGATGCCCGCAGACAGGGCCAAGTGCGCCCCGGATATCCTCTTCCGGCCGCTTTTCCTATCCGCGGTGCTGGCCCTGGCGCTGACGCTGCTGCTCTACGGCAGGGCGCTATCGCTGCCCCTGTTCTCGGACGATCTGGTGCAGGTCCCCTGGCTGGAGTCGATCTCCTGGCAGGAGCTCTGGACCAGCACCAGCCCCTACGGCTACTACCGCCCCATGTGGTACAGCCTGTGGCGACTGTGGGGCGGTCTACTCGGGGGTCTCGATTCCCCAAATCTCCACGCCCTCAATCTCATCGCTCACTTCGCCGCGGCAGTCCTGGTAGGGGCTCTGGCCGCACGGTGGCTTCGGCGCGATTCCGGTGAGACATCGAGCCGAGTGGCTGCTGTGGTGGCGACCACCCTGTTCGCGGCCTTCCCCTTCGCTCGCCAGGCAATAGCGTGGCCAGGCGCCGTCTACAATCCGATCGTAGCTGCACTCGCCGCAGGAGCCGTGCTCTCCTACGAACAGGGTCGCAGAACTGGCCAGGCCCGCTGGCCCATTCTCGCCGCCATCCTCTGCCTCCTCGCAGCCTTCCACTACGAGGCTGGGCTGCTCGCGGCACCGCTGGTCCTGATCGTCGAGCTTGTCGGGCGAGTCTCCCGACGATGGGCGATCCGCCGATCCTGGTGGCCATTCGGCTTCCTGACCCTATTCCTCGCCACATTCGCCTTCTGGCTGCACATGCGCGGCGGGGGCACTGCAACCTTCGGTCTGCAGGCAGAGGACCTGAGGCGCAACGCCGGCTTCGTGGTGCAGGGGCTCGTCTATCCCGTAGCTCCGCTGGCCCAGCTGCTCGCCTCAGCAGCCCGACTGGACCGGGAGCTCTGTCTCTGGCTGGTAGCCCTGCCCTCGGCCGGCCTGCTTGTCTGGGCGGGGCTCCGCTCGCAGAGGGACGCCCTCTTCCTGGCCTTGGGCTGGATAGCGCTCTTCTCCCTCCCACCGCTCGTCTCTATGCAGGCGGACTGGTTCGAGCTGGCGCCCCGCTTCCTCTACACCACAGCGCCCGGAATCGCTCTCGCCTGGGCCGCTGCTCTGGTCCCGCTCGTCCTGGGGCTGCGCTCGAGATGGCAGGCGACACTCGCATCTGTAACGGCGCTGGCGCTGCTTCTGCCCGCGGCGGCGTTCGTGCTGCACGGCGTGGCCCTCTATTCCTTGGCGGGCGAGGCGATCTGGGACTCCGCACAGGCCGCGGAGAGCGCTCGCCCCCTACTGCTCGTCAACCTGCCCATGCGCCTCACCCCCCACAACCGATTGTACCCGCTGGGCTTCGAGGGAGTCACCCCGCTGCCGCAGCGTGTTACTGGCGCAGATATCGTCTACGTGCACGCGGGCATCGCCGACGCCGGGGAGGCCGTCTCCTTCGGGGTCGTGGCCACCGACAATCCCGCTACCTACAGCTATGAGCTCCTGGGCCCCCTTCTCGATTGGGACCAGCTCGCTCCAGCGATACGCCGCAACAGGTCCGCGTTTATCGCCCGCTACGACGACGAGCGCATCCATCTGGTAGAGGCAGGCGGCACTGTAGATGAAGGGCGGGAGACAGAGGCTGTGGCGGACTTCGAGGGCCAGGTGCAGCTGCTCAGCACGGAGTCCGCCTGCGACCTCTCCGGCCAACTGCATCTCACAGTGCTATGGCGAGTAGCCAGCCCTGTTGAGGCTGATGTAACTGTCTTTGCTCACCTGCTCGACGGAAGCGGCTCGCTGGCGGCGCAGGCAGACGGCTACCCGCTGCTAGGCATGTTGCCCTTCTGGCTGTGGCAGCCCGGTGAGACAATGCGCGATTGCCGCGGTTTCGGCCCTCTCACTCCGGGGGAGTATACCATCGTCCTTGGGCTCTGGGAGCCGGTGACGGGAGAGCGCTGGGCCGTGCAGGGCAGCGATGAGGAAGTCGTATCGCTCTCGGTCAGCTGCCCACAGCACCATCGCTAGCTCTAGACCTACGGAAACTTGGAGGCATACCTTGACCATACGATTCGGCACTGACGGCTGGCGAGCCGTGATATCGGATGAGTTCACATTCGCCAACGTCCGGCTGGTGGCACAGGCGATCGCCGACTATCTGCTGGAGAACAGCCAGGGGCCGCGCGAGGCAGTCGTCGGTTTCGACACCAGGTTCCTCTCCGACCGATACGCCGCCGAGGTCTCGCGGGTCCTGGCCGCCAACGGGATTGCGACCTACCTGACCCGCTCCGACGCACCCACTCCGGCAATCTCCTACGCCGTCGTTCACCAGAAGGCAGCTCTGGGCGTGATGATCACGGCGAGCCACAATCCGCCGCGGTACAACGGGATCAAGCTCAAGGCTGACTTCGGAGGAGCCGCGCTGGCAGGGCAATCTGCGCAAGTCGAGGCCTTGCTGCGGCGCAATCTGGAGAAGGGGCGCGAGCCCAAGGTCATGGGCTATCAGGAGGCTCTGGATGTCGAACTGATCCGCCGCTTCAACCCTGCCTGGGCGTACTACCAGCACCTAGGGGAGATAGTGGACCTGGACGTGATATCCGAGGGAGAGCTGCGTGTGGTTAGCGACGCCATGTACGGCTCCGCCCGCAAGGCGATCGCGGATATGCTGGCCCGCACACGAACCCGCGTACACGAGATCCGCAGCGAGATGAACCCTGGCTTCGGCGGCATCCACCCCGAGCCCATTGAACGTTATCTCACCGCACTCAAGGCGGCCATTCGCGCTCATCAAGCGGACCTGGGACTGGCTACGGACGGTGATGGCGATCGGCTCGGCGCCATGGACTCGCAGGGCCACTTCGTCGACCCCCACCACATCTTCGCCCTGGCCCTGCGCCATCTGGTGGAGAAGCGGGGATGGAAGGGGAAGGTTATCAAGAGCGTCTCTACCACCAGTATGGTCGATCGGCTGGCAGACCGCTACGGCCTGGAGGTGATCGAGACGCCGGTCGGCTTCAACCACATCGCCGACCATATGCTCAAGGGAGACGTGCTGATAGGAGGCGAGGAGTCAGGAGGTCTTAGTATCCGAGGCCATATCCCCGAGGGAGATGGCGTCTTGATGAGTCTCCTCCTGATGGAGATCGTGGCCCAGGCTCGATCTCCTCTGCACGAGCTCGTCGGCGCGGTGCAGGAGGAGGTTGGACCGACCTGCTATACCCGTAGCGACATCCCGTTGCAGCAGCGCGTCGACAAGGCCGAGATGGTGAAGCGGCTGAGCGAAGGTGCCCCCGCATCGCTGGGCGGAGAGAAGGTGCAGGAGGTCAAGACACTTGACGGCGTCAAGTACGAGCTGGCTGACGGCTCCTGGCTTCTGATCCGCCCCTCGGGAACGGAGCCGGTCCTCAGGGTATACGCCGAGGGACGCGACCGACAGATGATGGCAGCAATGCTCGCCTATGGCGAGGAGGTGGCCAGCTAGTTGCGCTCCTCACCAGGACGATGCCTTTTCACGGTAGCCCCCCGTCCTCTGATGATGAGCCATATCTCGCGCAGCGTTGGCCGTTTGCCGTAGGCCAGTACACCCACCTCGAACAGTCTCGAGCCTACCCAAAGCGCCGCCGGCACAGAGAGCAGAAGCGAGACGATGCTCGCGACGATGTCTGTCCACGGCACCTCAGCCAGCGGCAGCCTCATCAACATCGTCGTGGGCGCCGTCAGGGGGAAAATACTGAACACCCGCACCAAGGTGGCATTCGGATCTGCCAGGAACACGGTCGAGAGCATATAGGGAATTGCGGCGAAGACTGAGAAGATACCCGCCAGCTTCTGGCCTTCCTGCATGTTGGTGCCCAGCGCGCCGATCCCCGCCATTAGGATAGCGTACACAGTGTAGCCCAGCAGGTAGTAGACAGCACCGAGCACGAGAACGCGTGCGGGCAGAGCAGCCGCGCCGGCCATCTGCCAGATCGCAGCCGCGCCTCCGCTGAAGGCAGCCATGCTTCCCGCCCAAACAAGCATCTGAAGCAGCCCCAGAACGCCAAGGCCGGCCACCTTGCCTGCCATCAACTCCGCCGGACGGACCGATGAAACGACAATCTCGACAACGCGGCTCTCCTTCTCCTCCCCAACGCTCTGCAGAAGGTAGCCGGAAGAGACGAAGATCGTCGATACCAGAAGCAGGCCTGCAACGTACGGGACAATGAAGTTGAAGGCGATGCTCCCTTCCCCTCCGCTCGCCCCCTCCCCCTCCAACGATGCCACGCGCGAGGTAATGTTCATCGGATCGGAAACACGCTCCTGCAACTCTGCTTCCACCCTGCCAGCGAGCAGGTGATCGGCAAAGAAGGCTCTCACCGTGGGCGAGTCGGCCACGACCGCTGAGCTGAAGCCGCTCCCCTTGCTCACCACGACGACCGAGCCCGTCTCCAGGTAGTCCTCACCTATCAGGAGGGCAGCGGAGACCTCCTCGGCCAATACGGCCGCCTCCGCCTCCGCCTCCGTGGAGTACGGATGGAAGCGCTCTTCATACTCCGGCAGGATTGGCGAGAAGAAGCCGGAGCGGTCTACCACGCCGATGCCTTCAGGGCCGACATCGAACTGCTGCTCGAGAAACTGGCCCAGCAGCTCCGCCTGGCTGCCGAAGAACGCTCCGAAGGCGAGGACTGCTGCCCCGATGACCGGCACCGCCAGCGTCATTATGATGAAACCGGGCCGGCGTACGTTCGTCGTGAATTCGTGGCGAGCCACCACCCACATCCTGCGCCAGTCCATCTCCCTAGCCCTCCCGGCCCCCGACAGCGGCCACGAAGATATCCCCGAGCGGCACCGGGGCCACTTCGAAGGACTGCAGATCCACCGCCCGGTCAACGAGCGCCTTCAGCACATCCTGGGGCCGCGCCCCGTCTGCCAGGTTGAGATTGTAGGCCCCCTGCTCCAGGGCTACCTCAGCCACACCGGGAATGTGGGCCGGGAGCTCACCTGCACGCACTCGAACTGCATTCGGTGCGTACTGGCGCTTGATCTCCTCCAGCCGCCCATACAACACCGCTCGGCCATGGTCGATGAGCAGGATGCGGTCGCACAGCGCTTCCACCAGGTTCATCTGGTGCGTGCTGAGCACGATCGTCTTCCCATCCCTGTGCAGAGCACCAATTGCATCCTTGACCCGCTCCACGTTCAGCGGGTCGAGTCCCTGGAACGGCTCGTCGAGGAAGACCACTTCGGGATCGTGAACCAGACTGGCTACGAACTGGATCCGCTGCTGCATGCCCTTGCTCAGCTCGCGCACCTTGCGCTGGGCCCAGTCGCCAGCCTGTATGCTCTCCAGCAGGAACGTGGCCCGCTCGCGCGCCGCCGTGCGTGGCACCCCTTTGAGCTCGGCCAGATAGACCAGTGTCTCGAGAACACGCAGGTTGCGGTAGAGCCCGCGCTCCTCGGGTAGGTACCCCACGGCCGCTTTCGCCCTGGCGGGAGGCTGCCCCAGCACGAGTACACTCCCGGCATCGGGAGTGAGAATGTCCATGATGATGCGGATCGTCGTGGTCTTGCCTGCACCGTTGGGGCCCAGCAGTCCGAAGACCTCGCCCCGAGCCACCTGGAAAGAGAGGTCGTCGACCGCGACCACATCGCCAAATCTCTTTGTGAGACCGTCTACCTCGATGGCCACCATTCCCCTCCGTGCCCTCTATTCAGGCCGCGCCGAGATTGTAGTGCGATGTGCCGGAATGCGCAACACAGGGCACCATCCGGCGTTTGTCCGCGGTCCTGCATTGAGGTATACTCGGCCTTGCGGCCCCGGGCCGCGCTATCTATGTCCGAAGGCATTCTGAATATCAACAAGCCGCGGGGACCCACATCGCACGACCTGGTGGACCAGGTGCGAGCGCTGACCGGCATCCGCCGCGTGGGCCACGCCGGCACGTTGGACCCGCTGGCGACGGGAGTCCTGCTGATCTGCGTTGGGCGGGCTACCCGCGTGGCCGAGTACCTCGCAGCAGGCATGAAGAGGTACCGTGCGCGCCTGCTGCTCGGCATAGCCACCGACACCTACGATGCGGAGGGCAAGATCACTGCGGAGACGGAGGTGGCTGTTGAGCGCGCCGAACTAGAAGCTGCGCTGGATGGCTTCAGAGGAACGATCCAGCAGCTGCCTCCAATGTACTCAGCGATCAAGCACCAGGGAAAGCCCCTCCACCGGCTGGCGCGCCGCGGAGAGACGGTGGAGCGGCAACCCCGCGAGGTCGAGATCTACGAGCTCGCGTTGACCGACTGGGACCCGCCTGAGTGCACGATCGAGCTGGCCTGCTCTGCGGGCACGTATGTCCGGGCGCTGGCGCACGATCTAGGCCAGTCGTTGGGCTGCGGAGCCTCTCTGGCCGCGTTGACTCGCCTGGCCAGCGGCAGCTTCAGCCTGGAGGACTCGGTATCGGTGGAGGAGTTGAGCAGTGCCGCAGCGGGAGGGCGTTGGACCGATCTTCTCCTCCCGCTCGATGCAGCACTATCGCACCTGCCCGCCCTGACTCTGGCGGATGACGAGGCCCGCCGAGTCCGTTCGGGCCAGCCGGTGCCGGGGCCGGATGCAGTGAACAACCCGCAGGGACTGGCGCGGGCCTACGGGGCCGACGGCGCCTTCCTGGCGATAGTCGCTTTCGATCAGGCGACCAAGACCTGGCGACCCCGGAAGGTGTTCGCCCCACCGGAGCAGTGAGCAATGCGGATCGTTCGAGGTCTAGCCCAGCGCCTGCCGGCCTCTCACTCGCACGTGGCCATCGGCGTGTTCGACGGCGTTCATCTAGGCCATCAGAGCCTGCTGGCCCAGATGGTCGGTGCGGCCGAGGCCGGCGGTGGCACGGCAGTCGCCCTCACGTTCGATCCCCATCCGGCGGCTGCGCTGGGCAGAGAGCCGCCCCAGATGCTCACCACGCTCGAAGAGCGCGCGACCCTGCTTGACGGCCTGGGGCTCGATCTGCTCGTTGTCGTGCCATTCACCAGCCAGACAGCCCGGACACCGGCGTCTGACTTTGTGGAGCTTCTGGTACGCCATCTCGGTCTGGCCGAGCTGTGGAGCAGCGAGGGGTTCGCCATCGGTCACGAGCGTGCCGGCGACGCAGACTTCCTCAGGCGGGCCGGAGCGAAGCACGGTTTCCTGGTGCACGTGATTGAGCCGTTCGTGTGGAAGGGCGCGGCAGTCAGCAGCAGTCGAGTGCGACAGGCGCTGCTGGAGGGCGATCTAGGTGAGGCAAACGGCTGTCTCGGGCGCCCCTACCGCCTGCAGGGTAAGGTCGTTCAGGGGGATGGCAGAGGGCATCTTTTTGGAGTCCGCACCGCCAATCTATCGCTCCCTCCCAACCGGCTGCTGCCAGCCAACGGTATCTACGCCTGCCTGGCGCACGGCCCGGAGCTGGAGAGCCACCCGGCTGTGGCGAACGTGGGCACACGGCCCTCCTTTCCGGGAGGTCAGCGCACCGTTGAGGCCCACCTGCTCGATTTCGAGGGCGATTTGTATGGCCAGGTGCTGGCCATAGACTTCATAGGGCGCTTGAGGGACGAGCTAATCTTCTCAAGCACCGAGCAGCTGACGGCCCAGATCGAGGAGGATATGGCCCAGGCACGGATGGTGCTGCAGAGCGGGTGGTGCCCCTGACCCGTCAGGACGGCGCCAGCGGGCCGCAGGCGAGCGCTGCCCCACCAGGCGCCATCACCAAGGCTGGCCCGTCCCGGGGCCCGTCAGGGAACGCCGCCGAAGCCGCCAGGCTCCGGCAATCCCGAGATCTCGAAGGAGAACCCCAGCATCGTCAGCAGCGCGGTCGCTGCACCTGGCGGATCGTACTGGAGCTCGATGACCTGAGTCTCACCCGGCTCGACCGTCCACGGCAGGAACGGCGCCGCCATGCGCAGATTACCCATTCCGGCGCTCGAGCTTAGCCGGATATCGCTCGCCGACACAATCAGCGCAGAGCTGGTCGTATTGCGGATCTCACCGACGATGACCAGCTCATCGCCGCCTGTGCTCAGGAACGCGTCGCTTACCGTCACGTAGACCAATCCTGGATCGAACGGCTCCGCCTCATACGGAATCCTGACCTGGGCAACTTCCCCCGACGTCGGCTTCGGACTGAACGTCCACACCAGCGTCGGGCCTGCGAGCGTCTCCGGCACAAGGTAGCCGGCCGTACCATTGAGCAGTGATCCCGGCGCGATTGTCCCCTGAAGCGGGCCGTAATCGCCGACCGCGCTTGCAGGCGGTGACAGCAGGTACTGGTTGCCTATGCTGTCCTCCAGGACCATGTTGAATAGACTGGTCTCAAGCGAGACTTCCCCCACGTTGGCCACCTCTAGCTCGACCAGGTAGTACATCGTGCCCTGCAACAGGCCTGGGACATCTTGCCGCGCGTGGGCTGAGACGACCGTCAGTCTAGCGTTTCCCACCTGCACCGGCGTATAGAGCCCCAGCGCCTCGCCGACCACGACCGGCTGCAGCGGCTCGGATGCCGTCTCGTACTCGGCCCGTACTGCCAGCACGACCCCATCGTCTACTTCGACGAGCAGAGTCACCGCCGGCTCCGACTGATCGAAGATGGAAGAAGCATCCGCTGCGAACACCTCACTCGCATCGTCATACCGGAATAGGAAGCCCGTCCCATTAGCGAGGGTCAGCCCGATGAGGTCGCCGGCGCTCAAGGATTCCAGAAGCCTCTCGTTGTCCCGCGTCGGCTCCAGTCCCAACACGTAGTTGACCACCGTACCGCAGATCCAGACGGCCTTCCCCGAGTACTCCGCCTGATACGACCAACCGTGCTCATCAAGCATTACTGGCACGACGGGAATCGACTCCCCGCTCACAGAGAGAGTGATCGGAAGGGACGCGGCAACCTGAACCGCTCCGCTGCTGATGATCGTCTCGCACTCCACCACCGGCAGCGGCGATAGCGAAGGCGTAGGTGTGGCCGGCTCCGTATCACCGTCACCGCCGCCCCGCAGCAGCAAGACCACAACTACGATGACAGCCAGCAGCCCGAGCGCCACCCACTTGGCAGGGAGCTTCGCCAGCAATGCGATCACCGGCGACGCGGGCGCTTCCTCTTTGGCGGGCGGGATAGGGGATTCTGCGCTCATGGCGGCCTGTGACTCCAGGGCGTGGCTCAGGGGGCCTCGGCGCCGGAAGAACGCGGTGGAACTCGAACGAAGACGCTTGCCTCGGGGCCTCCGACCACCTGGCTGAATCCCAGGAAGGGCACGCTGACCTGCACAGGGCCCTGAGCCGTTACGCTGAAGGCCACGCTGCCCAGCTCATCGGTGAATGCCTGCTGCAGCAACTGGCCTGTTGCGGACTCGTGGATCTGAGCGGAAATGCCAGCCACGCCCTCACCTGCGCCAGGTAGCGAGTCACCGTTACCATCGTAGTAGACGAGGAGATTGACGGCCACCGAGCGAGGCCCCGGCGTCGCTGTCGGAGCCGGAGTTGGCGTGGCCATCACGCGCACGCTGAGCGACGGCTTGGGAGTCGACGTTGCCAGAGGCGATGAAGAGCCGCTCGTGGGCGTCCGGGTGCATGTGGGGGTTGCCTGGCTGGGCACGTCCTTGTCGCAGCGGACATTGTACGTGCTGCCCTCTACGTCGGCCAGCGCCAGCCGCCCGCCATGGCCCACCAAGACGTAGAGCCAGCCTGCGTACGTGGAGTAGTAGGCGACACGACTGCTGTAGTCGCCAAGCTCCACGTCGTCGTTTCCGGCGATGCCGTTGCGCCAGTTGTCGTATATGATGACGTTCGTATCGACGCCCGGGCCGAGGTTCGAGGTATAGCAGGTGAACAGCAGGCCGGGCTTGATCCAGATCTTATAGAAGTCGTTGTCCACATCACCGCAGCAGGCCGGAATGAAGTTCGCGCTGTAGCTCGTACCTGTGCCTATGAGGGAGGCGTGGTCGAAATCCCAGTTTGGCTCGAACGAGTCGGCCCCAGGAATGGCAGTTGGTCCTGGTGCAGCTGTGGGCGTGGGCGTCGGCGTGTAAGTGGGAATAGTCGTCGCGGTCGGCGTATTCGTCGGCGTGCTTGTGTGCGGATACTGGTCGGCGTCAAGATCGTAGTTCCCCCCGCTGCAGGAGCTGCTGATCTGGAAGACCTTGAAGTAGTAGGGCCCCGAGCCCGGCGCTATCCAATCGGCGGTGGCGCTGTTGTTGTCCAAGGTGTTGCTGTCCGTATAGATCGGGGTGTAGCTTGCGTTGTAGATGATGATACCCAGATTGTAATTACCAAGGCCTTCGGGATCCGCGCTGACCACGTACCTGTATCCGGGGATGGCGTTGTCGAGGCGGAAGTAGTCCTGCTCGGGGTTGTGCTGCTGGCCAGGCAGCCCGCTCACCAACGCCAGGTCGTAGTAGCTGGCCAGGATGTGGGAGGTCGTGAACGTGTTGCCTCCGGGCAGCGAATCAGTAGTCGTCGTGGAGAGCGTGCAAGTGATCGAACTCTGATAGGAGAAAGACCAGCCAACGCTGCGAGCGCTCGAGGCCGCGACGGCCGATCCGGAACCTGTGCGGGCGTGCGCCATGGCCACGAACGCCAGCGCGATCGCCAGCGTCATCGCAGCCGTCGCCAACGGTATCACAAGTCGTCGTCGCCGCATGGGCCCTTCCCCGGCCACAGAAAAGGAGAATGCCCGCCCCACTGGACACGGGCAATGCTACTATACCATAAACGGCGAGGACTTCAAGCGCGCCCTATGTGGTGCCGGGAGCAGCGGCCGCTCCGCGAGCGCCTGGAAGATCGCTTCAGTCAGCTCAGTCGTGCCGCCCGATCAGGCGCCGCTTCTCAACCGGTGCTATTGGCTCGCAGATTCCTTGTCTCGCAGGATTATGTCGTGAGCAGCGCCCTCACGAATACTGGGCGAGGATACCAGCGTGAGCCGGGACTTCTCGCGGAGTTCCTCCAGCGTCAGCGCCCCACACGTGCACATGGTGGCGATGATCTTGCTCACCGTGAGATCCAGATTCTCGCTCAGCTTGCCCGCGTAGGGCACATAGCCCTCGACCCCCTCCTCGAATGCCAGCTTCGTCTCTCCGCCCACGTCGTATCTCTGCCAGTTGCGGGCCCGGTTGGAACCCTCTGCCCAGTACTCCTTGACGTAGGCCCCGTTGATCACCATCCGCCTGGTTGGGCTCTCGTCAAACCGGGCGAAGTAGCGGCCCATCATCACGAAGTCGGCTCCCATCGCCAAGGCCAGAACGATGTGGTAGTCCTGCACGATGCCGCCGTCTGAGCAGATCGGCACGTACTCGCCCGTCTCCTGCAGGTAGTCGTCCCTCGCTTTCGCCACCTCGATCAGCGCCGTTGCCTGGCCGCGCCCAATCCCCTTCTGCTCCCTCGTGATGCAGATCGAGCCGCCGCCGATACCGACCTTGACGAAGTCGGCTCCTGCGTCCGCCAGATGGCGAAAACCTTCCCTGTCCACTACATTGCCGCCGCCAACAGCGACCCTATCTCCATACTCCTTCTTGACATACTCAATCGTTTCACCTTGCCAAGCCGTGAAGCCATCCGAGGAATCGACGCAGAGCACATCGGCGTTCGCTTCTACTAGGGTGGGCACGCGCTCGCGATAGTCTCTTGTGTTGATGCCGGCGCCGACCATCAGCCTCTTCTCCTGGTCGACCAACTCGTTCGGATTGGCCTTACTGCGAACGTAGTCCTTCCTGAAGACCAACGAGGCCAGCCGCTGACTGTTGTCGATGATCGGCAGGACATTCAGCTTGTGCTCCCAGATCAGATCGTTCGCATCGTGGAGGCTGATCCCGTCCTGGCCATAGACCAGGGCGTCGAACGGGGTCATGTATTGCTCCACGCGATCATCCAGGTCTATGCGACCTAGTCTGTAGTCACGGCTGGTCAGGATCCCCACCAGCTTGCCGTGAGCCGTACCATCCTCGGTCACCGCCATTGTGGTATGCCCAGTCTGATTGGACAGGGCCACGACCTCCCGGAGAGTGGCGGAGGGCTTGACGTTCGAGTCGCTCTCCACGAAGCCTGCCTTGAACGTCTTCACCTCTCTCACCATCCGCGCCTGCTCTTCTATGGGCTGAGAGACATAGATGAATGACAGGCCCCCGCACCTGGCAAGAGCGATAGCCATGTTCTGATCGGAGACGGCCTGCATGATCGCCGAGCAGCAGGGTATGTTGAGCTCCAGCGCAGCCTGCTTCCCCTTCTTGAACCTGACCAGAGGAGTCTTGATGCTGACATTCTCCGGGATGTGGTTCCTTCCCGTCAGATTGGGGATCAACAGGTACTCGCTGAAGGTATGCGCCGGTTCAGCGTAGTAGTGGGCCATCCTCGACCTCCTGACCATATACAGGACTTCCGCCCCTGCCCTGGCGGCCTCCGGCGAAGGCGGCCGCGACTGGTAAGGCAACGGCGCAGACGGAGCTCAACCTCTTCACGGCGGCCCCTGTCGCTCCCGCAGGAGATCCACTGTCCGGCCCACCGCGCCGCTCCACCGCGCCCTTTCAATCGATTATACATCAACAGACGGGCCGTTACAACCGATCCTCCGCTATCGCCGCGGACACCGCGCCGCGGAGCCCGAAGGCATCAGTCAGCGGGTTCCCGGAAGACAGAGAGCACATCGGACCGGGTCAGGTAGAACCAGACTGCCCCGGCGACGACTGCAGCCTCGAGCAACACTACCAGAGCACGTCCCAGGTCGATCACTGCTATGCCGCCGCTCGCCCACCCAAAGACCAGGCCGGCGACCAGCAGGGCTGCATAGCAGCTGGAAACGGCCAACGCCAGCGATCGAGCCCATCGCTGCAGCAACAGCAGGCCAATTGCGCTGGTCAGGCTGGCTGCGAAGACCAGGCCGTACGTCACAGCCCGGCTCGTGATAGCAGGCCCATCACCAAGCAAGAAGACGCCCAGCGTCCAGACGATCGCTCGAAGCGCGAGCACGGTCAGTAGGACAGCGCTTAGAACTAGTGCGCGTGGCCTCGATCGTTTCTCCACAGCTCCCCCTTACTACTGGCCAAGTCCCAGATCCCGAAGCGCCCTATCGTCATCGCGCCAGCCCTTGCTCACCTTGACCCACAGATCGAGATAGATCCGGCCGGCCGTCAGCCTTTCGATCTGCTGGCGCGCCGCGGAGCCTATCTCGCGCAGCTTGCTGCCCTGCTTGCCTATGATGATACCCTTCTGCGACTCTCTCTCCACGAATACGGTGGCCGCCACGTAGACGACGTTGTCCGGCCGCTGCTCGAACTCCTCCACAGCCACCGCCACGCAGTGAGGCACCTCTTGCCGTGTCTGCCTGAGCACCTGCTCCCGGATCAGCTCGGAGGCAATCTGGCGCTCTGTCTGATCAGTGATCTGGCCCTCCGGGAAGTAGCGAGGGCCCTCCGGCAGCACCGACACGACCATCGGCGGCAGCTTCTCCAGGTTGACTCCCTGCGTGGCGACGGTCATCATCCAGTCGTGCCGATCGGGCACCAGCTCCCAGTAGGCCTCGGAGTGTAGCTTCACCTTGTCTGGAGGTAGCAGGTCCATCTTGTTGAGCACCAGGATAACCGGCCCGCGGCTCTGCTCCCTGATCAGCTGCGCGATCATCCGATCGTCGTCAGTGGGCAGGACAGAGGAATCCACCAGGAACAGGATCGCATCCGCGTCCGGGATCGCTCGCGTGGCGGTGGAGACCATGGCCCGGCCCAGGCTGTGGCGAGGCCGGTGCAGGCCCGGCGTATCAACGAAGATGACCTGTGCGTCCTCCCGGGTGAGAATGCCCAGGATACGGCTGCGGGTCGTCTGCGGCTTGGAGGAGACGATAGCCACCTTCTGGCCCACGAGCCAGTTCACGAGCGTGGACTTGCCCACGTTCGGCCGCCCGATCACAGCCACGAACCCGGATCGGTGGTTTGGGGGTATCTCTGGCGCGGTGTCGGTGGCCATTGCGTACATCAGCTCCTGCGATCGGGTACCGCATAGATCCCCGGCATGCTGACCATGGTCACGGCCCCCTTCAGCAACACGTTCGACCAGAAGATCGACCACACGGTCATCGCCGGCAGCACGCCACCGAACGCACCCCAGCAGAAGATCAAGCTATCGAGCGGCACGCTAATTGCATTGCTCACCAGCACGCGGGCCCACTGGAAGCGGCGCGTGACTCGCGTGACCCACAGGTGATAGACCTCAGTATCGGCGAGCTCACTCGCCAGCTCGGCCACTATCGACGCCAGGACGATCCGCCAGACCGGTGTCAGCACCGCAGCGAATTCCTGCTGCAGCTGCCACGTGGGATCGGGCGGGAGCCAGGCGGCGAAGGCGAAGAGACCGGCCATCAGCAGGTTGATCACGCCCGCGGAGACGATCAGGACCCGAGCCGCGGATCGACCCAGCACCTTATGTACGAGGTCGCGCAGAGTGAACGTCAGTGGGTAGACGAAGGTGCCAACGTCGACGCTGAAACCGGCCACGGCCGCGATCTTGAGGCTCAGCACATCCGAGAGCATCTGTGCGGCGACGTAAGCCGCCACGACGATGATGGCGGCCCTGGCCGGCCAACCGAGCCTACGGCCCCGCTCGTCGCCTGCTAAGAAAGGCCCGTCCCCTGGCGGGGACGGGACCCTGGTGCTCTCTCCTGTGCTCCCCGGCTGCACGTCCTCGCTACTTCTCCTTCTCACTCTGGAAGGCATCGATTATCGACTGCGCCAGATGGGCCGGCACTTCAGCGTAGTGGTCCAGCTCCATGGAGAACAGGCCGCGCCCCTGGGTCAGACTGCGCAGGTCGGTGGCATATCTCTGCATCTCCGCCAGCGGCACCTGAGCCGAGATCACGCTCTTGCCACCCTTCTGGTCCATGCCCTGCACCCGAGCCCTCTTAGTATTGAGATCACCCATGACGTCGCCGGTGAACTCCTCAGGGACCGTGATGCTGACACTGTAGATCGGCTCCAGCAGAGCCGGGCCGGCGCCGAGCATGACCTTCTTGAACACCTCGCGGCCCGCGATCTGGAAGGCGATGTCCTTCGAGTCGACGGGATGCTCCTTGCCGTAGAACACAGCCGCCTTCACGTCGACGACCGGGTATCCGGCGATCACGCCCTGGTCCAGAACCTGCCGCACGCCCTTCTCGATAGAGCTCTCGAAGGAACGGGATATTGCTCCCCCGCTGACCTCCCACGCGTACTCGAAGCCCGTCCCACGGGGAAGCGGCTCGAGGCGCATGTGCACTTCGGCGAACTGGCCCGCACCGCCCGTCTGCTTCTTGTGCCGGTACTGGTCCTCGTGAGTCCTCGTGACCGTCTCGGTGTAGGGAACCCGCGGTATGGCGGTCTCGACCTTGACGTCGAACCGGTTAGCCATTCGGCGGACAGCGATGTCGACGTGGGCCTCGCCCATACCCTCGAGTATGATCTCCTTGGTGCTGGCATCCTGCCGCCACCGCAGCGTCGGGTCCTCCTCGCAGATGCGCGTCAGTGTCGGGCCCAGCTTCGCCTGATCCGACTTGGCCGCGGGGTTGATCGCCACCGCGAAGAGAGGCGACGGGAACACTGGTCCGGGGAGGGTCAGTGGATGGGTCTTATCGCACAGGGTATCCCCAGTCAGAGTCTGAGCCATCTTCGGCGCCGCACCTATGTCGCCGGCGTGCAGGCGCGGCACGCCGATCTGCTCCTTGCCGCGCATGACACTGATCTGCCCCAGCCGCTCTTCCTCACCCAGCCGAGTGTTGTGAACCCGGCTGTCCGATTCAAGGATCCCACCGTAGACCCGGAAGTAGCTCAGCTTGCCGACAAAAGGATCCGCGGTGGTCTTGAAGACAAGGGCGCAAAGCGGGGCGGTGTCGCTTGGCTCGACCTCTTCCTCGCCTGTGGGACCCTGCGCGACAGTCGGCCCTCGGTCGGCTGGGGAAGGCGCGTAAGCCACTAGAGCGTTGAGCAAGGCACGTGCCCCGAGCGCGTTAGTAGCAGTTGTCACTACGACCGGAACCGCGGTGCCACCGTTCACGGCAGCCCTCAGGCCGTGCTGCACTTCCTCATCGGACAGCGGCTCACCCTCCAGGTACTTGACGATGAGTTGATCGTCTGCCTCTGCCGCTGCCTCGACGACTTGAGTGCGCGCCTCCTCGGCGCGGCCTGCCAGGCCCTCGGGAATCCCCGCTTCCTTGCCCTCCACTCCCAGCAGCGCCTTCTTAGCCACCACATCGACAACGCCCTGCGGCCCATCCTCCCCGGCAATGGGAAGCTGAATGGGCACGAAGTTCTGCCCGAACGCTTCTCGCAGTCCCTTCAGAACAGTATCGAAGTTCGCGTTCTCCCGCTCGATCTTGTTGACGACGACTATCCGGCTCAGCCCTTGCTCTTCAACGAAGTCCCAGGCCAGCTCGGTCCCCACCTCCACCCCGGCGACGGCGTCGACCACGATCAGGGCCAGATCCGCCGCCCGAATGCCACTCTTGACCTCGCCCACGAAGTCGGTATACCCCGGCGTATCGATCACGTTCAGCTTGTGGCCCTCCCACTCCACAGGGACTACCGACAGGCTGAGTGAGATAGTGCGGTTGATCTCCTCTTCGTCGTGGTCTGCAACAGTCGTCCCATCCTCGACCCGGCCCAGCCGGTTGGTGGCGCCGCTGGCATAGAGCATAGCCTCCGCCAGCGAGGTCTTCCCCGCACTACCGTGGCCGAGGAGGACGAGGTTGCGCAACTTATCCGTGTGATACTCTTTCATGCGGCTGCTACCTCTCGATCCGACGGCAGGAGTCCCCATCAAGCGACCCAACCGAATGCGCGGCTTGCGGCCGCGCTCAAGCTGGGGGAGGTGAATGAACGGTGGGGTCGTTCCCGCCCGTCAGCTAGGGTGAGGCCAATTCTAAACGAGAACCGCCCAACTGTCAATGGGAATCCGCTCTGGGCCAGCCGAAGGGCCACCCGCGCAGACACCAGTCCTTGATCACTCGGTAGGCCTGTGCTATACTGACTGCGCTTCGCAGCCAGCCGGAGGATAGCGTGGACCCAATTCGGGCGGCCGTCGTCACTGTGAGCGACAAGGGGTATAGCGGTGAGCGCGAGGACCTCAGCGGTCCGTTGCTGTCCGAGCAGCTGAGGAGACTAGGCGCGGAGGTCGTGCACGAGGCGCTCGTGCCCGACGAGCGGCCAGTGATCGAGCGAGAGTTGACCCGCTTGGCAGACGAACTCGGCCTCGACCTGATCGTAACGACGGGCGGCACCGGGCCCGCTCCCCGGGACGTCACGCCTGAGGCCACGCTTGCCGTGACCGACAGGGAGATGCCTGGCCTCGCCGAAGTCCTCCGCCAAGAGGGCTACCGCAGGACCCCGCTGGCCGTGATCTCCCGAGGCGTCGCCGCTATCCGCGGGCAGACGCTGATCGTCAATCTCCCCGGCAGCCCAAGGGCAGTGCGCGAGGGGATGAGAACGCTGGCCCCGATTCTGCCTCACTCCGTGGCCATGCTGCGGGGAGAAGAAACGGAACACAGTGGAAAGACCAGAAGTGTCTAAGAAGCCGCGCCCCATACTCAGCGTCGAAGAGGCGCTGGAGCGGATCCTTGGGGCGGTCCCCGTGCTTGGCACCGAGATCGTCGGTTTGCTGGACGCGGCCGCATGCGTGCTGGCTGAGACCATACTGGCCGATCGGGACATCCCGCCCACGTCCAACTCCGCTATGGACGGCTACGCCGTCCGCTCCTCGGATCTCAAGAAGAAAGGGCGCCTCCAGATCGTGGGCGAGATACGTGCCGGCGGCCTGATCGGGCTGCGAGTGGAGAGGGGCACCGCCGTCCGCATCATGACAGGCGCCACCGTGCCGCCGGGGGCGGACACCGTCGTTCCCTTCGAAGACACACGAGTTGACGGTGGATGGTTGACCGTCAAAGCGGCACCCGCCGCCGGCGCTAACGTGCGAGAGGCCGGCGAGGACGTGAGAGCAGGGCAGGTAGTCCTCCAGCCAGGCACGGTACTCCGCCCGCAGGAAATCGGCATGCTGGCCGCGGTCGGCCGCACGCGCGCCTCCGTCGTCAGGCGGCCCCGGGTGGCGATACTCGCCACAGGCGACGAGGTCGTCCCGCCGGATCGCACTCCGGGGCCGGCGCAGATTCGAGACGCCAATTCGTACACCGTCGCCGCGCAGGTCCAGAGCTACGGCGCCTCCGTGCTGCTGCTCGGCGTGGCGCCCGACCGCGAAAGCCTCCTCCGCAGGGCGATCAAGCGGGCGCTCACTCGCCGGGCCGACTTCATAATCACCTCAGGAGGAGTCTCCATCGGCCAGTTCGATCTGGTCAAGCAGGTGCTTCAGTCCGAAGGGGAGATGCACTTCTGGTCTCTGAACATGAAGCCCGGCCGGCCGCTCGCCTTCGGGGTCGTCGGAGACGTTCCGCTCCTCGGCCTGCCCGGCAATCCAGTATCGGCAATGATCACCACCGAGCTCTTCGCCCGGCCCGCCCTTCTCAAGATGTCTGGCTTCACCGATCTGAGCCGTACCGTCGTGCGGGCCAGGCTCACCAACAGGATCGCCCAGAAGGACGGCCGCCGCCACTACCTGCGAGTGCAGCTCGCCGAGCGAGGCGGTGGCTACGAGGCCACGCTGACGGGCGACCAGGGCTCGGGCATCCTCAGCTCGCTCGTCCTAGCCGACGGGCTGGCGATCGTGCCCGAGAGCTGCGACCATCTGCCGGCCGGCTCCGAGCTGGACGTCATCCTCCTGCGCTGACCCTCCTGCGTCATGGCAACTCCCGCTCGCCTGGCACTCTACGTCCACATACCCTTCTGCCGGGCCCGCTGCACCTACTGTGACTTCAACACCTACGCCGGCCTGGAAGAGCTGCTCCCCTCTTACGTCTCCGCCGTCTGCCGCGAGATCGAGCAAGCGGGAAAGCAGCACCGATATGCCACTGCCGGTTCCATCTACCTGGGTGGCGGCACACCGTCGCTACTATCGGTTGACCAGTTGGACCAGCTTCTTGCTGCTCTGCGTGGGTCATTCCACCTGGCCCAAGACGCCGAGGTGACGATAGAGGCGAACCCCGGCACGATCGAGATAGGCCACTTGCGTGAAGCCGCCGCGCTGGGGATCAACCGGATCAGCCTCGGTGTCCAATCGTCCCACGACGGAGAGCTTTCGCTGCTGGGCCGCATCCACACCTGGTCCCAGGCCCGGGAGGCCATCCGCTCGGTGCGCGAAGCGGGCCTGACCAATCTGAATCTCGACTTCATCTTCGGCCTGCCCGGCCAGACTCTCGGCGCCTGGGAGAAGACGCTGGTGAGCGCCTTGGGCCTCGCGCCGACCCATCTCTCACTCTACTCCCTGTCCGTCGAGGAGGGAACACCCCTCTCTGCCCGTATAGGAAGGGGCGAGCTACCGGCGCCCAGTGAGGACGAGGCCGCTCTCCAGTATGAGCTGGCAGAGCGCACCCTGGCGGGGGCAGGCTACTTCCACTACGAGATCTCGAACTGGGCCGCGCGCTGCCAGGAAAGCACGGCAGCTGCGTTGGCCGGCGAGCCCTGGGCCGCGGAGGATCCAACCGGCAGAGCGGCTGCTTCCGCCCGGAGCTCTGCTGCGGGCGCGCGGAGCGAGTGCTTTTCGTCCTACGTCAGCAGGCATAATCTGGTCTACTGGCGCAATGGAGAGTACCTCGGCTTCGGCGCCGGCGCCACCTCCCGCCTGGGCCGGCAGCGCTGGACGAACGTGCTCCATCCAGCCGACTACGCGCAGCTCGCGGAAGGCCAGCCGCTGATTCAGCAAGAAGAGGACATCGATCGTGAACAGGAAATGGGCGAGACGATGATGCTTGGCCTGCGCCTGGCGGAAGGATTGAGCGATGAGAGCTTCCGCTCCCGCTTCGGGACAGGGCTGGGCGACGTGTTCGGCCTGGAGCTCGCAGATCTCGCTTCCAGCGGCCTGATCTCGTGGGATGGCAGCAGCGCTCGGCTGACGGGGCGCGGGCGGCTGCTGGGGAACCAGGTCTTCGCCAGATTCGTCTGAGCCAGGGCCAATCGTGCCTGCCGAGGCAGCCCCAGAGTTCCCGGCCGTGCGCTGGCCGCTTCCAGGTCGCCCCGTGCTCAAGATGGTTGACGGTTTCCCTCAGGGGCGCTATAATACCCGGCGCCTTCCTCGGTAGCTCAACTGGCAGAGCGGCCGGCTGTTAACCGGTTGGTTGTAGGTTCGAGTCCTACCCGAGGAGCCAGGGATAAAGCAGGGGGGAAGCAGAGCTTCCCCCCTCGTTCGTCTCCCGGAAGCCTGCTCCGATCTCTAGCCCGCTCCCGCTTCCCCGCGCGGCGCTGCGGGGCCGCCCAAGAACTCAAGCACCCGCTGGACGATCTGATCCGGCGTCAGCCCATCAGTATGTAGGTACAGATGGGCGCTGGCCCGTGCATGATCGAGCCGCCGCACCAGCTCCGCCCAGGCTGCGCCGGTGATGTCCGTCGGGCGACGACGCTGCGATTCCTCCAGGGAGACGTCGAGAAAGACCAGCAGGTCCGGTGCGGTGATGCGAAGCCACATATCGGGGATGTAGGAGTGCTCCTGTGCCACCTCCCGGGCGTTGATTCCTCGGGAGCACAAGGTATCCACAAGGAGCGACTTGCCGGCCGCACAGGGACCGACCACAGCGACAAGCGGCCCCTGCTCAGGCTCGGCGGCTTCGGAGGTTGTCCGGCTGCCCTGTTCCGCTTGTTCTCCCTTTCCCACACGCCTCATCCCGCGCGCCGCACGGTCGCCTGGCGGCCGTCAGGCGCTTCGCCATTCGCGCACCGCAGGCGGGAGAGCGCTTCGAGGGAGGCGAACACAACCAGGGAATCACCGGCGCGAAGCACGGCCTCAGGCTGGGGGTGCAGGTCAGAAGCATCTGATCCTCTGTGCAGGATGCACGTGATGTCGAGCTCCTTCTCCATCTCACCGATGGCCCTGCCCTCGAGCGCCGATCCCTCCCGAACCTCGGTACGGGCCACGTTCAGCAGTACCTCGTCCAGATAGAGTGAGTGATCGATCTGGGCCCGGGTGGCTGCGGCGGCGAAGACAGGGGCGGCCAGCGCGGACGTGCTGAAAGCAGTGTGAATAGAGAAGCCGCGCCTGACCCGGTCGGCCAGTTGCTCGTCGAACATACGGAGCACGACCTTGATCCCGGGGTTGATCTCTCGTGCCTCGAGCGCGACGTCCAAATTCGTCAGGTCATCTTGCGTACAGACGACGATTGCCGAGGCATCCTTCACGCAAGCCATCTCCAGCATATCACGACGGCGAGCGTCCCCCACCAGCACCGGCACTTGAAGGTCGCGCACCATTTCCACGAACGGGGCATTCGCTTCGGCCTCAATACCGACCACGTCCTCGCCGAGGCGAAGCAGCTCATTCACCACGCGATAGCCGATGCGCCCCAGCCCGCACACGATCACATGGTCACGGTAGGTGGATGCGATTGCCACTTGCCAGGCCTCCTTTCGGCCGCGACGGTTGAACAGGGCCACGCCGAAACGCAATACACCGTCGGCCACGAGCGCAAGACCGACGACAGGCGTCAGTATGAAGACAAGCTGCAACCCGAGCGCTGTGGGAAACGGCAAGACCGGCGAGAAGAAGACCAGGTTGAGCGCCGCGTAGATGGCCTCCGCCCAGCCCACCCTCTGCCCTGTCTCCGGGTTGACGTAGAGGAGGGCCAGCGCCGCGGCACCGCCGCACATGAGTACGACGAAGGCCAACAAGGGAACGCGGAACTGCTTGATCAGGACCCGGGTGTCGCGCCAGTAGGCGCGCACCACGCGCCGGACACGGTGGGTTCTCATTCTCCCCTCATAGCGGCAGCCGAACCGACATCCGACGCGTTCCGTCGGCCCCGTCGCCGCCGACTGCCAGAGCCAGCACGCTGATGTCGTCCTGCGGCCGCCGCGCGTCCAACTGTAGTGCCCTCTCCAGCAGTCCGTCAGCCACATCGCGGGCGCCGGAACTGCCACGCGCCAGCAGCTCCCGAACAGCAGCGGGGACGTCGAAGACGGGCTCGGACCGGGCACCGGCCATCTCCAGGCCGTCCGTGTAAACTACGACCAGCGTCCCGCTCACCAGCGGCAGCTCGGTAATCTGTGGCTTGGTCCAGCTGCGTACCCCTACCGGATCCGAAGGCTCGTCGATCAGCTGCAGGTCGCCGTCCGGCGTGACCACTATCGTGGGACAGGGGTTGTTTCGCGAGAGGACCAGGGTTTTGGAGGCCAGGTCAACCGAGAGGATGTTCAGCGTAGCAGAGACCTTGCCCCCTCTGTGGGTAAACAGGTAGTCGTGCGCTGCCCGGGCTGCGGCCCCATCACGGACACCTTCGCCAAGTTCGGAGATCGCTTTCCTGGCTACCAGGTTGCTGACCGCTTTCGCCCCCCGGCCCGAGCGCTGACCATCGACCAGCACGAAGGATATTCCCCCGCGCGGCCGCTCGATCATCTCCAGCGTGTCCCCGCTCTCGCTGGATGCCCACTTGCCCACCTTCGCCACTGCGACCTTAATCTCCATGGCCTGATCAGCGGGTCACCGCTATCCTGGTCACTCGAGATGTGCGTGGAGCTCAGCCCGGCGGGCCATGAGCTGGACCCCGCTCACGACTCCTCGATCTTGCGGCCGATCGCCGCCGCCAGAATCTCGATCTCTACGCCGCTGGCAATCTGCAATCGCGCCTTGCCCTGCTCAGCATCGAGGAGCTTGAGCGTGCCCACGATCCCGCCCACGGTTATCACTTTGTCGCCGGGACGAAGCTCTTCCATCTGCTTGGCGCGACGACGTCGTGCTCGCCACTGGGGCAGGAACATCATTGCACCCAGGAAAGCGATGAAGACAAGCCAGATCAGGAATTGCTCAGGGTTCTCCACTTTCGACCTCCTAGATTGTGCATTTCGCAGGCCACGCCGGCCCGCGGGACTCGTATTATACCCTCGCCCCCGGCGCGGACAAGGCTTGAATAATGGCCCCCCCGTGCTATAATCGCGCCTAGGGTCAGCAGAGCCTGCACCCTTCAACACACCACCGGAGCCAATCCAACGTCGACTCCCGTCAGGGTGCATCTACCCCACCGCTTTCGCCGGGCCGGCACGAGAGGCTGATGGAATTTGAGACTTGGCGGACATGGGGCGGCCCCGGGTTGCTGGAGCCGCAGGCGTGGGAGTACCCACTGCAGCTCCTATGCACGGCCCTGGCGCTGCTAGTAGTCGCGCTCCAACGCCGTTCAGTCCAAGGCTGGAAGCGCCGCCTTGTGTTGGCCGGCTGTCTCATCAGCACAGTGCCGCTAACGCTTCTCCTGGTGCTGACCCCCGGCGCCGGAGCTGATGGAGCCCGCCCTGATCTGTACACTGGCGGACCGCCGCCGTCTGTCGCCTTGCTGGGCGCCCTGCCGGTAGTCGTGGCCGCGTGGCTCGGGGCGGGCCCGGCCCTGCTCGTTGGCTGGGCCAGCGGGCTGGTGCAGGCCGCCCTGACCACGGGCGGGCTCACGGACGCGTTTCACCTGGCGCTCTTCGGCCTTGTCCTGGGGCTGCTGCTGCACCAGGAGTATCGCGGCCGCCTGGCCATGCTGCTTCGCCAGCCGCTGGCCGCCTGCCTACTTGCCGCTCTGGCCGCGGCGCCGATGCTCTGCCTATCCGTCTTCGTCCGCCTTGCGGACCGCCCGTTGGCCGGCCTGGCCGACGCGCTGGCCTGGACCACCGCCAGCCTGCCAGCACTTCTAGTCGAGAGCCTGGTCGCCGGCCTTGCTGCCCAGGCCGCTTTCGCTCTCCTCCCGAGCGTCAGGCTTGTCCATGACCCGTCCAAGACCGCTCCATACAGCCGCAGTATCCACCGCAGGGCACTCCTTTCGGTCGCCCCGCTGCTCCTGATTCTGACGGCCGGGCCGCTGTGCGCGGTGACCGCTGAGGTCGTTCGCGTGGAGAAGAGCCAGGCCATAGATCGAATGGCAGTCGACGCCGAGGCGGCAGCGCTCGGATTCGCCTACTTCGTCCACGCAGGCGAGGGATTGCTCGCCCAGTTCGCTGCCGAGGAAGGGCTGCAGGCAGAGAGCCAGAGTACTCTCGAGGAGCAGTTGCGCAGCGACCAGAGCGCGGTGGCTTTCTTCGACCGCCTGGCGCTGTTCACGGACGGCGGCGTGCCCATCGCCGACTATCCACCCTGCGTCACGCCGGCGCAGCTCACGGAGGAGGAGCACCAGTCACTCCAACTCGTCGTCGACGCAGGGGCCCCACAGACCACCAGTGCCCATTCCTCCGGCGAGGACGGTGTGGTCTTCTCGTTCCTGGCTCCCGTCGGGAGCGGCGACTCCGCATCGCCCTATCGCGTTCTCCTGGGCCGCGTCAGGGCGGAAGTCAATCCCCTTCTGAGGGGCATCCTGGAAGGCCTGCAGGACCCGGATGGCCTACGCCAGGCTTTCGTTGTAGACGGCGAGAACCGCATCGTCGTCCACGCAGACGCCGCCCTGCTGCTCGCCGATTGGCCCCGAGACAGAACGGCCGTCCCAATAGCCGCTGACGGCCGCGGCACAGTATTCGACGGCCGCGGCGTCGACGGTACGGCCAGGGAGCTGACTTACTACCTCCCCGTCGAAGGAAGCCCCTGGACGATCGTGCTGCTGTTGCCCTTCGAGGCCATTCTCGCCCAAGCAGGGCGTGTCGCTCTACCGCTTCTGCTGCTGCAGGTCCTGGTCTCGGCGGCCGTCGCCGTTGCCGCCCCGCTCGCCGCGCAGCGACTTGCGGCATCGGCAGGTAGCGAGGTCGAACCTGACAGCCGTCCGGCGGTGGAAGATGAATATGAACACTCGCAACAGAAGGCCGGGGGTGCGCCCATGACATCAGAGGATCTCCACGAAGCGCTGACCGTGATCGCCGAGGTAGGTCAGCGGATCGCCACGGTGGCCGAACCAAGGGACGCTGTGCCCATGGTCCTTGAGGCCGCACTCAAAGCCTCCGGTTCGGCTGTGGCCAGACTGGTCTTTCCCTCGCGTGAGGGCACACCTCAGACGGTTGTCGGCCGCGGCGATGCTGTCGATGGCGTGGCCCTTGTAGACAGCGCGCTTGGGGCAGCAGCCACCGAGCCGGACAAGCCTATCGTCATCGAGGACCTGAGCAAGGAGACGACCTTCATCGACAGACGGGCGTCACGGGGAGAGATCAAGGCGCTCGTCGCCGTGCCGATCCGCACGGCCAACGTACCCTCTGTCATAATGTGGACTGGCTACACCGAGCCGCAGGAGTTCAGCGATGCCAGCATCTCGCTGATTCGCAGCCTTTCCGGACTTATCGGGGCTCTCCTCGACAGCTCCCACCAGCTGGGCGAGGCTCGGGCGGAGAGGTTTCGCCTGGCAGCAGTACTGGACGATTCCGGAGAGGGGATCGTCATTACAGACCAGGAGGGCAAGATCATCCACATGAATCCCGCAGCGGCACAGGCTCTGGGCGTCGACGGCACCGAGGCGGCTGGCAAGGAGTTGAGCCAGATCGGGCTTCCTTCTCCCCTCCTGCAGCTGATCCAGGACGCTGGTGCAAAGGGCGAGCTTCAATCGCACGATGTCTCGCTCCCCGACGGCCGGACCTGGCGCTTCGCCGGATCGACCGTGGTAGGGCCGGAAGGGCAGCCAGCGGGGCAGGCTATTCGCATGCAGGATGTGTCCGACTTCAGACAGGCGGACGAGAGCCGGGCGGAGTTCATTGGCAAGCTCACCCACGATCTGCGCACACCCCTATCCCTCGTCCGAGGCTATGGAGCGATGTTCCCCACCGAGGGCGAATTGAACGAGAGGCAGGGCCTCTTCCTGGACAAGATGATGATGGGCGCCCGGCAGATGGAGCAGATGCTGGATGAGTTGACTGAGCTGGAGTTCGCCGACAGCGACCAGCCGCTCGATCTGCGGCCATGTCACCTGGGGACGATCCTGACCCAATCCGTCGACAGCCGCCGGGCCCACGCGGCAGCCAAGGGGCTGTCCCTGCGCCTTGACGTGCCCGAGAGGGGCACCACCGTCTCCGGCGATGCAGACCTCCTGCGCCAGGCCGTCAACCTGCTCGTGGACAACGCCGTCAAGCACACGCCGGCGGGCGGTATCGTCACAGTCGGACTGGAGACCCAGGGGGACGAGGCTCAGATCAGAATAGCAGACACAGGCAAGGGTTTCCCACCCGGCGAGCTGGCACGCGTACTAGAGGCCTTCAGAGGCACGCCGAGCAGCGAAGCTTCTGGCAAGGAGCAGATCGGGATGGGCCTGTCGGCCGTGCTGTCGATCGTGCGCCGCCACGGCGGTACGGTGTCCATAGATAGCGAGCCAGGGACAGGCAGCACCATCTCCTTCAAGCTGCCCGTTGCCCGGAAGGGCGAAAAGCCAGGTCGGTAGCCAGCAGCACAGACGATGGCCCTTCAGATCGGGTTAGTCGGCCTACCGAATGTGGGCAAGTCCACTCTCTTCAACGCCCTCACCAGAGCGGGGGCCGCGGTCGCCGCCTACCCCTTCACCACCATCGAGCCGAATCGGGGAGTGGCGGCCGTGCCCGACGCCCGGCTCGAGCGGCTCGCCGCTCTGATCGGACCGGAGCGGGTAACGCCAGCGACAATCGAGTTCGTGGACATAGCAGGCCTGGTAGAGGGAGCTCATCGAGGCGAAGGCCTAGGCAATCAGTTCCTGGGCCACATCCGCACAGTCGACGCAGTCGCTGCGCTCTGTCGCTGCTTCGAAGACCCCAACGTTGCCCACGTGTGCGGCACTGTGGACCCGCTGCGCGACCTGGAAGTGCTCGACCTGGAGTTAGTGCTGGCCGATCTGGAGGTGGTCGAACGGCGGCTGGAAAAGGCTCGGTCCGCAGCCAAGGCCAGCCCGCGCGACCACGCCGCCGAGGTCGCCGCCGTGGAGTCCCTGCTTGCAGCCCTACAGGCCGGGCAAAGCGCCGCCGAGTGGGCGGCCGGCGGCGAGCGGGAGGCGTCGCTGGCCCACGAGATGAGCCTGCTCACGGCGAAGAAGCGCATCTACGTCGCCAATGTCAACGAGCACGACCTGCCCGGGGGCGGCCCCATGGCAGACAAGGTGGCCCGGCTGGCCCGCAGCCAGGGTGCCCCTTTCGTCGTCGTCTGCGCCCAGCTGGAGGTTGACCTCAGTGAGTGGCCTGCGGACGAAGCTGCCGCCTACCGCGCCGAGGTCGGGCTGGATCGATCCGGGCTGCACGCGCTGGCTGAGGCAGGATACCAGGGCCTGGACTTGATCACCTTCTTCACTATCGCCGGAGGCAAGGAGGTGCGGGCCTGGCCACTGCCACGCGGCACACCAGCGCCGAGGGCTGCCGGGAAAGTGCACAGCGAGATGGAGCAAGGCTTCATCCGTGTGGAGGTGGTGCCGTTCGAGCTGCTGGATGAGATCGGAGGCTGGCAGGAGGCGCGCGACAGAGGGCAGGTCCGCACCGAAGGCCGTGACTATCTGGTGCAGGACGGAGACGTGTGCCTCTTCCGCTTCAATCCCTAGCGCCGCCGGCCGCTAGTCCTCCTCCAAGGGAACCAGGCCTTCGGGCGTCAGTCGGCGCACTTTCAGTTCTGCCTCGTCCAATTGAACATTGCAGCGTGCGGCCAGTGCCTGCCCTCGCTCGAAGAGCTCCAGGCTCTGCTCGAGGGTGAGCCCCCCTTCCTCGAGCTTCCGTACAGTCTCCTCCAGCTCGGCGAACGCCTCTTCGAAGCTGAGCTTGTCTACGCCCTTCAATCCGCCCTCCTTGCTTCCAGGCTGCCCTCGCTCCACCGCGCCGCTCGCACTTCCTTCCTGCCGGCGGCGGCCAGACCCACGAGGCGCTCGAGCAGCCCGGCGAACCGCGCCACTTCGCCTGTCGTGAAGAACAGATGACGGCCGCCCCGGTGCTCACCATCTCCAGGATCCTCGGCGGCACGGAGAAGCCCGGAGCTGCGCAATACATGCACAGCCTGCCTGGCGACGGCTGGGGATGGATCGACCACGGTCACATCCGGCCCCGCCTCATCCTCGATGAGACTACGCAGGAAGGGATAGTGCGTACAGCCGAGAACAAGCTGGTCCGCGCCAGCCTGGGCCAGCGGAGCCAGACAGCGCCGAACCTGTAGTCTCGTCTCTTCCGAATCGAGAAATCCCGATTCGACCGCCTCGACCAGGCCGGGACAGACCTGCGTCATCACCTTCGCCTCACCGGCATACCGCTCCAGCAGGCTCGCGAACAGCTCTCCTTCGAACGTGGCGGGAGTGGCCAAGACTCCAACAATACCGCTCCGACTTTGCGCCACGGCCGGCTTCACCGCCGGCTCCATTCCCACAAAGGGCACATCCGGGAAGATCTCCCGCAGGTGATGCAGAGCGGCTGCAGATGCGGTGTTGCAGGCAACGACCACCATCTCAGCCCCTCCGTCTAACAGGAAGCGGGTGATAGCCTCGCTTAGCCTTCTGACCTCGACGAGCTGCCGTGTGCCGTAGGGCACGTTCGCCTGATCGGCAACATAGATCGTCTCCGCATCCGGCACTAGCCGTACTATCTCCCGCCAGACGCTCAGCCCGCCCACGCCCGAATCGAACACCCCTATGGACATGCCGTCTACTTCGACCTGCCTGCCTGCCGGCCGCCTGGGCCCCGCCGTAGAGCTACAAAGAGACCAAGCACAGCCGCCACGCCCTGCAATCCGACCACCAGGCCCACATGCGCGTCAGACGCGTCCAGCTCGCGCACAACAAGCCTCGGCAGCGGCGTCCACGTCGGGAATGGTGTTGCAGTGGGAGGCCCCAGAGTGGGTGTTGGCGTCGGAGTCGCCGTGGGCTCGGGCGTCGCGGTGGGCGTGGGAGTGGCAGTGGGCGAGGGAGTGAGCGTGATCGTCGGCTCCGGCGTATCCGTAGGGGGCACGGCGGTGTCCGTTGCCGCCGGGAGGCCGACCAGCACGATGGTGTCCGAAGAGACGCTGGTGCGGCCCAGCTGGTCGCGAAACTCCACCCACACCGCCTGCTCGCCGCCGAGCTCCGCGAGCGTCCATTCCAGGTAGGATTCCCAGGCCTGCCAAGCTGCGTCGTCGCCGAAGGTGGGCTTACCCCCGGCGCGAACCTCGGTCGCCTGGCCCATCTGGTCCGCCGTCCCGCCGTTCACGCGGGCGTCCTCGTTAGTCAGCCTGATCTCAACCTCGGTGCTATCCGTGGTTTCTGCCCCGTCCTGGATGAAGATCGGCAACACGTTCGGCTGAACGGCGAAGTCAAGCACGAAGATGTCGCGGCCCGGGTCGTCGACCGCCACTCCGATGCCGATCTCGCGGTGGCCGGTGTTGAGCAGGTTCTTCCGGTGGGGCTCGCTGTTCATGAAGAACGTCATCGCATCTTCGATACCGCCAAACCCCGTCCAGACGTTCTCCCCGGTGATGGGGATACCGCTGCTCCAAGTCCAAGCCTGGTAGCCGGCATCCTCGATGCGTTCCTTCGATGTGGAACCGTCGGAGCCCCTGTGCACGTCCGAGTAGGCGAACCCGTTCGCCGCCACGTCGTCCGCGTGCCGCTGCGCCGCCGCGGAAAGCAGCAGGTTGTAGCCGTATGGAGCGAGCCCTTCCTGAAGGCGGACCTGGTTGATTGCCGCCAGCCACGCGTCGACCTCGTCCCCCTGGAATACCCAGAGCGGGGCGGCCAGGTCGCCGGACGGTCGGGCCAAGACATACCCTACAGCGGCCACGGTCAACACGAGACCGACGGCCGCCGCTCTGACCAGCCGAGACTTGGACATCGTCGGGATTGTAGCACAGTGCCGACCCCGCGCAAGAAGACGCGTCCGAGAGCTGCGACGGTGGCGGCGCGCCGGCCGTCGCCGGACGTGAACAGCTGGACAAAGCAGGCCCTTAGTGGGATAATCCGGCAACGCCTCGAGGGGGGCGGGCTGGACCCTTGCGGGAAAGACGCCGCCGCCTTCCATACCAGCGCATATCCACACCACCCATGGCAAGCAGCAGCGACCAAGCAGTCAAGATCACGCTGACCCGCGGACTGGGGCTCTTCGACATCACGATGATCGGTGTCGGGGCCATGATCGGCGCGGGCATCTTCGCCCTGACCGGCCCCGCCGCCGGCCTGGCCGGGCCGGCACTGCTCCTGGCCTTCCTGCTGAACGGGCTGGTGGCACTGCTCACCGCATCCAGCTACGCTGAGCTTGGGGCTGCGTTTCCCGGCGCGGGAGGAGGGTACTCGTGGGCCCGTGAGGGCCTTTCCTCCTACTTCGGATTCCTCAGCGGGTGGATGTCCTGGTTTGCCCAGGCGGTCGCCTGCAGCCTCTACGCCCTGGTCTTCGGCTCATTCGCCGCTGAACTCCTCGAGATGGCCCAGATGGCACCCTTCGCTCTGCCTCAATCGCTCCTGGCCATAGTGCTCACAGTTTCCGCCGTGGCGCTCTTCACCTTCGTCAATTACCGCGGCGCATCGGAGACGGGCAAGGTGGGCGGTATCCTCACGCTGGCCAAGATCGCAATCCTGATCGCTCTCGTTCTCTTCGGAATGAAGGCGCTCCTTGGCCGGCCGGACTGGACCTCCGAGTTCGTCCCGTTTCTGCCCAACGGGTTCGCAGGTGTTGCGGCGGCGATGGGGCTGACGGCCGTCGCGTTCGAGGGATACGAGATCGTTGCCCAGTCCGGCGAGGAGGTGGTCAAGCCCGGGCGCAACATCCCGAGGGCTATCTTCCTTTCGCTGGCGATCTCCATCGTCATCTACCTGGCCGTCGCCGTAGCGCTGCTCGGTGGGCTGGAGACGGCGGATGGTACCCCCTCATGGCAGTTCCTGGGCCGGGTCGGCGCCGCCGGTGCGGAGCCGGAGAAGGCAGTGGTGGACGCGGCCGCGACGCTGATGCCCTACGGAGCGATAGTTCTCCTCATCGGAGGGCTGCTCTCTACACTCTCCGCCCTGAATGCCACCGTCTACTCGTCGTCGCGAATCTGCTTTGCCATGGGCCGCAATAGAGACCTGCCCGGCTTCTTCGGGAGCGTCCATCCTACCCGCCGCACCCCCCACTGGGCGATCATCTTCTCCGGAGCTCTGAGCACGGCCATGGCTGTGCTGCTGCCGATCGAGGAAGTAGCCTACGCCACGAACATGATGTTCATGCTGCTCTTCGCTTTGGTGAACGCCTCCGTTATCGCCCTCCGCATGAAAAGGCCGGAGGCGAAGAGACCCTTCAAGGTACCTCTGATGCCGCTCCTGCCGCTCCTGGGCATCGCCTCCCAGGTGCTTCTCTCAATCTACCTTTTCGGCCTGAGCACAGCAGCGGGATACACAGGCCTGGGCTGGATAGCCGCCGGCACCGTCTTCTACCTGGCCTACGCTCGGAGCGCGGAGGCTATGCCCGAGCCGGTTGGGATCATCCACGAGGAGATCGTGGCCGCCGCCGGCTACTCAGTGCTCATCCCGGTGGCGGATACCTACCAGGCGCGCCTGCTCAGCCTCCTGGCGTCCGCGCTGGCTGCGGACCGGGAAGGGGAGGTGTTCGCGCTGCACGTCGTCCGCGTGCCTCGCCAGCTCGGCATCTCCGACGGTCGCTATTTCCTGCGGCGGGGGAAGCCCATCCTGGAGGCGGTCATCGAAGAGGCCCGCCAGCACGACGTGCCCGTGCACACGATGATCAGGCTGGGCCGCACGGTTGCCACTGCGATCACGGAGACGGCTCGAGAGAGCGGCACGGACCTGCTTCTCCTGAATTGGCCCGGCTACACGCACACGCCGGAGGCGGCCTTCGGCAAGGTGATAGATATCATCGCCCGCAACCCGCCATGCGACCTGGCCGTGGTCCGCTTCCGCGAGCGGGAGGCCCCGCGGCGGTTCCTTGTGCCCACGGCGGGCGGGCCCAACGCCGAACTGGCGGTCCACCTGGCCATCTCTCAGGCTCGCCAGTTCGAGAGGGAATCGGGCGAGAAGGCGACGATCACGCTGCTGCACGTCCTGCGCGATAGTGCAGACGAGCCCTCCGGCCTGCGCGCGGAGCGGATGCTGGAAGAGATCGCCGATCGACACGACTACCCGCTCCACACGCGCCTCGTCCGCGCTCCCGACCCTGTATCCGGCATTCTCCAGGAGGCCGAGGCCTACAACGTGCTGATGCTAGGGGCGAGCGACGAGCGGCTGTTCGAGCAGCGTCTCTTCGGCACCATCCCCGAGCGGGTGGCAAGGGAGACGACCAGGACCGTCATCATGGCGAAGCGCTACTGGCGGCTCAAGTCGCTTCTCGGCCGGGTCACCGGGAGCAGCGCATAGAGCCCGCCACCTGCGGCTCGCACTCTGGGGCAGAGTCCTTGCGCCGCGACATTCCCACGAATCGGATCGCTCTGGTGCTCTTCCTGCTGGGATGCGTGCTCGGCCTGGTGGGCCTGCTGATGCTCCCTCGCCGCCTGCCTGCGTTTCTCGGCCTGGAGCCGGCAGGCACCCTGGCCAGCCTGTTGCCCCCCGACCCGAGCCCCCTGCCCGCCGCCGGCTCGTCGCTGGACAGCGTTGACATCGTCCTCCCACCCCACCTGCCGGAGCCGACCAATCTCAGCGCAGCCGAATCCGAGGGGCTGCTCATCGCCGGCGGTCAGGCAGACGACGGCACATCGTTCTACCGGATCGAGCTCACCGAGGAGAGCCTGAATGGCCTGCTGCAGAGCTGGTGCGGCTCCGCAGGTGTCCTGGGCTCTGGATGCGCGCATATCAACATCGACCTGCAGCCTGGCGGATTGCTCGTCTCCAGGGAGATACGCGTGGGGCCGTGGAACTGCCGGCTCGGGGTGCTGCTCCTCGAAGACGAGGGAGCGCTGGCTGAGGCCTCCATTCTGGTGGACGAGCAGTTGTATGCTGTCCCCGCCACAGGGCTTCCCGCGCAGCTGGCCTCTGGGCTTCAGTCGGACGTGCGGCAAGTGCTGCAGGGGATCTCGGTAATCGGCCCGCTGCCCGGCGAAGCCAGTGTGGCAGACGTCAGCTTTCACGCCGATCGCCTGGAGGCGCTGGCTGCAGTGCCCGGCGTAGTGGCCTTGATGGGCGACGCCGGTTGGCGCGCCGTCGATCAGAGCATCGAGACACGCCAGATCACGGTGCGCACTGCAGCCGGCTCGGACGATGTCCGACTCGTGCGCATCGATCCGTCCGCCGTCAGCTTCTCCGTCCACTACCGGCCCGGCGACCCACTGAGGATATCAGCCTGGGCGGATGAGCTAGAGCCGCTGCTCGTCTTCAACGGCGGGTACTTCACAGAGGAGTACGAGACGATCTACCTGATCGTGGCCGGCGGCCAGGCCTACGGCAGTCCACTTGGCGACTTCGCCGGGATGTTCGCGGCCGAATCAGACGGCAGCGCTGGCGTTCGCTGGCTGGCCCAGGCACCCTACGGGCCGGACGACCCACCGGCAGCCGCCGTCCAGTCGTTCCCGGTGCTGGTCAAGCCGGGAGGGGTAATGGCCTTCGCCAGCGATGCGGACAACGGCGCCCGCTCGAGGCGCACGGCCGTGGCGCAGGACTTCGAAGGGCGGATACTGGTCGTGGTTGCCCCAGGAACGGTGTTCAGCCTGCACGAGCTGGCTGTCTTCCTCGCCGAATCAGAGCTGGGCGTGGACGTGGCGCTTAATCTCGACGGCGGCGCCTCGACAGGGCTCTACCTGGCGGCAGACGGAGCCCGGTTCGAGGTAGATTCGATCAAGCCCGTGCCGTCCGTCGTCGTGGTCGAATCCCCCTGAGCGGCCCTCCTGCCTCCCCGCACGTCGGAAGCACGCCATCCTGCTCCAGGCAGCCCGCAAGCAAAGGAGCCGAGCGGCCGGCTCGGCTCCCAATACTGCTGGCGTTTCACGCTCATCGGGCGAGCTAGTAGATGACCTTGTTAAGGGGATAGACGATGATCCCCTCCGCGCCGGCCTTCTTCAGCTGAGGCGCCAGATCCCGCACGGTGTGCTTGTCTACAATCACTTCTACCGCCACCCAGTCCGAATCGACTTGATTCGAAATGGTGGGCGTGTGCAGGGCCGGCAGCTGCTTGGATACCGCATCGAGCTTGTCCTTGGGCACGTTCATCTTGAGGCCCACTTTCCCCTCAGCCTCCAGAGCGCCGATCAGCAGCATGGACAGGACCTCGATCTTTGCCCGCTTCCAGGCGTCCTTCCAGGCCGCCTTGTTGGCTATGAGCTTCGTTGTCGACTCGGCCACGGTGTCGACGATCCGCAGATGGTGTGCCCGCAGCGAGGAGCCCGTCTCCGTGCCCTCCACGATGGCATCGACGAGCAATGGCGCCTTGACTTCGGTGGCCCCCCACGAGTACTCCACCTCGGCCGACACACCGTGCCGCGCCAGGTAGCTCCTTGTGGCCTGCACAAGCTCGGTGGCGATGCGCTTTCCCTCTAAGTCCTCGACCGTCCTTATGGCCGAATCCTCGGGTACGGCAAGAACCCAGCGGTATGGCGACGTAGTCGTCTTGCTGTAGACGAGGTCCGCCACCTCCACGACGTCAGCTTCGTTCTCGATGATCCAGTCCTTGCCCGTGAGTCCCACGTCCAGCACGCCCCGTTCCACGTAGCGGGCGATCTCCTGCGCGCGGAACAGCAGGCACTCGATCTCCGGATCATCTATGGAAGGCCTGTACGACCGCTCCCGAACGATGATCCTGTATCCAGCCTTCTGAAACAGCGCGAACGTCGACTGCTGGAGGCTGCCCTTGGGCAGGCCAAGTTTGAGCACAGGCATGCGCTCCCCCTTCCTTGTTCAGCCACCATGTGCCATTTTCCATTCTAGCACAGCGGAGCAGGGTGTACAAGCCCTGCGCCTGCTTGCGCAGCACCGCCCATGTGCTAGAATCGCCTTCTGACTATGAGGCCGGCAATCCTGTACTCCCTGATGGGAGCCGCTCTCGTCCTGACCTTCTTCCTGCCCCTCCGCGCCGGGCTGGAGCTGCCACTCTATGCCAGCTGGCTAGGAGCGGCAGGGTTGGCGACCTTTGCGCTCTACGGTCTGGACAAACGGCTGGCCAGGACCGGGCGGCGGCCCAGGGTGCCGGAGCGGGTGTTCAACTTTCTCAGTCTGATCGGCGGCTTCATCGGGGCGTGGCTGGGAAGGACAGCTTTCCACCACAAGACCGACACTCACGGACATGCCGACATGTACCTCATACTGGTTGCCAGCACGGTGGCCCACTGTCTGCTGATCTGCCTGGTGCTTGCTGCCCGCAGCTAGCGCGGTTCAGGTGGAGAGATGAAGCCAACGATAGAGCACTCGAGGTTCGGGTCAATCACGATCGACGGCCAGGTGTTCAACCACGATGTCGTCATCAGGCTGGATGGGAGCATCGAGCGGCGGGAGAAGCAGCTCTCCAAGCAGGTGTTCGGCACTTCGCACGTCTTATCGCTGGCCGAGGCCGAGCACATCTACCAGGAAGGGGCAGGGCGCATCATCATCGGCGGTGGGAAGTTCAGCCGGGTGCGGCTCTCGCCGCAGGCTGCTCAGTTCTTCGAAGGGGTGGGCTGCCAGGTTGATCTGACGAGCACCAGACGGGCCGCCTTGGCGTGGAATCGTGCCCAGGACAAGGTTATCGGCCTCTTCCATGTGAGCTGTTGACCGTGGCGGCGGAGGCTGCTGGCGGCCCGGAGTTAGAAAGCTCCCAGCTGGCACTGGCTGATACGGATATCCAGCTTCTCGGCGGCGTCGGCCACGGCCGTTTTCTTGATCCCAAACCGTGTCGCCAGAGCCCAGGCCACAGCGCACGGCAGCCGGCCGAGCACCAAACCCTCACGGATGGCTCCCTCCAGCTCCGGCTCAACTGTCGCAGCCGGCGAGACGGAGCGCTGGCCCTCCTCGTCGCGGAACAGGCCGAGCTGGCAGCTCTTAAGGCGGATGCCCAGCTCTGTGGCGGCCCTGCCCACCTCAAGCGGCGCGGCGGATAGCTTCCGGGCCACGAGGAAAGCCTTGGCGCAACTCATCTCTCCCCGGCCCGCCTGCTCTCGCAGGGCCGCCGCCAGCTGCTCGTCCACCTGCTCGGAGCTTTGCCCTCCGTGGCTCATTCCATGCTCCCCAGACGCTCAAGGAGCGCGTCCAGCTCTTCGTCCGAGTAGAAGTAGATCACGATCCGGCCTCCCTTGGCGCCGTGGCTCAGGGTTACCTTGGTGCCCAGTGCCTCGCGCAGCTGATCCTCGAGCGCGCGGGTCTGGGGCGACGGTCCGCTCTTGGCCCTGCCCTTCTTCTCCGGCCGGCCGAGCAGCGACCGAACCAACTCCTCAGTCTGGCGCACGCTCAGGGCGCGGCCGACTACCGTCTTGAGCGCAGCTTCCTGGGCGGCCTTCTGGCTCAGACCCAGCAGCGCCCGTGCGTGGCCCTCCGAGATTGCTCCGGCAAGCAGCGCTTCCTTGACTCCCTTGGCCGCGCCCAACAGGCGGAGTGTGTTCGATACCGCCACGCGGCTCTTGCCCACCCTCCTGGCGACGTCCTCCTGCTTGAGCCCGAAGCGGTCCACCAGCTCCTGGTAGGCCATCGCTTCCTCGAGCGCATTCAGGTCCGCCCGCTGCACGTTCTCAACGAGTGCCAGCTCCAGCACCTCGTTGGGGGCAGCTTCTCTAACAACGACCGGCACCGTGGCCAGTCCGGCAAGTCTGGCTGCCCTCCACCGACGCTCGCCAGCAATCAGCTGATACCCATCCGCAGACCGGGTCACGAGAAGCGGCTGGATAATACCGTGTTCCTCTATCGAGGCCGCCAGCTCTGCCAAGTCCTCCTCGCGGATCGGGGCCCGTGGTTGGTGGGGGTTCGGCGAGATCGCCGCGAGCGACACCTCACTCACTCCTGCCGCAGAGCCGACGGCCTCATCCTCGCCATCGGGTATTAGAGCGCCCAGACCCTTGCCCAGACCGGCCCTCCGTCGTGCCATTCTCTTGCTCTCCAGCTCTGCCGTGGTATCCGCTCTAGTCCTGCATCTCGACAACCACTCGACCGTCTCCGGCCATAAGCTCCCTGGTCAGCTCCGCGTACGCCTTCGCCCCTGCCGAATCCGGGGCATAGTACAGTATGGGCTCTCCATAGCTGGGGGCCTCACTGAGACGCACGTTCCTCGGCACAATAGTGTTGAAGACCCTCCCCGGGAAGTGGCGTCGCACTTCCTCGACCACCTCCCGTGAGAGTGTCGTGCGGGAGTCGTACATCGTCAGGACAAGCCCGCGCAGCCGCAGGTCCGGATTGAGAGCCTTGCGGACCAGCTCCAAAGCGCGCACGAGGTGCGAAAGCCCTTCCAGCGCCAGGTACTCGCACTGGACAGGAATGATCATGCCGTCGGCGGCGGCGGTCAGCCCGTTCACAGTAAGCAGGCCCAGGCTCGGCGGGCAGTCGATCAGAGCGTAGTCGTACTGCTTGCCGGCCTGCACCAAGCCCTCCCTCAGCCGGTGTTCCCTCCTGGGCATGGAGACCAGCTCGACGGTTGCGCCGGCCAAGGCGGGCGTCGCCGGCGCTATGTCCAGGCGGGGCCGCCCTGTGGGCAGGACGATGCCGGCCAGCGGCGTCTGGTTGACCAGCAGGTCATAGGTGGAAAGCGGGATGTTCCGCCTGTCCATGCCCAGCGACGACGTGGCGTTCGCCTGGGGGTCGATATCGACGATCAACACCCTCTGGCCCCAGTGGGCCATGTACGCCCCCACGTTCACCGCGGTCGTCGTCTTCCCGACGCCGCCCTTCTGGTTAGCTACGACGTAGGTGACCGCCATCGGGTACCGTGCCTACTCCCGCAGGGTCTGCTCACAGCCGGCCACCTCATCCGCATCCGGCGTTCCGGCCAAGCCCAGCCGGGTCACGGATTTGGCGGCCAGGCAGTTGGCCAAGAGCGCCGCGCGCCAGGCATCTCCAGAGCGCTGGAGCTCAACAAAGAAGGCGGCGGCAAAGACATCGCCGGCGCCGGTCGGATCGACCTCTTGCGCGTCCGCACCCTGGAACTGCCGCGCGCACCCGCACATGTACAGAGTACCGCCTGCTCCTGCGCGGGTCACCGCCAGCACTCGAGTCTGGCTGGCATAGTGATCCAGCAGTCGCTCGTTGAACCCGACGTCCTCGTCGCTGAGCACGATCGCTCCCGCTCGCCTCAGGAGCCGCCCGGCGTGCCTCCAAGAACAACGGCTCACGCGACCTTCTGCGTCACGCTTGCGCATCCAGCCCTGTGGCGTCACACCCAGGAATGACGAAGGAAAGCGATCGGCCAGCCGCGAGTCACACTCCTGGGCAACCGGCCCCAGGTGAACGATTCCGGCATGCCAGTCAGCGGGCACGGCACCGGGCATGAGCCTCGCCGCCACCTTCTCTATCACCTGGCGGCGACCCTCGGATGTGTAGGAGTTCTCGAAGGTAGTTGTCGCCTCGGCGGGGATCAGTACGGTTGGTGCTCCCTCCAGGACCGAGCTGAGGTCGAGGCCGGCGCCGCCGCTGGTGATGACTCCGACCCTACAGCCAAGCGCGAGCGCCGTGCGAGCAGCGTACACAACCGACCCGCCTATCTGGACTGTGTCGCCTACCAGGTCGTTTGTCGCGTGGCCGATGACCAGGTAGTCCAGTTCAACCATGGCGGCCACCCGCAATGAGCGGACGACGCGTCAGTTCCGCGGGATGATGGAGACCCGGCGCCTGTCTCCCTCGCCGATGCTCTCTGTGGTCACCTGAGGATCGTCCCGCAGCGCAAGGTGGATTACGCGCCGCTCGTGCGCGGGCATCGGTTCCAGCACCACTGTCTCGGCATCCTGGATTGCCTGCTGAGCTATCCGCTCGGCCATGCGCTGCAGCGTCTCCTCACGGCGCGCCTTGAAGCCGTCAACGTCGAGGACAAGGTGGATGTGGCGAGAGAGCGCCTGCCCCGTCATCAGCCGGGTGATGTGCTGGAGAGCGGCAAGCGTGCTGCCGTGGTGGCCAATCAACGCGCTCGTGCCCGGCCCACTAGTGTCGAGCACTATCGGGGGCTCGTCCTCCCCGGGAGCGGGCTCGGCTAGTCGCGTATCTATCCGGGGCTCCGTGATGCCCAGATGGGCCAGCAACTCGGTAAGCACCTGCCGCGCGGTGTCTGCTCCATCCAATCCGCCGCTGCCCAAGGTGACAGACTCCACGGTCCTTTGCGCCACCTCAGCAGTCTCGCTTGCCGGCTCGACGGTCAAGCGCACGCGGGCCTCGCGAGCTCCGAGCCCCATGACGCCGGCTCGAGCCTCCTCCAGAACCTCGATTCGGACTCGGTCCCGCTCAACTCCCAACTCTTCCAGGCCCGCCTGGATCGCAGCCTCCTCGTCCGATCCGGTCGCTTCCGCGAAACGCGCCGTCTCACTCATCTGCCCGCTTGCTCCCATACGAATCCTAGGCGCTGCCCTCCGCTCGTATATCGCGCAGCTGAACTATGTAGTACTGGGCAATCCGAATCACGGAGGAGAGGACGAAGTAGATGGACAACCCAACCGGATACTGCAAAGTGAAGAACATCATCAGCAGCGGCATCATCGTCTGCATCGTCTTCATTTGCTGGGCAGCCATGGACTCCTGGCCCGAGGCATTCGCGCTATCCGAGGTAGGTGGAGTGAGAAGCTTCTGCTGCAGCCAGCTGGTGGCAAACACCAGGACCGGGAGCGTGTATGACCACCATTGGGCTGGGCTCGGCTTCATCCCCAGATCCATACCCAGGAAGGTGTTCTGCAGGGGGACGAGACCCACCACACCAGGCAGGAACCTGTAGATGTGCTGGGAGAACTGGAACACATCGAGAGGAGTTGATGGGATGCAAGCCTTGATCGCCACGATCAGGCTGAACCAGATAGGAAGCTGGATGAGGAGTGGCAGGCAGCCAGCCGTCAGGCTCACATTCTTATCCTGATACAGCTTCATCGTTGCCTGCGCCTGCTTCTCTTTGTCTTTGGCGTACTTCTTCTTGATCTTCTCCAGTTCTGGCTGGATCTCCTGCATCCGCCGCGCCGACCGCTGCTGCTTCAGCGTCAGCGGCAGCATCAACAGGTTGATGACTAGCGTCAATGCAGCAATCGCGCCAACTGTGCTCTGCCCCAGCAGGTTGTAGAGCAACAGCAGTATGTTGGCGAAAGGATAGGCCAAGAAAGCCACTATGCCCCCCTAGTATTACTCAGCTTCCGGAGGCGGGTACACCCAAACCTCGCGACCATTATCCACCTGTACAGCCTTGATGCGATACTGACCGTACAACATCGCCTGGTATACAATGGACCCGCTCACTATCGGGCTCATGTAGAGCTGGGCCTCATTGTCATCGGTCCACATCTCGTAGCCGTCCGCAGTATCCAGCGCGTGGAGAGTACCGGGCTGGCTGGCGACGAAGAGCCTGCTGCCGTCTTCCGAGACCGCGGGCCCCGCGCGCACCGGCACCTCGAGTTCCCGGCGCCAGATCTCCGCGCCGGTTTCGGCATCGAGCGCGTATACGCGGCCACCCACATCCACCGCATAGAGCGTATCGCTGTAGACCGCGGGGCCGCCCCAGAACCAGTTGTCGCTCTCCAGGCGCCAGACCTCGCTGCCGGTCTCCACGTCGATAGCGTATAGCGTGTCATCGAACGCTCCAACGAACAGCGTTTCCTGCCACAGCGCAGGCCTGCCGGCGAACGCCCCGTCGCCCTCGAAGGCCCAGCGCTGGGTTCCTTCGAACAGATCAATCGCATATAGGTGCCGATCGGCTGACCCCACGTAGACCACGCCAGAGATGATCAGTGGCGTGGCCCATACGCGGTGGCCCGTCTCAAACGTCCACAGCAGCCGGCCCGTTTCGAGCTCGAGGGCGTACACATAGCCGTCGCCGCTGCCGATGACGAAGACGCCCTGCCCAATCGCCCCACCCTCTACAAACTCGCCCGCTGCGCCGTCGAAGCTCCATGCGTCTCGCCCGCTCTCCACGTCCAGTCCCCACACAGTATAGATGTCCTGGCCCAGGAATCCGCCGGGTGGAGCCTTTGAGGCGACGACAACAAGCCCTTCGCCCACGGCGGGGGCCGCGTAGAACATGTCGTTGCTCCCCTTCGGGTTTGTGGGGAACGCCCATACCTCGGAGCCATCGTCGGCGGACAGGGCCTGGACGGTGTCAAAGTCGGCCGCGTAGATGCGATCGCCGTCGATCGTGATGCCTGTCCAGCTCGTCGGGGCAGAGCCACAGCCACTCGTGCCGAGGAGCATCGCTGCGAACACGATGAGGAGGAGAGGTGTATACAGCCTACTACGTCTGTTCAGGTTTCAGTCCTCCTTGCAGGTCTGGAACGGGATCGTACCCGCCCTCGCAGAACGGATGACAACGAGCAAGTCGCCTGACGGCGAGCCAGCTCCCGCGCCAAGCACCGTACCGCTCAATAGCCTCGTAGGCATACTGAGAACAGGACGGTATAAAGCGACAGACCGGCGGACTCGAGCGCGAGAAGGTGTCTTGGTAGAGCCTGATCAGCACCAGAAGGATCTTCTTCACCAGACAGGCTCCTCCACAGCCGTCCCACCGAGACTCTGTGGGGCCCGATCAGGCGCTTCCAGGCCTGCCTCCTCCAGCAACGTAGCCAGTGCTTCCTCGACCTCAGGCTGCTTCCTGTCGGGCAGACCCGGCCTCGCCACCAGCATTACGTCCCATCCAGAGCCGAACCGCGAATAGAGCGTGCGCGCCGACTCGCGCAAGAGCCTCTTGGCCCGGCTGCGGGCGACTGCGCCACCAACGCGGCGGCTCGCCGTCACACCAATCCTGCTGAGACCGAGGCCATTGGGGCAAGCCACCAACCGGAGAAGAGGGTGAGCCCAAGACTTGCCCTCTTCGAATGCGCGCTGCACGTCTCTCGAGCGCCGCAGTCGAATGCCTCGTTCCATCAGGCAGCGGGGCCCTGCTCGCTAGCCCCGCCGTCGCGGACGCCGGGAGCTCTCCTTCCAGTTCAGCTTCTTGGCCCACTCTCTCTGGGCCGCCAGACGCCGCCGGCCCTTCGCACGCCGCGCCTGCAGCACCCGCCTGCCGTTCTTCGTTGCCATACGGGCACGGAAGCCATGGGTGCGCATTCGCTTTCGTTTCTTCGGCTGATACGTTCGCTTCGGCATGCTCTCTCCTAACGGCAAACGCCTGCCAGTCAACAGGCGTTGTCTACCAGCAAAGCCGCTGAATTATACCCCAAGTGGCATACACGGTCAAATACTGGGGACTGCGTTCGCCCCTAGGCACCCCCGCCGGTGAGAGCGAGCAGCAGAGGAGCCAGAACGAGCGCCGGCAGCAGGTTGGCCGTGCGAATCTCCTTTATCCCGAGGAGACCGATCCCCAGCGCAAGCAGTAGTACGCCGCCGGAGGCTGTCATCTGTGCCACCATCGGCTCCGTCAGGACTGCGCTCGCCAGTCCGGCCGCCAGTGTGAGCAGTCCCTGATAGGCCAGCACCGAAAGGGCAGCGAAGAGAGTGCCTACGCCCAGAGTGGAAGCGAAGCCGAGCGCCGCGAACAGGTCCAGGCCAGACTTGATCGAGAGCAGCGTGATATCCCCGTCCAGTCCGTCCTGGATAGACCCGAGGATGGCCATCGGCCCCACGCAGAAGACCAGGCTGGCGGTGAGGAAGGCGCGGCTGAAGCGCGAACTCGCCGGGGAAGCGGTCGCCTCGTCGCCCAGGGTGCGCTCATGCTTACCCGTGGTTCGCCGCTCGAGCCAGAGACCCAATCGATCCAGGCGCTCTTCGATGCGCAGCAGCTCGCCCGCTATCCCGCCGAGCAACAGGCTGCCCAGAAGAACCAGGCTGTTCCGGGACTCGAACGTCAGCTGGACGCCGATGACGATCGTAAGCAGCCCCAGGCCGTGCATCACCGTCTGGCGAATCCGCTCGGGGATGCGGCCTCCCAAGACCAGGCCGATTGCTCCGCCGGCAAGTACCGCAGCAACGTTGATCAGGGTGCCTAGGCCGGTCATGCCTCTCCTTACATGGCTAGATGATGAGCGCGTGGATGGTAGCACACCAGACGGGGCACGTCAAGCGGGACGAGCCCGCCGGCCCATCTTCGGCGCCGCGGTCGTATCCGCCGCGCCGGTCGGGACTTGCGCCCGCAGGACTGCCTGTCTATAATCCCAGGCATGGCCGACTCTGCAAGCTCAGAGGCCGAGCGGCTGGCCCAACTTCTGCAGGCCGGCATCGCGGCGGCAAAGGCGGGCCAGGCAGGTGAGGCACGCCGTGCTCTTCTGGGGGCGCTGCGACTCGACCGCCGGAGCGAGCAGGCTTGGCTGTGGTTGAGCAGCGTCGTCCAGTTGGCGGATCAGCGCCGCTCCTGTCTCCAGGCTGCGCTTCGAGTCAACCCCGATAACCCGCACGCCAGGTCCGGGCTTGCGGTCCTGGCCCAGCAATCCGGCGGGCCTGAGCACTCGTCTGAGGCATGTCCTCGCTGCAACACCGCCCTGCCCCAGACCGGCACGGCTTGTCCTGCCTGTGGCCTGCTCATCCTCGTGACCTGCCCCGCCTGCGGCCAGTTCGCCGAGGCGACGAACGTCGCCTGCCCGGAATGCGGCGCGCCGATCGGCGACTTCAACGACGGGGTCGAGTACCACCTAGATCTCGCCCGTGCTTACGTCGAGCACGGCCGGCTGCAGCTGGCCGCGATGGCCACGCAGCTCGCAGCTGCAGCCGCCCCCGGTGACCTGGTCGTCATGCGCGAAGTGGCCGCGGTGAGGGAAGCGCTGGGGGACACGGACGGGGCAATTGCAGTCTGGCAGCGGGTGATCGACGCCGATCCGAACAACGCTGAGGCCTGCTCCCGGCTGGGAGCCATCTACCGCCGCCGATCGATGCCCGCGCAGGCGCAGCAGATGTATCGCCTGGCAGCGGAACGGTCTGAGGGCGATCCGGAGGCGCTCTACCAGCTCAGCCAGCTCTGGTACGAGGAGAGCGGCGCAACCAGCCAGGTTCTCGAGCTGCTCCAGCGCGCCGTCGCGCAAGACCCAGATCACGCCGCGGCGCACGCCCTTCTGGCCGACGTCTGCGCGGAACTCGGCCGGGAGCGGACGGCGGCAGAGCACTACGAGCATGCGGCGAGTCGGGCCCCGTCTGGCTCTCTCCTGGCTCGTGACAGCAAACGCAAGCTGGAGAGACTGCGCCCGCGCGTGGATGAACGCAAGAGCCAGGGTGGATGGGAGACGCTGCGCCACATGGGTGGGCTGGTGCTGATACCGGCGCTGGCGGCCCTGGCAAACGCAGGGCTATCCCCTGCACAGATCAGCGCGCTATCATGGGCCATGCTGGCATTGGCTACGGCCGGCTCGTTCTTGTTCGTGTGCGCCAGCGACGTCCACCGCCATCCGCTCATGAGGAAGGTATTCGGCGAGCCCGGGCTGGCCAGGGGCTGGCAGAAGGCAGCAGTGGGAGTCCCCGGCGCCGCAACGTGGCTCGGGGCGCTGGCAGCGATCCTGGCCAGGGCATAGCAAGATGGGATACAGCGAGTTCCTGTTCCTCAACTACCTCTACTTCCTCCTCCGCTCCGTCGTATTCCTGCCCCTCAGGGACCAGGGAGACCGGCACCGCAGCCCTGTCTGGATTACCGTGATCATCGGCGTACTCAACGTCGCTGTTTTCGGCGTTCTGTTCCTTGCACCTCCCACCGACGATCCGGAGGCACTGGAGCAGGTCTTCCAGGCGATAACGCTGCTCACCTGGGGCAGTGCCGTCCTCAGCCTGATTCTCTCGCTGGGCGGTGACAAGGAGAGCGGAACGCGGCGCAGCTTCCCGTGGGCAACGGTCACGATCGTTCTCATGAACGTCGCCGTTCACCTGCTTGTCACCATCGCTCAGCCCTCACTGGAGCCATACCTTCTCGTGCCAGCGGACCTGCTCAGAAGGGACGGGCTTGGCGCTCTGAGCATCATCACCGCCTCCTTCTTGCATGCGGATTGGACCCACCTTCTGGGCAACATGCTCCTCCTTCTATTCTTCGGGCGGTCGCTCGAAGACCTTCTTGGGCCGCTCAAGCTGGGCTTGTTCTACCTGCTGTGTATTCTCGCCTCGGGCATTCTCTCTGTAGCCCCTCAGGTGGCCCTTCCTCTGACTCAGGGCGAGGTGCCGAGCCTCGGAGCGAGCGGCGCCGTGGCCGGTCTCTTGGCCGGCTATCTGTTCCTATTCTCCGACCGTCAAGTGCAGACGATGACAATCGTATCGGTCCCCTTCCTGGCCAGGCTGCTGCTCGACCGCGCGCTGCTCTACCCGATCTTGATAACGGTCCCTCTGGTCATCCCCATTCCAGCTTGGGCGCTGGGTGTCCACTTCATGGCCACCAACATACTCGGCGCCTACCTAGATCAGGCGCTCCAGGAGGCCGAGCTAGGTTACTTGCTCGTCGGCGTCTTTGCGCACATCGGCGGCGTCATCGCCGGCCTGGCCGCCATCTTCCTCTTCCTCCCGGCGGGGCTGCTCCACTACCGTTCCGGATCGGAGAGTGCCAGCTGAGATCGCCCCCTCGTGGTTCTGGTAGGAGACTCAATACTTCACCGAGCAAGATGCGAATCGGTATAGACTACACGGCAGCAGTGCGGCAGGTTGCAGGAATAGGCCGCTACACGCGCGAACTGGTCAGCGCTCTGCTGGCGCTCGAGAGCGACAACGAATACGTCATCTTCGCCGCCACGGGGGAGTTGCGGGCCGGCAGGTGGGAGCGGGAGCAAGAGCGACTCCGAGCGGCCGCAGGCGAACACGACGCCGGTCGGTCTGGCGCCCCGGGGCGCGCTCTCGCCTTTCGCAGCCTGCCGCTCAGCGACGAGTGGATGGCGCGCCTCTGGCACCGCCTGCGGCTGCCGATCCCTATCGATGCGGTGACCGGCCCTCTCGACCTACTCTACTGCCCCGACTTCGTTCTGCCTCCCACTAGGCGGGCAACGAGGACTGTGGTCACCGTGCACGACCTGTCGTTCCTTCGCTGGCCCGAGGCCTACGTCGCCCCACTGCGGCGGTATCTGGAGCGAGTCGTGCCTCGAAGCGTGACCCGGGCCGACCTCGTTCTGGCCGACTCGGCCCACACCCGCTCCGATATCGTCTCTCTGCTGGGCGGCCAGCGCGGCAAGGTCAGGGTGCTGCTCAGCGGGGTAGACCCCCGCTTTCATCCCGGATTCGAGGTGGGCGATCGCGCCCATCTCCAGGCCTTCTACGGTTTCGGCGAGCGCCCCTACGTGCTGTCGGTCGGCACTCTGCAGCCGAGAAAGAACTACGTTCGCCTGATTCAGGCCTTCACCGCCCTCGACACCCAGACCCAGCTGGTGATCGCCGGAGCGCCGGGCTGGTTGTACGACGAGATACTGGCCGAGGCGGAGCTGCACGGGGAGCGGGTACGAGTCGTCGGTTTCGTCGACGACGCAGATCTGCCCCTGGCCTATCGGAACGCCGCTCTGTTCGCCATGCCATCACTCTACGAGGGTTTTGGCCTGCCCGTGCTCGAGGCCATGGCCTGCGGCGTCCCTGTGGTCTGCTCGAATACGTCGTCGCTGCCCGAGGTGGCAGGCGATGCCGCGCTGCTCATCGACCCCCTGGACATCTCCGCCCTATCCCAGGCCATGGCCCGCGCATTGGAGGACGAACGTCTGCGGCAGGAGATGGTCGCCAAGGGGCAGAAGCAGTCGGCCCACTTCACTTGGCAGCGCGCGGCCCGGGAGCTCCTCTGCTCATTCGAGCAGGCTGCCGGAGATGTGGACACATAGACAGTCGCTCCACCGTGGTTGTGCCGCCCCGCCGACGATGATATACTGCGCCACAATCCCCAGGAAATGATCGGTATGGCAAGATTGATGCGCTGTCTCTACTGCGGCCTGCTGCAGGATGAACCATCCGGCGTCAAGGCCTGCGCCCGCTGCGGAGGCGAGCTGGCCTTCGAAGAGAAGCCCCTTGCTCCCTCCTACGTCCGGGCGCAGATGGAGCTGGACCAGATAGGCGCCCCTGCCGACCGCGACGTGCAGCGCCACCTGGTGCTGACCATCGAGACGCCGCCGCAGGTCCCGGAGGGTGAGACTGCTCCCACGACAGCCGGCCGCGACCCACTGAGCCTGGCGGCTGTCATCGACGTATCGGGCTCGATGCGCGGCCCGAAGATCGACGCGGCGAAGGAGGCGGTGCGCCAGGCTATCAACAGGCTCCACGATGGGGACCTGCTGTCACTCGTCACCTTCGCCAGCGAGGTGAGCACGGCGGTGGAGCCAAGGGTTGTAGACAAGCACCTGCGGGCGGAAGCGACCGCCCTCGTCGGTCAACTGGTAGCCGGCGGTCAGACCGCCCTTTGCGGTGGGCTCGAGGCGGGCATAGCGGCGGCCCTCGCCAATCCTCAGGAAACGAACCTGGTCCTGCTCCTCAGCGATGGCCAGGCCAACGTAGGCGAGCAAGACCTGGAGAAGGTGGGGGAGCGCGCGCTGAAGGCCCGCCGCCGCCGTATTACCACATCTGCGCTCGGCGTGGGTAGTGACTACAACGAAGCCCTGCTGGTCGAGATCGCCAACCAGGGCGGCGGACGGTTCTATCACGTCCTTCACGCCCACCAGATCGTGCCCTACGTTGCAGGCGAGCTAGGCGAGGCCAGCGCCATGGCAGCCCGGGAGGCCGTCATACGGCTGGTGCTGCCCAAGTCAGCAGGTCTCCAGCTCTTCTCCCCAGCCTACTCGATCAGCTCCGAGTCCGTCGTCGCGCTGGGCGATATCCCGGTAGACACTCAGCTCGAGGTAGTCCTACGCATACAGCTGCCTGCCCAGAAAGCCGGGGCCCGGCTGCCGATCGAGGGAATGCTGACCTACAAGTCGCCGGCCGGCAACGAGCTGAGCTCGCCTCTAAACGTAGTGACTCTCCGCTACATCCCGGCCGCGGAGTTCGAGATGGGCCACGGCGCGGTCGCCCCGGTGGTCCGGCGCGTGCTGGAGCAGATGAAGGCTCGCAGCGTGCTGACCAGGGCGCGCGCAGCGGCCGCTCACGGCCGGGCCCAGGCAGACGAGCAGGCGTCGCTTGGGCTTAAGGAAGTGCAAACGTACGCCTCTCTCCTTGGCGAGGAGGAGGCGGCGAAGTATGCCGCCCAACAGGTAGAGGCCTTCGCTCTTCTGGACGCCTCGCCGCAGGCAGCAAAGGCAATGGTCAGCAGCGCCTACAAGCTGCAGCGGGGAACGAAGTCGTTCGACAAGTAGTCAGCGCGATTCAACTCGGATCGCGGCCTGTGGAGGGCAGAACCAGCATGCGGCCGATCTACTCAAACAGGGGCAACTGGGAAGCAATGCTCGAAGGCGTGTACTTGTTCGACACCTCCGGGGAGTGGATCGCCTGGCTGGACGGTATCGAGGTCTACAGCCAATACGGCGAATACGTGGGCCACCTATCACCCGACGGCCGAATCCTGCGCAAGAAAGTCCCGGCCCCTCGCCCATTCCGTGCCCCTCCCTCGAGCCCGGGAAGGATGCGGCCTCCGGCGAACGTGCCATTGGCCCCGTCCTTCGGCGAGCTGCCCTGGGACCTGGTCGACGTATTCGAAGAGGACCCCGAGATCTTCTATCGCCTGCACACGAAGAGATAGACAGAGCACGAATGAGAGAAGCCGCCCGCTGGAACTGGGAGAACGCGATCGTCCTTGGCGGCCTGGGCTTGGCCATAGCCGGCTGTCTGGCACCTTGGGTCGATCACAGCGCGGCAGGGCTGGCTATGACCGGTCTGGAGCTGGGTGAGTTCGCCAAGTCGTTCCCGCACGTGATCCGGGCGTTTCTCTACGTGCCTTTCGCGGCGGCTCTGGTGGTACTGGCCATGGTCAGCGGGGAGACAATACGCACACGAGCCCGCCTTCTGGCGCCGCCCCTCTGCGCCGCCGTCCTCCTTGCCGCCGCCTTTCCGTACGCCTTCGTCACCTCGGCCTACGACGCCCTGACGGCCGGTTCGCAGTTCGTCGCCGACAGCCGCTACACCGCCCAGGCAGCGGTGGCAGTAGCCGGGGGACTGCTGGCGCTGCTGGCGCCGCTGGCCTGGCGCCTCGGGCCGCGGGCACGGGGAGGTATTCTCGCTCTGCTGGCAGCCGCAGGGGCGGGTCTTGGCTTGTGGCAGTACGCGGTGCTGTACCCGTCCGTGACGGCAGTGTATGGGAGGCCGGCTCAGGTGGGTTGGGGGGTCTTCGCCTGCGGGCTGGGCCTGGCGGCCGCAGCTGCCGCAGGCATCCGCCGGGCCGTCCAGCCCGGCGGATCAAACGAAGGCCAGGGCTAGACCTGCTGGATGCCCTGTGCGCGGCGGGCACGCGTGACCAGCACCAGGCCGGCCAGGCCATAGAGGGCGGCGGCAGCGAGGAGCACGGCCCGGAGTCCGACGTGGATTCCGAGAGCCATGGCCAGCGTCGAGCCCAGAACGGACGTCACCCCGTTCACCCCCCAAAGCCATCCTACCACCCCAGGCAACTCGGTCCCGGCCCAGCGCATTACAGTGGGGAAGGGCATTCCCATCAGCAGCCCTAGTGGAGCGAGGAGGGCCACGGCGACGGCCAGCCTGGCGCCCAGCACCCAGCCCGTCGTCGCTGTCAAGATCCAGGGTGCACAGACGGCTTGAGCGACGATCAGGCCCACGAGCAGTGCGAACACCCCGCGCATCCGCGGCGAGGTCGCCTCCAGGCGTCGCTGGGAATAGAGTCCCCCCAGGCTGCTGAAGAGAAGCAGCGAGAAGAGAACCACCGCCAGAGAGTAGACTGGCCGGCCCAGGTAGACAGACAGGCGCTGGATCGTGGGCATCTCGACGAGCATGAAGCCCGCGCCCAGCGCACCGAAGAAGACCAGGAGCCACCTCGGTGGACGGGCCAGGCCGCGCCTCCGGGCTGCCAGGCCGAGGGGCACGAGAATGAGGAAGGCCGCCATCAGAACGGTGATTGCAAGCACGCAGGCCAAGAACAGGATGGTCTCCCGTCCGTAGTCCTCCTGCGACTGCGTCGGCGGGTCGAGCAGGTCGCTGAACCGGAAGACGTTGAAGAAGAACGGCCGGTCATCCGTAGCCGGCGAGACGTCAAGCGGGTAGGCGGAGATGGCGGCAGATTGATCCTCGGCCTGGATGAATTCGCCGACCTTTGTGTCGACTCCCAGGCCGGGGGCGTAGAGGATGATGAAGTCGAGCAACTGCGCCTGCTCCTCCAGGGCGGCTACCTGCTCTGCAGTGACGGGGGCCCGTGTGAATATCGCGGTTCCCAGCCAGCCTACCAGGCTGTACGGCTTCTCCTGAGTCACGACGATCACGTGTTCCCGGGGGTCGTCCACGCCGGCGGAGGACCAGCCGGCCATGGCGGTCGAGGCCAGCCTGAGCATCTCCGCCGGATTCTCGGGGATGTACCAGCGGGAGACGGACAGCATGCCGTCGTCGGTCAGGTGGTCGTAGTAGGTACTGAACGCCTCCGCCGTATAGAGGCTGTTCTCCGAAAGCGCAAAGGCTCCGGAGCCGCCTGCTGCCCAGGTGTCGATCAGCGAGGCCTGGATGACGTCGTACCGCTCTGTGCTGCGGGCCACGAACCCTCGAGCGTCGGCCACAAAGACGCTGACGTCGGCCCGGTCGTAGAGATGGCCGGAGAAATCTCCGTAGGGCCCGCGAACCGCCTCGACGACGGCCGGGTTGACCTCCACTGCTGTCACGTGGGGAGCGCCTGCCGCCAGGGCCGCCAGTACGTCCCTCCCTCCGCCGGGCCCGATTACCAGCGTCGTCGGGCTCTCGGCGAGCCGGTATACGACCGACGTCAGATCGTAGTTCAGGAAGCCCACCTCACGGAAGTCGCTGTGGAACTCCTGGATCGGCGTGCCGGCTATGGCGTCGATGAGCAGCATGGCGTGCCCCAGCCAGATCTCCTTCTCCACGACCTGGTCCCAGGAGCTGGGGCTGACCGACCAGAACCAGGGGTACCCGGCGACCTCGTAGACGGTGACCATGGAGTGGGTGTTCCAGCGCTCATAGACCCGGGGAGCCTCCTCCAGGCCGGACATCTCGGTCGAGATCAGTATCAAGCCCTGCGCAGCGTTCCCCCAGATCACAACTACCAGGGCCGCCAAGACCACCAGAGGGGCCACGATTTGCTTGAGCCGGCCCGACCAGGCAAGTACCAGAGCAGAGATGGCGGCGAGTGCACCTGCTGAAAGTAAGGCACCAGCCCCACCCAAGGCCTCCAGAGACATGACGCTAACCAGGCATCCGGCGGCAGCGCCGCTCAGGTCCGCCCAGTAGACCCGGCCCGCGCTGCCGGACCAGGCCGAGAGGGTCAAGGAGACAATCAGCCCCGAAAGGAAGAAGGGGACGGTCAGATCAAGACAGATCAAGGCCAGCCACAGCACCTGCACGGCGGGCAGCCCTTCGCGCAGCTGATCGATACGCAGCGGGATATGGAGATACAGCAGGAAGGTAAGCGGTACGGAGACCGCCAGCAGCAGGGCCAGCCGTCCGATCCAGCGCCGAGCATTCTGCGGCTCAGACAGGCGGGGCAGGAAGTAGAGCACGGCCCCGGACACGGCGCTCCCGATCAACGCCAGGGAGATGGATAGGAAGGCGAAGTGATAGCGCATCATGACGGAGAATATGCGCGTCAGCACGATCTCCAGATTGAGCGTCGCCAGTGTGACGAGGAATACCCCGATGAGTTGCCGGCGCTCTACTCGCAAGGTTACCCCCTGGGCTGCTACTAGTGGCCCTCTTCAGCGCCATCGGATGGCCGCTGGCCGCGGCGATTGTACCACGGAACGGGAACCGGGCAAGAGAGCATCGGCTGCAGCCGCCTGCGGGCTCCGCAGGGTCGTCAGTGCCGGGCCCGGCGCGGCGGCTTGGCGACGGAGCGGCCCTTCCACGTCGCCCTTCCGGCAAGCGTGACCAGGAGCGAACGGGCGGCAAGAATCTGGACCAGCAGAATCGAGATTGGGTAGAGAGGGACCAGGTAGAGCGGGAAGTGAAAGCGGCGGTGGGAGACCGACCAGAGAGCTAGGGAGAGCACCATGGCCGCGATCGCCTGTGCAGGAGCGTACGAGGGCAGAGTGACTCCCGCCGCAAACAGGCCGAGTGTTGCGAGCGGCTGCCAGAAGGCGACGCCCAGCCAGAGCCAGACGAACGAGAAGAGGGCCAGCCTGTAGCCGAAGGCTCCCAAGAGATTCTTGCTGAAGCCATCCCGAATCTCGGTCCAGCTCCTGTACATGCGGCAGCGCAGACGGTCCCCTCCGTCGACCAGCCTCCAGCGCAGGCCGTGGTACTTGATCCGGCGCGCCAGGGCGATATCGTCGACCACGTCCTGCCGGACTGCAGCATGTCCGCCAACCTGCTCGTAGGCCGAGCGCCGGAAGAGCATGAACTGCCCCACCGCGGCCGCCAGCGACGGAGAGCGCAGCCGAAAGGCGATGCCCAGGGGCAGGAAAGCAAAGAAGCTCCAGGGCAGTACGGGAAGAACGAGCTTCTCGCTCCAGGTGACCACCTCTTGGCGCGGCATCGCGGACAGGAGATCCGCCTTCTCGGCAGAGAGAGCGGCAACCGCGGCCGCCAGCGCCTGTGGGTCATGGACGGTGTCTGCATCAGTGAAGAGAAGCAGGTTGCCGCTCGCCGACTTGGCCAGCTGGTGGCAAGCCCAGTGCTTTCCCAGCCAGCCGGCCGGCGGCGGCTTTCCCTCGATCGCGTACAGCCTGGGCTCACGCCCCGCCAGGTCGGCAGCCAACGCAGGGGTCCGGTCGGTCGACTGGTCGTCCAGGACGATAACTTCGAAGTCGGGGTACTGCTGGTCCAGCAAGGACCGCAGGCAGCGCTCGATGCTCCTCTCCTCGTTCCGGGCGGGAACGAGCATGGACACACGCGGCAGGGCTGCCAGCGGGCAGTACGTTCCCAAGCGCCGCAAATAGTGGAGGTTAGTCACAGCAATGAGGAGAAGCAGGGCGACGAAAGCCACCAGGCCAGCCCCTTGCCACTGCCAGAGATCGCTCAACCAACTCTCCCAATCAGTCCACTCAGCCAGCGTCGGAGCCGGATTGGCTCGGCTAGCCCCTGACTGTGCGTCCACACCAGCACGGCAATGTTACCCAGGCAAATCGCCGGCAGTACGGGGCCACAGCGCATCAGCATAAGGTGAGCAAGCAGGCCAGACAGGGCCAGGACCACCGTCCACGCGTCGCCGGCCTGGACAGCGGTCAGCAGGCCCAGCAGCAGCCCCAGAACGATGGGCCCCTGGCCGAGCGTCAGGCCGGTCCATATGCCGAAGGTCACCGCCACAGACTTGCCGCCGCGGAAGCGAAGAAAGGGCGAGAAAGCGCTGCCCAGCACCGGAGCCAAGGCCACGGGGACGAGCGACCAGCCGCCGACGCCGGCCACGAAGTAGGCGAGGGCAACGGGTATCACACCCTTCAGGTAGTCGAGCAACAGCGCAGGCACTCCCAGCTGCCAACCTCCGGCCCGCCAGGCATTCGTTGCCCCGGGGTTGCCATCCCCGTAATCCCGCACATCGATGCCCTGCAGCAGCCTGCCCGCCCAGAGAGATAGGGGCAGCGATCCAGCCACGAGACCCAGGATGGTGAAGGAGATCGTCACGGCTGACCTCCGGTCCCATCCGCTGGCCTGCCATCTCTGGCCTCGCGCTCCCGCCCTCGGCGCACGGGAACGGGGGCACGGCGCTTGCTCTCCTGTGACAGCACGAGGACGACCCCGAATACAAGCAGCGTAGTCGTCAGCAGGAAGAACATGAATTCCTCGAATGGGAGCACCGAGCCCAGCAGCAGGTTCAGTGACTGCTCCGGGGCAACCGCCCATATGCCCTGGGAAATGGCAAGCGCATCCGCCGCCGAGAGAAAGAGGGTAGCCGGCACCAGCACAAGCGCGATGAGGCGGCGCCAGTGCCAGAGTACGTCGGCGCCGAAGGCCAGCTGGCCTATGATCGCGGGAAGGGCCCAGACCAGCTCCAAGGCTAGATAGGTGGCCGGCTTCCAGCCCGAGAGAAGCGCGATCAGCGAGGCCAGCCACACAGATCCGGCCACAGCGGTTGCGCCGCGGCGCAGGCGCGGATCGGCGGAGACCGGCCTCCCTTCGTCCGGCACCCTGCGCGCCAGCATGGCCAACCACAGGCCGGCGAGGAGCGGTTGCAGCGCGAAGAAGATGTATTCCTCCAGTGGCACCCAGCCGAGCGTGATCCCGGCCACCAGGCGGGGGTCATACCCCCAGACGCCGGTTGCCACCAGGTAGTTGTCCCAAGGGGTCGTGTAGAGGACGGCTACGACGGCGTGCGCCGCCAGCGCTACCCAGAGCGGCCAGGCCTGCAGACTCCGCGGCAGGCGACGGCCGCGACGCATGTCCCGTACGCAGACCAGTCCGAGCAGCGCCAAGGGCATGGCCAGGAAGATCGCCAGAAAGCCGAAGTACGTCATAGCACCCCTGCACAAGAAGACTTCACGATCTGGGGGAGACCTGCGCTGCAGAGCGCCCTGGGCAAACAGCGACCCACCGGCGGAATCACTCGCCTGAGCATGCCTGCTCCTTGCCCGAGTCGGTCCCATCCACCAGGTTGTCCAGGCAGGGCTGGAACATCTTCTGCTCCATCAGATAGGGCTGCTGGAAGCGAACTACCCGGCCGGCCGCCAGACCGGTCAGCGTGCTGGAAGGGACCTTGCTCTCCCGATAGCGCTCCAGGGTCTGCACGAAGTGCCGCTTCTCCGCTCGAGCAGGCTGCTTGGAGAAGTGGCCCAGCCCGTGCTGCATGACGTTGATCCTCGACGTGCAGCGGGCGGGCCGGGAGAGCGCGGACTGAAGATGATGCTCATAGTCAAGCACCAACTCGGACAAGGGGCGCCTCTCCTGGTGGGCCGCCAGCCTGCCCAGCACCCGCAGCTCCGTCTGGCTGTAGGCCATCAGCAGCAGCTTGTTCCTTGCCTGAGGCTGGAGCAGATCCTTGGCTTGGCCGGACTCCCGCACCTGGCGGAAGGCGGCCAGGGTCAACAACCTGGTAGGGAAGTGATGGCGAATCCTGTGGTTCCTGAGCCGTCCCTCGTTCTCGACAGCTAGATGAGAGAAGCGTTGGGTAACGGCACCTCCGAAGAAGCCGCTCCCCCTCCACTTGCCGGCGCCCTTTCCATCTTCGGAGTAGGCCCGCACGTCGTTGATCCCGCACGATGGGGAGCGGTTCTTCAGGACAAAGCCATCAACCGGCCCGAGCGACCGGAAGAAGCCCTCGACGTACTCGGTCGTGCGGCTGGTGATGCCGACCCCGGTGTCGCTCTGAATGAGCCGCGGCTGGCACCCAGCAGCGACCACGCGGCTGGGTCTGCGCCCCGCCCCGAGTTCGATCTCCGCCGCCGGCCATACCGTCCGGTAGCGCACGTGAGGCTTCATCCTCTCCGCTAACGCGTCCGGGATCGTCTCCCCGTTGTAGCGGCAGTGATCAAATGCCAGATACCTGCGCACGACAACGACCGGAATGGCGAACGGCTGTTCAACCAAGCCCGCCCCCTTCCGAGCGCCAGGCCAGCAGAACGAATACGCCCATGGCCACGAATCCGCAAAGGGCCGGGCCAGGCAGACCCCAGAAGATGGCCAGCCCCACCGTCTCCAGAAGCCAGGTCAGCCCGTATATGAGTACCAGGCCCTGTGAGCGCAGCGGGGCCGGCCGCACGCCGGCTGTGATCAAGGCACTGCCGACAAGCCAGCCCAGGTAGTTCTGTAGAGGTATGCCGAAGTAGGCACCGGGCTCGTCCCATACCCATAGGTTCCACTCCACCATCTGCGGGTCAAGGAACAAATCCCAGGCGGTGAAGGCAACCGCCGCTACCAGGGCAAACCGAATGGCCCGGCAGCGGCGGCACAAGGCGCTGGCCACGGCCCAGGCCGGTGGCAGCATCATCAGCCAGGCCAGGGGAATCAGTACGGGAACGTGCGCCAGCTGGGGCTGAAGCCGGCCGGTGTAATGGTAGCTCCCAAAGGGGAAGCCGGTCGCCGATCCGACAGCCTCCAGGCCCCAGGCCAGCACGGCCACGGTCACGACGGCCAGCGCCACCCGCCGCCTTTGCCACGCCCGTGCCAGAATAGCCAGAGAAGTAGCCGCCTGGAGCAGCACACTCAAGGCAATGTTGGTATAGAGAGCAGCATCGCCGAAGGCCAGGCGGGTAAAGGGCATCGAGAGCTGGAGCAGCACCCAGGCAACCAGCAAGCTGCGCGGCCCGCCGCGCAGCTCAAGCCACGTCTGGCGAGCCGCTGCTCTCCAGCTGCCCATGAGTCACACAGCCCTTGCCGTTCGTTGATCCAGCGTAGCGGTTCTGCGGGCCTCCTGGCGCTTCAGCAGCTCCCCTGAGCGACCGGCGCGTAGCTCAAGGTCCGGGATCGCCACCAGATACCCGGCAGGAGGCTGGCCTTCTGCCAGCCCTTGACATAGACCCTGCGGTGGAACACGTCGCCGTCACTCTCACGGATCTCGTACAGGATCGCTCTGTAGAGCTCGGCCGCGGCGGCGATAGCGAAACGCCCATCTGGCGCCAGGTGCGCTATCCCCGGCAGGGCCTCCGCGTAGAGACGGCAGGCTCGTGAGATCTGGAAGCGCATGAAGGCCAGCCAGCGATCGTCTGCCCGGCGTTCCGCTATGTCCTGTTCGCCCAGACCGAAGGACTCGAGCTCCTCCAGAGGCAGGTAGAGCCGCCCGGCAGCCCAATCCTCTCCCACGTCCCTCAGGATGTTGGTCAGCTGCAAAGCGACACCCAGGCGGACCGCAAAGGGAACCGCCTCCGGCCCGGTGAAGCCGACGATGTGCATGGCCATCAGGCCGACCGTGGAGGCGACACTGTACGCGTAGTCCGCCAGCTCGTCAAAGCTGGAATACCTCTGGTGATTCAGGTCCTCCGCAACGCCATCAATGAGCTGCACGGCATACTCTACAGGAATGGCATGGCGCGCCATGGTGTGAGACCAGGCAAAGGCTACCAGATCGTCCTCCGGCGGAACAGGACCGAGGACCTTTCCGCGCCAGGCGTTCAGCACATCACGGGCGTCGCCGCTAGCGCGGTCCACCAGGTCGTCCGTGACGCGGCAGAAGGCGTAGAGTGCTCGGATAGACCGGCGGGTCTGGGCAGGGAGAAGGGAAGAGGCCAGGTGGAAGGTGCGGCTGTGCTCCTTGGTGACCGCTGCACAGTGCGCGAGGGCACGCTCCAGCAGCAGGCTCTCGTCGGCCGCCGACCCGGTGTCACCGGTGTGGACAGAGGCTCCGGCGCACAGGGGTTCATAGGCCCGGCTGAGGAGCTTTTCTTCCCAGCTGTACGTTTCGATGTCCATGCGGCGCTCCGAGCTGGCGCGAGGTACCTCTCGACTAGAGCCCTTGCTCTCTGGCAATCCTCTCCGAGACCAGGCGCGCGCTCAACAGCACTATGGGCACGCCCGTACCAGGATGCGTGCTGGCACCCGAGAAGTAGAGGTTCCGGTAGCGGCGATGGCGGTTCTGGGGCCTGAGGTAGCCGACCTGGAAAAAGCCGTGCCCCAGCCCGAAGGCAGCGCCCTTCGCCAGGTTGAACATCTCCTTCCAGTCGAGCGGCGTGTAGGCCACCTCGAACTTGATGTGCTGATCGAGATTGCGCATGCCCATCTGGCCGAGCTTCTCCAGCACAGACTTGCGGGCGCGGGCCTGCAGAGCGTCCCAATTCTGCTCAACACCCTCTTCCAGGTGGCCGACGGGTACAAGCACCATCAGATCGTCACAGCCCGCGGGCGCCGCGGCAGGGTCGGTTCGATTGGGGACGTGGATATAGAAGCTGGGCGATTCCGGTAAGGTGTGATCCCTGAAAATGCGGTCGAAGCTGGCCCGGTAGTCGCCGCGCAGCCAGACGTTGTGGTGCTCCAACAGCGGGTAGGAGACGTCAGTTGCCCAGTAGAACATCAGCGTGGAGCAGGTATAGTTCTTCCGCCGTAGCCTTTCCGCCTGCGCCGTGTCTGGAAGCAGCCTCTCGTAGACGTAGGGAAGGTCCGCATTAGCCACGACGATATCCGCCCCTATGCGCCCACCGTCCTCGAGAACGACGCCGGTGGCCCGGCTGCCTTCGAGATCGATCCGGGCCACCGGTGATTCGTACACGAACTTCGCCCCGTGTGACTCGGCTATCGCTACGAGCGACTCAACGATGCGATACATCCCCCCCATCGGGAACCAGACGCCATCAGCCAGTTCGGTGTACTGGAGCAGCGAATAGGTCGCCGGAGCCTCGTAGGGGCTCAGGCCCAGGTACATGTTCTGGAAGGTGAAGGCCGCCCTGAGGCGGGGATCGTCGAAGCGGCGGCTGATGCTGTCATAGTGCTTCACCAGCGCCTTGAGCTGGAAGAGCAGAGGTAGGTTGCGCAGGCTGAAGTACTGGAGCAGGTTGTAGAAGTTGCGGCCGACAAAGCGCTCGAGAGACATCCTGTAGTGCTTGTGGCCTTCGAGCAGGTTCTCCAGGAAACCGGTGAACGCGCCGGGCTCGATCTCCTCCAACTGCGCCTGCATGCGGTTGATGTCCGCCGTGAGCACCAGCTCCAGGCCGTCATCGAAGCGCACGCGGTAGGTAGGGTCTACGCGGCGAAGGTCGAGATGATCCTCCATACGCTCCCCCAGCGCCGCGTACGTCTCGGAGAACACCTCCGGCATGAGCAAGAGGCTGGGGCCCACGTCGAAACGATGGCCGTCGCGGACGATCTTGTTGCAGCGGCCGCCCGGCTCGGCGCGCTTCTCGACAACTGTCACTTCGTAGCCGCTGCGCGCCAGACGGCCAGCTGTTGCTACGCCGCCAACCCCCGCCCCGATCACCAGCACAGATGGCATGGTCCCGCCTCCATGTCGAGGGTGCGCAAGAGAACCCCTTGTTGACTGTTGTGCTACCCTACTATTCTGCCACAGTGTGCGCGGCGTGTCAAGAGCACCAGGACATGTCCTCTTCCTCGGGGATTCTGTAGTCAGACGGCCGCCCGTGTTTCTCTACCCGGTCGTACCTGGAGCCTCCGGCGTGGAAGTGGACGCTGATGGGCGCGCTGTCCAGATCGGGATGCGTCTCGAAGAGCCGCCGATCACCATACCGGAGGGTCTCCAGAACGAGCGGTAGGTGGCGCCTGAAGATCGCATCGCGCCAGCCCGCCGTGCCGATGACCAGACCACCGCTCACGTGAAGGTGAACATGCAGCTCAGGGCAACCCGCCCGGACCCGCCACTCAGCGAGAACCTCGTCCCGCATCAGGCGGGTGTAGAGGCCGGAGATCTGCTGCTGGTCGAAAGAGGCTGCTATCGTCAGAGAGAACTGCCCTGTCCGGTCTGAGTGGGTCAGTGTGTAGCAGCGAGGCACGACGGGACCCTCCTGCTCAGTCCCCTTGAACACGGTGTGCAGTCTCTGCACCTTGAGGTGACTCACAGGCTTTCTCCCGCTCCTCTGCCGCGCGCTTCTGAGGGAGGGTCTGAATACTCAGGGCTTCCGATCGCCGAGCATCCCGCACAGCAGCTCCGCCTGGTCCTGCGCATCCTGCAAGGCATTGTGCGTCAGCTCTCTGCCGTCCAGGTAGCGGGCGCCCACGTAGCGCATCGTCGTCTCCGACCAGGGGACGCCGGCTACGCCCATATACAGCGCTTTCAGGTCCAGGGCCGCGTGGCCGAACGGATTGTGGCCCAGGAAGCGATGGAAGTAGTCGCAGACGAACATCCAGTCGAACGGGGCATTGAAGGCGACGAAAACCGGCTGGCGGCCGGCTGGGATCTCTTCCGCCAGCCAATCGGCAAACCGCTGCATGGCTTCGGCCGGGGGCAGGCCGGTATGCGCCAGCTCCTGCAGCGAGAACTGGCTGACGGTCAGCGCCGACTCCGTCGCCTTGTCGTTCAGCGGCTGCAGCTCAACGTAGAAGGCGCGCTCTGGATCGGCCACCAGGCAGGCGCCGATCGAGAGGAGCGAGTACCGGCCCGGATTCGGCCCGGCCGTCTCCACGTCTACCGAGACGAAGGTCTCTATCTCTTCTCCGGCAGATGACATACGGCAACAGCTCCTAACTGGCGCTCTTGGAACGGGGCGCCTATACCAGCCTCTATGCGAGGGCTCCTGCCTCCTGGTTGCCGGCAGGGCTCGGTCGGACCATCACGCTTTCGCTCTTGCCTGGGCAAACGCAGCGAGGGGCCGCTCCCGGACCCAGGTATGGTCGACGATCGGCGCTGGATAGTCCCGGCCGATCAAACAGCCGCCAGCACGCAGGAGGCTGCCCGGCCCCGCAGGCCGGAATCGGGGGAACGGACGCAGCCCAGCAGGAAGTCCCTCCGTGCCTGGGCCGCGGGCACGCTCTCCGCATCCGGTGCCGGCAGCACGAGCAGGGCTACTACGTGGCCTGCCTCCTTGAGGGCCGCGTTCAGACCCGCGTCACCGAACAGGCGCGGCTCCCGTCGTCCCCACCACAGCGCCACTGCCAAGCCCGAGCCGCCCTACTGCTCCACGTCGACCCAGACGCTGCCGCCCTCCACCTTGGCGGGGTAGACCCTCAGCTGCTTCTTCTTGCGCAGCAGCCCGAGGAGACGTCCCACCAGCGGCGGCCGGGGGGTCCAGCTCTGGACCTCGCCGCTCTCGAGCCGGAACGAACTGCCGTGCCAGGGGCAGGTGATCAGCCCGTCGTCGCTCACTTCGCCGCGGGCCAGACTCGCTCCCATGTGAGGGCAGGTGCTGTCGACGGCGTAGACCTTCCCCTTCAAGTTGACAAGCAGTATCTTCTGACCGCCTACCTGCACTACCTTTCGCTCGCTGTCTCCTAGTCCTCTCGCACTAAGTGCTTTGACCCAACTCATGGCTACCCTCCCCATATCATCGATCCAGCAGGTCCTCCAGCGCCCCGGCCGCCCGCGGGAAGCGGAAGGCGAAGCCCTGTTCCAGCAGGCGACCGGGCACCGCTCTTTGCCCATTGAGAACGACGCTGCTCATCTCACCCAGGACCAGACGGAGTGCGAAAGCCGGAACGGGCAGGAGTGATGGCCGGCCCGCGGCGCGCCCCAAGTCCCGGGCGAACTCGGCGTTGGTCAGCGGATTCGGCGCCGCCACGTTGAACGGCCCGCTCGCCCCGTTGTCCAGCAGCAGGAAACGTATCGCCCGGACCTCGTCCGTCACGTGAATCCAGGGCATCCACTGCTGCCCCCCGCCGAGCGGCCCGCCCACGAAGAACCGGAAAGGGAGCATCAGCAGCGGCAGGCCGCCACCCTCCGTCGAGAGCACCGTCCCGGTTCGGATGATCACTCTGCGCACGCCCATCGGTTCGACGGGCGCGGTCGAAGCCTCCCACTCGACGGCTATCCCGGCCAGGAAACCCGTGCCTGGAGGAGTATCCTCACGCACGATCTCCGAGCCGCGAGGGCCATAATAGCCCGTGGCGGAGGCCTGGATCAGAACCCGCGGCTTCGCCCTGGCGGCCTCGACCGCCTCCACAACGGCCGCCGCCGAGTCCAGGCGGCTCCGGAGTATGCGGCGCTTCTTCGCCCCGGTCCAGTACCCCAGGAGGGACTCGCCGGCCAGGTTCACTATGCCATCGGAGCCCTCCACCAGGTAGCCCCAACCGTCCGCCGAGCGTGCATCCCAAGCGGCGACGGTGACGCCTTCCGGCGGCTGCGCCCGTTCGGGACTGCGACTGAGAACGATGACGCTGTGTCCGTCCGCGGCCAGATCGGCCGCCAGCGACCGGCCGATCAGACCGGTGCCACCGGTGATGATGACGCGCACCGGAATCCTGCCCCTGGTTCCCCCGCTTGACGATCAGTGGCGCCGGCAGAGTGGCCCCCGCCGAAGCCAGGGGCTGTGTTCACCCTCACGGCATGGCCTCGATCGAATCGAGGAACTCGCGTACGTCCGGAATACCCAGCAACTTCTCCTTGAAGAAATCGTTCACCAGCCCTTCCACCGTCGCCCGCGAGTCGGCGATTAGCGGGGCCCACTCCTCTCCCAGGTCGACCCGGCCAGTGATGTCGTCCCGGAGCTTGATCAGGGCCATCACCACCTCTGTCTCCTGTGGCCCCTCGGTAGTATCCAACACGTCCCGTATCAAGCTGTCCGTCTGCCGGACCAGTGTCTCCCGGTCGATCGACGATTCGCTCTGGGCGGCGTCGTCGATGGTATCGAGCAGCGACCAGACCTGGTAGAGCAGCGCGGCCGGCTCGTCGAACAGCTCGCGGATCAGCGCCGCTGCCTGGTGGCGGCCGGTCAGCCGGAAGACGTTGTACATGCGCTTGGCCGCTTTGCCGTAGTTGACGTGCTTGTGCGTGTACTTGTAGACCTCGCCGGTGATCTGGCGCACGTACTCGTCCAGGGCCTGGGGCGAGACCTGCTGCGACAGTTTTGTGAACAGCGGTACGGACTCAGCCTCCAGGTAGACCTCCTGGAAGTAGGGGTCGATGAACCCGTCGAGCGGGGTTATCGAGCCATCCGGTGCCTCCCACGTCACGTCCAGCATGTTGCTGGCGTTGACCACGCGTCCCAGCTCGGGCTCGCTGATCACCCAATCCATCTTGCACCAGCCTGGGTCGAGGCAGCCGTACTCCCACTCCACCTCCCAAGGCTCGCCGGTGGCGCGGAAGACGGACATCTTGCCCTCCTTAACCTCGTCCGCGTCCCAGGAGATGGGCGAGCCGGCCTTGATTGGCTTGCCGGCCTTGACCACGTCCGATTTCCAGGTGCCGAACTTGATCTCGATGAGCTGATAGCCCGGGCCCTCGTACTTGTCCAGCGCCTTGTCGCGCATCAGCTTGGCCAGCATACGGCAGGCCTCTTCCCGCGTGTCCGCCTTGATGTTGACCCGCTCGAAGTAGTCGGCGTCGCCCGGATAGCGCTGGATCACACCCTGCGCAGCGCTGCCGGCCAGGCTGACAGCGGTCTCGATGTTGGGGAGATCCGGCAGCTGCACAGTATCGGCGATGCGGCGATACCGTTCCAGCGTGCCTTTGTCGAAATCGAGAAGTGTGATCTCGTGGCCATAGATGCCGGAGCTTTCGTCCATCTCCCAGTCCATCGCACCGGAGGCGGCCATCGCCGTGAGCCATTGGGCGACGTCCGTCTCGTCGACCTCTACGCCCAGAGCGCCGGCGGTCTTGATTATCTCCTCGACCTCTTCGTCGGCCTTCTTTCGCTTCTGCGCGGCAACATCCTGTTCCTGCTCGATCTCGCTCTCGGCTTGCTTCTTCTTCGCCATCGTATTCCTCCGTAGCCAAGTGGGCCGGTCTACGGCCCCGGCCCTGCCGGATGGGCTCCTAGCTCTCGCCGCCCGGCGCTGCGACCGACCGGCCATCCTCACCATAGAAGAAGTACATCTGATCCAGCGGCAGGTCCACCCCCACTTCCTCGCCGACGCTCGCCGGCTCCTCAAGTGAGGCCGCGACTACGAAGAGCTCGTGTCCTGATCGTACGTGAATCAGCTTCCTCCTCTGCCCGAAGTCGGGCTCGATCACCTCGACGGTGCCCCGTATCATTGCGCAGCCGGGGCATTCGTCGCCGCCTTGGTGCATTCTGGCCGCCTCCGGCCGCACGCCCAGGATCACGGCCTCCCCGCCCAGACCCTGCGCCCTGAGCTTCTGCGGGAGAGCAACTGAAGCCTCCCCGATGCGAAAGGTGCCGTCCGGCGCCGGCGCACCTTCGAAGAGGTTCATTGGCGGCCTGCCGAAGAAGCCGGCAACGAAGGCGTTCGCAGGGTTTTGTCGCAGTTCCTGATAGGTCCCCACCTGCTCGATCCGTCCAGCTCGCATCACTGCGACGCGATCGCCCAGGCCGATCGCTTCCACCTGGTCGTGCGTGACGTAGATTGCCGTGATGCCAAAGCGGTGCAGCAAGCGCTTGATCTCAGCCCGGGTTCCGTGGCGGAGCTTCGCGTCCAAGTTGGAGAGAGGCTCGTCGAACAGGAAGAGCTGGGGCTGGCGGACGATGGCCCGGCCGATGGCCAGGCGCTGCTGCTGCCCTCCAGAGAGCTTGCCGGGCTTTCGGCCAAGGAGCTCGCGGAAGCCAATGCCCATGACCTCAGCGGTGACCCGAATGCGCTCCTCCGCCTCCTCGTCTGGAGCGTGCCGCACCTTGAAGTAGAAGGCCAGGTTGCCCTGGCCCTCGAAGTGCGGATAGAGAGCGTAGCTCTGGAAAACCATTCCGATATGCCGGTCGCGGACCGGCACACCGGTCACATCCCGATCGTCGTAGAAGACCCGGCCGGTGAAGTCGTCCTCGAGGCCGGCGACCACCCGCAGCAGGGTGCTCTTACCGCACCCGGTCGGCCCCACAACGGCCAGAGTGGTGCCATCGTCGATGGTCAGCGTAACGTCGTCGAGAGCGGCGACCGGTCCGCCCGCCGCTGGGTTCAGATCCTCCCGGGCGGCTACTCGCTCGCTGAAAGCTCGATCCGCGTGGCTGGCCGGCCCGCCCGGCACGAAGGAGGCCTTATCCGCGGGGCGGTGCGCCGGATAGATCTTGCTGACGTTCTGCAGCCGGATGGAGGACACGGCTTCTCCTGGCCTGGGGAATCACGGTTCCGCTGTCGCCAGCACTATATCAGAACTGCAATCGGGTGTCAATCCGAGCGCCGCTGCAGCAGCCGCTGGCAGGGAGCGCTCGCAGCATAGAGAGGCCACCTATCCCCGCGGTTCAGGGACAGGTGGCGATTAGCTCGGCAGCAGACCCGCTCCCTGGTCAGGCGCCGTACTTGGCCAGCCTGCCGGCATTGGCCACAGCCAGGGGCAAGAGGTCCACGTGGTGGATGTGGCCAAGCCCTCCGGCCATGCAGGGCCGCTCACCAAACTGGGAGACGCCGTCTGGGCGGATGTAGCGGGACCACAGGAGCACGGGCAGCTCGTGCCAGCTGTGCGCCTTCCAGACCGCGGGCGTGGAATGGTCGCCGCTGATGATGATTACGTCCGGCTCCAGAGCGAGCATGTCCGGAAGCACCTCGTCGACGTGCTCGATCACCTTCGCCTTGGCGTCGAAATCGCCATCCTCGCCCCGGCTGTCGGTCTTCTTGACGTGGAAGAAGAAGAAGTCGTAGTCGGCCCAGTGCTTGGCCAGGGTCTCGACCTCCGATTCGATGGTCTCGCCGGTCTCCAGAACGTCCATCCCGGCCAGTTTCGCCACTCCCCGATACATCGGATAGGTGGCGATCGCACCACAGCGGAGCTTGTAGATCTCCAGCATGCCGGGCAGGCCCGGGTCCTTGGCGATGCCACGCAGGTTGCAGCCGTTGGCCGGCGACTCATCGGCCAGGAGCTTGCGCGCCTCGGCCATCCACCCGTTCAGCAGCTTTGCCGTCGGGGCGGCTTCCGGACGGAGCGGCTCGACAGGCAGCGGCGCCTTGCCCACCTGTTGAGGATCGGTCTCCGTGAGCCCGTCCTCCAGCCCTTCGCCTCGCAGAACGAGGACGAAGCGATACTCCTTGACCGGCTCGACGAAGGTCTCCATCCCCGGCAGCGAGATCTGCCTGAGCTTCTCGCACAGCCGGGCGCCGACCTCTGTGGGAATGCGGCCGGCTCTGCGATCGGTGATCAGCCCGGTGTCCGGGTCGATGGTGCAGAAGTTGCCCCGTGCGGCCAGGTCCTGGCGCCGCAGATCGAAGCCGATGCCCAGCGCCTCCAGCACACCGCGGCCGATCTCGTATTCTAGGGGGTCATACCCGAAGAGGGCCAGGTGGCCCGGCCCGCTGCCCGGCGTCAGGCCGGGAGCGACCGCCGTGCTCATACCGCAGATCGAGCGCGCTGCGAGCGCGTCCAGGTTAGGTGTGTCTGCTGCCTCTAGCTCGGTGGCACCATCGGGCGTGGCCGGCAGGCCGCCGAGGCCGTCCAGCACGAGCAGCAGGATCTTCGTTTGCCCCTCGATAGATAGGGACTTCATCAGGTTCAGGTCGCCCATTTCGCTCCCTCCAGATCGAGTTCCGGCGGCCGGGCCAAGCCGCGCTCGGCAGCCGTCTATGCGCGCCGACAGACAAGTAGGCAAGGGGGAGTCCCCTTGCCTACTAGTCTACCACCGGTTGAGGCTTCCGTCTAGCGGATAGCCATCTCCGTCTTTCTGTCGAAGAGATGCATGCGGTCGAGATCGAAGACGACACCAGCCGTCGAGCCGACCGTCGCCTTTGTGCGGGGATCGTACCGCCCCATGAGGATGTTGTTGTCGGTGACCAGGTAGACGTAGACCGCGTCGCCCATCAGCTCGGTCAGGTCCACGCGGGCCTCGACCAGAGCCTTGCTGATCCCGGGCGGCGCGTACTCGGGGTCGTGCGTATCGTCCGGGCGAATGCCGACGATGACCTCCTTGCCCATGAACGGGCGGGCCGCCGCGGCCTTGCTGTCCGGAACGTTGAGCACGAAGTCCCTGCAGTCCACCGCCACCTTGCCGGACTTCTCTATCAGCACACCGTCGATGAAGTTCATCGCCGGGCTGCCGATGAACCCGGCGACGAACACGTTCGCCGGCTCCTCGTAGACGACCTGCGGGCTATCGAGCTGCTGCACCACACCGTCGGTCATGACGGCGATGCGCGAGCCCATCGTCATGGCCTCGGTCTGGTCGTGGGTCACGTAGATGAACGTCGCACCCAGCGTGTGGTGGAGCTTGCTGATCTGGGCACGCGCCTGAACGCGCAGCTTGGCATCGAGGTTCGAGAGGGGCTCGTCCATCAGGAAGGCGGCCGGCTTACGCACGATGGCCCGGCCCACAGCAACACGCTGTGCCTGTCCACCGGATAGCTGCCTCGGCTTCCGGTCGAGCAGATCGCCGATGCCGAGCATGTCGGCGGCTTCCTTCACCCGCCGGTCGATCTCGTCCGACGGCGTCTTGCGCAGTTTCAGACTGAAGGCCATGTTGTTGTACACAGTCATGTGGGGGTAGAGGGCGTAGGACTGGAACACCATAGCGATATCCCTGTCCTTCGGCGGCACATCGATCACGCTACGGTCGCCGATGTATATGTCGCCCTCGGTGGGGTCCTCGAGGCCCGCCAGCATTCGCAGCGACGTGGTCTTGCCACAGCCGGAAGGGCCGACGAAGACGAGGAACTCCTTGTCCGGGATCTTGAGATTGAGGTCGTTGACCGCCACAACGTCACCAAACATCTTCGATACGTGCTCGTACGTAATGCTTGCCATCCAATCATACTCCCTTCAAAGTAGTGATCTGCTGCTCGTACTCCGACCCGTTACACCAACGATGCTGACCAGACTATGCCAGAACGATCCGCACTCCAGACTCGCTCAGGTCCCACAGAAACGACGACGGCGCCTCGCGGACGGTGACGACCACGTCAGCGTCCGAGGCGGGCGCGATGTGGGCAGCCGCAACTCGCCCCACGCGCTCAGGCTCGACCATGACAATGAGTCTCGAGCCGGTCTCCAGTATGGCCCGGGCCATCTCCGCCTGTGGCAGAGTGTCCACGGTCAGCCCACCGACCGCGCTGACCCCGTCCAGCTGGAGGATGACCTGATCGGCGCGCATACTGGCGAGCGCCTCCAATCCCAGCTGCCCGCCGAGCGCCAGTCGACGCCCATCCGCCTGGCCGCCGGTGACGATTAGCGAGTGCGGAGTATTGGCCGCCAGCCAGCGGGCCACGTCCAGCCCGTTCGTGATCACGGTCAGCCCGTCTCGCTCGGCCAGACAATGGGCCGCGGCCAGACAGAGCTCGCCAGGCCCGATATATACGGTCTCACCGTCGCCGACCATCGCGGCGGCAGCCCGGCCGATGCGAGCGGACTGGCTGCCGGCTGGGACACACGCCTCCCCGCTGGAGGCGGCTACCGCGCCTCCGTGCACGCGGCGCAGCCGGCCCTGTTGTTCGAGTGCCTGGAGGTCGCGGCGGACCGTCGCCGCGTTGACCCCGAACTCGGCCGCCAGCTCCGCCACGCGAACAGCTTCCCTCTCCGCCACCATCTGGGAGATGACGGCCCGTCTTTGGGCAGGCAAGCGCGGAGCCGGCCGCTGAGTCATCGGTTCCATTCTAGCACAAAGCATGCGACGTGTCAATACTATTTCGTGCAGCTGTGCGCACAAAACGCGCACAAACGCGCACAGCCTGGCCTGGACGGGCCGGGGGCGGCACGATCGATCTGCCCCGGGCAGTAGCCGTACCACCCTCGCTGGGCAGGGTGAGCTCTCTCGCCGCCGGCTCAGTTGCACGGGGGAGAGGTATATGCTAGAATCCACGCGACCTGCCGGGACGCGCACCGGAGGGTGGCGATGCGAGGCGACAGTGGCTCGCGTGATCGGATAGGATTCAGCCAGGCCCTGAGCTTCCGAGAGGCGGCGGTGCGGGGCCTGAGCATCGTCCTCGTCGCGCTCGCCCTGGCCCTCCTCGGCGCGTTCTCGACCGCTGCGGGCTCGTTCGCGCCGACGGCGCTCCTTCTTGCCGCGGCGCTGGCGGCCACAAACGGGCTGGGCTACAGCGAACTCTCGCTGCGCGTCACCAGGCCGGGAGGCGCCTACTCGCTTGTTCGTTCAGCCCGGGGAGGCGGCTGGCTCTCCTTCCTGACAGGCTGGGCGCTTGCGCTTTCCGGTGTGGGGCTCTGTGCGCTGCTGGCCCAGGCAGCAGGGCGTCAGGCAGCCTTGCTCTTCCAGAGTCTGGTCCATCAGCCTGCATCGGAGGGCCTGCTGGCGATGGCCGTCGCCGCCATCGTCGTCCTCAGTGCAGGTGTGTGGGCGCCTGGCAGGCGGCGGCTCTCGTTCTTCATGCCGCTGGTCTTCCTCGTGGTCGTTGCGCTGGTTCTGGTCGCTGCCCCCAAACTCGCTCCAGCCGAGGAGCTCCCGGTGCAGCCGGACTATGGGCCCATCGTAGCGCTTCTCCTGGCAGCCTTCGTGGGCATGGAGGAGATTGCCGGCCATCAGAGCGAGATACGCCGCCGCGTGGTTAACCTCCCCCGCCTCCTCATCGTCGTGCCCATTGTCGCCGGAGGGCTGGCCGCGCTGCTGGCCCAGGTATTGGGCCCACATAGGGCGGTTGTGCCCGGAGCGCCGCTGGTTCCGCTTGGCGAAGCGGCGGCCGGGGCCGCCGGACGGCTGGCGGTGCTGGCACTAAGCTTCCTGGCCCTGGCCGTAGCCCTGCGCCGCGCCGCTGCGCTGGTCGTCCGCCATCTGTTCGTCATGGGCCGGGACGGCCTGTGGCCCGAATGGTTTCAGCACGTGCATCCCCGGCGGCGGCTGCCAGTTCGGCTCGCCCTCCTCCTAGGCCTGCTCGTCCTGCCCGTCCTCTGGCTGCCCACCCCGCTTCTCGGCGGAACCACCGGACTCCTATATCTGGCCGCCCTGGTGGGCGTGAATCTCGCGCTCGTGCTCCAGCCGGCTGCCCCGGGCAGCAACGGGCCGACCGGCACTGTGCGGCCGCCTTTCCGGCTGCCGTTCCATCCCTGGGTGCCGGCGCTGACGCTGGCCATCGACTTGCTGGCGATGCTCGTGGCCGGGTTCGGCCCGATCGCCTCTACGTTGGTCTGCCTGGCGCTGGGCAGCGCGCTGTTCGCCGTCTATTGGCGGGGCCGGCTGGTCGAGGCTCAGGAGGGCATCACCGTTTTCCGACGCGCCGGCGAACAGCCCGCCAAGGCCGGCTTCCGGGTGCTGGTACCCGTCGCCGATCCCGCCTCCTCCGGCGACATCCTGCACATGGCAGGCCGGCTGGCGGAGTCGCGCGGGGGCGAGGCCCTGGCGCTGCACGTGGTCGTCGTTGCAGAACCGGTCCCTTTGGAGGCCGGCAGGCTTAGAGCCGCCGCCGAGCAGGCGCCCCTGGAGCAGGCAGTAGCCGAGGCGCAGGAGTCCGGCCTCCCGGTACACGCCGTCACCCGGGTCGCTCGCACCATCTCTCGGGGCATCCTGGACGCAGCTGTGGACGAGGCGGCGGACTTGATCCTGCTCGACTGGCAGAGGCCGCGCAGGGCGCGGACCGTCTCCCCCGGGCCGACGATCAGCGAGGTCATGCAAGATGCGCCCTGTGACGTGGTCGCCCTGAGCGCCGCGGGGTCGGGCTCGGCGCGCAGCCTGCTGGTGCCCACCGCCGGGGGTCCACACGCGCGGCTGGCGGCCCAGGTCGCCATCTGGCTGGCGCAGGCCTTGCAGGGGCGGGTGACCCTTCTCTACGTCCAGTCCGGCCCGGCTACCGACCAGCAGATGGAGGAGAATCGGAGGAGGCTGGCCGCCACGCTGGAGGGGCTGGAGGGGGCAGACGCGGTCGATCGTCAGGTCGTCTCGGCGCACGGAGTCCTGGAAGGTCTGATCAGAGAAGGCAGGAAGCACGACCTGGTGCTGGTGGGCGTGTCTCGCGAGAGCCTGTTCGATCGCATCGTGTTCGGCAGCGTGCCGCTTCAGCTGGCGGCGCAGCTGCCCCACGTGGGTCTGGTCCAGAAGTATCAAGGGCTCACGGGGATCTGGCTCCGGTATGCCCTGCGCACGTTGGGCGGCTGGTTGCCGACGTTGGGCCGGGATGAGCAGCTGGAGGTTCGTCAGATGCTGTCCCGGGATTCGCGCCCGGGCGTCGACTACTTCGTGCTGATCGTTCTCTCCTGCCTGATTGCTGCTCTGGGTCTACTGCTGGATAGCCCTGCCGTGGTCATCGGCGCGATGCTGGTGGCCCCGCTGATGTCTCCCATAATGGGATCCGCAGTGGGTCTGGTGGTTGGCGACCTGCGTCTCATCCGGGTCGCCGTCGAGGCGGTGTTCAAGGGGGCGACCCTGGCTGCGCTGGTGGCCGCCTTCGTTGGCGTGGCCTCACCACTGAAGGCCGTCACCGGTGAGATGCTGGCGCGCAGCCAGCCCACGCTGCTCGATCTGGGCGTGGCCCTGGCCTCGGGCATGGCCGGGGCCTACGCCGTGGCTAGAAAGGAGGTCAGCGCGGCCCTGCCCGGCGTGGCCATCGCCGCGGCGCTGATGCCGCCGCTGGCGACTGTGGGGCTGGGATTCTCACTCGGCGAGCTGCGGGTTGCCGGAGGGGCGCTGTTGCTCTTCGCTGCTAACGTAGCCGCCATCGTGCTGGCCGCAGGGCTGGTCTTCTTCTTCCTGGGAATCCGCCCCAGGAGCTGGGGCGAGGATTCGCGGCGGCAGCTGCAGCACAGGCTGATCGCCATGGGGCTGGCTCTGCTGGCAATCGCCGTACCCCTGGCGCTGATCATGGCCGGGGTCGTGAGAGACGCCAGCCTCGAGCGGGACGCGCGCCGCATGCTCACCCTGCAGCTGGCGGAGGCTGACGGCGAGCTGGTGTCCGTCGAGATCGAGCACTCAGCAGGGGAGGCGCTGGTGGTGGTGACAGCGCGAGCCGCCGATGCTTTCAGTCAGGAGGATATCGACCGCCTGGCGGCCGCATTGAGCGCGGATATGGAGCTCACGGTTCGTCTGGAGATGGTGGTCCTGCCGATACTGCGATCGGCGCCCGCTCCAGGTCCCTAGCAGGCTGCGTGGCCCCGAGAAGGGCCGGCGGGCGGCGTCTGCCCCACCGGCGCCACCCGGGCTGCTACTCCTCTTCTTCGAGGACGAGTTCTATGGTGACCCGCTCGCTCTGGGAGATGTTGCCCGCCGCGTCGTAGGCGATGGCGTAGAATACGTACGGTCCCACTTCGAGATCCCACCCGATAATCCAGTTTACGTTGAACGGAGCGATGTAGCGAACCTCGAAGGGCTCCAGGTCCGTTGGTTCCTGCCACGGCGGCGTGCCCGGCGGCGGGTTGGGATCAGGCCCCCTGTAGAAGTAGAACTCGACGTAGCCGATCGACTTGTCTTCCACTTCTGTGTTGACGAGGACATACTCGTCATGCCCGAGGATATACTCGGCATCGGGTTCGGGATGGGTGAGCTCGATAGTGGGAGAGATATTGTCCACTATCACCTGGATCGTACCCTCGCGCACCGACATAGAGTGATCGACCACGCTCAGGTTCAGGCTGTACAGACCGTCGAGCCCGGTCGTATCCCAGTACTCGAGCAGGTTGTGGTCGACCCAGTTGCCATGGTCAGGCCCGATCTGGACCCACTCCGAGGGGTACAGCCCCTCTCCGAAGCGGAGCCTGTAGAAGTTCATGTTGCTGCCCTTGGCATTGCCGATGATGGGCACGATGCCGCGCACGTACGAGTAGGGCAGCGGATCGTTGATGGCTACGTCCTCGTTGCTCGGCGACCAGCCCCAGATGGTGTCGTACTCGGTGGGAGGCGTGGGCGGCCGGTTCTCCTCCGGAAGGCTGTTGATCCAATCGGCTGCCTGAGGCGGGTAGACCTCGTAGACGCGCTCCTCGCACAGATGAGGGGGCGTGTGGACGGTGCATAGGAGGCCCGTCTCCCGGTTGACCAGGAAGGTCCGGTGGATGCTGCACTCCTCGGTAGGCTCGGTGCCGGGCACGAAAAGCTCCGTGACGGTGGGGCAATGCTCTGTGGGCAGGTGGCCGGATACCGCGCAGATCTCCACCTCGACCAGGCCGCCCGGGCGCAGGAACGGCGCTATTGCCTCGTCGTGAAGGGCATACTCCATCACGGCCCGCCAGATCGGGGCGGCGCCTGTCGACCCTGCAACGAGCTCCATCTCGGTGTTGTCTGAGTTGCCCACCCAGACGCCGGCGGCGAGCTGCGGCGTGTAGCCCACCGTCCAGGCATCCCGGTAGTCGTTCGTCGTCCCCGTCTTTACCGCCGCCGGGCGGTCGGCCGGCAGCTCGAGCGCGTTCGGATAGCCGAAAGCCGCCCAGCGCGCCTGACGGTCGGAGAGGATGTCCGTCATCAGGTAGGCCAGGTCTGGCGAAAGGATCTGCCGGCTCTGAGGCTGGTCGTACTCGTAGAGCACGTTCCCGTCCCGATCCTCGATTCGCAGGATCGCCACCGGGTCCAGCTCCCGGAAGCCGGCGCGGAGCTCCTGCTCAGGAACCGGAGCGCCGTACATGCTTCCGCCATTGGCAAACACGCTGAAGGCGTAGGTCATGTCGATCAGATGGACCTCGCCGCCACCGAGCGTGAGGCTCAGGCCATAGTAGTCGAATCCCTCATCCAGCGTGTTGATGCCCATGCTGTGTGCCGTTCGCAGCACATTGTCCACTCCTGCCAGCTGGAGCGCCTGCACAGCGGGAATGTTGTACGAACGGGCCAGGGCCAGCCGCAATCGCTGCGGCCCGTGGTACTTGCGATCGTAGTTCTCCGGCACGTAGGGCACGCCGCTCGGCTGCCAGAAGGCGGTCCGCGCGTCCATGAACATGTAGCCGGCGTTGTAGCCCTGAGAAAGCAGGGTCACGTATGTGAAAGGCTTGAAAGACGATCCGGGCTGACGCCCGTTCCCGTCAACGGCCACGTTGAACTGTCCATCGATCGATTCGTCCCAGTAGTCCACGCTCCCGACCATGGACAGGATCTCGCCCGTCGACGGGCGCATGACCACGACGGCGGCGTTGCTCACATGATGGTCGAGCCCCACGTGGTAGGCGCGAAGGGGGAGCAGGTACTCAGCCGCCGTGCAGCCGGCCTCAATCGCCTCCTGGACTACCGTCGTATCGTCCTCGCCGGAGAGGCGGCGGACATGCGTCTGGGCCACGCACTCCGCCTGCGCCTGCAGATCGAGGTCGATCGTCGTGTAGACGCGCAGGCCGCCGCGGTAGAGGGCGTCCGGCCCGATCTCGGGCATCGACTCCAGGACCTGGCGGACGTAGTTGGAGAAGTGCGGCGCCAGGATGTCGTACCGCTCCCGCAGACGGGCCAGGTCCCAGGGCTCGTACTTGGCCACGGCGGCCTCGTCCGCGTCGACGCAGCCGTTCGTCACCATCGTATCCAGCACTATGTGCTGGCGCTTGCGGGCCGACTCCGCGTCGTCAAACGGATTGAGCTGAGGGTATTGGGGGATGGCGATGAGAGTGGCGGACTCGCTCAGCGTGAGCTCGCTGGCCGGCTTGCCGAAGTAGACGAGCGCCGCGGCCTCGATGCCATAGGCCAGATTGCCGTAGAAGTTGGTGTTCAGGTACCACTCCAGGATCTGATCCTTGGAGTACTTCTGGGTGATGCGGTAGGCAAAAAGGACCTCGGTGATCTTCCGCTCATAGTCCTGCCAGTCCGGCCCCGAGGCGGCGACGTAGCGGCGCTCCTCCTCTATGACGACGTTCTTGACCAGCTGCTGGGTGATCGACGAACCACCCTGGATCTCTTGCCCCTGGATGTTGCCCCAGAAGGCACGGAGCATTCCGCGCAGGTCGAAGCCGGGGTTGGTGTAGAAGGACCGGTCCTCGAAAGCGACGGTGCCGCAAACGAACTGCTCGGGCATCTGCTGCAGCGTCACCCAGGTGCGGTCTCCGCCCAGGGGGTCGATCAGCTCCTGGAGCACAACCTGCCCGGTCCGGTCGTAGATCTTGGTGGTCTCGAAGCTGGTGTCGGCCGCCTCGATCTGCTCCGGCTCGGGCAGCTCTCCGGTGAAGTAGGCAAGCGCGCCCAGAGCCGCGCCCGCCCCGCTGGCCAGCACGCCGCCGACGGCAAGCACGACAGCCATCAGGACGATGCCGGCGGCGCGGACACCGCCCCGCGGCCCGCGCCACGCTTGAGCCCGCTGGCGCTGCCGGCGCCGCACAGCCAGATAGCGAACCAGTCTCTTCGGTGTCACAGACTGTCCTCAGATGAGAGTGCGCGCGAATCGTACCAGAAACGACCGGCCTTGGCAAGTTGTGAAGGCCGGCCCGGCCCCGGAAACCCAGCAGGCCCGCCCTCCTGAGCAGCTGCGCCCGCCCCGCAACGACGACACAATTGTAGGTGGCCGAAGGCAGGAAGTCAACGGCATCAGGCTCCGATCGGCCTACGCTCGGCGGGCGATTCCTCTCCGGGGTCGCGCGTCTGGGCCTAACCCCCCGGCCCGCTTCCCCGAAGGCGAAGGGGGAGCCCGCCGGGTCTCGCCCCACTTGCCTGCACGCGGAGCCAGGCCATCGCAACCTGGGGATCCGGCCCCGCCCGGTGACCCGCAAGAGTTTGACCCCCACCATGCGCCGTGCTATACTGCACCGCCGCCGCACCTGGCAGGGCAGGCGGCGTGTTGGAAGAGATGACGGCAGAGGTCATACCAACGGAACACGAGCTGGCGCTGGCCCGCGCCGCTGCCGTGCTGGCGGCTGGCGGTCTGGTCGCCTTCCCCACAGACACAGTCTACGGCCTGGCAGCCCTGCCGTCCAGCTCCGAAGCGGTCGAGCGGCTCTACGCCGTGAAGGAGCGACCGCGGAACAGGCCCATACCGGTGCTGCTGTCCGATAGCAAGCTCCTGGAGCGTGTGGCCTCGGTACCCGCCCAAACCCGCCGGCTGGTGGAGTCGCTGGTGGCCCGCTTCTGGCCGGGCGGGCTGACGCTCGTTCTGCCCAAGACTGCTGCGGTACCAGAAGTGGTCACAGGAGGACCATCCGTCGCCGCCCGCGTGCCCGACCTTCAGCTGGCGCGAGATCTGATCCGCGAGGCGGGAGGGGTGCTTGCCGTCACCAGCGCCAACCTCTCCGGCCGGCCCAGCCCCTGCACGGCCGCGGAGGTCGAAGCGGATCTGGGAAAGCGAATCGAGCTGATACTGGACGGCGGCCCTTGCCCAGGCGGTATTCCCTCCACGCTCCTGGACTGCACCGCATCCCCGCCCAGCATCCTTCGCCACGGGGCGATCTCCGCAGAAGATCTGCGCCAGGTCGTCGATTCTGTCCTCGACCTCGACTGACGGACCAGCAGCGGGCCATCCGAGGCAGAGAGACAGGCTGCGCAAGGTGCTGCCCTCGCCCTGCCACGCTGCGCGCGGAGCCTGCGGACGCCTGAGCAGGCAAGAGGCTCGCGTGGTCAATCCGGCTGTGCTATAATCCTAGTCCGTCCGCGATCGGGCGGGGCCAATAGCAGAATGAATGCGTTCATCGCGCTTCTCTGGCGTCGTCTCCTCGTGCAGATGGCGCTTGTCTTCGCTGCGGCCCTCGGCACGCTCCAGATAGTCGCCTTGCGGAGCTGCCTGGAAGGGCTGGCCTGGCCGGTCGGACCTGCACACAGGAGATTCGGGCAGGTCCTCGCCGGCCTGCTCGTCGTTCTCGGCGTCCTCGGGGGCATGCTGCTGATTCCTGCGCAGCCGCTGACCCCGGAGCAGCTCGTCGCCGTACTCCTCGGAGGCGTAGGGCTGGCGCTGGCCGTCTCCGTCACCGGAGCCGCGACGCGCCTGAGGCTGCGGCGCAAGGTGCGGCAGGTGCGCCTGCTGCCCGGGGAGCGAATCGAGCAGGGGCCGCTGCGGGCTACCTTCCGCGCCCCGACGCCCGCCGAGTCCGCGCCGGCCGTCTGCGTGCTGCCCGATCCGACCTCGCCGAGAGAGGAACTGACGGAGCTGACAGGAGCCCTCGCCGAGGCCGGGTTGGCCGTGCTCGAGTTCGACTGGCGATCGCTCCGCAAGGTCGACCGGCTGACGCTGCAGGGGGCCGTATCGATCGGCCTGTCGTGGCTGGCCCAGAGAAAGGAGACCGACCCGGGCCGGATAGGGCTCGTGGGCGTGGGCCTCGGCGGCGACCTGGCCTTGAAGAGCGGATCGACAGACCCGGACGTGGCGGCCGTGCTGGCCATCGAACCGGTGCTGGGGCGGGGAAGACCTGGCCCGGGGCTGGAGGGGCTGCGAGGCTTCTCCTGGTTCAGGGCCCGGCGCCGCATTCGCCGCTGGCGCCGCTCGAAGGTCGTGCCCGAGCTGAACGCGGCGGGAGCGATACCCGTGGTCGCTCCGCGCCACGTCGCCGTGCTGGTCAGTGGGCGGCCGGGTGCGGACGAGGATCAGGTGCCGGAGATACTGAGGGTGGCGGACGGCTGGACCTTGACCCCGTGCGGCCATCCGGAGTCTGTGGCCATCGCCCGCCGCTGGCTGCTGGAGCACCTGAGATGACCATCGGCAGCTTCTACGTCACCTTTCTCTGCGCATGGCGCAGCGATATGCTGGGCGCGCTGGCCGGCCTGCCCTGGCTCAACCTGGCCTTCGAGCTGATAGCCGGACAGCACCTGGTGCCAGCTCTGTTCGTAGTGGCCGGCCTGGCCGCCTGGTTCGAAGGAACGAACAGGGAGCACCGCGCTATCCGGCAGCGCTTGCTGCTGCGGGCTGTGCTGGGGGCTGGCCTGGCCTGGGGCCTGGCCGCCGTCCTGGGGGCCCAGATGAGGGTCTGGTTGGAGCCGGGCTGGGAGGCGGTGGCCGATGGCGCTTGTTGGATTGGCGTTCCCTTCCCCGCAGTGGCCGCGGCGGCCGGCTTCGCCATGGGGGCCGCTCTGTGGCGATCCGATTGGCGCTGCGGGCTAGGCTGCCTGGCCGTGATCGGCCTATGGACGATGACCCGCGTAGCGCGCGGCATCTACTACCCGCTCGACGCCTTTACCGGTGCACTCAGCGGAGGCATCGCCGGATGGGCCATTGGCTGGGCAGGCTGGCTGGAGAGGCCGCTCGATTCGATTGTTCGTTTCCTGAGGCGCATGGCGCTGGCCTGAGTAGGTATGATCAGTGACTACCGCGTCCGGCAGCGCGAGTATTTGCTGGAGATCAGCAGGGCTCTCACGTCACAGCTCAAGCTGGACGAGCTGCTGATCGTGGTGCTGGAGGCCGCCGCCAAGATGCTCAGCGGCCAGGCAGGGCTGATCGCCCTGGGCAGCGCCAGAGCGGGCTTCGAGATCCGGGCCAGCTACGGCGTGCCGGCCCGCCTGGTATCCCACTTCGAGCCGCTGCTGCAGGACATTCCGGACGACGCGGACAGGGTTCGCTTCCGCATCCCCAGGCTGAGGGCGAAGTTGAGCAAGATCGTGGACGACCTGGGGCTGCGCCTGCAGCAGGTCGTAGCGCTGCCGATGGCGATCGGCCGCGATCTGATCGGCGTGCTCTACGTCTTCCGCGCCTACGGGACCGATTTCACCGCCAACGAGCGGCAGATCCTGGCCAGCTTCGCCGACCAGGCCGCGATCGCCGTCCACAACGCCCAGCTGTACGAGCGCCTTTCGCAGGAGAAGCGGCGGGTGGAGTCGATCCTGGAGTACAGCGCCGACGGCGTGCTGATCGTCGACCCAGCGCAGCGGGTCACGGTCTTCAACCGGGCCCTGGCTCGTATGAGCGGGTGGGAAGCAGCGGAGGCCATCGGTCGCCACCACGACGAGGTGATCCAGTGGGCTAAGGTCGATACGGAAATCGACCTGGCCGGCGCGGTGGCGGGCGGCTGGCCACTGCCTTCGGCCCAACCGCTATACGTAGAGGGCGATCTGCGCCGGCACGGCGGCGGCTCTGTGAGCGTGGGCATCACCTATGCCCCACTCTTCGACAGTCGAGGCCGGCTGGTGAACATCATTGGCAACGTGCGTGATATCACCCGCTTCCGCGAGGCGGACGAGATCAAGAGCACCTTCATCTCCGTGATCTCCCATGAGCTGAAGACGCCGGTCGCTCTGATCAAAGGCTACGCGGACACGCTGATGCGGCAAGACGCCTGCTGGGACCCGGAGACGGCGACGGATGGGCTGACGGTCATCGTCGAGGAGGCGGATCGGCTCAACGCTCTGATCGACAACCTGCTCGACGCCTCCCGGCTGGAGGCTGGGGCCCTGCCCTTGGAGATGAGCGATGTAGCGCTGGACGCTTTGGCAGCGCGCGTGGCGGACCGCTTCCGCACCCAGACCGACAAACACGAGATAGTCGTGCGGTTTCCGGACGGCTTTCCGCTCGTGCAGGGCGACCAGGTGCGTCTGGAGCAGGTGCTGAACAACCTGGTCAGCAACGCCATCAAGTACACCCCGCAGGGCGGGCGCATCGAGATCAGCGGCCAGGCGAAGCCCTCCGCGCTGGTGGTCACCGTTTCGGACACGGGGGAGGGCATCCCCATCGAGGAGCAGACAAGGGTATTCGAGCGCTTCTACCGCGGTGCTCGGGAGCGCCGCCGCCGCACCCCGGGCGCCGGCCTGGGGTTGTACCTGGCGAAGGCTATCGTCGAAGCGCACGGCGGCAGCATGAGGCTGGAGAGCAGGCCCGGCGAGGGGGCGGCTTTCTCCTTCGCGCTGCCCCGTGAGGGCAATCTAGACTAGATAGGAGTATCAATGGCAACACGAATGGTCGCCGGAGTAACCTGCCCCAGGTGCCAGGGGCAGTTCCAGGCCCGGGTGGAGTCTGTGGTCGACGTCAAGAAAGATCCCAGCGCGAAGGCCCGGGTGATGAACGGCGCCGTGAACCTGGCCACCTGTCCCCAGTGCGGCAGCCGGGTCATGCTGCAGCTGCCGTTTCTGTACCACGATCCGGACAAGGAGCTGGCTCTGATCTACGCCCCGATGGCCGCCGGACAGGACGAGGCCGCCCGCCAGAAAGCGATCGGCCAGCTGACCAAGACGGCGATGGACAGCCTCCCACCGGCTGAGCGAAAGGGTTACCTGCTGCAGCCGCAGGAGTTCCTGACGCTGGACAACCTGATCAAGAGGGTGTTGGAGGCGGAGGGAATCACCGAGGAGGTAATCGCCGACCAGAGGGAGAAGGCCGAGCTCCTACAGAAGATGGCGGACGAAGAGGACGCCGAGGCGCTGGACAGGCTGATCAAGGAGAACGACGAGGGGATCGATCCGATCTTCCTCCGCATGCTGGCCATGAGCATGGAGGTGGCCCGGGCGAACGGCCGCCGGGAGGAGCTGGACCGGCTGCTGCAGATCCAGGAGCGGGTGCTCCAGCTGAGCACTGAGGGGCAGGCGGCGGCGAGGCGGGCGGAGATGGTGGAGCAGCTGCGCCAGGAGCCGAAGGGCGAGAAGCTGCTCGAGCTGCTGATCGAGGCGCCCGACGAGGCGGCTCGCAGCGTGCTCGTCTCCTTCGGCCTGCCGCTCGTCGACTACGCCTTCTTCAGTGTGCTGACCTCCCGCATCGATTCGGCGGCGGACGAGAAGGAGAAGAAGCGGCTGACCGAGCTGCGCAGCGAGGTGCTGCACATACGCGATCAGATCGAGAGTGAGACGCGGGCGCTGCTGCAGCAGCGGGCAGCACTGCTGCGGGACCTGATGCTGAGCGACGATCCGGCGGAGCTGGCCCGGCGCCGCATAGCAGAGCTGGACGACGCCTTCTTCCAGGTAGTGGCGGCGAACATGGAGGAGGCCCGTACCGGCGGTGACGAGAAGGCTCTCCAGGCGCTGCAGGCGATCTGGGCCTTGGCGTTGGGGCTGCTGGAGCAGACCCTGCCGCCGGCGGTGCGGCTGTTCAACCGGCTGGTGGCGGCGGAGGAGGAGGACGTGGTCAAGCTGCTGGAGAAGAACCAGCGGCTGGTCACGCCGGAGTTCGTCGGGTTCCTGGAGCAGGCGGAGCAGGACATCCGCGAGGACGGGTCGGAGGAAGCGGCGGACCACCTGGCCATGGTCCTGGCGAAGGCCCGAGAGCGGGTGGGCAAGGCGGAGGAGCCGAAGGACAAGCCCAAGGGCGAGGCCTCCGAGAAGGCGCCGGTCAAGAAGGAACCGAGCAAGAAGGCAGCGGCGAAGCCCAGGAAGGCGGCGGCGAAGAAGAAGCCGGCCGCCAAGAAGGAGGAGGCAGAGTAGGGGCGACGCATACGTCGCGCCTACTTGACAAGCGGTTCCCGTGCGTTATCATGACCGTCGCGCGCGCCCGTACCTCAACTGGATAGAGGAGCGGCCTACGAAGCCGAATGTTGTGGGTTCAAGTCCCGCCGGGCGCGCCTTCTTCTCACCGCGGGCGTTGTCTGTGTGACTGGAAGCACAAAGTTGCGTTCATGCCAACTATATGCTTCCAATTCCCCATGCTAGCTTTATGCTTCCAGAATAGCCTCAGCGAGACGCAT